>JAZOUB010000026.1:0-28292 GCA_045657945.1 Bacteroidaceae bacterium | reverse complement strand
GGAACTGAGGAAGTATATCCACTACTACAATAATGATAGAATTAAACTGAGACTAAAAGGAAAGAGCCCGGTGCAATACCGAACTCTTTACCAATAAACTTTTTTAATTAATCCGTCCAACTTTTTGGGGTCAGATCAAAGGCTTCCTTTTTTACATTAGAGGGGATGAGAACACCCGAGCGGGGGTTCGTAATCGACGAAGTCGCTTGCCAAAGCAAGAATCCCTCTCTCCGCAAGAAATCAGGAAACAATGAAAATTGTTTCCTGATTTTCGTTTTATAGCTGCGGGAAGCTCGCTTACCAGCAGATAGGAAACGAAAATCAGATGCAAACACCACCAGGTGTTTGCTGATTTCTTGCCAAGGATTCCCCAACAGGGATGGGCAAGCGAAGCGAAGCCAATCCCTACTCAAATACAAGAACTGTCGCAGACCGCAAAGACTGCCTATACATAAAAGAAAATCAGAACAAACACCGTCAGGTGTTTAATGATTTCTTGCAAAGGAAAACCAAACAGGGATGGACGAGCGAAGCGAAGTCAATCCCGACTCCTTATTTAAAAGACCACGAACCAGAAGAGGGATGACCCACCTTCAATACAATAAACTATCTTCATTACGCAGCCACCATAGTGTTAGACATTATGGTGGTTGTTTCTTTTTGTTCTACGAAAAAATTTGCCCCGGAATGGGGCATTTTTTTGCTTGGAAAGTTTAACGACATTAGGATGCTGTATTTGCCCTCTGCTTGTGTTTTCAAATATATTTGAGTCAACTCGAAGATACTTTCACTCGTTGCAAAAAAAATATTCAAGCAAGTTTGATATTATTTCACTCAGTTATTTCTATCTTTGCCCTAAATAAACCACCCGAAAACACTACTATGGCAAAATACAAAAAATACGGCTACGACATCCAGGATGGAAAGGCCATCATACCCGAGTGGGAGACGGAGATAAAAGATAAAGCGTTCGAGTATTGCAAAGAACTCACGAGTGTAGAATTACCTCAGTGGATAAAGAAGATTGGGAAAGAGGCTTTCTTGGGTTGTGAGAACCTCACGGAAATCACTCTGCCCGAATGGGTGGAAGAGATTGGGGAAAGTGCTTTTCTTCGTTGCGAGAACCTTAAAAGCATAACACTTCCTCGGTGGGTGAAGAAGATTGGGGATGGAACTTTCTCATGGTGCTTCAGCCTCACGAGCATCGCCATACCACCATCGGTGACGGAGATTGGAAGCAGTACTTTCTGGTATTGCTCCAGCCTCAAGAGCATCTCCATACCACCATCGGTGACGGAGATTGGAAGCAGTGCTTTCTCTGGTTGCTCCAGCCTCACGAGCATCACCATCCCAGAATCGGTGACGGAGATTGGGCGGTATGCTTTCCATGGTTGCTCCAGCCTCACGAGCATCTCCATCCCCCCATCGGTGACGAAGATTGGGGGCTATGCTTTCGATGGCTGCTCCAGCCTCACGAGCATCTCCATCCCCCCATCGGTGACGGAGATTGGGGAATTTGCTTTCTCTGCTTGCAAGAACCTCACGAGCATCACCATACCACCATCGGTGACGGAGATTGGAGAAGGTGCTTTCTGGTATTGCTCCAGCCTCACGAGCATCTCCATCCCCCCATCGGTGACAGAGATTGGGGAAAAGGCTTTCTTTGGTTGCTCCAGCCTCACCGAAGTACGCATCCCTAAAGGGTGCAATGTGCATAAAGATGCCTTCTATGATTGCCCCAACGTCCAGATCATCCGCTACTGACCCTATCTCCCTCATTATCAAACACCCCTGAAAGATAAGTGGAGAAAGAGAAACAAGGGCGAGAAGGAGGTGGTCAATGATGACATCATATTTGAAACCGAACTGATAAGGCAAGTTGAGATAAACATTGACTACATACTGCTTCTGGTGAAGAACTACCACGACAGCAACTGCAAGAACAAGGAGATACTTGTCAATATCAGCAAGGCAGTAAGTGCAAGTATGCAGTTGAGAAGCAAGAAAGAACTCATTGAGGACTTCGTGGCAAGTGTCAATACTGATACCGATGTTGATGAGGCTTGGGAGGCATTTGTAAAGCAGCGTAAGCAGGATGACCTGAATGAGATTATCGCAAGCGAGAACCTGAAAGCAGACGAGACCGTCAAGTTCGTGGAGAATGCTTTTCGTGATGGAGCGATACGCACAACAGGCACAGATATTGACAAGATACTCCCAGCAATGTCCCGCTTCGGTGGTGGCAACAGGCAGGAGAAAAAGAAGAATGTGATAGAGAAGTTGAAGGTCTTTTTTGAGAAATATTTTGGAGTAGTCTAAATGAGAAATTGAGAAGAAGCGTTCAAAAGAGAAAGTATGTATCAAACAAATAATAATTATTTTATTGATTATAGGCCAGTTAGAAGATATAAACATACTGTTTTTTTGGTGCATTTTTGGCATAAAAAAGTTGCACCGAGGTGGGACCGATAGAATAGTATGAGAAGATCAAGAAGGTGAAAAGCAAATAATTTATCCCAATATCTCATTGTAGAAGTGTATTATTCTCTATTAAAAGCACATATAAAAAAAAGGGGGGGGGTAAGAATAGTGCTAAATTGGACCAGAGCCCCTCTCTCTCCGCAAGAAATCAGGAAACAACGAAAGTTGCTTCCTGATTTTCGTTTATATGGATACAGGAAGTTTACTTACAAGTAGGGCTCACCTGCAAAGTCTGGGGGAGGTAGTCCATTGATTTATAGAATTGATTGTAGTTTTAACTTTTTTGAAATTGCTTACGCGTAACTTTCCGTCCTAGGCAGAGAATTTATTCATTGGCAAGCATATCGGACTTTAACGCGTACAATGGTAATGTCAAAGAGAAACCGGCAGTGTCAAAATCACAACGGAAATCCCTGCTGTTTGGAGGCCATTGTGCGAGGTACGTTCAAACGCAGTACGGCAATTATCTTTTCTTAAAATTGCCGTACGCAGTGCGATCCGCAGCACCCGACAAACAGCAGAAAGGTTTGAAGTGGCAAGTTTGTGACGGTCGAGGGATGTTGCAAAGCAACTCGCGAGCAGAAGGAACAAACGACTGATTTTGTCTCTGCCGGGCGCTTTTGCTACTTTTCACGCGATGAAAAGTAGGGAAAGAACGACTTAAAGAAAATGCAAGTGAACAATTAAGGTTGAAGACTGCTGTAGAACACAATACAATTGAGAGGTAATCCTAAATTTCCCCCAACTTTTGCAGGTGAACAGAAGTTTACTTACAAGTAGCCATATAAAAGAAAATCAGAACAAACACCACCATGTGTTTACCGACTTCTCGCAAAGGAACCCCGTTTTCACTTTTAACCGCCAAAATCACACAACTATAAAAATTTGCTTATCATTTTAATCTACAACAAACATTTCACAAAAACTGCGCACAAAAACAGCCGGAAAGCTGTTATCAATACATAACAACAAAACGCAGAACAAATGAACTACCTTTGGATTCTTTTGGCCGTATCGCTTGCAGCATCGGCTGTCGGGTGGATATATTTCATCTATTTCTTCAGCATCGGCTATGGACTTGCGATAGCCGCAATTGCCGCAGCCACCGCAATAATTTTTCCAGGAGCATTCACGCTGCCCACAGTTATATTCTGCACAACGCTATTCATTTACGGAATACGACTGGCAACATATCTATTCGTACGAGAAAAGGAATCGGCATCGTACAAAAGTATTCTTTACCAACCCGACAAAACCGAACACAAATCCACACCGACCATGGTTATGATTTGGATTTCATGCGCCCTACTCTACATAGGGCAGACAAGCCCATACACCTTTTATCTATACAATCTTGAAAAAGGCGCAATCACAAACGAAACATGGGCTTGGGCGGGAGCCATAATAGCCATCATTGGATTTGCGACCGAAGCCATTGCCGATGCACAGAAGAGCGCGGCAAAAAGAAAGAATTCCCGACAATTCGTAAGCACCGGGCTTTACCGCATCGTGCGCTGCCCGAATTATTTTGGAGAAATCCTGCTATGGACAGGGAGTTTCATAATATGTTTTGGCGCGAGCTGCACGCCATGGCAATGGGCCATCGCCTCGGCCGGCTACATAGGAATACTCTATGTAATGTTCAGCGGTGCACGACGTCTCGAGCAGCGACAACAGAAAACATACGGCAGCGACCCGGAATTCCAAGCATACATAAATAAACGCCCACTACTGATCCCATTCATGCCAATATACAGCCTTGAAAAACAGAAGTGGCTGAAAGCATAACAAAAAAAGAGAAGAACAACTTTCCAGTTATTCTTCTCTTTATATTTAAGCCTTACGGCAGTAATTACTTCTTCAAAGCCTCGTCTGCTTTTGCCTGAGGCATCATCTCCTCAGAGAACATATAAGCACCGGTCTTAGGTGATTTAACCAATTTTACAACCTTTACAAACTTCTCCTTATCACCTGTCTGGAGGGTTGCAACCGCTTTCTTAGCCATCTCTTATTACTTAATTTCTTTGTGAACTGTTACTCTCTTCAAATATGGGTTGTATTTCTTCAACTCCAAACGCTCAGTTGTGTTCTTGCGGTTCTTTGTGGTGATGTAACGAGACATACCTGGAACACCGCTGCTCTTCTGCTCAGTGCACTCAAGGATTACCTGAACACGATTTCCTTTTACCTTCTTAGCCATACTACTTTCCTCCTTTAATTAATCGAGTACTTTAATTTCCTCCCAAGCAACGTGGCCATTCTTTACAGCAGCCTTCAAAGCTGCATCGAGACCTACTCGGTTAATAGTTTTCAACCCCGCTGCACTCACGCGCAACTGAATCCAACAATTCTCCTCTACATAGAAGAATTTCTTCTTAAACAAGTTCACATTGAAAAGACGCTTTGTCTTTCTGTTTGAGTGTGAAACATTGTTGCCCACCATAGCTTTCTTACCGGTGATTTGACAAATCTTAGACATCTCTATATATTTTTTTGTTATTCTTTTGATACCTACTCAAAACAGAGTGCAAAGATATACGATTTCGCACAACCTTGCAAACAAAAATACAATTATTTTTTGTTTTTAATAAAAACCATCGACAGAACCCAAGCCAAGGAGCACCTGTCAAAGCTACATATTATATATTATATGGTAGTTCTTGAAAAAGCAGGCAAATCCATTGCGCAGAAATCACCCTCAAGGAATTTATAATATCCAACAATTCCAATCATCGCTGCATTGTCAGTGGTAAAACCGAACTTGGGTATAAAAATCTCCCAACCATAACGACGGGCGTAATCCTGATAGGCCTGACGCAAAGCGGTATTCGCAGACACACCGCCCGAGAGAGCTATACGCTTGATACCAAGCGCCTTCGATGCCTTGTAGAGCTTATCCATGAGCACCGCAACAACAGTAGCCTCGAACGAAGCTGCCAAATCCTCCTTGTGTTCCTCGACATAGTTCTCATTCTCGGCAACCAGTTTTCGCAATGTATAAAGGAACGAAGTCTTCAAACCACTGAAACTATAGTCAAAACCCGGGATATGAGGCTTGCTGAAGCTATAAGCCTTGGGATTACCATGACGTGCCAGGCGATCAATAATAGGGCCACCGGGATAACCCAATCCCATAACCTTTGCACACTTGTCCATAGCCTCACCGGCAGCATCATCAATCGTCTGACCAATGATTTCCATATCCTTGTAGCTGTTCACTTTCACAATCTGCGAGTTGCCACCAGAGACCATGAGGCAAAGGAACGGATATTCGGGTGCCTTGTGCTCCACCCCATCCTCTTTTATAAAGTGCGCGAGAATGTGACCCTGCAGGTGATTGACCTCGACCATGGGGATGCGGAGCGACGCCGCCAATCCCTTGGCAAAAGAGACACCCACAAGCAACGAACCCATAAGACCGGGGCCGCGGGTAAAAGCGATTGCGCTAAGTTGTTCCTTTGCTACGCCAGCCTTTTTCAGGGCGGCATCAACAACAGGAACAATATTCTGCTCATGCGCACGCGAAGCGAGTTCGGGCACCACACCGCCATACTGCTCATGCACAGCCTGACTGGCAGTAACATTGGACAGCACAGTGTCGCCACGCATCACAGCCGCCGAAGTATCGTCGCACGATGATTCAATGGCCAATATGTATATTTCCTTGTTCTCTTTCTCCATAATAACAAGCGTATTTCACAGCGAGTGAAGAAAACCTTCGCAGTTTACTGCAAAGGTAGTAATTTATTTCCATTTTTTCATTATCTTTACGAAGGTAAAAACAGGAAACAGCGGTGAGGATAGAAATATACACAAAAAGCAAGACACTGCCGACACTCATCAAAGGGCCGGCAATGCACTCTACACAAATGTTCCGCACCATAGAGCACAGCAAGGGATGCAAGCCATACATGCTTGTGGGGTACGACACGCAAGATAATGAGCTGGGGCATCTGCTTGTCATCAAACGAAGGACAATACGAATCATTCCGCCTATACTCAACTATTGGTACACCATAAACGGCGAAGGCGCATACCGCAGTGGTTGCAGCACCACTCAGCGCGAGGAGATTTTTGCAGCACTGCTTGAAAAGACATTCGACATACTCGACTTCCGCCACACTTTCATCGAGGTACTCAACATCGAAGATTCGCGTTTTGCATACAGCACACTGAGTTCTCACAACTTCATCCCCATGCGCGACCAACGTCTCTACATATCACTCCACAGCAAGGAACCGCAAGAGAGGCTTACACGCGCATACAAAGCTCACATACGCAAGGCCGAAAAGAGCGGCGTCACATACAGACGTGCCACCACCCCCGAGGAGATAAAGGAGGGACTTAAACTGATGCGCAACTACTACCGCAGCAAGATTCAGCGCAAGTTACCCAAGGAGAATGTACTGCGTACAATGCTGTACACCCCCGAGGGGCAACTCTCGGACGAAGCAAAACTCTTTATCATCGTGCACAAGGAGAAAATGATTGGCAGCTCACTCTGTCTCTACGAAGAGGAGCGCGCCTGCCTCGCCTTCAGTTGTGGTCTGCGCAAGAGATTCCCGTTGCTCTACCCAGGCATAATGGCCATTTGGGCCGCCATAACCGATGCACACAAAAACGGATATGCACACTTCGAATTCCTTGAGGCAAGAGCACTGCCTTTCATGCAACGCAAGTTCATACACACACTGCTCAATTATGGAGGCAAGCAGGTTGGCACATTGCGCTGGTACCGTTTCAAGTGGAACTGGATAAATAAAATTTTGCGCAGGATATACATATAATCGAAAAACCGCGTTAATAGAAGAAATACATTGCAAAAACAGAGATAATGAGATTGAGGATATACATTACATTGCTACTTATCATTGCGGTCGTTGCCGGAGCGACAGCCCAGAAGGTCACCTTCAAGGGACGCGTCACCGACGAGAACCACAACCCGGTAGAGATAGCAAGTATCGGCGTCCTGGGCGAGGGAAAAGGCACAGTGGCCGACCTCAACGGATACTACTCACTCACCTGCGAAAGCAAAGACAGCCTCACGCTCGTATATTCCATGATGGGTTACCAGACACGCAAGCGAACCTTCAAGAACCCCACCGACACCCTAATTGTCAACGTAACACTACCCTCGCTCGACATCTCACTGCAACAGGTAGAGGTTGTAGAGCACGAGAAGCAGATGGGAGGCACACAGAAGATAGACATGCCCAAGAAACTGCGTCTGCAACCATCGGCAACAGGCAACGCAATCGAAGACCTCATAAAGTCACAAGCCGGAGTGAGCTCGCACAACGAGTTGAGCTCGCAATACAATGTACGCGGTGGAAACTTTGACGAGAACAGTGTCTATGTAAACGGCATCGAGGTTTACAGACCACTGCTCATACGCGCCGGCCAACAGGAGGGTCTCAGCTTCCTGAACCCCGACATGGTGAACGCAGTCTCATTTTCCACCGGTGGTTTCGAAGCAAAATATGGCGACAAGATGTCGTCGGTACTCGACGTCACCTACCGCAAGCCACGCGAGTTCGAGAGCACCGTATCGGCAAGCCTGCTGGGCGCAAGCGCATACATCGGATGGGGAAACAACAAAATCAGCATCTCAAACTCCGTGCGCTACAAGAGCAACAACTACCTGTTCGGCACACTCGACACCAAGGGCGAATACAAGCCCAGCTTCATCGATTACCAGGCCTATCTCGACTGGCGCATCACCGACAAACTCAGCATGAGCCTCATCGGCAACATCTCGCAGAACAAGTACAATTTCACGCCAAGTGACCGCACGACAAGTTTCGGTACGCTTGAGGACGTCAAGGAGTTCAAGGTCTATTTCGATGGATGGGAAAGCGACCTTTTCCGCACATTCTTCGGCGCTGCAGCACTGAATTTCACCTCGAACGAATATAACCAGTTCACGCTGCAGGCATCGGCATTCAGCACCGACGAGGAGGAAACCTACGACATCATTGGCGAGTACTGGTTAAACGAGATAAACACAGACCAGACCATGGGCGTGGGCCGTTACATGGAACACGCGCGCAACTACCTGAAGGCCAATGTACAGACAGTCTCGTTTATCGGCAAGCATTACATAAAGAGCAACGATCTGCGCTGGGGCATAGACTGGAAACGCGAGTCGTTCAACGACAGCCAGCGCGAGTGGGAGCTGCGCGACTCGCTGGGCTACAATGTCCCAATCGCCGGCGGCGAGCTGCGCCCGGTATACAGCCTCACATCGAACAGCGAATATACCAGCAACCACATAAGCGTACACATCCAGGATACATACAAGTTCAACAGCAACATTGGACTCATATCAATAAACGCCGGTGCGCGCCTTTCGTGGTGGGACTGGAACAACGAAGTCATCTTCTCGCCTCGCGCAAGTGTGGGACTCATACCAAAATTCTGCGATGATGTCACCTTCCGTCTTGCATCGGGAGTCTATTATCAGACACCGTTCTACAAGGAGATGCGCGACACCACAACCGTAAACGGCATAACCACAGTAACGCTGAACAAGAACATAAAATCGCAGCGCTCGATCCATGTTGTCCTTGGATGCGACTACCATTTCCGCATCTATGGCCGCCCGTTCAAGTTCACCGCCGAGACCTACTACAAGAAACTCGACAACCTTATACCTTATAACATAGACAATGTGCGCATAGTCTACTATGGCGAGAACTGCGCCAAGGGATACGCCACAGGACTCGACCTGAAGCTGTTCGGCGAGTTCGTGCCGGGCACAGACTCATGGCTCACATTATCAGTCATGGACACCAAGGAGCGCATCAACGGCGGCGACTGGATTCCACGCCCCACGAACAGCACATTCTGCGCATCACTCTACTTCACCGACTATTTCCCGGGCACCGACCGCTGGAAACTGAGCCTGCAGGGAACATATGCCGACGGTCTTCCATTCGGTCCGCCACACAGCGGACGCGAGAAGCATGTCTTCCAGGCCCCGGCCTACCGTCGCGTGGACATTGGAATGTCCTACCGCTTGCTCGACAACGAGGACAGGCGTTACCGCACCGGAGCACGCCGGTACTTCAAGAACATCTGGCTGGGCATTGACGCGTTCAACATCCTCGGCATCAACAATGTCAACTCGTACTATTGGGTAAAGGACATCAACAACTACAACTACGCCGTGCCCAACTACCTCACCGGCCGAAGAATCAACGCACGCATATTGATGGAATTCTAATCCCACAGGCCCAAAGATAAAAGAAGAGTAAAAGACACTTTTCTTCAATTCTCACTCACTCGCAGTTTCCCATTTTCCGCCACCCAATCTACCCCCTATTTTAGCAGTAGGAACGAAGAATCTTTCGCCGCGCCCTTAAAAACACTGACATTTTGTTAGTAAAACAGCCTTTTTGCTAACAAAATTACCCCCCCCTACATTAAACGGTCGCTTGTTGTATTATTTTCACACTACATTTTACAAAATGATACAAAAAGAATTTGTGTAATCAATTTACAAATAGTACTTTTGCAGTCCTTTTCAGCAAGGGGCATTTTCTTGCTCATTGCAGAATCGGGAATCTCTGAAAAAACTTACAACTATACTATACCATCTCTGGCGAGAGATGTTGACAGACACAAATACTAAACAATATTATTATATGAACAAAATCAGGTTGATTTTTGCGGCAGTCATGTGCTTTGTCACAATGACTGCTGTAGCTCAGGTACCTACCCCCTCTACTGTAAACAATAACAAAACAACAGAGAGGAACAACGCAGAATGGTACACAATTAAGAATGTCAAGACCGGTGAATACCTTCGCTACGAAGGATTCAAGTTCTCTATGACAACATCACCAAAGACGGTAGATGGGGTCTATGCCCTTGATACATGTGCTATGTTCTACGTAACAGGCAATGCCGACGCTGCGTATATTCACAATTACGCCGCAGGCACTCAGCGCTTGTGCGTGGCACCAAACAAATGGGATGAAACCGGAACAGCCTTCCAGATAAAGACAACAACAGGCGGAGTGTTCATCTCGCAATCGGGTAACACAGCTGCATCGGATGCTTTCCACTACAACGAATCTACAGGCAAGGTCGATCTCTACTTGGGAAGCGACCCCGGCTCGGTTTGGTATTTCGAACCGATTGAAGACTTTGCCGATATCATGGGACTGAACAAACTTGTTGATGAGGCTTATGAAGCCGTGAACAGTTCCGACATCTGGGGAGGAGGCTTTTGGAGCGGACTTGGCAAACTGTATGAGACGTGGAGAGACAAGGCTACGTTGAAGGACGGTTACGAAGGCATCTTTTGGGGAATTGGTGCAATCACACCAATAACAGAAAAGAGCCATTCTACTCTTGCAGCAACAATGAGTGACATCAATACTGCACAGGAGATTCTAAACAAATATTCAGAAGGATATCAGACAATCTTCAAATATGCCGAACTTTATAATGAGGATTTTTATGATGGAGAAAACAAACGATGGCTCTCCACAAACTCCACATCGCTCACTATAAACGGCATTCAGACAACACACACCAATGTCTGGTATATACAGCATATCGAGGGTGAAATGTTCTACATATACAACGAAGCTGCCAACATGTATGTTGGAGCACCATACGACACCGGTAACGGCATGGGAGTGAATATGAGTTCAGATGTAAACAAAGCCGGCGTCTACAGAATTGTTACAACAAAAGATGATGTTGAAATTGGCAATGACGACACTTTGGCTTCTGCTGTTGTAAAATTTGAATCTATCGACATACCTGGAATGTATATATGCTTGCCCGATGCTACAAGCAAGGATGTAAAGTGTGCTACGTCTGAAAACACACAAGGAGTAAGATGGAAGGTTCTTCCTGTTGCCGATGTAGAGATAACCGATAATTTCTATGGCCTTGCTGCAAATATGGCTTGGCAATATCCGCACTATCTGCAGTTGAACGAGGGACTCGTAAAAGAGCCTTGCGAGAAATACTCGACAAATGCCGATGTCGAGGACGAGACCTCGACTTGCTTGCTGACTGACGGTTCTTACGTCACTTCACTTACCACAGTAGAAGGCTCTACCGGTGAGAATCACTACCTGCAGGCCGACCTTGATGGCAAAGCAGTGACATCATTCTATTTCTATATAAAGGCGAATTTGCAGACAACATCCGGCCGACCTGTGAAGATACGCGTATCGGGCAGCAACAACGGCACATCGTTTACGGATATCACAACGGTAGAGACAAACATGCGCGACGAAATGTTCTACTTCTCGAACCTCATCAACTGCCCGTCATATACTCATCTGCGTTTTACCATTGAGGGGGTAAATGTCGGTGACAAGGCCTTCACGATGTCAGAATTCTACGTTCTGCCACACAACAATGATGTAGATGCTTGTGTTGCTACAATCAAAGGTTTCTACGGCACAGCACTGTATGAGGATAAGATAAAGGTTTATGCATCGGAACTCATTGCTTTGGAAAGCCAATACTATCTTGACAACAACACAGTCGAGAATGGCAAGGTTGCCGCAAATGGAGCGACACCACAGCCGGGCCAATACCGCTATGACAAAAGAGCAGCCTTGCAAAATGCCTTGACAGTCTTCAAACAGCAGACAACTGATGATGCAAAGTATGAAAAGGGCAAGTTGCTAGCTACCGCGCTTGAGGAGTTCAAAAACTCGAAATGCAGCCCAATGTTTGTAATCTCATCGGCATGGGAAGATGGATATTCATCAGATTGGGCTATAAAATGTGATGAGAAAAACAAATCATTTGCAAGTGTCGAAATCAACGAATGGGATGCACGCCAGTGGTTTACCAATTACAAACTGGAAAGCGCCAGCGTTGAACCGATGAACGCGACCGAAATGAAAAGCGCCATAGGCAACATACTGCTTATGAATGCACAACACTCAAGCATCGAGGGCGTTGAGGGCTGGAACGAAATGTATGAAAGCGGGCGCGATGCATTTTCAATCCGCCTGTACAATGGCAATGACTATCTTATGGTCGATGAATACATGGACCTTGGTGTAGTAAGCTCACCAGCAACCACAGAAGGCAACAAGAATGCGGCCTGGTACTTTACATACGTTGGAACATCGGCACAAATTTATAACCTTGACGCGACAAACAGCGACCACATGGCAGTGGTTGATGCTCTTGCCAAGTTCGGTGAGTTATATACAATTGCGAAAAATTACAACGATAATTATGATGCCACAGCAACCCAATTGGGTAAATACCACTATGACAACAAGGGAGCGAACAGCTTGACAAAAGATGGTTTTGACAATTTGTTTGCCATAGCCACCACGCACTACAACAAGGGCGCAGCAAAGATTTTGGAGGAGTACCTCAGCGGAACATCCGATTACACTCCGGAGGTTATTACATCTTTTGTTGATGCACTTGAGCAGCACTTTGTGAACTTCCACCTCAACACACCGCCTGCAGGTTATTACTACCGCATACGTGGTCGCGTGTCACTCAATTACCTACAATCGGGCATAAACGGCGGAACACTTGCCATGGGTGCCATAACAGATGCTTATGGTAATATAAACGATAACGTTGCAGCAACATCAGTGTTCTACGCAGTGGACGGCAACGCCGATGGTGCAACAAACATCCTGTCATTCAACACCGGCCGTTACATACAGGCTGTGACAGAGGAAGGAAAGGTTGTGTTCAAAGAGGACAACTTGCCACTTGACAATGAAGCTTACTACTCACAGGACGTACTCATACATCCGTCAAGAACAGACAGTGACGGATATTATGCGTGGGCATTTGATGGAAGCAATTACCTATGCGACAACATTACAAATGCAACAACCGCTAAAGATATTGAAATCAGTGCCGGTAACAATGCCAACAAAAAGTATGACTGGACAATTGAGCTCGTAACCGAACTGCCGGTTGAGGTTTCCTCGGCAAAGATGACATCGCTCTGTGTTCCTGTGGAACTTGAAATACCCGATGGCGTCACAGCATATATCTTGACAGGAAAGGAGATTGCAGATGGTAACCACCTGTATGCCGTCGATTATGAGACATACACGCCGGGAACAGAGGTGTTCAATGTCGAGCAGATTGGCTGCGGAATAATCCCCGCCGGCATGCCTGTGTTGATAAAAGCTGACGAGGGTGTTCACTACTTCCCTATCAATTATGATGCGAAGGATGCCGACAAGGAGGAAACTGTGCTTGCGGAGATTTCAGACCTTGAAGCACGCAACCGCCTTGAGGGTACACATGATACAAGACTCATCAGTGAGCGCAACGGAATTCAGCACCACATCCTTAGCAAGAAGAATGGTAAAGTCGGTATGTTCAAGGTAAAAATGGTGTCGGCGGCAGAGCGTGGTTTGAGTTATGTAACAAAGCCGACTTTCATTAACCAGGCTCACCGTGCATGGTTGCCCTATTCGGCAGCAGTGTCTGCATCGGGATTCTCGTTTGCAGTCGGCGGTAAAGGACATGACACAACAAACATTGATGAGATTACAATAGAAAGAGAAGAGAACGACGCTATCTATGATTTGCAAGGACGCAAACTTGAGGGTATCAGCTCGCCGGGATTCTACATTGTAAACGGCAAGAAGATTATTGTGAAATAACTAAGAAGGACGAAACTATGAAAACAAAGAGAAGCTATATTACCCCCGAGATTTGTGAATACAACATACAGGTTGCTGCTATGATTTGCCAAAGTGCCATTGAATCTGGCGGCAATGATGATTTTGTTGACGAAGGTGATGCTCTGAGCAGCGAATACCGCAGCGACTGGGAAAACATTTGGGCAAACATGTAATAGGTTGTTTGGTCTATTTCAAACGACAAGAGGGTGACCTGATTGGGTCACCCTCTTGTCGTTAAAGAAAACTTTTTATTCCTGACTATCGGCAGCCTTGTCGCAAACTGCAGCATTTTCGCATTCAGTTGCAGTTACACAAGCTTCGACTTTGTTGCATTTACCATCCTGCTTGCACTCTTTCTTACATTCTGCCTTCTTTTCACAATCCTTGCAATCTACAGCTTTGTCGCAAGCGTTATTCTTCTTACAAGCGGCAGCCTTTTTAAAATCACATTTCTTGCCCATTCTTGGAGCCTTGCACTGAGGTGCACCAGGCTTACCAAAACCGTATTGAGGCATAGCATGCATAGCTTTACCAGGGTTCATAGGACACTGACCAAACTGCGCCTGAAGACCGAAAATCATATCCAGTTGCTTGGCATTCAGTAATTTTGAAAATTTCTTATAATATTTCTTGTCAATATCAACAGCCTTTTCCCTCACATTAAGCATAGCCTCCATGTTTGCCTCCAACTGCGCATCGGTAAGTTTCTCGCCAAAAACAAGCTCGGGGCGGCAAGTAGCCTTTGCCTCAAGATACTCCTGATATAATGGAGCAAATTTTGCAGCCTTGGCATCGTCGAGCAGAAGTCTCTCGGTCATCTTCTTTACACGAAACTCCGTTCTCTTGTCAACCTTTGGCAACTGCTGTTGTTCTACCTGCTGTTCTGCCTGCTGTTGCTGCTCCTGTGCATTGGCAAACGATGTGAATGCCACCATCATTGCCATAATCAATACGCGTGTTTTCATAATTATGTTTTTAATAGTTTTTTCTTCTATTGGACGAAAATAGTTGTAAAAAGTTTAATTTGCAATAAAAGATAACAAAAAAAGAGTGTGACTATTTTAAGTCACACTCCTGATTTCATATTTTACTAAAACAGCACAGTCAAGTTCGGGTATTATCAAATGCGCTTTTTAGTCAACACCTTGATTAATGAATATGAATAAAAAGATGCAGTGCAAGGCTTGCGCAAACGAATGAAACGCAAAGTTTACTTTAGCGTTTTGCAATGAGCGCGGCAAAGGCTCGCCAAAGGCAACCGGCTTGCGTAGGACTTAAAACCGAAGTTTACTCGAAGTAAATGAGGATTTTAAGGACAAGCGTAACGCAGCAATGCGCTTTTTAGTCATGTTCATTACTTGAATGCATCAAGATTATGCTGCTCATAAAGTTCCTTACCCTCTGGAGTGTAAAGAATATCGATGCGCTCCTGGTAGAACTTCTCAACCTTGCCACGAACAACCTTCATGGTGCTGTTCATCATACCGTTCTGCTCGGTGAAAGCCTCGGGCAACACTGCAAAGCAACTTGGCAACCAACGCTCGGGGAACATACCGGCATTTGCACCACCCTTCTTGAATGAATCGACATCGGCCTTCACAAGGTCACATGCCGCCTTGCGTCCCTCCTCGGTTGTGAGGTCGAGGTTCTTCTCGGCAAGTGCACGCTTGATGTTATCCTTATTAGGAACAAAGAGTGCAATTGTATATGGTGACTGGTTGTTGTAGAGGATTACCTGGTCAATTGTCGGGCAAAGACTAACGAATGCCTCCTCAATTCCCTCGGGGCTGTACTTCTCACCGTCGCTTGAAATCAAAAGACTCTTGAAACGACCCTTAACATAGAGCAGACCCTCCTCGGACATATATCCAAGGTCACCGGTGTAGAGATAACCGTCGCGCACAGTCTCGGCTGTAGCTACAGGATTCTTCCAATAACCGGCCATTACATTCTCGCCCTTTACTACAATCTCACCAAGCTCGCCTGTTGGCAACTCCTTGCCGTCGGCATCACAAATCTTGATTTCGATTGGCTTTACAAGCTTACCGCTTGAACCGAAACGATAGAGGTCGGGACCATTTGATGAGATAACAGGTGTAGCCTCAGAGAGACCATAACCCTGATACATTGGCATACCAACGCCTACATAGAAGTTCTGCAACTCCTTGTCGAGCAATGCACCACCGCCGATGAAGAAACGGAGTTCGCCACCGAAGTTTGCGCGTACCTTTGAGAAGATGAGTTTGTCAAAGAGAGCCACCAGAGGCTTGAGGAATATACGCATGCCCTTTGAGTCGAGATTGCTCTCGCCATAGTATTTCTGACGGATCTTCATACCCCAGTTGAAGAGTTTCTCGGTTGTCTTGCCCTTTGCACGGATAGCACCCTCGATATTCTTCTTGAATGTCTTTGCCAATGAAGGTACAGAGAGAATGAAGTGAGGACGCACCTCCTTAATATTAAGAGGAATGTTCTTCAATGTCTCGAGACCTGTACGGCCAACCTGCACAGTTGCTGCTGTAGCACCGCATGACATCATGATGTAGAAACCAACGACATGAGCGAAACAGTGGTCAAGTGGCAGGATGATGAGTGTACGCCATGTCTGGTCAATGTCAACCAATGTCATAGCTTGCTCAACGTTCGCTGTATAGTTGCGGTGTGTGAGCATGACACCCTTTGGATCGGCAGTTGTACCACTGGTGTAGGTAATTGTTGCAATATCGTCGTTGACGAGTGACTGACCAACAGCGAGGAACTCCTCGAGTGTGTGAGCCTTGAGGAACTCGTCACCCATTTTAAGCACCTCGTCAACATGTATTTCGCCCTTCTCAAGCTCGCCGGCATTGCCGAACACGATGATTTTCACCACCTTGTCAAGCTTATCCTTGATTGCACGTACCTTCTTCAACTGATAGTTAGATACAAACACATATTTTACATCGCCATGATCGAGACGGAAGTACAGGTCATTGCTTTCCTCAAGCTTGATTGAAAGTGGCACATTCACGGCACCCGCATAGAACATTGCAAGCTCACCGATAACCCACATATTGCAACCCTCGCTCAAAAGAGCCATATTGTCGCCCTTCTTTACACCAAGCGCCTGGAAACCTGCACCCAAACGATACACCTGCTCCTTGACCTGGGTATAAGTTGTTGGTTTGTAACCCTCTTTCTTGTCTGTCTTCTCCAAGAGGAAGGTATTGTTAGGATACAATCTTACCGATTCCTCAAAAAGATCTACCAATGTTTTCTTCATAATAGCTTTGTTTTTATGAATACAGACCCGTAGTCTGTTTTGTTAATTTGTCGCGAAGATACTAAAAACCAAGTACATAATAAAAGTTACTTGCAAAATTGTTTATCCGCGGCATAATTTTTCGTCAAAAAAGAACAAGAAACATAAAAAGAGAGCCGCTGTACAAACAGCAGCTCCCATATTATAGAAGTGAACGGTTTTAAATTAAACCTCGCAGTTTTAACCGCACAGCGTGCGATTGAACCCGCTCTCGCTCGCTATAAAAGCTCAAGCAAGCTTGGCTTTTACTCGCTTACTCATTTCACCTTATTAAATGCCCATTGCCTTCTTCATCTCCTCAATAGTAGCATCAGCCTTGGCACAAGCATCGGCATAGCAGTTACGGCAGCCCATCTTGCCCTTTGCCTCCATGTAGAACTTGATCTTTGGCTCAGTTCCCGAAGGACGTACAGAAACCTTGTTACCACTCTCAGTGAAGTACTGGAGTACGTTAGATGGCTCCGGCATGTCAATATCAGTTACATTGCCCTCTGCATCGGTCTGCTTCATGGCCTTGAAGTCCTTGTAGCATACAACCTTCTCGCCTGCCATCTCCTTGAGAGGATTAGCGCGGAAGTTCTCCATCATCTGGCGAATCTCGTCGGCACCACTCTTACCGGGCTTTACAACATTCACTGTTACCTCCTTTGAGAAACCATACTCTACATAGATATCCATGAGCATCTCATAGAGTGTCTTGCCATTGTCCTTTGCCCAAGCAGCAACCTCTGCAATGAGGCTACATGCCGAAACAGAGTCCTTGTCGCGGCAGAAATCCTCGGCCAAGAAACCGAAGCTCTCCTCGCCACCACCGATGTACTGTGCAATTCCCTCGTTGTCGCGGATAACTTTGGCAATCCACTTGAAGCCGGTATAGCAGTCATACATCTTTATATCGTTCTTCTCGGCAATCTCCTTGATAACCTCTGTGGTAACGATAGTCTTCACAACGAACTCCTTGCCTGTCATCTTGCCAAGCGCACGGTACTGTGTGATGATGTAGTAGAGGAAAATCATACATGTCTGGTTACCGTTGATAATAGCCCACTCGCCCTTGCTATCCTTGCAAGCAATTGCAAGACGGTCGGCATCAGGGTCTGACGCCAATACCAAGTCGGCATCAATCTCCTTTGCAAGGTTTATAGCCATTGTCATGGCCTCGGGGTTCTCAGGGTTAGGAGAAACAACTGTAGGGAAGTTGCCGTCCTTTACCATCTGAGCCTCAACGCAATGGATGTTCTCGAAGCCCCACTGACGCAACGATGCAGGAATCATCACTCTACCACAACCGTGGATTGGAGTATAGACAATCTTCAAGTCCTTGTGACGCGCGATGACATCGGGAGCGATTGAAAGGGTGTGCACCTTGTCAAGGAATGCCTTGTCAACCTCCTCGCCGATAACCTCAATGAGTGCAGGGTTACCGGTAAACTTGATATCCTCGACCTTTACGCTCTCTACATTTTTGATTGTATTGACATCGTGTGGAGAAAGCATCTGCGCACCATCGTCCCAATATGCCTTGTAGCCGTTGTACTCCTTTGGATTGTGGCTGGCAGTGATGTTCACACCGCTCTGGCAACCCAAGTGACGTATTGCGAAAGAGATCTCGGGTGTAGGACGAAGGTCCTCGAAAAGATATACCTTGATACCGTTTGCCGAGAAGATGTTTGCCGAAATCTCGGCGAACAGACGGCTGTTGTTGCGGCAATCGTGGCCTACAACTACCGAAATCTGCTCCAGATCCTTGAAGCACTCGTTCAAGTAGTTTGCAAGACCCTGTGTAGCCTTACCCACTGTGTAGATGTTCATGCGGTTGCTACCTGCACCCATGATACCGCGCAGACCGCCGGTACCGAACTCAAGTTCACGATAAAACGCATCGATAAGCGGAGTCTTGTCCTCGTTGTCGAGCATTGCCTGAACCTCTTTTCTTGTCTCTTCGTCATAGGCAGGAGAAAGCCACTCTGTAGCCTTGTCCGTTACCATTTTAATAAGTTCCTGATCCATAGTCTTTATTTTATTATTAACTTATTTCTTTTTTATTGTGAGAAATGTTCGCAATACCGCAAATATACGAAATTCTTGGAATCTACAAGAGATTTTGCATTATTTTGCAGCAGGGATGAGGTAACGGTCACCGGTCTCCCCAACCACCTTCTTCCAGTAGTCTGTAGAATAGCCTGGGCGTGTAATCTTGCCAGCAAGGCCGGTATTAGAACGCTCAATCTTGCCGTTCTTCTCGCTCTTCACAACAAGGTCGTTATATTTTACAATAACCTTCTCGCCAAAAGCCTTCCATGCAGCAAGTGTCACCTCTCCGCTTGTTGCAGTGAAGTCGGTCAACATCTTGATTGCATATTTAGGTGATGTCTCTATCACAGCCAAAGCCTCGGCCTCAACAACCTTGCTCTGCTCATAGATAGCATTCTCAAGCTCGCCCTGCACCTGACGCATGTCATCAATAACAAGCGAATACTTCGGATAGATCATGTTCGACACCCAGTTGAACACCCAGAACGATGATTTCCATGAGAAAACAACAGGGTCGGCATATTGTTCGGCATAGCAATCGGGCACCGATGTAGCGCAGCAATATACAGGCGTATAGACAACCATGTTAGAGTCATCAGTACCGAACCACATCACACCACCGATTGCATTTGGAAGCCAATCACGCAACTGGGCAACGAAGGTGAACGCTGTCTGGAATGTAGAGATAGGACGCTCGTTGAAATACTCCTTGCCGTCAACCTCAAAGCTGAGTGGTGATGGGCGGTAAGGCATGTTGTATGGACCTGCACCTAAGTCATCGGTAATGGCAAAAGGTGTACCCTCGTAGTGGTCACGCATACCGCGCTGCACATCCTGGAGTGAGAGAGGTGCCTTTGGCTTCATATAAAGAGGCATTGGCTCGGCTGTAGGGTCGCCCGAAGCCCATGCAAGATAGTTGTTCATATCCTCCTCGCCAAACATGTTGAAGAAGCTCCATACACGTGCGTCGCAGTAACGCAGACCGCCAAAATCGGCTGGGCAATATGCCGCTGCGAAGTCAAAATCCTCGTCCTTGCCGTCGAAGTAACCCATCTTGCGCGCGAACTTGATTACATCCTTTGAATAGCGAACATTCTCCTTGTCCTTCATGTCGAACTTGCGGATGCGAGCCTGGTTGGCGTGAGCCGAGATGCAGTCGTCGGGAATGCGTATTGCAACCCAAACGGCACCCTTCTCCTTGCCGCCCTTGCCAATCATCTCAAGAATCCAGGCCTCGTTGGGGTCGGCGATAGAAAAGCTCTCGCCGCTGCTGTAATAGCCATACTCGGCAACAAGCGAAGTCATGACATCGATTGCCTCGCGCGCAGTGCGTGAACGCTGCAGAGCGATGTAGATGAGGTTGCCGTAGTCGATACCGCCGTTAAGGTCAACAAGTTCCTCGCGGCCACCGAATGTTGTCTCGGCAATAGCTACCTGATGTTCGTTGATATTGCCAAGCACGTTGTATGTACGGCGAGCCTCACGTATCTGTCCAAGATATTCTCCTGAATCCCAGTTATAGATGTCGCGCATAGTACCCTCGGGATAGACTGCCGCAGGGAAATGAGCCACAAAACCACTCATACCATAGCTGTCGGCACTGTACGAGATGAACACTGAGCCGTCGGCCGAAGCCTTCTTGCCCACAATAAAGTTGGTGCAAGCCGCACCATCTGTCACAAAAAGCAACACTGCTGCCAAAGCAAACAAAATTCTTTTCATAGTATTTCTTCTTAATTATCAATATTTTATACTCTTTTCAAAAACAGTGCTGTTGCCATAGGCATCGGTTGCAACAACCTTAAGTTTGTGATTACCACTCCTGATATTCTCCTGCTTGAAATCAAATGTCAGTCGCTTATCCTTGCGGTTATACTTGAAGAGCACGAACTTGCCGTTGAGTGTACCGCGGAACGATGTCACACGGGTTTCGTTGTCGTAGAGGTCAAAAACCAGGCGTGCATTATTCATCCAGTTCTTCTCATTCACAGGCTTGAGCACCGGCGGAACAGTGTCGGAAGCAATTCCATAGCGTCCCTGCGACGATATTGTGCCCACCACACTGCCGTCAACATATTTGCCGCCAACCCAGGAGGTATCCTTTTCTGTTATTTCGCAAATATACAATTTCGATTTGTCATCTACCGGCAAATCACCGACCGAAAGCGACAATTCTGCGCCATGGTGGAAGAACACTTCCTCACCGGTGGAGGCATATCCGCCCGACACCGTACAGACGTCTCCGTCATTCGCCACTGAGAGACGGGCATCATCGAACAGTTCGCCTTTTGGAATCACAAGACTCGCACCGGGTACATTGATGGTATTTCTTTTACGCCATGAAAGCAACATGTCATTTGCAGGCTGCACAATATCACAACTATCACCGCGCACCACAAGGTTTACAACACTCTTGTTGCCATAATAATCGACAAGATGACATTCCACATTGTAAAGACGCTTCTCGTCAATGGTCACCCAACCACGGCTATCGCCCGCCTTAAGTTCGCGCAACGGGTTGTTTGGAGCAACAAAAAGCTTCTGAAAAGTACCTTCATCGCGTTTTTCCCTCCCCTTGTCCACGCTTGAGAGAATGAGTTTATTTTCGCCGAATGAAAAATTATCCATCTGCGACTCATAGTATTTTTCGCCGTCAACGAACAGTTCCGTACGATAAATGCCATACTTGTTGCTAGTGCCGTCCATGTAGTCGAGCGCCTCAACAGCAAAGGCAATATCACCCCATGCATCAATTGTATCGCCAAGAAGACCATTCTTCAGTTTGAACACACGCGACGTATCCCCGGCAAAGAGCACGCCACCACCCTGTCGCGGATATACAGCAACAGCCGTCGCCTTGGGAGCACGTGTATCCCTTATCTTGTCCTTGTAGAAGCGGAGCGGATTGTAGAGTTCATTACCAGTAGTATCGCGCACCTCAAAATGCAGGTGCGGACCGAATGAATAGCCCGTATTGCCGGCATACGCAAGCAACTCGCCACGTTTCACTGGATATTCGCCCGGCAGGAAGTGCAAGTCAACCACGAAGCGTTCCTTGTCATACTGGTAGTCGCGCACACGTTTTGCTACATTTGCAGGGAAACGGTCGAGATGACCATACACGGTCATATAGCCGTCGTGCATCACATACAATGCCAGTCCATAGCCGGCTGTCTCCACCTTAGCTCGGCATATATAACCGTCATCGACACATCTTATCTGTTTGCCGCTCACTCCACCGGTCTTGAAATCCACACCGGCATGAAAATGGTTGGAACGCAACTCACCGAAGTTGGCACTGAGTAGCAACTCAAAATCAAATGGAGAACGCAGTTGCACATCCTGCAACTGTGCCTTGACACCGGTCGCCGAAAGAAGGAAGCAAATGATGAGTGTTATTTTTCTTAGTATATGTCTCATTTCAGTCGTTTGAAAAAGCGTTTATAAAGCAAAACCGGAATATTCCCGTGTCGTGACAGCTGGCATAGCGAAAGCACTGCAGCCACAGCAACGACAGCCATACCCACATATCTGAGCCACGGCATGCCGGCAGATCCAAGCGCACAGCCCAAAACAACACTACCAAGTACTATTGTCATCACAAAGTACCTCAAGGCTCTGTCTGTCAAGCGGAAGCCATAGCGACAACGTGCAATGAAATAGACAACAAGCAGATCCATCATCCTTGCCAACAACATTCCCACACCGGCACCGACCCAACCATGCTGGCTGAATCCCCAAAGAGTGAAGGCTACAAATGCAACATTATAGGCAGTTTCTTGATTTACAAAAGTGAGCGTGTCGCCTTTTGAGACAGGCATGAAAGAGATTGGATATGTCATTACATGAAACAACAGGGCAAAGAGCGCTATCTGCGTCATGGCCAGAGCCGGCATGAACTCCGACGAGAAGAATAGCGGAAACAGCCAAGGCAATAGCATTATCACGCCAAGGAGAATCGGTGTCTGCACAAGCAGATGCGCCTCGATGTGTTCATTGACCATTGCATTACGCACCTCTTTATGGGCGAATATTCCCGAAAGGCGTGGATAATAATCGGAATCGAATGCTGCAAAAAGAATAGACGGCAGCATGCCGACCAACAGATAACCGGCCGAGAATATACCCACTCCACTGTCGCCAGCAAGCCTGGAGATAACTTGATACACAAACCACAGCGAGCCCGAAACCAGTACCGTTGAATAGATGTACCCGGCACCGAGCTTTATGATGTCAACACCCTCGCGCAACAGAGTCCGCGAAAAGGGCTCTGCGCAATAAGCGTACAGTTTTGTCGAGAAGAAAAGAGCGCCTGCCATCTGCAGCAACGCAACCATGAATATTGACGGGATTATACCACCTTTTCCAAACAGGCAGTAGAGAGGAACCGTCACCAGCACTGCACTTACAGCTGTCCATAGGGTGTAAAAAGCAATCTTGCCGGGTTGTTTCAAACCACGCAGGATAGCAAGTTCGCCGCTTGACACTGCAATAAAAAGGACTGCCGGAGCAACAAGAGCCACGCCCTGGACGTCACTGGCATCACCATCGAACATCCACTGCGAGAGCAATGGCGAGAGCAACATCATGAGCAACATGCCCACAATACCCGTCAGCAACGCTATGCTACGCACCACCTTCACGCAATGCCTCACTTCATTGTCACATCCATTGCTGTATGTATCGGACAAACGACGCACTGCACTCAGCGACAGGCTCAGGCCTGTAGTATCGCTGAAGAGCTGTACTGTGCGGTTATAGAGAGCAATGACACCGAAGCCACCGGCACCCAGCAGAACCGATGCGATCTTGTTGCGCACCATGCTCAACAGCACCGACACGCCCTGTGCACCACCGAATATACCAAGATATTTGATGACACGCTTGTAATCGCCCGCATTGGCGCCAGTTCCGGTTTCTTTATTATTCGCCATTATAAATGCGAAGATAACGAAAAAGAGCGAATTATCACCCGCTCGAAAAAGGTTTTTGCCCACACTACAAAAATTATTTGCAAAACAAAAACAAAAACACCCTTTTTATCGCAGGATTGCTGTTTTTTTTCGTACCTTTGAGAAGAATCTCAAAGATAGAGAAAGCAGACAATGAAACTAAGCATCATAGTACCGGTATATAAAGTAAGACGACACCTGCAGAAGTGCATAGAAAGCATTCTGCAGCAGACATACACCGACTATGAGCTTATCCTTGTCGATGACGGTTCCACCGATGGCAGTGCCGCCATCTGCGACCGTTATGCTCAGGAGTGCGACAAGGTCAAGGTTATCCACAAGAAGAACGGCGGTCTTTCATCGGCACGCAACGCCGGCATAGCTGCCGCCAAGGGCGAATACATAACATTCGTCGACGGCGACGACACTGTTGCAGCAGGCACATACTACTACAACATGAGGATACTCCTGTCGAACCCCGACATTGACATCATAGAATACCCCGTTGTAAAATACTACGAATCGCCACGAAGCGAAATCATCTCATTCAAACCCGAGAAAATCAAGGGTAATGAGAATGTGTTCACCGACTGGGTAAAGCGCAAGGGATATGAACACAGCTTCGCCTGCAACAAGATTTACCGCGCCGACATGTTCATGTTCGTACGATACCCCGAGGGCGAAGTATTCGAAGACATACTCATCACCCCGCAGTTATACGAGGGCTGCGAGAATGTATACTATTCAGACTGTGGTTTCTATTATTACTATGACCACCCCGAAAGTATATCCAACACATACAGTTTCAATTCCAAATACTTCATATTCCGCAATTTCTTACAACTGTACGAGAAAGTGGTAAAGAACCCCGAGCTCCAAGAGCAGGCATATGACATACTTTTCCGTTGCACCGACAATCTCATAGACCTTCTGCGCTGCAGGGACGGCAAGAAACAGCAATACAAGGATGCCGTTGCAATGATAAAAGGTAAAGGAATATCACTTAGCGAGCTATACAAGCTGCCGCTGAGTCTAAAGCGCAAGATCAAGCTTACAACCCTTGCAATTTTCGGTGCAAACATACACTGTCGCCTCTATGCCCTTTTGCTCAAGAAATTAAATTGACGACACGATGCTCCTGTCAATCATCATACCACACTACAACCTGCCAAGCAATTTGCTGGAGCGGTGCATTGCAAGCATCGTGCAGCAGGACATAGCGGCCGAGGACTACGAAATCATAGTAGTAGACGACGCGTCGCAAGAGCCCCCCGTGTGGATTGAGAAGGTATTCCCCAAAACAAATATAAAACTCGTCACCATTGCACATGGCGGCCCGGGAGCTGCCCGAAACCGTGGCATCGACGAAGCCAAGGGAAGATATATTGAATTTGTTGATGCCGATGACATGCTAATCCCCGGCAACAGTTACAAGCAATGTCTTGACAAGCTGCGGCGTGAGAAACCACATATCCTGCGATTCAACTACAGGGTCATTGCACCTGGAGACAAACCACAAAAAGAGAGTACAAGACCTATTACATTCAGCAACACCATAAGCGGTGCGGCTTACATGCGCGACTTCAACCTCTCTGGTAGTCCATGGAACTACTTTTTCAAGCGTGAACTCGCAGTGAGCAAAGGCATACGTTTCCCCGAGAACACATTCCACGAGGATGAAGAGTTCAACACCATCCTTCATTTCCACGCCTGCACGCTCATACACTGTAATGCCGTGCTATACAGCTATTGCATACGAGAAGGCTCAACCACCGCCAACAGTTCGGCTCAATTCGAGACACAGCGCATAGAGGACATGCTACGGGTAATTGAAAGGCTTGGACACTTTCGGAATGTCTACAAAAGCAATATCAACCCTACACAGACAAAAGGATTCGAGCACAAGTTCACCATGCTGGGTGTTGACGCCATACTCAACATGCTATATAATGGCATGGATGCCAAAAGCATTCTTGACAAATGCAACGAGCACCTTGCCCCCATCGGACTCTACCCCTTGCCAAAAGCAAACTACTCAATTAAATACCGTCTGTTCCGCATTCTTGCCAACAGCAATTACGGAATGAGGATATTGCGCGCAATAATATCATCGAAAAAACCGGCAAAACAATGAAAATCCTGCTCATAGGCGAATACAGCAACGTACATTGGACACTCGCCGAGGGATTACGTTCCCTTGGACACACCGTGTGCGTTGTGAGCAACGGCGATTTTTGGAAGGACTACAGACGAGACATATCACTAGTCAGACAATACACAAAAACAGGCGGAATAAAATACCTCCTGAAGCTATACACCCTGCTGCCCAAACTTCGCGGATATGATGTAGTACAACTCATCAACCCAATGTTCCTTGAACTTAAAGCAGAACGCATTGCCCCCATATACCGATACCTGAAAAGACACAATAAAAAAGTTTTCCTTGGAGCATTCGGCATGGACGCCTACTGGGTCGAGGCATGCACCACACGTCCGTTCCGTTTCCGTTACTCCGACTTCAACATTGGCGACACCCTCATCACCAACAACTATGTAACAGAGCAGGAGGCAGACTGGAAGAACACGCCAAAAGCGGAACTGAACCACCACATAGCCAATGACTGCAACGGAATAATCGCCGGATTGTACGAATACCATGCCGCCTACGACACCAGCCACAAGGAGAAACTGACATACATCCCCTTCCCCGTGCCATGCGACAAAAGCGCACAAGCAACATACACCCCCGGACGAAAAATTCGCTTTTTCATTGGCATACAGAAGGAGCGCAGCATATACAAAGGCACAGACATAATGCTACGCGCCCTTGAACGCCTTGTCGCCGAGTACCCCAACGACTGCAAAATACTCAAAGCCGAAAGCGTTCCGTTTGAAAAGTATTCAAGAATGATTGAGGAATGCGACGTACTGCTCGACCAACTCTATGGCTACTCGCCCGCAATGAACGCCCTGCTTGCAATGTCAAAAGGAAAGATTGTCGTGGGCGGAGCCGAACCGGAATGTTACGACATCCTGGGCGAGAAAGACCTACGTCCCATGATAAACGTCACCCCAAGCGAGCAACATATATATGAGCAACTGGAATGGCTCATAAAGAACAAGGAGGAGATAGCAGCCATGCAGCAGCAGAGCATTGAATTTGTTGCAAAGCATCACAACCCCGAAAAAGTTGCGCAGCAGTATATCGAATTCTGGAGCAAATAACGGCTCAGTAGCAAACTATAGGGGGCAAAAACTCGCTTTCGCTCGCCGTCAAATTCTACAGCAGTCCTCAACCTTAATTGTTCACTTGTATTTTCTTCAAGTCGTTCTTTCTGTACTTTTTTAAAAAAGTACCAAAAACGGGGCAGTCGTGTACGGCATTCGGTGCTTCCTTTGTTCACAAATTGCATCAGCATTAGCTGCTGCAATATTCTTCAGTCGGTTCACACCTCGCCGCTCGCTGCTTGTCGCAATGCTTGGGGTGGCAAGAACTCGCTACGCTCAAACATCATGCCACCTGTTTCCAAGCATTGCTCGGCTGCTCACTGTGCCTCCCAACGCTGCCCTTTCGCTTTCAGCGACGAATTACCTTTTGCAATGAGCAGGCGCGTAGAATAGTAATTCTCAATACTGCTCCCCAGACTTGCAGGTGAGCCGTTTTTCGGCAGAGGGAGAGTTCGCCCGTAGGCAAAAAAAATTAGAACCCGATAGAGTTCTAACCGAAGTAGAGCCTACGGATAATTACCACATGTGGTAATCGACAAGGCTTGCAGCGATTGGTCGCACGAAGCGTGGGCGAAGCTCACGCCGGGCGGGTCGCGATAAGCAAGGCTTGTCAATCTTCGAGGCCCGTAGGCAAAAAAAATTAGA
>JAZOUB010000025.1:0-47049 GCA_045657945.1 Bacteroidaceae bacterium | reverse complement strand
GGTTACCTGGACAAAAAGTAGGATAATTAGAGTTGAAAAAACTCTTAGTGGACAAAAAGTAGGATGATTTCCTCAGCATAGCGCGCTATGCTGAGGAAATTCGCGTCTAATAATGTCTCATAATATATTCATCCAGCAGTTTCTTCCTATTGTCTTTGCTTATACCTCTATGTACCCTCAGTTTACTTTTTATATCAGAAAATAGCCCTTCAATAGCATTATTCGTGTTTGGTAGCCCCGTTTCTGGATGGTCATAAAATGTCCACAGTAGCGGCATGTTGCGCCTAAGGCTAAGATAGGCGCTGCGTAGTTTTGGACGCATATAAGGCGGTGTGTATCTTTACATTTATACATTTGTCTTAGCCCTCTCAGGCCATTCTTGACCACATTGGAAGAGCCACAATAAAAGCATTTTTTTAGCATATCAACGATAATCTTTGCAAAGATATGTAAATCAAATAATTACAAAGGTTTTATCCTACTTTTTGTCCACCTTGCCGGTGCAAACGAATGGAACGGAGGAGATAACCGTAGGGGCAAGTCCTACAATAAAAAAGAGAACCGCGTCAGCGATTCTCTTCGTGGGCCATCTAGGGCTTGAACCTAGGACCTCCAGATTATGAGTCTGTTGCTCTAACCAACTGAGCTAAAAGCCCGTGTATCTCTTCTGAAATACTGCGCAAAGGTAGGGCAAAAACTTGTACATTGCAAATTTTTTAGCATTAAAAATTGTTATAGACCACAAGATGTGGCATTACTACATCTTTGTAATGCACGTGTATTCGTGGTTGTCATTTATATCTTATCCAACGGAACATCTCCTTGAGGCTTGGTTTCTTGCCGTGCATGAGGATGCCCACGCGGTAAATTTTTCCGGCACCCCACACGACAACGAGGAATGTTGCATAGAGCAGCACTGCCGACAGGCAAATCTCCCAGGTGGGTATCTCATACGGTATGCGTGCCATCATTACAATGGGTGATGTAAGCGGTATCATTGAGAACCAGAACGCGACATCAGATGACGGGTCATTGATGACTGACAGCATTACAAACAGTGCCAGAATAATCGGGAGCATAATAGGTGTCTGTAACTGCTGTGCCTCTTGTGGACTATCTACGGCTGAGCCTACAGCTGCAAACATGGCTGCATAGAGCAGGAATCCACCGAACATGAAGACAATGAACCATAGTGCCATGCCACCTACCTGGTCAATGTTCTCCATCATCATGGTAAGAGCTTGCAAGAGTCCTGCGCTACTGTCTGTACCCATTGCGGATGAGGCACCGTCCATAGATGCCATAAGCTCACCGGGCAACACATGAGGCAGGACGAAATGTACGGCTCCTGCAATCAGTGCAATCCATATTGCAATCTGCAACAGGGCAACACAGGCTATGCCAAGGATCTTGCCCATCATCATGTCGAACGGGCGCACTGTAGATACCAGTACTTCAAGCACACGATTGTTTTTTTCTTCAATTACAGATTGCATGACCATCACGCCATAGAGTATAAGAAACATGTACAGTATGAAACTGAACGCATAAGCAAGTGCTGTTGCTACCATTGTCGATGAGCCTATGGTGGCTTCGTCACTTGATGTGTTCTTTAGCGATTGTATCGCAACCGGGGTGTTGAGTTCCATCATGACCTGCGGGTCAATACCATACATCTTCATTCTCTCCTTTTGTACAGCCAATGTCAGTTGTACCATTATGTCCTGTTCTGTGGCCATTGAATGGGTGTCATTGGTGTAGAGTTGTGCATCCGTAGGGTTGTTTATTATGTCATTGCCAATGTGCAGAATTGCATAACACTCTTTGTTTTCAGCCCGTGCAATATCCAACGGCAGCATGGTCTGTTCAAAGGCTATCTCCTTGCTGTTTGCAAGGTGACAGGCTACAGATTTGCTGTCATCCACTACCACCACCGTTTCAATATCTTCGTCTGAATAGCTTGCAATGAGTACTGGGGCAAGCATCAGGGCAATTAGCAGTAATGGAGTAAGAAGTGTGGTTAATATGAACGATTTTTTCTGTACCCTTTCATTGAACTCACGTCCAATGATGATTCCTATCTTGCTTTTCATCTCTCTTCTCTTTTGGGGTTAGACATTGCTGTTTACAGTGCGTATGAAGATGTCGTTCATGGTGGGTATTACTTCGCTGAATGAACGCAGTTCCACGGTTTCGTTTGCCACGGAGATTACATTACGCACCTCGCTGTTCTCTGCAATGTGGATCTTTGCCATGTTGATTCCAATGGGCGATGTCGCAGTCTCAATTATTGTGCATATTCCACTCAATGCTTTTCTCATTGCGCTCTCCTCGCCATTATATTTTATCTCGAAAATATTTGAACCGTGACTGTGGCGTATCTCATCGACATTTCCCGAGAGGATGTTTCTCGACTTGTCTATCAGTGTGATGTGGTCGCACAGTTCTTCGACCGATGACATGTTGTGCGTGGAGAAGATGATTGTTGCACCGTTGTCGCGCAGGGCAAGAATCTCCTCTTTGAGCAGGTTGGCGTTGATGGGGTCGAAGCCCGAGAACGGCTCGTCAAAGATAAGCAGTTTGGGTTCGTGCAGCACGGTGACAATGAACTGCACTTTCTGTGCCATGCCCTTTGACAGGTCATCGACCTTCTTGTTCCACCAGCTTTCAATTCCGAATTTCTCGAACCACATCCTTGCCTTCTGTGTTGCCTCCTTTTGCGACAGACCTTTGATTCTTGCAAAGAACACTGCCTGTTCGCCAAGTTTCATCTTCTTGTAGAGACCTCGTTCCTCGGGCATGTAGCCAATGTGGCACACATCTTCGGCTGTAATCTTCTTGCCGTTAAGCAGCACCTGTCCTGCGTCGGGGGCTATGATGCGGTTGATTATGCGCAGAAGGGTAGTTTTGCCTGCACCGTTAGGTCCAAGAAAACCATATATCGAGCCTTCCGGTATTGACAGCGATACGTCGTCGAGTGCTGTGTGTGCCGCATATCTTTTTGTAATGTTCTCTATTCTTATCAAATCCATCTTTTATTCTTTTATGTTCTTTCTCTGTTGTCAAATGTACGAATAAGCGAGCAAGAAATATCAAGTTTACTTGAATATTTTTTACGGCGAGCGAAAGTACATTCGAGGTTTACCTCAGATTTACGAATAAGCGAGCAAGAAATATCAAGTTTACTTGAATATTTTTTACGGCGAGCGAAAGTACATTCGAGGTTTAGCTCAAATGTACGAATAAGCGAGCAAGAAATATCAAGTTTACTTGAATGTTTTTTACGGCAAGCGAAAGTATATTCGAGCTTTAGCTCAAAAGTACATAAAATTTGCGCTATAAGGTATTTTTTATGTATTTTTGTATTGTAATTCATGGGTAGAGCATGCAGATAGTAACAGATATTTCGCAGTACAATAAAAAACCTTGCGCGGCAACCATTGGTTCATTCGATGGTGTGCACAAGGGACATGTTGCCATGCTGGGTGAACTGCGTGCTGTTGCATTGGAGAGGGGGCTGCCGCTTATGGTGGTTACATTTGCCCGGCATCCTCGCATGCTTTTCAATGCAGACTGTGCTCCGTTCCTGCTGACATCGGTATCAACAAAAATGCAGTTGCTTGAAGCTGCTGGCGTTGATGTCTGCGTGCAACTCGACTTTGACTGCACAATGGCTGCAATGTTGGCTTCGCAGTTCATGAAGGAGATACTTGTGGAGCGTTTGGGAGTAGAGCTTCTTGCGGTTGGCTATGATCACCATTTTGGCAAGCCAACTCTCGGCGAGGGACTTGAACAATATATCGCTATTGGCAAAGAATTGGGGGTTGAGGTATTTGGTGCCAAGCCCTTCGTGGTGGACAATGTTGCTGTGAGTTCAACATCCGTTCGCCGTGCTCTTGGTGCCGGTGATGTCGCTTTGGCAGAACTGTTCATGGGACATCGCTATACATTGTCGGGAGCGGTTGTTCATGGTGCCGGAATTGGTCGTCAGCTCGGTTTTCCTACAGCCAACATCTCACTTTCCGACAAAATGCAGATGCTTCCGTTGGATGGTGTCTATGAGGTTGATGTGCTCATAGGTGGAGATGTACACAAGGGAGTGATGAACATTGGCGTGAAACCGACTGTTTGCGGTAAGGAGCGTACAATTGAGGTATATATCATTGATTTCAAAGGTGATATTTATGGTCGTGACATTACCGTGGAGTTTGTGCGCCGTCTGCGCGGAGAGCAGAGTTTTGACAATATAAATGCCTTGCGTTTCCAGATAGAGGTGGATGTGGCAAGGGTAAAACGAGGTATCTAATATGAATAGAGGATTGCGCCTTGTGGCTACTATTGCCGGTTTGTTGGCTGTGTATTATGTTCTTCAGGTGCTGTTCCTGACATTGGCAACAACGCTTGTTGTCAATATGGCGTCAAATGCAGGAGATATACCGCCCGAGGCCATTGACTTTATCTCAAATGCGAAATATTTGAATGACCATCCAGAGGTGCAGGATTGCCTGACAAATGCAAGGGCATTGGGAACCCTGTTCTCTACGGTCTCTATGTTGCTTTTTATTCATTTTGCAGGTTATTATAAGCTGCGCAGAGGGCTTTGGCGTTCACTTGCTCCAAAACCACTTTTCACCTCGACGCTGCTGGTGTTTTCATCAATATTCGCCCTTAATATTTTTGTGCAGTGGTTTCCGCTCAAGGATAACCTTGACGATGTCTTTGACAGGCTGTCGCACAATGCGCTTGGTGTTCTGGGGCTAGCTGTGCTTGCGCCATTGCTTGAGGAGGTTCTTTTTCGTGGTGCAATACAAGGCGCATTGATGCGTTTCTTCGATCGTCCTTGGCCGGCAATAATCGTCGCGGCACTGGTGTTCGGTATCATCCATTGGAATCCTGTGCAGACGGTCTATGCAACACTCTTTGGTATTGTGCTGGGTTGGATATATTACCGTACGGGCAGTCTCATGTCGGTAATAGTGGGTCATGTATTGAACAATACCTTCGCAGTGATAACTACGCTGCTTGGAAACAGCGCCGAAGATGAGGCTGTTGCAGGCAGTGCGCCCAATGTTACCGGCTTTATCCTCTTTGCTGCATTGTCGGTTTATCTTGCCATTAAACTGAACAAGGAAATGCAAGAAAAGTGAAAACTGAAAACTGAAAACGGAAAACTGAAAACGGAAAACTGTAATGTAAAAGTTGTGGATAAGTGAGTTTTTAGTTTTCCGCTTTGACCTTTTCGCTTTCAGTTCCCATAGAACGGTGTTCTGTACTCTTTGAGTTTTTTCCGTAGATCTTTTGCTTTTGCTGGGGCGGCAACCCTGTCCATCAGTGCCCAGAACCTGTTGCCGTGGTTCATCTCCACGGTGTGGCACAGTTCGTGCAGTAGTACATAGTCAATGAGTTCATCGGGGAGCAGTATAAGGTAAATACTCAGGCTTATGTTACCTTTTGTGTTGCAGCTTCCCCAACGGGTGTGCGCGTTGCGTACTGTACAGTTGTTGTAGGTGAATCCTTTCTCTTTTGCCAGTTTATTGAGACGCTCAGGCAGCATCTCTTTTGCACGGCAGGTAATGGCCTGCGTCAGGGTCTTGTGCATCCATTTTTGCATTTCGGTAGTGTAATAGTCGGTCCCTTTAGGGCACAGGAGTGTGAAATCCTTTCCATCGTGTTTTAGCTGGAATATATTTCTGTCATGTTCCGAAATGTTAAATGTGAAGTTGTCGTTTCCGCAGCTGTAGTTGTTGTCTATGGTTGCCAATTCTTCTTGTGGCCTCTTCTGCAACAGTTTGGGTACGCACTCGGTAATGGCCTTTTCAATGTCGCTCTGTTTGGCGTATGTGGGAACTGTGATGTGGATGCCGTCGGGGCGAGCGCGTAAAATAATGCGGCGCGCCCTTGCGTTGCGCGCCACTATTATTGTGCCCCACTCGGGGTGCTCCATTATGCTCTTTGTGAGCTTCATCCTTTATGCAATGATATGTGTGCCCTGTGTGCCGTCTATGGCATCAGCCTTGGTTATGATTACCTTTGCCACTCCATTGCCTATGGCGTTGAAGGCGTTCTCCATCTTGGGAATCATGCCACCGCTTATTGTGCCGTCGGCAAGCAGCTGCTTGTAGCTCTCGCCCGTGATGGTGGGTATGAGGCTGTCGGCATCCTCGGGGTTACTCATCACGCCGGGGAATTCAAAGCAATATATCAGTGTTGTCTCGTACACTGTTACCAGCGCCTTGGCTGTCTCGGCTGCCATCGTGTCGGCGTTCGTGTTCAGTATATTGCCTTTGCCGTCGTGTGTCAGCGGTGCCACAATGGGAGTGATGCCCTGCTCAATGAGCTTTGATAACATCTCGCCGTCGGCACAGTCCACGTCACCCACAAAACCATAGTCAATGGTCTTTACCGGGCGTTTGTGTGCTGTTATGATGTTGCAGTCGGCACCGGTGAGTCCAAGTGCGTTCACGCCACGAGCCTGCAGGCCGGCAACAATGTTCTTGTTCACCAGTCCGCCATAGACCATGGTCACAACCTTTAGTGTCTCCTCGTCGGTTATGCGTCGGCCATCGACCATCTTGCTCTCTATGCCAAGCTTCTCGGCAATGCGTGTTGCCGAGCGCCCGCCACCATGGATGAGCACCTTGCGTCCTTCAATGGCTGCAAAACGGTCGAGGAGGGCGGCCAATGATGCGTCCTCCTCAACAATTTTACCTCCAACCTTTATAACGGTAATTTTCTCTTTCATCAATAGTCAAGATATGTGTATCCGTACAATCCCGAGCGGTAGTTCGAGAGGAACTCCTTGCCCTCCTCGAGCGTGATGCGTCCATCCTTCACGGCGCTTGTCACCCAGCGCTCGAGTGTGCGCACCAGTTTGCGTGCATCGTACTGCACGTAGTCGAGCACGTCGGCAATTGTCTCACCGTCAATAATCTTGTCAATGTGGTAGCCCTCCTCGTCCACACTCACGTGAACGGCATTGGTGTCGCCAAAGAGGTTGTGCATGTCGCCCAGAATCTCCTGGTATGCACCAACGAGGAACACGCCCAGGTAATACGATTCGTTCGACTTCACGCGGTGAACCTTCAATGAGTCGGCCTTGCTGTTATAGTGTATGAAGTCTGTAATCTTTCCGTCGCTGTCGCATGTCATGTCCTGGATGGTACAGCTGCGGTCCGGGCGCTCGTCAAGACGGTGGATTGGCATGATGGGGAAGAACTGGTCGATACCCCAGCTGTCGGGCAAGCTCTGAAACAGTGAGAAGTTGCAGAAGTACTTGTCGGCAAGTAGTTTTGGCAACTTGCGGAAATCGTCGGGCACATGCTTCATGTTCTTTGCTATTGCAAGTATCTCGCGTGTGACGCTCCAGAACATGCTCTCAATCTGTGCACGTGTCTTTAGGTCAACAATACCATGGCTGAAGAGCTCGAGTGCCTCCTCGCGGATCTGCTGTGCATCGTGCAGCGCCTCAAGCATTGTACGCTGGTCGAGTTCGCACCAAATCTTGTAGAGTTCCTTTGCCAGTTCGTGGTCGTTTGCCGCAACCTCCCAATCCTCGTCCATCTGTGGCAGGGCTGCAGTCTCCAGTACCTCGAATATGAGCACCGCGTGGTGAGCCGACACTGAGCGTCCGCTCTCGGTGATGATGTTGGGGTGTGGAATGCCGTTCTTGTCGGCAGCATCGACCATTGTATATATCGCGTCGTTCACATACTCCTGGATAGAGTAGTTCACGCTACTCTCGCTGCTCGATGAGCGTGTACCGTCGTAATCGACACCCAAGCCACCACCAATATCGGTGAACTCGATGTTGTAGCCAAGCTTACGTAACTGTACATAGAACTGTGATGCCTCGCGAAGAGCGGTCTTTATGTGGCGGATGCGTGTAACCTGGCTACCAATGTGGAAGTGTATCAGGCGCAGGCACTCCTTGATGTCATATTTCTCCAGAATCTCAAGAGCCTCCAACAGTTCACTCGATGTGAGGCCGAACTTGCTTGCGTCGCCGCCGCTTTCTTCCCACTTGCCGCTGCCTTCAGATGCAAGCTTGATGCGGATACCTATGTTGGGGCGCACACCCATGCGCTTGCCAATCTTGGCAATGCGTTTCAGTTCGTTGAGTTTCTCTACCACAAGGAAAATGCGGCGTCCCATCTTCTGTGCCAACAGGGCAAGCTCAATGTAGCTGTCGTCCTTGTAGCCGTTGCAGATGATGAGTGAGTCGCTGTCGGTATTCATGGCAATGACGGCGTGCAACTCAGGTTTAGAGCCTGCCTCAAGGCCAATGTTGTAGCGTTTTCCGTGGCTTGTAATCTCCTCTACAACGGGGCGCATCTGGTTTACCTTGATAGGGTAAACAATAAAATTCTCGCCCTTGTAATGGTACTCCTCGGCTGCAATCTTGAAACAGCCTGCAATCTTCTCGATGCGGTTGTCAAGAATGTCCGGGAAACGGACAAGTACCGGTGCAGCCACATCGCGCAGCTGCAATTCGTCCATTAACTCCTTGAGGTCAACCTGTACGCTGTCCTTCTTTGGTGTTACAGCAACGTGACCTTTCTCGTTGATGCTGAAATAGGATGCTCCCCAACCGTTGATGTTGTAGAGATCCTCCGAGTCCTCAATGCGCCATTTTTTCATTTCGTAAGTGGTGTTTGATGTCGGGTTATCAATGGTTGTTCTGTTTTGTGTTATCTCTTATACTCCGAACTGCTGGCGGAAAGCCTCAACCGAAGCCTTTACCTGCACCGCGTCCTCGAGTTTGTCGGCTCTGAAGGAATGTTGTGCCTTACTATAGTGCGGTGCGCGCTTTTCCAACTGCTCGGTGATGAACGTCATCAGTTCCTCGTCGTTCTTGTCCTTTATGAGCGGGCGTTTCGCCTTTGCAATGCTCAATCTAATGTGGAGTCTCTCCACCGGAACGTCAAGGTAAACAGTCGTTCCCTGTGCGTTCATGTATTCAATATTGTCAAAGAAGCAGGGTGTTCCTCCACCAGTGGATATTATCACATCCTCAAACTCGCCCACCTCGTGCAACATCCTGCGCTCAACCTCGCGGAAGCCCTCCTCGCCCTTCTCGGCAAAGAGCTGCGCAATGGTCTTGCAATAACGTTTCTCAATGTAGTGGTCGAGGTCAATGAACGGAATCCCCATTTCTGCGGCAAGCGCACGCCCGAGCGTGGTCTTGCCCGAACCCATATATCCGGTCAGGAATATGCGTTTCATTTGCTCTTCTTTGTATATCGTTTCTTTGCAGGTGCCTTGCCACCCTCCTGCTGTTTCTTCACAATGTCAAGACACTCCTCCAATGACAACTCGGCAGGAGTAACTGTCTTTGGCAATTTATAGTTGCTGCCCTTGTAGGCAATGTATGGACCGAAACGACCGTTCAAGACCTGAAGCTCAGAATCCTCGTCAAAGGTCTTTATCACCTTCTCGGCCTCGCTCTTCTTCTTGGCCTCAATGAGTTCGGTGGCCTCCTCCAGTGTTACTGTCAATGGATCATTTGTCTTTGGTAATGAAACATAAGCATCACCATATTTGATGTATGCACCGAAGCGTCCTGCTCCAATGGTTACGGGCTTGCCGTCAAGCTCTCCAAGTGTGCGTGGCAGGCTGAACAGCCCAAGAGCCTCTTCAAGAGTGATGGTCTCAAGGGTCTGTCCGGGCTTCATCTGCGCAAAGCGTGGCTTCTCCTCATCGCTTGCCGAACCAATCTGTACGATAGGGCCGAAGCGTCCGATCTTCACCGAAACAGGCTTGCCTGTCGCAGGGTCGTTGCCCAGCACCCTCTCGCCCACCTTGTGCTCCTTCTTTGTCTGTATTATGTCCTCAATCTTTGGCTCGAACTCCTTGTAGAACACCGAGATATGTTCGGCCCAGTGTCTCTTGCCGTCGGCTATCTCATCGAACTCTTTCTCCACAGTAGCTGTGAAGTTGTAGTCCATGATTTCGGGGAAGTACTCGAAAAGGAAGTCGTTGACAACGATACCGATGTCGGTAGGCAACAGTTTCGCCTTCTCGGCACCTACAGTCTCCTTGCCCTCCTTTGTTGTTATCTTGCCGTTCTTGAGTGTAATGATATTGTATTTGCGTGTCTCACCGGTCTTGTTGCCCTTCTCGACATATCCGCGCTGCTGTATTGTGCTGATAGTCGGCGCGTATGTTGAAGGGCGGCCGATACCAAGTTCCTCAAGCTTGCGCACGAGGCTCGCCTCGGTATATCGTGGCTGGTGTTGTGTGAAGCGCTCTGTAGCTACAATCTCCTTTGTTGTGAGTACATCGCCCTTGTGCACTGCCGGTATTGCAGGCAGGTCGCCGGTATTCTCGTCATCGCTACTTTCGCGATAGACCTTGATGAAACCATCGAAGACAGTAACCTCGCCTGTTGCAACGAATGTCTCGCTGTGGCCGCTTATCGAGATGTTCACGGTTGTCTTCTCAACCTGTGCGTCGGCCATCTGTGAAGCACATGTACGCTTCCAGATAAGTTCATAAAGTCTCTTTTCGGGGATCGTACCATCGATTGTGGCATTGCTCATGTATGTAGGACGTATCGCCTCGTGAGCCTCTTGTGCACCTTTTGTGCGTGTTGCATAGTTGCGGCTTTTGTGGTACTCCTTGCCATACATCTCTGTAATCACCTCCTTGCATGAACCGATGCATAATGAAGAGAGGTTTACCGAGTCGGTACGCATGTATGTGATGTATCCCGATTCATACAGTCTCTGCGCCACCATCATTGTCTGCGATACGGTGAAGCCGAGCTTGCGCGCAGCCTCCTGTTGCAAAGTTGATGTGGTGAACGGTGCTGCAGGGCTCTTTTTCAATGGTTTGGTGCTTACATCTTCAATTGTAAAGGTTGTCTCCTTGCATGTGGCGAGGAATGCCTCGGCCTCCTCCTTTGTCTTGAAGCGTCTTGACAGTTCTGTGTTCAGTATATTGTTCTCGCCATCCTCTCCCGGCAACTCGAACTGTGCTGTCACGCGGTAGCCACTCTCGCTCACGAACTTGTTGATTTCGCGTTCGCGCTCAACAATGAGGCGCACGGTAACGCTCTGCACGCGGCCTGCCGAAAGTGCCGGTTTAACCTTGCGCCACAGTACGGGCGATAACTTGAAACCGACAATGCGGTCGAGCACGCGTCGTGCCTGTTGTGCATATACAAGGTTAATGTCAATCTCTCTTGGATTCTCAATGGCGGCCTGAATCGCATTCTTGGTAATCTCATGGAATACGATACGCTTTGTCTTCTCTGGTGTAAGTCCAAGCTCGGTGAACAGGTGCCAGCTTATAGCCTCTCCCTCGCGGTCCTCATCGGATGCCAGCCAAACCATTTCGGCCTTCTTTACCTCGCTCCTGAGGCTGTTTACCAGTTTCTCCTTCTCTGCCGGAATCTCATATAGTGGTTCAAAGGTCTCGGTGTTTATACTGAACTCTTTCTTCTTTAAATCACATATGTGTCCGTAGCTCGACAATACCTTGTACTCCTTGCCAAGGAATTTTTCAATTGTCTTTGCCTTGGCAGGTGACTCAACTATTACTAAATTTTTCTGCATAGCGCTAAAGCACATTTTATTTTGCCGCAAAAGTAGAAAAGTTTCCCGTATATTGAAACCAAAAAAATAAAAAAAAACAAAAGAAAATTCCCCTGTTTCCCCTAAAATAATATATTATTTTAAAAAGGTGAAAGCTCGTGCCAACGAGCGAAACGCAAAGCGTGCTTTAGCGTTTTACAGCGAGTGCAGCCGAGGTTCAAACACACACAAAGTGTGATTAAAGGTGAAAAGTGAAAGCGGAAAGGTGAAAAGTGAAAACTGAGATGTAAAATGTAGAAAGACGACGAATGCGTTGCAATCGTCGTCTTTCCGTTTTCCGTTTTCCGTTTTAGAAGTTCACCGTTGCGCCGAGCGAGCCTCTTATACCACGGGTCTGGTAACCTGCAAACTCGTAATATTTGTCGTTGAGCAGGTTGTTGCCCTGTATGTATGCACCGAAACGCTTTGTTATCTGGTAGTTCAGACGGGCATACAAATCATGCTTGTCGGTTATTCGTCCGCGTGTCTCGCTTTTGGTGTAGAGGGCGTAGTTGTATCCCAATTGCAGGGTGAGGTGCTCTATGATTCTTGCCTCGGCATTGATGCTTGCCGTTACCTCCGGTTTCATTATCAGCAAATCCCTGTTCTCACAAGCCCAATAGTCATATCTTGCCTCGGCCGACATCTTTACCCAGCTGCGGAAGTTGTATCCCAACCTTGTACCAACATATACGTGGTGAGTGTTGTCCTGTGCAAAATTTGAGTATATGAGTGAGAAACTGCCGGTTGTGGTAAGTGGCTCGACAATCTCCAACAGATCGTCTTTTGTGTAGGCATAGCCGGCATTGATGTCAACAGAGAGCGTCTTGAATGACATGCGGGTGCCAATATTCAGATCCAAAATCCTGTATGTCGGGTCGATTCTTTCAGTATTACTGTTTGTGAATCCCCAATAAGGTGCAAGGTGCTCCAACTTTGCAAGGCTGTTGTTTTCCCTGCAGCCCGTGATGCTTCCATAGAGGGTGATATTCTTGTGTATTGCACTCTCTGCGCTGATGTCCGGTGCTATGGCAAAGACAGCTGTACCTTTGGTTACAAAGTTCATGTTTATACCCACGTTTACATTCCATTTCCCGAATGTGAGGTCGGCATGTGGGTTTGCGTCTATTGAAAAATAATTGCCATATCCGTTCATCTCGTTCTTCAATGTTCGGTCGTAGATGAATGCATCAAGATTCAGGTCAAGCCCAATGCCGTTTATCCATTTGTTATATATGTCGTACCCCATGCTGCCACCGATGCCGAACCGGCTCTCGCCGATTCCGTTCTTTATGCCTGCCGTGTAGCTGCGTGCGAAATATTCGTAATCTCCGTTGAAACTGTATGAGAAAGCTCCCGAGAGATTTGATTTGCCGTCAATGGCCAGCATGTAGTTACGGCTGTTCTGCCTGTTTGTGAGTGAACTTGCCGCATCCGTGCTCTGGTAGTTGAACACGTTGTTACTGAAGTTGCCGTCAATGCCAAGTGTGAGACGGTTGAAATTGTGTGTGTATCCAACACCCACAGCGTTGTTGAAGAAACGCGAATTCCATTTGTCGAACAAACCGTTTATGTTGCTCTTGAAGCCGTCTAATGTTGCAAACGCCTTCAATGCACCGTCCTTGCCTGTTTTATGGCGATATGCAACCTTTGCATCAATGTCATTGGTGAGCCCGTAGCCAAGACGTGCATATCCCGGGAACAACTCCTCTTTCTTGGGGAGTATGTCATCAATATTCCTTTCACTGGCGAACTCATTGTAAGCTATGCCGTTTCTTGAAAATTGTGCCTTTGCCGGTTTTATTTCCATATCAATATCGGTACTTGGGGTGAAGTTCATCTTTCCCACTTCAATGACAACCGGTGTGTAACCGTTCTCCACATTTACAACAGCATTCTTGCTGTCGGTCTGTGCATGCACTATACCCGATATGGCAAATGCCGAAATAAGTATTAGAGCCTTCTTCATATAGTTATTTTTGTTTGTTTTCTGTTGATAATTCTTCCAGACGGATGGCAATCATCTCTGCAATGTCGTCTTCGCCCTCGTAATTGTTCTGCAATGAAAGCAGATACTGTTTTGCTTCCATCGCCTTGCCCTGTGCGCTGTAAAGGTCGGCAAGCAGAATGAAACTACGTGCCATCCAGTAGGTGTGTGGGGTGCTCATCTCAATGAACTCATTGATTTCATCCTCGCAGTAGTCGTAGCTCTGCTCGTCGAACAGCAATTGCGCCACAAGATACTTGGCTTCGGCACCCTCTTTTGTACGGGTGTCTTCGGCTAGTCTGTCAAGGTCATCAATCGCATTGTCATTGTTGCCCAATGCAAGGTGTGCCTTTGCGCGGCAGAATATTGCCTCGCGCTTGAGTTCTGGCGACAGGTTTGAGTTCTGTTCGATTTTTGTCGCATACTGTACAACCTCGTTGTGGCTGTTCTGTTCCACGGCTGCATGTAAAATCCTTGTGAGAGCGGTGTTGCGACGCTCCTCGTCCTTGCTCTGTGCTACAATTTGCTTGTAGAGTGCGGTCGCGTTGTCAAAGTCCATTCTGCCATAATGGATGCCTGCCGCTATAACCATCGCCTCCTCGCAGTATTTGCTCTCGGGGTAGTTGAGGACTTGGGCAAAACAAGCCAAAGCCTCCTCCTCCTCGTCCTGGTTGTAGTGAATGAGACCTTTGTAGTAATAACTGTTTGTTTTGAACGCACCGTCGGGGTGGTTGGCAATATATTCGTCAAATGCCGCTTTTGCCTCATTGAGATTGCCACGGCCATAAATCTTCTCGGCGGCAGTGTAGGCAAGTGTGTCAATCTCGTTGCTGTTCACCTGCTGTGCACCCTTTGTCACCGATGCATAGTCGGCATAGAGATCGACCCTGCCCATGTCAACGTATATGCTTTTGAGATCCTGCATGGCAACCTGTGCCTCCTCGCTGTTGGGGTAGAGTGCTATGATCTCCTTGTATGCTGCAATGGCATTCTCGCTGTCGCCAATAGTGTTGTAAATCATAGCCCTCTCGGCCGAGGCACGTCTTGATGTCTCGCTGTGCGGGAAGTCGGCGATGAGCCTGTCGTATGTGCTTATGGCATCCTTGTACTGCTCTTGCTTGATGTATGTACGTCCCAACTCATACAAAGCCTGTTCTGTATAAGGACTGTTCGGGTAGTTGCCTATCAGGGACTTTAGAGTGCCTATACTCTCGGTTCTGCTGTTCTTCAAACCCTGTATCTGTGCAAGGCGGTAGAGTGGGTAGTCTGCACTTGGTTTGTAGGCTCTTGCTGCCTTTTGGTAATATGTCTCGGCCTGTTCAAAGTCCCTTTGATAGAAATGACAGTCGGCGATTCGGTTATAGGTGTCGGCCAGCAGGTCATATCCGTCCTTGCTCGCAACCTTTGCAAAACGCTCGAATTCTGCGCGTGCCTCGTTGTATCTCTGCTCCTTGAAATAGGTGTATCCGATGCCGTACATTGCCTTGCGGTTTCCGTTCTCGTCGGTGGTCAATGCCTGGCTGTAGCTTCTGCGTGCACCGTTCATGTCGCCCTTGCGGAAAAGAGCCTCGGCTTTCCAGAAGTGCGCTCCGCCCTTTGTCTTGCTGTCATATCTGCCAAGTTCCAGTGACTGGTCCATGTAGCCTATTGTCTCCTCCATGTTGCCATTCACAAACTCCTGGACGCCCATGCGGTAGAGCATCTTCTGCTTCGCTTCGAGAATATTTGCAGACGGGTTGTTTATCTTGTTTATGGATTGCAGCGCGATGTCATAGTTGCGGGTCTTGTTGTACTCCTCTACAAGAATCTCACCAACCTTGTCGGCGTGTGTTGATTTCGGATAGTCGTTGAGGAACTGCTCGAATGTCTTCACGCTCTCGCCGAATGGTGAGTAATTTGTCTCGTGTACACACATGGCATAGTTGTACAGCGCCTCTTCGCGTACGCGGTCATCGTATCTCATCTCTGCAGCTCTGCCCAATGCCAGGCGTGCGCTCTTGGCGTCGTTGTTGTCGAGCTGGATGAGACCTAGGTGCAACAGAGAGTTCTGGGCAATGGCATCATCGCCATCGGCACAGATGGTGAACATTTTCATTGCCTCCTCATAACTCTCCAATTCAAAGAGGCTCTTTCCCAACTGATACATTGCAATGCGCTGTGGAGCGTGGTAGTTGTTCACGTATGTAGCCAGGGCTTCTGCCGCCTCCTCGTATTCACCCTTCATGAAGTATGCGGCACCAAGCATCTGGTACATTCTTATACTCTGAACCTTGTCGCCTTGGTCGGCGATGAAACGCTTGGCGATGTTCAACGCTCTGTCATATTCGCCATTCTTCACAAATATGCCGGCGAAGTAATATGGCACTTCAAGGTAATACTTGTCATTAAGTTCTACGCTCTTGAAACCGTTGTATGCAGCATCGAGCGCGTTGCGGTCATACTCTATCACTGCAAGGTAGAACTCGGCATCCTTGTTGCACGTCTTGCTGGTGAAGGCCAGGTTGCGCAACAGATTCTCGGCTGCACCTTCATTGCCACTGTTCAACAGTGACAGGGCATAGTAGAGTGTTGCCACGTCGTGCTGCTTTGGCGTGAGTGCCTTGAGATCGCATTGCCCGAACCAGTTGCAAGCCTTTGTGTATTCACCGCTGTGGTAGTATGATTGCGCAATGTAGCAGTTCAGCAATTCGCGCTGTGCGCTCTCCGGGTAGTCGGCAAGGTACTGCAACATCAATGAACGTCCGGCGAGTACATCGCTTTCGTATGTGTTCAAGGCAATGAGCAGTTCGGCTTCCTGCCTCTTCTCCTTGTCAAGTCCTTCAATGTCGAGTCTTTCAAGCAAAGAGAGTGCTGTAGTGTATTCTCCGTCGGAGTAGAGACGCTGGCATTCGTCAATGAGCCTTTCCCTGTTATCATTCTGCGCTGTTGCCACAAAACCTATTGAGGCACACAGCAGAAAAAAGATGCTTCTTTTCATTTCTTATAGCGTGTTGTTTATTTCTTTTTTTGTTTGTCACAAGTTCTCAGTTTCCCCTTTCCGTTTTAACCGCACTTCGTGCGATTTAAACTTGGCTGCGCTCGTTGCGATTGAAAATAAATTTTCACTCACTCTTGCACAAGTTTTCACTTTTCAGCTTATCAATGCCCTTTTTAATCGATGCAAGCCCAAACTCCTCGCTCTGCAAGTCGTCAATGGCAATCCATTGCAGTTCGGCAACATCATCGTCGGCAGTGAGTGCAGATGCATTTTCAACTGTGCAATGGAAGAACATGTCCATGGTGTGCAGCTCCATACCCGAATAGATGTATGTGTTGGGGATGCTGAACAGGTATCGTGTGCTGCTGACCTTGAGCCCTGTCTCCTCCTCAATCTCGCGCATCACTCCCTCCTCGGCAGTCTCGTAACTGTCGCAGAAACCGCCCGGCAGGTCAAGTGTACCCTTTGCCGGCTCCTTGGCGCGCCTTGCCACCAAAATTTCATTCTTCCCGTTGGTGATTATGCCCACAGTGGCTGCCAAAGGATTGAAATAATAGACGAAGCCGCATTTGCCGCAACGTTTCGACTTGAAATCATTCTCTTTGAAATCGTTGCTTCCGCATTTGGGACAATAGCTGAAAAGATGCAATGGATGCTGCATGTTGTTCTCGTTGTGCCTGCTGTGGCATTGTTAACCTAAATTACCAGATAATTTTTGCGAAGATACCTAAATTTTTGGCAGCTTTACACCCTGTAGAGCTGCTTTTTGCGCTATTACTTTAAATTTTAAATAATATTTGCTATTTACGGCTCTTTTTATGCTTTTTTTGCGCTTTTGTGTCATAGTACTGAATAAAATATCGTATCTTTGCACCGTATTTTGTAAAATGCCGTTGTCGCGGCCGTTCCGTGGCAATGGTGGTAAATTTGAAATTTAAACATTAAATATTATGGCAAACAAAGCATTATTGGTAATTCTTGACGGTTGGGGTGTTGGTAACCATGGCAAGGGCGATGTTATCTTCAACACACCTACACCATACTGGGATCATTTGGTATCGGTATATCCTAACTCACAGCTCCAGGCTAGCGGCGAGAACGTTGGTCTTCCTGCGGGACAGATGGGTAACAGCGAGGTAGGTCACCTTAACATCGGTGGCGGCCGCGTGGTATATCAGGATCTTCTCAAGATAAACCGTGCCATTGCCGATGGTTCAATCGCACAGAACCCACAGTTGGTTGCTGCAGTTGAGTATGCAAAGGCAAACGGCAAGAAACTCCACTTCATGGGCTTGACTTCTGACGGTGGTGTACACAGCTCACTCGAACACCTTGAGGCTATGTACAAGTTCGCTGCAGAGCAGGGTGTTGAGAACGCTTATGTTCACTGCTTCATGGATGGTCGTGATACCGACCCAAAGAGCGGCGAAGGCTTCATCGAGGACTTGACATCAAAGGGTCTCAAGCTTGCTACAATCGTTGGCCGTTACTATGCAATGGACCGCGACAAGCGTTGGGAGCGCGTGAAGATTGCATACGACCTCATCGTGAGTGGCGAGGGCAAGCAGGCTTCAGATATGGTAGCTGCAGTTAAGGAGTCATACGAGGAGGGCGTGACCGACGAGTTCATCAAACCAATCGTTAACACAAACTTCGACGGCCGCATTGGCGAGGGCGATGCAGTAATCTTCTTCAACTACCGCAACGACCGTGCCAAGGAGCTTACAGTTGTTCTCACACAGGAGGACATGCCTTCCGAGGGTATGCACACAATCCCAGGCTTGCAGTACTACTGCATGACTCCATACGATGCCAAGTTTACAGGCGTTCACATCCTCTTCGACAAGGAGAACGTAGAGAACACACTTGGTGAGTTCATCGCAAAGCAGGGCATGAAGCAGTTGCACATTGCCGAGACCGAGAAGTATGCTCACGTGACATTCTTCTTCAATGGTGGTCGCGAGACTCCATACGAGGGCGAGGAGCGCATCCTTGTTCCATCACCAAAGGTTGCTACATATGACTTGCAGCCCGAGATGAGCGCATACGAGGTTAAGGAGAAACTCGTCAATGAAATCAACAGCGAGAAGTATGACTTCATCGTTGTCAATTTCGCAAATGGTGACATGGTGGGTCACACCGGTATCTACAGCGCAATCGAGAAGGCAGTTCTTGCAGTTGACGCTTGCTTGAAGGATGTCATTGAGGCTGCCCGCAACCACGGATATGAGTCAATCATCATTGCCGACCACGGTAATGCCGACAACGCAGTCAATGCCGACGGTTCACCAAACACAGCACACTCATTGAACCCGGTTCCTTGTGTGTATGTTACAAACCAGGAGAATGCTACAATTGAGAACGGTATCCTTGCCGATGTAGCTCCAACAATCCTCAAAATCATGGGCTTGGAGGCTCCTGCAGAGATGACAGGTAAGGCACTTATCTAATTTGAATAAAGTCAATTAGGGTCTCTAAGGTCTTTTAGGGCTTTAGGGGCCTTAATCATTTACAGCATTATGGTACAAATAGGAGACACTATAGTATCTTTCGACCTTTTTCAGGAATATTTCTTCTGTAATTTCACGCACTGCAAGGGTATTTGTTGTGTCGAGGGTGATGCCGGTGCGCCGGTGTTGATGGAAGAGGTTGAAAAACTTGAGGAGGCACTTGAGGTAATAGAGGACGAGATGACCCCCGAGGCTCGTGCCATTGTCGAGGAGCAGGGTGTGGTGTATAACGACCGCGACGGTGACCTTGTTACATCAATCGTAAACGGCAAGGATTGCGTCTTTGCCTCGCGCGACGAGAATGGCTGTTGCATCTGCCTCATTGAAAAGGCCTATCGCGAGGGACGCACACCATGGCGCAAACCAATCTCGTGCTATCTCTATCCCGTGCGTCTGCGCAAGGTGGGCGATTTTGTAGGTGTGAACCTGCATAAGTGGGATGTATGTAGCAGTGCATTCATAAAGGGTCGCCGCAAAGGTGTGAGGGCATACGAATTCTTGAAAGAACCGCTCATTGAACGCTTCGGCGAAGAGTGGTATAAGGAACTGCTCGTAGTAGCCGAGGAGCTGAAAAAGCAGAATATGCTTTAATGCAACAACAAAAAACACGCAGCATAACCTACGGCTATGTTGCGTGTTTTTTACAAATCCCCTTCGATGTTATACTTTGCCCAGTATGGGTGCTTCATGTAGTTTTCCAATGCTGTTAGCGGTACATGTATCACTGCATTGCTGTTCTTCAGTATTGTGGTGATTGCAGGTGGGGTATGTGCGTGAAGATATATGTGCCTTAGGCTGTCGCAGTGGTAGAATGCATAGTCGCCAATCTCCTCTACCCTGGCAGGGATGGTAATCTCCTCCAGTCCCTTGCATTTCCAGAATACTCCGCGTTCAATCACCTTTAATGTTTGTGGCAGATAGACATTCTTCAGCCCATAGCATCGACCGAAAGCATCAAGTTCAATGCGCTCAACTCCCTCGGGGATATAAACCTCTTCAAGGGAGATGCAATCAACAAATGCCGAGGCACTGATTGACTTTATATGTTGTGGGAACTTGATTGTCTTTAGTCTTCTCATTCCTCTGAAACCATTGTTGAAAACTGTTGTGCTGTTTGGTAATGATATGGTTACAACGGAGTCGCAATCACGGAATGCGTAGTATCCAACCTTTTCAAGTCCTTCGGGCAGGTGAATCGACAGTATATTCCTGGCTGCAAAGGCAGAGTCTGCAATGCTCACAGTCTTGTACTCTATGTTGCCGAATTGAGCGATTGCCTGTATGTAGATGTTGTTTCCACGTCCATTGCCGCCAATGACCTCGCAGGTGCGCTCTTCGTGCGACAAAACGCGGTAAATAATCTCGTCCTGTGATTCTGTTATCTCAATCCTTTGCGGTTCATTGCTGCTACTCTGTTTCTTGCCATTCCACAGCAATGTGATGCAACCGGCTACTGCCAGCAATGAGATTATGCCAAGGAGAATGTTACGCTTCTTGTGGTGTGCGTTTATGGCACTGATTACCTCGTCGGCTGTGGCAAAGCGTTCGCTTCTCTCCTTTTTGATGCAGCGTTTTATAATGTTTTCAAAATGGCGCGAATACTTTGCACCGCTCTTCCTTTTAATGTATCTCAACAGGCACCCAACGGCATATATGTCGCTGCGTTCATCGATGTTGCCGGTGCCACCCTCTAAAATCTCGGGTGCCGCAAACTCCTTTGTAACCCCGAATGTAGCGTGGCTGAACTTGTTGCTGAAGCAGAACCCCAGATCCACAATCTTCACATTGTCGCCCACCTGCGTGAGCATGATGTTGCCGGCGTTTATATCTACGTATGCAATGCCTTTTGAGTGCAGTGCCTTCAAACCGTCCAACAACTGCAGGGTAAAGCGGCGTATGTTGTGCTCCTTTTTAAAGAATGCGGTGTCGTTTTTCAGTTTTTCTTCAACAGTTGAGCCTTGTACATACTCCATCAGAATGTACATCTCCTCTTCGCTCTCATAGATGGAGTCATATTTTACCACATTGTTGTGCTCTATGCTCTTGCCAAGTGCGAACTCCTTTTGCAACAGCACTCTGTTACTGTGGTTGGGGAACAGTTCAGGGCGCAACTGCTTCATGAAGTAGAGACGCCCGTCGTGGCACACCCTGTAGGACAACGATGTTGCACCATCGTCGCCAATAAGCACACTCTCCTCGAAAGTGTTTTCGTTACAGGTAAAGTTGGATGATGAAGCCATTGGTCTTTGTAATTACTCCACTACACTATATTGAATGCCACCCTCCTTGCCGCATATATAGCCGGTAGGTGCACTGTTGTTATGTACAAGGCAACGCAAGTAGAGCGGTTGTTGTTGAATAAACTGGTAACACAGGAATGTGTCGCCTGTTGCGAGTTTGCTATTATGCGACTCAATGACGCGGAACATGTCGTGCCCCTCATATCTTATTCTCACGCAGCGCCCCGGGCTCCACTTGAGTTCAATTACTGCACCCTTGTTTAGCGATGCCGTCTGCAGGTTGGGGCTGTGCAGAATCTCGCTGCTCGGACAGCCGTTGTTGTCGATGCAACCTGTAAAGCTCTCAATGCTGGTGTATCCCGCATAAATGGCGAGTGTGTTCAGCGTGTTGCGGTATGGCTTTTTGCGATGTTCTTCTCCAAGATAACCCCAAAATCTCTTTAGTGTAATTGGCGAGATATATGTCTTTGTCTTGTCGAAAATACGTGCCGACAGGTAGTCGAAGTCGCGTGGCGTTATCATCTTGCGCCCCGCAGCTATTTCCACCTTCTCCTGCAATACCTTGTATATATTATCCGTCTCCACTTGGTTGTTGTGTTTTTCCTTCGCGAATTTAGGAAAAAATATCAACAAAAAAGTCCACAATGTCCCCTAAAACCAAATAGGGGGTAGAAGAACCAAGATGAACCAAAGACTGGCGTGAAAAAGTCTGTAGTTTTGCAAAAATTATTTATTGCCCTAATTGTCCAAGACTAAACTTATACAATAGAATAATTATGAAGCACAATTACATTAAACGCCTGTTTACAGCACTGTTGCTATTGTGTAGCACTGTTGCTATGGCCCATGACTTTGAGACGGATGGTATCTATTACACAATCACCGATGCTGCAAACAAAACTGTGGCAGTAAGTTACAAAGGCGATGATTATATTTCATACTCCCAAGAATACTCCGGAAGTGTGGTAATACCTAAAATTGTTTGTAACCGTGCTGATGGTGTTTATTATGGCGTCACCAGCATCGGAGACGATGCGTTCCGTGGTTGCGGCGGCCTTACAAGTATTACCGTTCCTGGCAGTGTTACAAGCATTGGAGATAAGGCGTTCTCACACTGCAGTGCCCTTACCAGTGTTACCATTCCGGGCAGCGTTACAAGCATCGGAGATGATGCGTTCTCATACTGCAGTGCCCTTACCAGTGTTACCATTCCGGGCAGCGTCACAAGCATTGGAAACTATGCGTTCTCATACTGCAGCGCCCTTACCAGTGTTACCATCCCAAGCAGTGTTACAAGCATCGGATATGGGGCGTTCCGGAGATGCGGCCTTACAAGTGTTACCATTCCTGGCAGTGTTACAAGCATCGGAGATGAGGCGTTCGCTGAATGCTCCAGGCTAACAAGTGTTGGAATCCCTAATAGCGTCACAAGCATTGGGTCCTATGCGTTCTATGCTTGCGGCGGCCTTACAAGTATTACCATTCCTGGCAGTGTTACAAGCATTGGAAACTATGCGTTCTCATACTGCAGTGCCCTTACCAGTGTTACCATTCCTGGCAGCGTCACAACCATTGGATCCAATGTGTTCAGTAGTTGCAGCGCCCTTACCAGTGTTACCATTCCGAGCAGCGTCACAAGCATTGGAAAATGGGCGTTCGCTAGCTGCTCCGGGCTAACAAGTGTTGGAATCCCTAATAGCGTCACAAGCATTGGAACGGCTGCGTTTGATGAATGCACAGCTCTAAAAGCAGTAATAAATTTTTCTAATTTGAGTATTACAAAAGGCTCAGAAGAGAATGGTATGGTCGCATATTATGCCGATAAAGTAATAAATCTTCCTGATGGCTCAATAGAAGGGGAGTTTGTATTTAGAAATATTGACAATGTAAATGTTTTGGCGGCATATTTTGGCAATGAAACAAATATAGTGCTACCCGATAATTATAAAGGTGAAAATTATATTATTGGAAATACGGTGTTTAAGGGTTGCTCCGCCATTACAAGTGTTACCATTCCGGGCTGTGTCACAAGTATTGAAAATAATGCGTTCGACAACTGTACATCGTTAAAGGATTTGCACATTGAAGATGGAACTGAGACTTTGACATTAGGATATCAATTCAATAAATACAGTTCCAGTGAAGGTCTATTCTATGACTGTCCTTTGCAGACATTGTACTTGGGACGTAATTTGTCGTATCAAGCAGATTATCTTCCTTTCGCCGGTAAATCGACTTTAACAGGCGTAACCATCGGTAATTGTGTCACAAGCATTGGAGCAGGTGTATTCAAAGATTGCTCCGGGCTAACGGCAGTATATATCAGTGACCTTGCTGCGTGGTGTGGAATTAATTTTGGTAATTTTAGTGCCAATCCTTTATATTATGCTCACAAGCTATATTTAAATGGAAATTTAGTCAAAAATCTTAATATTCCGGAGGGCGTTACAAGAATTGGATACTGTGCGTTCTATGGATGCTCCGCTATTACAAGTGTTACCATTCCAGGTAGCGTAACAACCATTGAAACCTATGCGTTCGATGGTTGCTCAGGACTAACAAGTGTTACCATCGGTAATGGTGTCACAAGCATTGGGACAGGTGTGTTTGGTGGCTGCTCCGGCCTTACAAGTATTAGCATCCCGGGCTCTGTTACAAGCATTGGAGATGGGGCGTTCTCTGGATGCACACGGATTAAAGAGGTTCATATAAATGACCTCGCGGCTTGGTGTGGAATTTCTTTTGGCCCCGCTTCCAATCCATGTATTCATTCTGCAGCGAACCTCTATTTGAATGGAGAATTGGCCACGAATCTTAATATCCCAATGGGTGTCACAAGTATTGGAAATAATGCGTTTAAAGGTTGCTCTGCCATTACAAGTGTTACCATCCCGAGTAGCCTAACAAGCATTGGAGAGACTGTATTTAGTGACTGCTCCGGCCTTACAAGCATTAGCATTCCGGGCTCTGTTACAAGCATTGGAAATGGCGTATTTGACAATTGTACATCGTTAAAGGATTTGCGCATTGAAGATGGAAATGAGGTTTTGACATTAGGTAAAAATTCCAAATCCGGTAAAGGTCTATTCTATGACAGTCCTTTAAATACATTGTACCTGGGACGTAATTTGTCGTATCAAGCAGATAAATCTTCGGGCTATTCTCCTTTTTACGGTAAATCGACTTTAGCAAGCGTAACCATCGGCAACTGTGTTACAAGCATTGAAGCCGATGCTTTCAAAGGTTGCTCAGGGCTAACAGCTGTATATATCAGTGACCTTGCTGCGTGGTGCGGAATTGATTTTGGCAATTTTGATGCCAATCCGTTATCTTGTTCACACAATTTATATTTGAATGAAGAATTAGTCACAAATCTTAATATTCCGGATGGCGTTACAAGCATTAAAGAGAGTCTGTTTGAGGATTGCACCAGCCTTGTAAGCGTTGAAATTCCGGGCAGCGTTACAAACATTGGAAATCGTGCGTTCTCTGATTGTCCCGGGCTTGCAAATGTGATAATCAGCGACGGTATCACAAGCATAGGAGAGGGTGCGTTCTTTAATTGCACCGGGCTTGAAAGCGTGTATATTTGGAGTGAAACACCTCCAACTTTAGGCATGTATGCTTTCTATGACGTTCCAACTACAGTTACACTTTACGTGCCCAGTGGTACGAAGAATACTTATTCTGTAGCAGATGGTTGGAGTGATTTTGCAAATATTGTGGAGATGCCAGGAGATTTTGAACTTGTAGTTACTGCAGCCGGATACGCAACACTCTATCTGGATTATGCAGTTGAAATCCCCGATGGAGTTGAGGTTTACACAGCTAATGCAGTGGATGGTGACCGATTGAAGATGCTGCCTGTTGAGGGTGCAATCCCTGCAAATACGGGTGTAATAGTAAAGGCTGATGCGAGTACATATACATTCAACGTTGTTGATTACAGTGTTCCTGCAATAGAGAGCAATCTTTTCCGTGGTAGCGTTGAAAATGAGAATGTCAAACTCCTTTCAGGTCAGGTTGCTTACGTTCTTTCAATGGTGAATGGTGAGGTTGGAATGTACCGCGCCGAACTGAAAGACGGAGCCTTCCTTAACAACGCAAACAAAGCCTATCTGTTGTTGGTTGGCAATAATTTGGGAGTACATGACAAGGAATTCGATACTTCCACCGGCGGACAGTTGAGTAACGGCTACCGCTTCGACTTCGGCGGCATCACAGGTATAAGCGAGGTGAGTGACGAAGTGAAAGGTGAAAACGGAGAGGTGAAAACTGTTTACGATTTGCAGGGCCGCAAGGTTGAGAACCCTGATAAAGGTATATACATAATCGATGGAAAAAAGGTTTGGATAAAGTAATGTTCCAACCCTTGAATAGAGTTTGAAATGATTTTTTCGTTCCTCTGCCAACGCTAGCGTTGGCAGGGGAATTTTTGTAGGGGGAGTGTGGTCGTAGTAAAAATCTTGTCTCAATGTTATTGCGCTTAATAACATGAGTTCGAAATAAGAATTTTAGCGTATTTTGTCATCTCGACCGTTCCCTAATGTAAAAATTAAAAGAGATTTTGTTTTACGAAGCTGCTACCGCTCTGCAAAGCAAGTAAACTTTCTTTGCTCTTGCCTAATCGTAGCTTTCGATGAGCGTAGCGAACCAGCGGTCGACGCCCGCAGGGGCTAAAGTCAATAACTGTACGTGAGAGATCTCATATTTTGAGATTTTTTCGGACAAGCCCTCAACAACACGTCTCGTCGCTATACTCCATCGAAATGACAGATTCGCGATTTGATTTGGCTTATATCGAACTCAGGTTTAATAAGTTTGTTACTGGTAATAATGAAATGGCAAAGGCTGTTTGTCAAGCACATTGATTCTCCCAACTTCTTTTATACACAATTTCTCCCCGTTACGGCGCGCCGTAACGGGGAGAAATATTATGCAAATGTGTAGCTTTTTATCTTCTTACAAAGCTGAAGCTTCTGAAATATACCTTCTGCTCCTCGCCGCTCTTGTTGGTGATGCGCAGCTTGGTTGCTGTCATGCCTCCAAGTTCGTTGCCTGTGTGGATGACAGGGTCGTTGTCGCTATAATGCAACAGTGAAACTTCTTTCCATGCACCGTTGACGAACAGTTCAAGCTTGAAGTGTTTTGCAACACCGTTCACGCCAAAGTTGAAGTCCATACCCTGGAATGTTACAGGTGTCTCGCTCTCGAGCATGAGCTCGCCGCCTGCCTGCCAGTTGATTACCTCAAGCGCCGATGCTATCTCCACTCTGTCGCCGTTGAGCTTCACTGGGAGCAATGCAAGCTGTGTCACTGTTGATGTGAGCTTGAATGGGTTGTACTCGGCTGTTGTATTCAGGTCTGTGCCGTGGATGTCGTTGTACTCCTTGGTAGCAGCTGTGAACAGTTTGTTCAATGTTGGCAACATTACCTTTGTGCCAAGCTTTGTACCAATCTGGTATGGGTGGCGCATTGCCTTGTTGTTCTCAAGGTCGAACATCTGTTTCTGCAATGAGCGTGCCTGGTTGTAGAGGTTCTCGAAACTAAAGAATGGGCTGGCAGCTGTGCTGTTGTCCTGCATGTTCGCAAACATCTTCATTGTGCATACAGCTCTACCGTATGCAGCAAGGTTCTTGCCCTGGATGAGCCATGGACGCAACTCGTGCAAGAGCTGTGGGTTGCTGTTGTCGTTGAGCAGGATGTCGCATGCCATTTCAAGTTCGCAGCATGCTACATTGAGCATGGCAATGCCATAGAAGTCGCCCTTCTCAACAGCAGCGACGATCTCCTTCAGTTCCTCACCCTCCTCGCGACGGAATCCGTGTCCGTTGGGGCCAAGGTCCTTGTTGTAGAGTGCGAAGATGCGCAAAGCCTCGTGGTTGCTTGGAAGGATGTCCTTTAAACTCTTTTCCCAGTTGCTCTGGTAGTCATACTCCTCCATGTTCCAGCAGTAGTCGGCAATACCGTAAAGTGAAATCTTTGATGTCTCAGCATACTCCATCGGGTTGCTCACGAAACCTGAAACATCGGTTGCTATGTCGAGGCCGTTGCCGTATGCAGGACCCATGAGGATGTGGTCGCGTACAAAGTCGTTTACAGGGAAGTTCAGCCAGATGTAGCCCTTGCGCTCGATGCGCTCGTTAATCCACTCCATTGTTGGTTTGTCGATGCATGCAACTACAGAGTTTCCTGTCCACATCACCTCAATGCCCTTGTTAAGGTTTGCACCGAGTGTACGCAGATAACCGCCCTGCTCGTTAGCCCAACCCTTGTTGTACTCTGTTGGGCAGAGGATAAGCGGAGCAACATCCTTCTTTACCTGTACAAAGTTGTCGTCGATGTAGTTGAGGAGCGCTGCCTGCTTGTCGGCCTTTGCACCCTCGCCCCAGATGTCGTCGAAGAACACGGCAAATGAGCGTACACCAAGGTTGTACATAATCTCGAGCTTGGCCATAAGGTGGTCGCGATCCTCATCGTTCCACTTGATGTCAACGCCCGGGTGGATTGCCCAATAGAAGTTTACGCCGTTTGCCTTTGCAACATTAACAAGTTCTGCAATGCGGTTTGCCTCGGCCTCGGGGTATGCCTCGCGCCACTTGTCACGGTGCCAGGGGTCGTCCTTGGGACCATAGATGTAAACGTTCATCTTGTTGCGGCCATAGAACTCGAGCTGGCTCTTGCGTGCCTCGTGGCTCCATGGTGTACCATAGAAACCCTCTACTGTTCCGCGGAAAGGAACATCGGGCCAGTCGGTGATGGTACATGCCTCGAGCTTACCCTCCTTCATCATGCCGAGCAGTGTCTGCACGCCATAGTAGAGACCCTTCTCGTCATTACCGGCAATCACAACCTCCTTCTCGGTCACCTTCATGTAGTATCCCTCGCTCTTTGCAGGGATGTTCTTCTTGTACTTGTTCACTGCGTTTTCGCCGCGTACGCCAAGTGTCACCTTGAAGTTTGCTTTCTTTGCAACCTCTGGTGATGCTGTTGTCAGTGCATCGTAAATGTAACCACTCTTGTGTGTTTTTGAAGCATTGATGCTCCACACTGTGGGTGCATCAAAGATTGCCTTCTCGGTAGCTGTTGTAACCTCCTGTGGAACGGGGTTTACAAGGCTCACCTGGGCGTTTGCGCCCAAACCGGCCATAAGCATAAGGCCTAATGTCAATACTTTCTTGTTCATATTCTATCGGTTAAGTTGTTATCAGAAGTTATACTTTACCATTGCGCAGATGCGGTGGTTGGTTACAGTGTGTGGGTTGTACATCTTGTAGTCTCCATCGTGTTTGCCGTAACCGACTGTGGTTGGGTTATACTCCACGCCCACCTGTAATGCATTGTGTGTGAAGAGAATGCTTGGAGCAATGCGCCACATATAGTCCATGTTCTTCTCGCCGCGCATGTATATTGCGCCGACGATGTCATTCTCGCAACCCAGGTTCTTGGTGTAGCCTGCAAAGCAGCAGAACAGGAGGTTGCCCTTCTTCAATGGCTGCTTGTAGGTCGCATCAATCCAACCGCCGATACTGTTGAGCGTGCTATACTCCTGCTCGCCGTTCTCCTTGATGCCAGTCACCGCATAGCCGCTTATCATGCTCAGGTGCGCTGCATTCTGTGCGTATGTCACGCGACCCTTGATACCCCAGCGGTCGGCCTTGTACGATGCAAAGATTGTTGGAGTGTAGCTGACAACAGGCGCTTCGTTGCACTTGAATGTTTTAGTCACCTCTTTGCTCTGGTCAACCGGCAGGAATGTCTGATTGCCGTTTCCATCAAGGATGGGGGCTCCGGTCTCATCGTATGCCGGCACATAATATGTTTCATTTTGTATCTCTTTTATGCTGTAGCTCTGGCGTGGCTTGATGGTGAGAATGTCAACGCCTGCACCGGCCTGGAAACCGCCGTTCTTGTACATTGCCTGCAGGTAAATCTCGGGAACAACTGCGTTGCGTGCATAGTTGAACGATGCTCCGTCGGGGCCGTATGATGTGTACTGGAACTGGTAGAGGGCAGTTGCTGTCAATGTCACTCCCTTGTTTACATAGTCATAACGCACCTGTGGAGTGCGGCTGAAAGGTGTGAATGGCGCACCGGTCTCCAGTGAGAACACATCGGGCATCATATCTCCCATGATAGGGTGCCATGCCTGTCCCACCAGCAGGTGGTTGTGTTTCCATTCCATCTTTGCGTATGCCTGTCTTATGCGGAGCACGGTGTTGCTTGTGCCGAATCCTGCAAAGTCGGCCTCAATCTTTGCCGATGTCTTTGAACCAAGGAAGTTCAAGCCGCTTACATTGAGTCCCAGACGGGTGGTGATACTGAGCAGCATCATGTTGGGCTGTGCGTTGATGTCATTGCCATTGGCATCGAGCGAGATGTCCTTTGGCATGTAATAGAACTGCTCGCTGTTAGATGTCATGCTCTCGCGTGTGTCGTAACAAGCATAGTTGCGCACGAAACCATAGAACTTGAATGTCGGTTTCTCCTGTGCCTTTGCGCCGCCAATGAACATTGCCATCAGTGCCGCTAAAAAAAGTCTCTTTTTCATGTTTTTATCTAATGTTTGTTCTTATCCGAAATATCCGGTCTTGCCAACAGTGATGATGAGCATGTAACCGACGATGAGCGCTATTACTCCAATGGTCATGCCGGTCACGAACATTTGTTTTGTCTTTATCAGTCCGGTAGAGTAGGCAATGGCATTTGGTGGTGTACTTATTGGCAATGACATGGCAAATGATGCCGCCATCGCTACACCCACGAGTAGGGTTCCCACACCGCCATAGTCACCCAGGGCATCCTGCATTCCGCTACCAACGGCAACCATGAGCGGAACCATGAGTGCTGTAGCCGCCGAGTTTGAGATGAACTGTGAGAGCAGCCAGCAGATGATACCACCACCAAGTACAACGGCCAGGACAGGCCAGGTATCAAATGGGATGGCATCGACCATTGTCTGTGCAAGGCCGGTCTTTTTCATTCCGTCACCAAGTGCAAAACCGCCGGCAACCATCCACAGACATGCCCAATCAATGTCCTTGAGGTCGCTCGACTTTATGATGCGTGTTATGGCAAAGACTCCTATTGGAATCAATGCGACTACATAAGAATTTATACCGGTGAGCTGCTCAAACATCCAAAGCAGAATTGTTGCGGCCAATGTACCATATATGACATATGTTCTCCAGCCTTTTTTTGCACCTCCAATAATAGTTATGTTCACTTTCTTTGATTTGAACGGGAAAAAGACTGTCAACAAGAACCATGAAATTATCAATATTGCAATGACAAGCGGTGTCATAATCATCATCCATTCGCCAAAACCGACATCAAGGTTCAGGCCTGTGGGGTCATTGATATATTGAAGGGCTATGCCGTTGGGTGGTGTACCAATCGGGGTTGCAAGTCCGCCGATGTTGGCTCCAATGGGTATTGCGAGCGCAAGTGCAGCTGTGCCTTTTTCGCTTGCCGGCAATTGGCGTAGCACCGGTGCCAGGAATGTGAGCATCATGGCTGCAGTTGCCGTGTTGCTCACAAACATTGAGAATATCGCAGTTACAATCATGAAACCGAACAGTACCACTTTGGGATTGGAGCCGAACGGCTTGAGCATTGTGCGTGCCATGCTCACATCGACACCGCTCTTCGATGCAACAAGTGCAAGTATGAAACCGCCCATGAAAAGCATGACTGTGGGGTTGGCGAAGCATCCCATGATGTCTTTGTATGACATGTATGGCGATTTTTTTGTCACGGTTTCTTTGTACACATCATTCTTGCCTACAGAGTATCTGTTGCAAATGGAGTCCATGTTCTCGCCTTTTGCGACAATGTGCTTTACCAAAAGAATGCTGTCCCCTTTGTAAGAGGTATTTGTCAGCCCAAAGTCTCCTGTTACCTTCTGTTTGGTAAATATGGCCAGTACATCCCTCTCTTCAAGTTTTGATACATGTTGAAGTGAGGTCGATGTCTTCTCTTTTTCTTGTTTTAGAAAATTTATGGAACTGTCCGAAACCGTGAGCAGCATTATCACTATTATGAGCAACGATGTTGTCCATGCCGGCACAGCCTCAATGATCCACATGAGTGCAGCCCATACAAAGATTGCTATCATTCGCTGCTGAATGGGGGTGAGTCCAGGAATGCCGAAGGCGGTGGTGGGCAACAATGCTATTGTCAATGCAATGATTGCAATAACTGAAACCTTGATGTACCTGTTGTATCTGCGCAGAAAACGCAGGCATCGTCCGATAGGTGTGTATTGCTGCATAGTAGTAATTTGAAATGATATTTCACAATATTGTGCTAATTTAGTTTAAACAATTCAAACAATCAATAATGTGGCTCTTTTTTAGAGTCAATCACCCCTCTTTTTTTGTTTTTCTTTTGTATGGTGGCACCATGAAGTGCTAAATAATGTTATAGTATGTATAATTTAGCATTAATATGTTATATTCGCGACGACTGACAACAACTAAAGAAAAATATTATGGCAACAATTCATTTGACAAACGAGCAGTTCATTGCTCGCGTGGCCGACTATAAGGCCAATCCCGGAAAATTTGAGTTCCTGGGTGACAGACCGGCATTGATTGATTTTTATGCAGAGTGGTGTGGCCCTTGCAAGATGCTTGCTCCGGTGTTGGAGGAGTTATCTGATGAACTGGCTGGCAAGGTCGATGTTTACAAAGTAAATGTTGACGAAGAGGAGGAACTTTCCATGCTTTTTGGCATCCGCTCAATCCCGACCTTGATTTTTATAGAAAAGAACGGAACGATGCACCGTTCGCAGGGAGCAATGGGAAAGCCGCAACTGAAAGAGGCTATAGAGAAATTTCTACTTTAATAAAGTTCCATTACTATGAAAAGACACATCATTCTTCTGCTCATTGCATTTGTAGGCATGGGTGTAATGGCGCAAAATGTCGCACAGGAGTCTGTCGCGGATAGCAAACCCATAAAGATGCTTGGCAGCATGGTCTACATGGATGGTAAGAAACTTGACAAGGAAAAAGCTGCGGCCTGTTTCAGCTCACTCGATGGAGTTGACCGCAGTGCAGACTACTTGAAATACCGTGCCGGTTACAAGACCGGTCTAGGACTCACGATTGGCGGTGCTTCGTTGGCTGTTGTAGGCTTTGGCTCAGCATTTGTCGGTGTACTGGTCGCACTCCCGCATGCCTTTGCAGGGGAGGAACACCTGGGCTCGGACATTGCAATATATTCAGGAGTGACAGCTATGGCTGTGGGCGGTGCCTGTTTTGTTGCAGGAATACCGACGATATGTGTATACAAGACACGTCTTAACCGTTTGAAAAAGGATTATAACTTTTCGCTACAGGTGGGTACAGGTGCCAGCGGTCTTTCAATGGCAATTAGTTTCTGATGCCTGCATTTAGATGGTGCAGAACAGCGTGACCATAAATGGTACGGAAAAATCGACGACAAATCCTTGATATATTGACAGTATTGCGAATTTCTTTCCTGAGTAGCGTATTACTGACGGCAGCACTGTGTCCATGGTGGTTGCTCCTCCGGCTGAGATAATTGACAGGGGGCCAAAGAACTTTGCCAGGAGCGGTGCGGCCAACAGTGTCAGTAGTTCACGTGCAATGTTGGTGAGCAGGGCAAGTGTACCAAGTTCCACACCCATGTATTCGGTGATGAAAATGCTTGATAGTGAGTAGTATCCGAATCCAGAGCCAACGGCATAGCATTGCTGTGTGGTGCGGAAATCCAGTAGCAGGTCAACGAAGATAAGTGCAGCCCATGTGCCTAGGATTGTAGCGACGGGCAACAGTATAAGTCGCTTGGGTAGCAACTTGAAATCCTTTACTGTTTTTGGGTCATTGCCTATGCTTGTGCCCACGCAGAACATCAATGCACACAGGACATAAAGGCTGATGTCACCTTCAAGCGCTTCGGCAGGAATGAGTCTGGTCATTCCGCAAAGAATGCCAAGGATGAAGAAACTGATAATTACAAGGCTACCTTTCATTCGTCCTCCTTTCTTCGTCTTTCTTTACGTTTTTCCATAGCAGCATAGCCGCAATGGCGCTTCCAAGAATGCTTAGGCTGGCAATGAAAAGAGCCTCCACACCAAGCGTGGGAAGTGAATTTATTACATTGGGGTTGCCTCCGACCTCAACTCCGAGCACAAACAGCAATACCCAGATGAAGAAAATGATGATTTTACCTATGTGAGTGAAACGGAATCGACGCATCAGATAACCGAATGCGATACCGCTGAACATCATTGCTATGACTATGAACATATTCTATTTCTTGCTTTTTGTCTTCTTGTTCTGCTCTGTATTCCAATTCTCCCATTCATATTTGCTCTCGACAGCGGTCTCTATCTCATCGTGAAGTAGTGGAAAGAAGTCAATTCCTGTAATTTCCTCAATTTCATCGATACTTTTTGCATAATGGTCAAGTTTCTTCTTGCCTGCGACATTCTCGCAGTAGAAGCCTATTCCTGTATAGCCACCATCATAGGCAAGGAGAACCTTGTAGAATGCGTTGGGAATGAGAACCCTGTTGTCGCCAATGCTGCCAAGGCCCTTCTTGCTTGTAAACACAGGGCCTGTGACAACAAGAATCTTGTTATATCTCTGTGCATTGTCGCGTGTCAGTTCCTCAATGCTTTTCCACACACCGCTGTTGAGGTTGTGGTTCTGTGGAGAGATGTTTGAAAGGTAGAAACTCTCTTCCATGGCCTGCTTGCTCCACTTCATGTCGGCAGCCGGAGCGTGGTGTCCACGATCCCATCCACTGTGCTTGTAGTCATCATCTACAGCCTGCCTGCCTTCGACCGATGGGTCGGGGATGAACTTTCCGGAACGTGGCTCTTTCCCGTCAACTTCTTCGCCGGTAAGTTCGTATGCAACCCAGTTGGGGTTACGGCGTTGCTCGTTATAAGAAACCGTGTAGCCAATGTGCTCTATAACCTGGCTCTTGACCGATTTTGTGAATTGTGGTATCGCAAGCTCAAGCTTTATTTCGCCGTTGCTGTCGCTATAGCTCTTTTGCTCACGTTTCTGGATGTATTGCGATGCAAAAAATGCAATGGCAATACATACCAATAATTTAAATAGTCTATGGCTGCTCCTTCTTTTCTTTGCCATACATCAGTATCTGTTTATGCTTTTTTCAATTTGCCGTTCTTGAGTACCACTTTGTATTTGCCACCCTTCTTTGTGTTGAACGACAAGGTGCAGCCTGCGTAGCGCAAGTTACAACGGCCGCCATTGTTCGATGTAATTACGACATCGGTCAACTTGCCCTCTTCCCAGGCAATGTCAAGCTCGAAACCTCCGCGGGCGCAGATGCCGCTTATCTTGCCCTCTTCCCATGCATCGGGCAGTGCCGGCAACAGGTGGATGAATCCCATGTGGCTCTGCATGAGCATCTCTGCAATGCCGGCTGTTCCACCAAAGTTACCGTCAATCTGGAACGGTGCGTGGGTGTCCCAAAGGTTATTCAACGTACCGTTCTTTAACAGGTTCCCGAAGAGAGTGTATGCATGGTTGCCGTCGTGAAGGCGTGCCCACTGGTTCAGTTTCCAACCCATGCTCCAGCCTGTTGCACCGTCACCGCGGTGAACAAGAACAACCTTTGACGCCTCGGCAAGTTCCGGGGTTGTCACCGGTGAAATTGTATGTCCGGGGTGCAGGCCGTAGAGGTGGTTTACATGGCGATGCTGGTCATTGGGGTCGTCAATGTCCTTGCTCCACTCCATGAGCTGGCCATAGCGGCCGATAGTGTATGGTACAAGGTTGGCAAGAACGCTCTTCCACTCCTTGCGCAGTTCGCTGTCAACGCCCAGCTCTTCGGCTGCGGCAATGGCGTCGAGCAGGATTTCGCGCACGACACCATGTACGAATGTCGCGCCCTGGTCAATGGGACCATGTTCGGGCGATGTAGAAGGTGCCGCGGTGTATGTACCGTCCTCCTTCTTCCACAGGTAGTCAACAGCGAAGATTGCGCTACTCTTGATGATTTCGTAACCGGTCTCTTTCAGGAACTTCTTGTCGCGTGTGTAGTCGTAATAGTCCCAAACGTGTGTTGCAAGCCATGGCCCTGCCATTGGGTTGAAGTTCCATGACATGTCCTGGCTTATGAGCGGTGCTGTGAAACCGAAGATGTTGCCCGAAATGCTAGCTGTCCATCCGCGTGCTCCAAAATATGACTTGGCGGTAACTTCACCGGGCTTTATAAGTGTGCGTATGAAGTCGATGAGTGGCAATGTACACTCCGAGAGGTTGGTGGCGCATGATGGCCAGTAGTTCATCTGCAGGTTGATGTTGTTATGGTAGTCAACGCGCCAGGGGCCATCTATATTGTTATGCCAAACGCCCTGCAGGTTCGCCGGCAGGTTGCCCGGGCGTGAACTTGAGATGAGCAGATAGCGCCCGAACTGGAAATAGAGCTGCTCCAACGCGTAGTCGGGCTTGCCGGTGCGGTAGCTTGCAAGACGTTTGTCTGTGGGCAGGTTCCATACTGCCGGGAACTCAAGCGTCGTGGGGGCATTGGGGTTGATGCTCAACTCCATGCGGTTGAAGAGTGCTGCGTAATCGGCATAGTGCTCTTCAAATAGTTTGTCGAATCCCTTTGCTACTGCATTTTCCATCCATGAGGCTGTTGTCTCGTCGGGGTTTACTCCAACGTAGGTTTTTGGGTCGTTGAAATCGGGGTTGAAGTTAATCTTGTAGTCTGTATCAGCTGTGACATAGAAACAGACCTCGTCGGCATCTTTTATGATGATTTTGCCGTTTTCAACGGTTGTTTTTCCACCTTTTGCAATAGCCTTGATTCTAACGGTGTGCTGCATGCCGTTGTTGTCAAGCCTTGCCTTCCATACAAGACCGTCATTGCCATCGCTCTCCATTGTGCCCTCTGATACAGGATTATGTGCATAGCTGAATGTGAGGTTCTGCATCCCTGGTTTGCTTGCACTGTATTTCATTGCCAGCACATTTGCAGGGTATGATACGAAATACTCGCGTTTATAGTCTATCCCATCTCTTCTGTATTGCACAACTGCAACAGCTGAGTCCAATGACAGGATGCGCTTGTAGTCGCCAAGTCCAATGAGGTTGTGTCCGGTCTCAATGTAGAACTCGCCCATTGTTGTAAAGTTTCCGAAACGGAATGGTTTCTCGCCATAGTACTCGTATGAGGCGGTGCTATTGAAATTCTCTCGTGTGAGTTTGGCAGCCTTCTCGTCGTCGCCATCAAGGAACGCCTGGCGTATGTCGTCGAGCAGGTGTGCCGACTGCTTGTTCACGTTCCAGTAGTATTCTGCACCCTTCTCGGTGTTGGGGCCACCGCGCCACAGTGTTTTTTCATTCAATGTGATGCGTTCGGCCTCAAGCGAGCCAAGGATATTCGCGCCTATGCTGCCGTTGCCTATGGGCAAAGAATAGGACTCCCACTCCTTGTCGGCGTTGTAGGCAGCATCGCCTGCCCATTCGGGTTTGCCCTTGCCCTCCCACAGGTCGGGACGGCCACCATACCAGATACTGCGTCCCTGTAGCGTTGTTGGCTGGTCGAACCATATTGACATGCTGCCTTTGTAATCGCTCTGTGCCTTCATGCCTACTGCGCATAGCAGCAGGGCAAAGAGAGTAATCCTTCTTCTCATAGTTGTTCTATTTATCGTTTTTCTTGTTTTCAAGTCCGTTGATATATTGTATGAGCCTTGCTACATGCTGGCGATAGCTCAAGTTGTAGTCGCGTTCAAAGCCTGCCTCCTCGGCAATGCGCCTTATCTCTCCCTGCGTGTCATCCACCCGTTTCAGTATGCCGCTGCCGTCTGGGGCTATGCGGTATATCTCAATTTCCTTGCCGCTGAACTCAATGAACAGGTCACCGACAGTTGCTGTCCTTTTTACCGTTGCCATAATTGCTAAATCAAGAACATTATCACCAGCTGTATTATAATAACCCTTAGGAACATACATACGGGATATACTGTTGCGTATGCGACCGACGGTTTGTCACCCTCTATGGTGTCATTTACGTAATTCAAAGCCATTGGGTTTGCCATTGAACCGCAGAGCAGTCCGGCAATAGAGCCGAAGTCCAGTCTCATTATGCGCAGGGCGAATAGGCCTATGAGTACTACCGGAATGAATGTTATCAGCAAGCCAAGTACGAGCCACAGAGCACCCTCGGGGCGTACAATGGTCTCGAAGAAATGTGCTCCGGCATCAAGTCCCAGACAGGCAAGGTATATGTTGAGACCAATTGCCCTTAGCATCATGTTTGCACTCTGTGTGGTGTAAGTAATCATGTGCAGACGAGGACCGAATGTGCCGATTAGAATACCCACGATTATGGGGCCACCTGCAAGGCCTAGCTTTACGGGGACCGATATGCCCGGTATTGACAATGGGATGCTTCCAAGCATCAGGCCAAGTATTATACCGATGAATACTGAAACGAGGTTTGGCTCATTCAGGCTCTTTACTGCGTTGCCAAGTATCTTTTCCACGCGTTTGATGTCGGCAGTCTCGCCCACTACGGTAATGCGGTCACCAAGCTGCAGCACAAGGTCGGGCGTTGCCAACAGCTGTACACCCGAGCGATATACGCGGCTAATGTTTATGCCATAGTTGTTGCGCAGGCGCAATGATGACAACTTCTTGCCGTTGATTTCGGGGCGTGTGACAATGATGCGCTGCGATGTGAGTTCACTATCAATCTTGTTCCAGTCAATATCCTCGGCGTTCCAGTCTTTCTGCTCCTGCTTGCCGAAAACCTGTCGCAGTTCCTCTGTCTCCTCGGGTTTGGTAATTACAAGCAGAATGTCATTCTCCTGCAGCACCCTGTCGGGCATTGGGATGAGTACATGACCGTCGTGCCACATACGGGAGATTACAAAGTGGCTGTGCTTGTCGTGTATCTCTGATATTTTCTTGCCGAATATTTCCGGGTTGGTCACGCAATAGCTGGCTATGAATACGTTTTTCTGATGCTTGCTGTCGGGCTGTGGCATATCACTTGGTCTTACAAACATCTTGCGCAGGAATATCATGGCAAAGATTACACCTGCCACGCCAAGTGGGTAGGTGAGTGCACAACTGAGCGCTGCGCCGCTGCCATCAACTTTCATCTGTTCCAGTGTCTGTTGTGCGGCTGCAAGTGCAGGGGTGTTGGTGGTTGCACCGCAAAGGATACCCGACATATCCGATATTGCAACATTTGCGCCGTAGCTCAATCCTATTGCAAGTGCTGTACCTGTCAGTAGCACGCCAATCGCCGGCAACAGCAGTTTTGTGCCCTCGGTGCGCATGGAACTGAAGAAACCGGGACCTACCTGCAATCCCAGTGCATAGACGAACAGCACGAGACCGAATGTCTCGGCATAGAACAGCATCTGCTTGTCGATAGTCAACCCGAAGTGTCCGGCAAAGATACCTGCAAAGAACACGAATGTGATACCGAGTGATATACCGAGTATGCGGATGCGTCCCAGCACAAGGCCTATGGCCGAAATGAGCGAGAGCACTACAATTGCCTGCAGTGCCGAGTGCTCAATGAAAAGCTCGTTAAAATAGCCGCTCATACAACTCTCCTCTTTGGGTTATCTCAAGTCCATCTCTTCAAAAAGGTAGCCTGCGCCACCAATACGGTCAATGACAAAGAGTACATAGCGTATATCGACCGAGATGTTGCGGCAGATACTTGGATCGAACTCTATGTCGCTCATTGTAGAACGCCAGGTGCGGTCAAAGTTGATACCTATGAGTTCGCCCTTGCCGTTGATTACGGGAGAACCAGAGTTGCCGCCCGATGTGTGGTTGTTGGCGAGGAAGCATACCGGTATTGTCTGCTTGCCGTTCTTCTCAATGCTCCAACGGCCGTAATCCTTCTCTGCATAGATGTCACGCAACACCTGTGGTATGTTGTAGTCGTAAATATCGGGGTTGTCCTTTGCCATTATGCCGTCGAGGGTGGTGAGGTGTGTGTGGTACTCGCCGTCAACATTCTCGTAGCCGCACACGGTACCGTATGCCACACGTAGTGTGAAGTTTGCATCGGGGTAGAAAGCTCGCTCCTTGTCCCACTCGCGCAGAGCCTGCATGTACTCCCTGTACCATTGCTCAACATCCGGAACATTGCTCAAGTTGCGGTATGCATATCCGCGGTTCCTGTTTACTTGTGGCACGAACCAGGTGGCAAACTGCACCATGGGGTCGTTAAGTATCTCCTCTGTTGTGAGAGGATATTTTGTTATCAGTTGTGTGTTGCTGTAGAGGTAATCAACGAACAGCTCTACACTACCAAAGTTCTCTATTGCTGCTGTGAGTTCTTGAGGTATGTTTTCGACAGGCATGCGCTCGATAAATTCTGAAATCATACGTTTGGCGATGGCCTTGTCAATCTCAACTCTGTAGTCGTTTAGGTAGTATGTGCGGCCTATGACCTGGAGATCTGCAGTCAGCTTCTCGCCCTTTGAGTGCTGTGCGTTGAGCCATGCCGCAAAATTATATACTTCAATGCCGGCAATTGTCTCGTTGAACAGTTCGCGTGCAAAGTATCCGGGAATCACTTTCTCGTATGCTGCATGCATGGAGTCAATCAGTGCTGCGTACTGTGGCTTGTCGGCAGCCCATGCAGCAAAAGAGCTTTCATAATCCTCCTTTTTATCGGCTGTTTTAAGGCGCTCAAGTCCAAGGCTCTCACCCTGCCATTTTTTCCATGCATTGGCAATGTTAGCATGCTTTGCGGCATAAGCAATGCGTGTGGCAACATCCTTGCTCTGTGCCTCGCTGATGATGTCGAGTCTGATTGTACGCAGGGCAATCTTCATGGGATTTGAAACCTCGGCAACATATTCAACCGCGTCGGCAGTAACATACTCCTGCGTGTTGCCGGGAAAACCATAAATCATGGTGAAGTCGCCCTCGTTAACGCCCTTCGTCGAGATTGGGAAGTAGCGCTTGGGACGGTATGGCACATTTTCTGTCGAGTAGTCGGCCGGTTCGTTGTTCGCGTCTGCATAGACGCGGAACATGGAGAAGTCGCCGGTGTGGCGTGGCCATATCCAGTTGTCGGTGTCACCACCGAACTTACCTATTGATGATGGGGGTGCGCCAACCAGGCGTACATCGTTATATACACGATATACAAACAGATAGTGCTGGTTGCCATAATACATTGACTCAATGCTTGCACGGCAACCTTTACCATGTTTTGCCTGTGCAATAATCTCCTCCTTGCTCTCGCCGGCAGCAATTCTGTCGGTCACATCCTCCATTCTCTCAAGAATGCTGATGGTTAGCCCGGGGACATGTAGCTCCTCGTCACGTGACTTTGCCCAATATCCGTCGGTGAGATAATCATGCTCAACCGATGAGAGTTTCTGTATCGATGCATATCCGCAATGGTGGTTGGTGAGCAACAATCCTTCGGCCGAAACGAATTCGCCCGTGCAGCCGCCACCAAACTGCATCACAGCGTCCTTCAGCGATGGTTTTGTGGTTGAATACACATCCTCGGCTTTCAGTTTGAAGCCCTTTTTGCGCATATCCTTTACACGCTCCTTGATGAGGCTTGGAAGCCACATGCCTTCGTCGGCTGTCGCTGTTGTGAATGTGATGCACGCGAGTGTGCAGAGAAGTAATTTCTTTATCATAGTGGATAGTATGTTTTATTTTTTGCGAAGATAATACTTTTGGAGATATATTCAATCACAAATCACGAACAAACCCTTGACAAGGGGTGGCAAAGATTGAAAACTCATGGCAACGCATGCAGGGTATCACCCATTTTAACTTTTTTTATTTATAAGGTATTTGTTTTTATTTGCTTTTGTGATATTTTTGCGAAAATAATATAAAATTAAAGAATAATATTATAGAATATAATAGAATATAGCTATGAAGAGAAGATTTCTATTTGTGCTTGCTGCGGTTCTGGGGCTTATGACCACTGCGACAGCGCAGCAAAAGACAACTTTGAGTGCCAAGATTGACGGCTACCAGAGAAGCAAAATCTATTTTGACTGCATGCAGACACCGATGATTGCGCAGGAGTTTCATACTAATCCGGGTGAAGAGCATATCTACAATTTCGAATGTGATGATCTTGTGTGGATGAATATCAACGGAAGAACCGGCGTGATTCTGCTGCCGGGTGACAGCCTGCATGTCAATATAGTGTATAACGGCAAGAACGTGAAGGTTGAGTATAGCGGTTCGGAGCGTGCTGTAAACAACAACCGTCTTGTCAAGAGCATTGAGAATCTCAAGCGTAGCCTTCGCTACAAGGAGCAACTTCTTGGTTGTGCCGCTCTTGACATAAAGCCAAAAGATCGAATCGATGATTCACGTACTTTGTTGGAGAAAGCAAAGGCTCTTGTAGAAAAGAGTCCGGCAAGCATCGAGGCAAAGAACTATGTGATGGCAATGATTGAGTATCATGTATATATGTCGTTCATCGAATATCCGGTAATGTATGCAAGTGTAAGGGGTGTTCCGGTCGAGGAGCAGGGGATTGGTGACTACTGGAACATCATGGACGGTTATGTTGTCAGGGACGATGCAGAGTCAATGAACTGTTCCGAGTATGCAAGCTTCCTCATGCGCTATTGCTTCTACATGAACGAGAAGGCTGCCAAGGAGCGTGGCGAGGCATATACCATGCCTGCAGTGATGGAGGATATGTACAAGGAACTCGCAGGGTTCTACGATGGTGCACCAAGGGATTTTGTTCTCTACACCTTGCTACGTAACTTCATATTGAACGGCCGTGAGATAGAACGTGCCGATGTCCTCTACAAGGACTATGTTGAAAAATACAACAGCAACGCATTCTACAAGAGCATCTTGGACATGCTCATGCAATAAATGTAAAACCATATAATCATGTTTATTATGGGAAAAACTGTTCTCAGTTCCAAGTTTTTCTGTAAGATAACTCTGTTTGTCGCGCTGCTATTGTGCAGCATGACAGTTGCAAATGCCCAGGATGCGGCAAGCTGGAAAGAGAAACCCGTTACTTTGAGGGTCAGCAACCAGCCTTTGGGCAAAGTGCTTGAAATGGTTGCCGAGGCGGCAAATGCAAAGATTACATTGCAGGAGGTGTCGCTTTGGAACATCAACAAGCCCACAAGCATTGCAGTGAAGAACAAACCGCTCGACAAAGTGCTCGGTGATCTTATTGGTGACCAGAATGTCATAATCCGTTACGAGGGTGACAACCAGATAGTCTTGCAACCCGATAAAAAGAAGGAGGGAAAAGGTGACGAGGTCTATGTGTCGGGACAGGTGTTCGACCGTGATACACAGGAGTCGCTCATTGGAGCAACCGTGTTGATAACCGACGGTACAGGTAATAACAAGGGTGCCAGGGGATGCCAGACAGATATTGATGGTAAGTTCAGTTTGAGATTGAATAGAAAGGAGTCTATTAGCATCTCATTTGTGGGCTACGAGACGGTCTCAAAGCAGATATTGAAGGATGAGAATAATCTGGTGATAGAAATGAAACCCTCTATTGAGATGGCCGAAGTGGTTGTTACCGGTATCAGCCGTCGTAGCAAAGACAGCTTTACAGGAAACTACGTAGAGGTTAAGGGTGACGATTTGAGAAAGATGAGCCCTACAAATATTCTCAAAGGCTTGCAGTTCTTTGATCCAAGTTTCAAGATTATCGAGAATAACCTCACAGGTTCCGACCCTAATGCCGAGCCCGATTTCCAGATACGCGGTGACCAGTCTTTGGGCTCAAAGTCAATGAACAGCATGGATCTTATGCTCGACAACGTTTCGAGCCGTCCAAATACACCGCTTTTCGTGCTCGACGGTTTCATCGTGCCAATGAGCAGAATCCTTGACCTTGACCCCGAGCGCGTGGAGACCATCACCGTGCTCAAGGATGCGGCTGCGACATCAGTCTATGGCTCGCGTGCTGCCAATGGCGTTGTGGTTGTTGAAACAAAGGTTGCGCCCGACGGCGCACTCTCTGTGTCGTACAACGGAACCATGACCGTGCAGACCCCTGACCTTACCGACTACAACATGATGGATGCTGCCACAAAACTCGAGACCGAGTGGAGAGCAGGCCTCTACAGCCCCACAAATGCGGCGCAGATGAACCTCTACAACAAGTACCGCCGCAATGTGCTTGGTGGTGTCGATACCTATTGGCTCTCAAAGCCTTTGCGCACAGCTATACAGAACCGCCACTCGTTGAGTGTTGCCGGTGGTACCGAAGTGTTCCGCTACAGCCTCGACATCAATGCGGCTATGCAGCCCGGTGTGATGAAGGGTTCAAGCAACGGCACAAAGGGTGTGAACTTCAATATGACCTATCTGAAGGACAAGTTTACAATGCGTGCCAACGTGGGTCTTTCCGAGTCGAACAGCAGCAACTCGCCCTATGGCTCATACTCACAATATACAAGGCTTAATCCTTATTATATACCCACCGACGCCAACGGGCAGCAGATAAAGGTGCTCGACAACAACACTGTTAGCGGTCAGAGCAAGATGATAACCAATCCTCTTTACGATGCTACTGTAGGTATAAAGGACCGGACAAACAGTTTGAGCATGACAACAAACCTCAGCCTTGAGTATATGATACTGAAGAATCTGCGTGTCACCGAGCAACTCTCATATACAAGAGGATTGGCGGGAACAGACAGATTCCTCCCGGCCGACCATACAAGTTTTGAGACTGAGGATGACCTGACACGTAAAGGAAGCTACTACAAGAGCTCGGGTGAGATGTCATCATGGTCGAGCAACTTTGGTATCAACTATAACCTTGTGCTCGACAAGCACCTGTTCAGTGTGTTCGGTAACTGGACTGTGAATGAGGACAAGAACAACTATGTTAACCTTTCGGCAACAGGATACCCCGATTCGCACATGGATGATTTCATCTTCGGTAACAAGATGGAGACAAGCATGAGCAACATCGGTAGTGAGAACATTTCGCGTTCAATAGGCCTCATCGGACAGTTCTCTTATAGCTATGACAACCGTTATTCTGCCGACTTCAATATCAGCGGCGAGGCTTCATCGCGTTATGCGAACCATGACCTCGTCCCCTTCTGGTCTGTCGGCGGACGTTGGAATGCCCATAACGAGAAGTGGCTGCAGGGTTACCTCTCAAATCTTGTGCTCCGTGCAAGCTACGGTGTCACCGGTGAGCAGAACTTCAGCCCCGCAGATGCCATTGAGTACTATACATTCTCCGAGACAATGCGCCCCTACAACTCATTCCCCGTTTTGGGAGCTCTGTTGAGCGGCCTTAACAATCCAAGCCTTGGCTGGGCAAAAACACATAACGCCAGCGTTTCGCTCGACTTCGGATTTTGGAAAAACCGTGTGAACGTTACATTCAACTACTATAACAACATCACAAAGGAACTTCTCACCAACTACGACCTTGCTCCTTCAACCGGTTTTTCTACTATGGTGATGAATGCCGGTGAGTTGCAGAATCAAGGTTACGATGTTACGTTGAACGTTGTTGCCGTGCAGAATTTGCGCAAGCAGTTCTTCTGGACAATCAATGCCAATGCCAATGCCAATAGGAACAAGATTCTCAAATTGTCGGAGTTTCTGAAGAAAGAAAATGAAAAGCAGATGGCTTCGGCTTCGGCTCCATTGCCACAGTACCGCGAGGGTGAGTCAACCACTACGCTTTATGTGGTGCGCTCGTTGGGCGTTGATCCCGTAACGGGTAAGGAGGTCTACCTCAAACGCGACGGTACAAAGACATTTGTTTGGAATGCCAATGACAAGGTTGCAGTGGGCGATTTGAACCCGAAAATCAGCGGTACTCTCTCTACAAGCATTAACTGGAAGGATTTGTCATGTACACTCGGTTTTACATATAAATATGGTGGAGTTGTGTATAACCAGACTCTTGTTGACAAAATTGAGAACCAGAATGTGGCATACAACCTTGATAACCGTGCAGGACATGGACGTTGGGAGAAACCGGGCGATGTGACCCCTTATGTAGGCTTCAGCCCCACAGGTGCCAACACACCGGCCAGCACACGATTCATAATGGACGACAATGAAGTAAGGCTTGCGACAATGAATGTAGGTTACAGGTTTACCGGTGAGGACTTCAAGTATCTGCGCCGTGCAAACATTGATGTATTGGCCTTGAACTTTACAACCAATGACCTTGCCCGCATTTCAACCATAAAGATGGAACGTGGTCTCGACTATCCGTTTGCGCGTTCATACACATTGTCCCTGTCAATCATGTTCAGATAATTAAAGGAAGAAGAAAATGAAAAAGACTGTTTATACCATTATATTAGGCCTCACCGGCATGCTCTCTTTCCATTCGTGTTCCGAATGGCTTGATGTAACTCCAAATACCGATTTGCCGGCCAAGGAACTGTTTACAACAGAGACCGGTTTCCAGAGCGCGCTTGCCGGTCTTTACATTCTGATGACCGAGGAGGATACTTATGGCAAGAACCTCAGTTTCGGGCTCATGGAGCAGCTTGCACAGATGTATGACAAGCTGCCCGAAGGAACAACCGACCGCAGCAGCGTGTATATCTATGACCGCGAGACAAGCGGTGGATACAATACAAAAGGTGTACTTGCAAACACATGGCGCGCCCAGTACAACACCATTGCCAATGCCAACAACCTACTCAAATGGTGGGAGTTGAATGGTGAGGTGGTGTTGCTCGACTCTGCAGCCCGTGATATGATACGTGGCGAGGCGCTTGCCTTGCGTGCATTCCTGCATTTTGACCTCTTGCGCGGATGGGGGCCTATGGACTACGCCGGCGACATTGCAGCCCGTGATATGAAGTGCATGCCTTACCGCACAGTGGCCGACCACTCCAAGCAACCGTTATTACCAGCAAAGGATATCGTCGGCTTGATTATAAGCGACCTTAAAGCCGCAAAAGAGTGCATGAGTCACGAGAAGGATCTTGATTTGGGTGAAGACCTAAGCAAGAGGAATATGCGTATGAACTATCATGCCATCAACGCTATGTTGGCACGTGTCTACAGCTATGCCGGCGAGAAGGACAGCGCGGCAATGTATGCCCGTATGGTAATTGACGAGTGCGGTTTGACACTGCAGAGCGGCAATGACAATGATCCAATCCTCTCCAAGGAGGTTATCTTCGGTATCAACATGTATGAGCTGGAGGACAATCTCTCCGAGTATTTCGCTTTGGGTGACAAGATGAAGACCAAGTATTATCTGAATATCCCTACCCTGAATCAGATATTCGAGTCTGTGGGTTCCGAGAGCGAGGATATGCGTGCCAAGGGTACTGCATTCTACCGCAACAACGAACAGCAGTGTGCAATGTCTTTGAAATATATTGAGAACAAGACTGGGATAATTCCACTCATCCGTCTGCCCGAGATGTACTACATAGTCTGCGAGGCTGCCGAGGACGGTGATGAGGCTGCCATATACGTAAACAGTGTACGTAACAAGCGCGGTATATCCAAGGCAAAGGATGTGGCGTGTGATACCGAGGAACTGCGTATGGCAGCACTCAATAAAGAGTATCGCAAGGAGTTCTATGGCGAGGGTCAGTACTTCTGGTTCCTTAAGACACACGGCGTGACGGGTACATTGGGCCATTGTCCCGATGTGACTATTTATAAGGAGAACTTCATATTCCCGTTGCCCGATGCTGAGGTTGAGTATGGCTGGACAGAGAAAAATGAGTCTGAGGAGTAATTTTACACAATAAATATCAAGTAACAGATATATGAAAAAGAGTATTCATTATATA
>JAZOUB010000024.1:0-6159 GCA_045657945.1 Bacteroidaceae bacterium | reverse complement strand
CGAACTGGATGGGGCCTTCCTGCAACTCGTTGAACTTGTTTGAGGGAACCTTGCACATTGGGCAACGCTCGGGAGCTGATTCACCTTCATGTATATAACCACACACTGAACAAATGTACTTTTTCATAGTCGTATAAATTTTAATTATCAATATCCTTTTTGTTTTTTTGGGCTTCGAACCCCGTTATTTGGATTTCATTTCTGAAATCATTGCAAAAATACATCCATTTTATATATCGTACAAGTTTTTTCGCTCTTTTTTTTACGTTTTTGTGTTAATTTATGTAAAAACAAATAAAACAGCGCCCACAAGCATACTAAACAGATAAAAACCGGGAGGCAGAAAAGTTAAATTGACGAAGAAATAGAAAAAGCTCTGGATTTTATTTTGTCGTTATAAAATAAAGATTTAAATTTGGGGGTTAGTATATATTAAATAAGAAAAATAAAAATTCTTAAACATAGACCTATATGAAAAAACCATTCGGAACAAAGATGAAGGTCTGGGCACTGGGTGCATTAGCACTAGTTGCTAGCAGCACTTTCACCAGCTGTGAAAAAGAGATCGCTGAGGAGAGCCGCTTTACTTTCACCGGTAAGCTCATTGCCGACCATTTAACTGAAGACACAACGCTCAGTAAATTCTGCTACATTCTCCAGAAAGCAAAGATTGGCAAGAAAGGCGGAAGCATGTTGACCACATTATCTACATACGGTTCATACACTTGCTTTGCCCCCACCAATGAAGCAATCGACAAGTACATCGAAGAGAAGTACAACGAGTACATGGAAAGCGTAGAGCTTAACGAGAATGACCCTACCGTAAAAATCAAGAATACAGGTATTACATCACTGAAGCTTGAGGAGCTGAGCGACAGTATGGCTGCCGAAATTGCAAAGAACCACATTATTGAGCAGGGTCTTAACACAATCGAAGTTGGCACCGGAGCATTCCCCAAAAAGACAATGAACCGCCGCAGCGTTACACTTGGTTGGACAAACGACGACCAAGGCTACAATGTTGCAACTATTGAGGGTATTGAGATCAAGGAACAGAACATTGAGACCGAGAATGGATATGTCCACACCTTAAAGGGTACTCTTTCTCCATCAGACCAACCTACATCATCACTGCTTGCCTCACAACCTGCATTCTCACTGTTCAGCGAGGCTTTGATTCTGACCGGCTTTGATGAGTATCTTGAGAAGTTCGAAATAGACCCCAACTACGACGGACTTGGCCAATATGGTCCAAAGTTCAAGACACAGAACGACCAGGAGCCTCCATACCCAGAGGCATACAATCAGGGATTCACATTGCTCGTTGAGACCGACGAACTCCTTGCAGACTCTAAGAACAATGCATTTGGCATCTCAATCCAATCAATCGAGCAGCTCGAGGATTTTGCTTCACGTTTCTACGGAACTGATTCCTTGGGCAAATATAACGACCCACACAACCCTCTTTACCAGTTTGTTGCATACCACATCATAGACCGCAAATTGCTATACAAATCCGGCAAGGGTCCAGGTGGATTCATCATGGAAGGTTACCAAACCATCACTGATGGCGAGGTAGCTAAAGACAAGTTCGACTCAGAGGAGAACATGCCTACATCATTTGACCGCTATGACTATTTTGAGACAGCACTCCCCTTCACCTCCTTGAAGGTTACAAGACCTTTCGCTAACAGCACAGACACATACACAAGCGTGAGTGGCACAACCAGCATGTTGAAAGAACAGCTTATTGTAAACTACTCACAGGAGATGGGTACACGTTGCTTAAATAGCGATATGAAACCTCACATCAACGTTGTAATTGAGGACGAATCCACATCACGTACACGTCCGGGGCTTGAAGAATTCGAACCACAGGCTGTAAACGGCATGATTTACACCATCAACAAAATACTCATCTACAATGAAAAAGAGATGGCAGGCAACATCTTTGACGAGCGCATGCGTTGGGATGTATTCTCATTATTCCCCGAACTTACAAACAATGACGTACGCTGGATGCCAGAGGATGCAAAATACACCCTTGTATATATCCCCGAGGACTACTGCACACGTTTGAGACACAACAATACCGACACACACATCTACTATCTGCGTCCACACGATGCGATGTGGGATGGCGGTTATGCAAACTACCAGGGCGACGAGATGCTTGTAACCGGCAAGTACGACTTCCAGTACCGAATTCCTCATGTTCCACAGGGCAGATACGAAGTACGTTTCGGTTTCTCAGCATCTGACGCACGCGGTGTAGCCCAGTTCTATTTTGGCGAGGAAGGCAGACTACAGATTTGCGGAATTCCATTGGATATGCGTGACAGCGAGAGCAACCTTGCCTTCATGGGATGGTTCGACGACAACGTAGATAACGAAGAGGAGAACCGCAAGGACGACAAGGCAATGCGCAACCGTGGCTTCATGAAAGCCCCTGCAAGCATTGAACTGGGTGGATGGAACGCCGGTCCCGTAAAGAACATGCGCTTTGCCAAGAGAGCATTCCGTCGCATCATCGGCACATACGAACTAGAGTATGGCAAGAACTACTGGTTGCGCTTCAAGGATGTAACCGAGGGTGGTACAGACGACAAACCAAACGAGTTCAACCAGGATTACCTGGAGATTGTCCCTGTAGGTATCATCAACAATCCATCAAAACCCGAGGACATCTATTAAAAAATAAAACACTTTACACAGAAACGATTACCGCTGCAAGCAACGGTAATCGTTTTATATATATTAAAGCAGATTTTTACAGAAAACGAGACCGCATATAAGAATAAATACATATTTTTGCAACGTAAGCACCTTATATATATAATAAGGAGTAAAGATCGAAACATACAGAAAATATGAAATACGGATTTGTAAAAGCAGCAGCAGCCACTCCCGTAATTGCAGTGGCAAACTGCAACCATAATGCCCTGGGCATAATTGAGACAACAAACAAACTGGCGAAGAAAGGTGTAGAACTCATACTCTTTCCCGAGTTATGCCTGACATCGAGCAGTTGCGGCGACCTGTTTACTCAACCGCATTTCATACATGTCTGCGACAATGCCATTGCAAACATTGCTATGGAGACCGCTACATGCGACAGCGTCATTGTGTTCGGTGCGCCAATAGAGAACCGTAATTCACTCTATAACTGCGCAGTTGTAATACACAAGGGTGAGATCATAGGTATTGTACCCAAGCGCATACTAAACAGCAAGACCGGTGAAAACCGTTGGTTTACAAGCAGCGAAAACCTGCCACAAGAGTGCCACGCCATCATAGCAGGAAAAGAAGTTCCATTCGTAAAGAACGGCCTGTTCCGCACAAATTCATACAATTTCGGTATTGAAATTGGAAACGAGGCAGCAGCACTCGTTGCTCCCGGAGCAGAACTTGCAGCATGTAGCGCAACAATTATTCTCAACCCCACTGCCCAGCGCGCCGTTGCCGGAGCACACAAAGAGACACAACGCCGCATCGCTGAACAAAGCGCAAGATACAAGTGCGGTTACATATACGCAGGCATCGGTTGGGGTGAATCTACAAGCACCGCCACCCACCCAGGTTACTGCGCAATTGCCGAGTGCGGCGAAATCATTGCTGAAAGCGGATGCCACATACCGGTAGCACACTATACAATAACAGAGATTGACACCGAGAAATGCGCCAAGGAACGCAAGGGAGACACCTGTTTCGCACATTCTACAGCGACAACCGAAATACACATACCACAAACCACAAGCAACAGCACAACGCTTACACGCCACTTTGCAACACTGCCATTCATCCCCAAGGGATACACATTGGAGGAGTACTGCAACGAAATATTTGCAATACAGGCGGCGGCACTTGCCAAACGCCTCACACACATAGGCGCAAAGACATGCGTAATTGGCATATCGGGAGGCCTCGACTCCACCCTCGCCCTGCTTGTCACCGCCAAGGCGTGCGACATCATAGACAAGCCACGCAACAGCATCACAGCCGTCACAATGCCCGGCTTCGGTACAAGCGACCGAACATACAACAACGCCCTGACACTAATGCAGGCGCTTGGAACAAAAATAAGGGAAATTTCCATCAAGGATGCATGCATACAGCACTTCAAGGATATTGAACACGACATCAACAACCACGATGTGACATATGAGAACGCACAGGCGCGTGAGCGCACACAAATCCTCATGGACATCGCTAACCAGGAGAACGGCATTGTAATCGGCACAGGAGACCTCTCGGAACTTGCACTCGGCTGGGCCACATACAATGGCGACCAGATGAGTATGTACGGCGTCAATGCATCCGTTCCCAAGACATTGATGCAGCACATGGTTCGTAACATTGCCGGCAACGAGACCGACGAGACGGTAAAGAACACACTGCTCGACATTGTGGATACACCCATCTCACCCGAATTGACTCCGGCCGACCACGAAGGCAACATAAAGCAGAAGACCGAAGACCTCGTAGGCCCTTACGAACTGCACGACTTCTTCATCTACCATTTCGTGCGCTATGGCTTTGCACCCGAGAAGATATATCTCATGGCAACTACAGCGTTCAATGGCCTATATGACAACGCAACCATAAAGAAATGGCTCAGCACATTCATTCGCCGTTTCTTCACACAGCAATTCAAACGCTCGGCAATGCCCGACGGCCCACAGGCCACTTGTTGTACCCTTGACCCACAAAGCGGCTGGATCATGACATCGGATACATCATACGCCGTATGGATGCAGAATTGCGAGAGTATAGAATAAAGGACACAACGAGTGTATATTACGCAAAATAGAACGGTTATGCCGTTCTATTTTATTTGGCTCACCTGCAAAAGTTGGGGGAAATTTAGGATTACCTCTCAATTGTATTGTATTGTATTGTATTGTATTCTACAGCAGTCTTCAACCTTAATCGTTCATTTATATTTTCTTTAAGTCGTTCTATACGTTCTTTTCATAACTGAAAAGAACCAAAAGGTTCCGGCACACGGAAAAATGCGATTAAGTGAATGCAAAGGAAATTTATTTACTTTTCTGAATGTGAGCATTTTATTTAAAGTCCAGTCGGTATTTAAGGTTGACAATGCCGTCTATTCGCAACCCAAGCGGTGCCACTATCGCGGCACTACGCTTGACTAAATGCTGCCGGCATTGTCGATTTGCAAAGCAAATTCAGGAGTTGCAAGCAACATCCTTCAGTCGAAGAGGGTGCTAAAGCACACTCCTTTGGGGAGCTAAAGCTCCCGTCGTCGCAAACATTGCTCGCCCGCAATGGTGTCACTTGAACCTTTCTGTTGATTTTTGGGTGATGCGGACCTTCCTCAGTTAGTCACTCGCCAAGGCGAGCACCTAACTAACGGGCGAACATTCCTCTCACTTAATCCAAAAATCAACAGTCTTCAAGTTGTGTCCTTTAACGGTGCCGGTGTTTCTTTGGCATTACCGTTTTACGCAGTAAAGTTCGCGAAATACACCAATGGCTATTCTTTGCAGAGGTTATTCCCCGCCAACGGCGGAAAGTTACGTGTAAGCGAGCGAAATCCAAACTTGTTTGAGATTTTGCAGCGAGCACAAGTAACTTATTAAACGGCACCGTAAGCAACACAGCGAAGAGCCCTGCAGACAGCAGGCCATTGTGCGAGGACCGTTCAAACGTAGTACGGCAATTATATTTTCCAAAAATTGCCGTACGAAGTGCGATCCGCAGCACCCTGCTGACGACAGAAAGGCTTGCAGCGATAAGCGAGGGACGGACGAGTTATATTGCCTTTGGCGAGCTTTAGCTGCGCTCGTTGCAAAACCCAAGCAAGCTTGGTTTTTACTCGCTTGCATAAACCTTGCCTGCAAGGCAATTCACGAGCAGGAGGAGTGAACGAAAGTTTATGCAAACGAGCGGGTGGAAACTTGTTTACACACAAAGCGAGTGCAGCTAAACTTGGATGCAGTCAATGGTGCGCCCGAGTGCCAAGTTCTTTGGTACTTTCTGACATACAGAAAGTACAAGGCATAACGACAATAAGAAAAATTTAGAAAACAGATTAAAGATAAATTCTGCTGTTAAATTAAATCTTTATTTATATCACCCCAGAGTTTTCAGGTTATCAAAATTATATGCTTGATTTTGAAATCCCTCAGAATTTTA
>JAZOUB010000023.1:0-80595 GCA_045657945.1 Bacteroidaceae bacterium | reverse complement strand
TTGATTTTACCTGTTCCGGTAAGAGCGAATCTTTTTTTGGCACCGGAGTTAGTCTTAACTTTTGGCATTTTGTTTAAAAAATTATTAGTTAACAATTATCGGTAGCGTACTATCCAACACTACTCGCTTTTTTATTCTTCAGTTGTAGTCTCGGCTGCAGGCTGCTGTGGCTTTGCCGGTTTCTCCTTCTTTGCAGGAGCCGCCTTCTTTGCCGAGAGCATGATCGTCATGCGCTTTCCTTCAAGTACAGGCATTGAATCAACCTTGCCATACTCCTCGAGATCCTTTGCGAAACGCAGAAGCAGAACCTCACCCTGCTCCTTGAAAAGGATTGAGCGTCCCTTGAAGAACACATAGGCCTTAACCTTGTCGCCATCCTTGAGGAAGCTGATCGCGTGTTTGAGCTTGAAGTTGTAGTCATGCTCATCGGTCTGAGGACCGAAACGAATCTCCTTGACATCAATCTTCACCTGCTTTGCCTTCTGCTCTTTCTGGCGTTTCTTCATCTGATAGAGGAACTTTGAATACTCAATCAAACGGCAAACAGGAGGGTTTGCTGTTGGAGAAATCTCCACAAGGTCAAGTTCTTTTTCTTCTGCAAGCGCAAGAGCCTTGTGCAGCGGCATTACTACCGATTCAACATCATCGCCTACAATACGCACCTCTTTGGCACGAATCTGCTCGTTAACACGATACTGGTTCTTCAGATTGTCGTTCTTCATCAATTATTATATAAGTTCCTTCTTTTAAATGCCCTTTCAAGGCATAACTTTTCAAAATCGGTTGCAAATGTAGCATTTATTTGTCACATAACGAAGAAGATTCGCTATTTTTTCACGCAACAAGATAAAAAAAGCAAAAACCAAGCTTGTAAAAAACAAACTTGGTTATAGAAAAAAGTTTTGCTGCACGAAGAGAACGACGAAACTCCGAGAATACAAGATTTGAGGGCTCCTGTCCTTTGTAATCCGCCGGTTCTAAAAACTACCCGAAGGCGCGGCCCGCCATTGGACATATCTATAAGAGCTTAACTCGGTTTTCGATAATAATTGATGAGTTTCCCAGTCAATCGGTACAGCAAAACCGTATGCAAACTTAAGAATGTTTTTCCAAGCAAACAAGCTATATTGCCACAAAGTTTGCTTTTTTGTGATTTTTATTCCTTGTAAACGCTTTTTCACAAAAACCCCGCTCACAGTCGTGAGCGGGGCTAATATCATAAGTAAGAAATCCTTGTAGCCCTTAATGGCCTTTTTGCCATTTTAGGCCTTTGTCTCTTCCACCTCAACCTTGCGGATTGTCTTTGTACGGATCTCCTCACAGATGGCCTGTACAAACTCTGCAATTGGCTTGACGCCCTCGTCACCGGCGAAACGGCTACGTACAGCAACAGTGCGATCCGCCTCCTCCTGCTGTCCAAGGACAAGCATATAAGGTACACGGTTGTTGCGTGCATCGCGAATCTTGTAACCGATCTTCTCCGAGCGGTTGTCAACATGCACAAGCACACCGTTCTTCTTCAGTTCTGCAGCCACCTCGTATGCATAGTCGCCATATTTTTCCGAGATTGGGAGAATGCGCACTTGCTCGGGACACAACCATGTCGGGAACTTACCCTCGTATTTCTCAATGAGCCATGCAAGAGTACGCTCATAGCAACCCATACTTGTGCGGTGAATGATATAAGGACGCACCTTCTCACCATTCTGGTCAACATAATACATATCGAACTGCTCGGCAAGCAATGGATCCCACTGAACGGTAATCATTGTATCCTCCTTGCCATATACATTCTTGGCATTGATATCAACCTTTGGACCATAGAACGCGGCACCACCCACTTCCTCAATGAAAGGAATCTCAAGTTCCTTGAGCATCTGACGGATGTGTTCCTGGGTCTCCTCCCAAACCTGTGCATCACCGATGTACTTCGCGCGGTTCTCTGGGTTCCACTTTGCAAGCACATAGGTAACATCATTCTGCAAGCCGAGAGTCTCCATGACATGCTTTGCAAGAGCAAGACACTTCTTGAACTCCTCAACCATCTGGTCGGGACGCACAATAAGGTGACCCTCACTGATGGTAAACTGGCGCACACGTGTCAAACCGTGCATCTCACCCGAATCCTCGTTACGGAACAGAGTTGATGTCTCGCTGTAACGCAAAGGCAGGTCGCGGTATGAGTGATGTGTTGCCTTATACACATAGTACTGGAAAGGACATGTCATAGGACGCAATGCGAAAACTTCTTTATCATTCTCCTCGTCGCCAAGCACGAACATACCATCCTTGTAGTGATCCCAGTGACCAGAGATTTTATATAGGTCACTCTTTGCCATCAAAGGAGTCTTGGTGCGGATATAGCCCCACTCATTATCCTCGAGATCCTCAATCCATCGCTGTAGGGTCTGAACAATCTTCGCACCTTTTGGCATGAGCAAAGGCAAGCCCTGACCGATGACATCAACGGTTGTAAAGAGTTCCATCTCGCGACCGATCTTGTTGTGGTCAATATTCTTGATATGCTCAAGGTGTGCAAGATAGGCCTCGCACTCATCCTTTGTAAAGAACGCTGTACCATAGATACGTGACAAAGAAGGATTATTCTTGTCACCTCTCCAGTATGTTGTTGACGAAGAAAGCAACTTGAACCCCTTGATGAGTCTTGTATTGAGCAAGTGGGGTCCCATGCAAAGGTCAACAAAATCATCCTGTGAATATACTGTTATACGCTCACCCTCGGGGATGGCATCAATGAGTTCGAGCTTGTATGTCTCCCCCTTTGACTTCATCAGTTCTATAGCCTCCTCACGGCTCAGCTCTTTGCGTTCAATGCGTGGACTCTGCTTGATGATTTTCTTCATCTCCTTCTCAATAGCCTCAAGATTCTCCTTGGTAAAAGGAGTACACTCAAAGTCATAGAAGAAACCTGTTTCAGTTGCAGGACCGATAGTAAGTTTTGCCTCGGGGAACAGGTGTTTCACAGCCTCGGCCATAATATGTGTTGTTGTGTGGCGCAGCACATGCAATGCATCCTTTGACTCAAGACCCACAAGTTCAACACATGCGCCATCGGCAGGAACATCACGCAAGTCAACAATATTCTCACCTTCCTTCACCGCCACATAAATGCTCAACAGCTTGGGATCGACAGCCGACAGCAATTCAATGTATGATTTGCCCTCAGCGGCAAACTCACGCATCTCGCCATTAAATGAAATTTTAATCATATTTTCTTATTTTTTAATTATCACCCTTTTAAAACCACAACGATACTGCACAAGGTACTCTGCCCATTGTACAACATCCTTGCAAAGTTAAGAAAAATAGAGAATTGAGCAATAGGATTGCCCGCTTTTTTAGGACAAATTACCTGAAGCGTCTGATAACACTGTAAGCCTGGTACATACCCAACTCGCCAGCCTTGCTCAAGTCGGCCACTCCACCCTCGGTGTTACCGGTATAGATTTTCGCAAGTCCACGGTTATAATACGCCTCGGCAAAACGGTCATTGAGCGATATTGCCGTCGTATAATCCACTATTGCCGATTTAAAGTCATTAAGTTTGGACGACACATTTGCACGGTTGTAGTATGCTTCGGCAAAAGAGGGTTGCAATTCTATAACACGGTCAAGGTCGGACTTTACAAGGCGATAGTCCAAATCTGGGAGATATGAGTTCTGTTTTGGCATCATTCCCTGCATTTCATCAATCGCATTCAGACGATTTATCTCAAGTTGTTTGTAACGAATAAAAGCACGCATGAAGTAGGAAACCCAATTGTCGCCAAGCAGCGAGACAGCCTTATCAACATCAACCATTGCAGCCTCAACATCCTGCACAAGATAATAATCCATAGCACGTTCAAGGCGGATTAAAGCATCATCATCGCCATCGGTTATACCTTTTGACACCTCATCAACATGTGCAAAATGGCGCTCCACCTCACTACCGGAGAGTGCACGTTCCCTGTTCGTAAGCAGCAACTGACGCAATCCGACACGTTTGGCATTATACTTCTCAACAATAGCATTATACCCACGGACATTTCCAACAGAGTTCTCATCCTTATAATAGGTAAGGACAAACAACGGCTCAAGTTCAACATATACGCTCTTGTTCTGCACCTTTCCGCGTGCCTCTGTCGTATATTGTTTGGCATTGACATCAGTCGGTACAATCATTCTATTGTAGTTTCGCACATTCTCTTCGGAACGTTTGCGAGCCACATCATCATCGGCCGAATATTCATTCTGCACCGAAGCCACACCATTCATGTATATTTCCTGCCTGCGTTTGAAAAGCCAATCCTCATCGGCACGAGCACCGGAGGCATCACCATATTTACGACGGGCATCGGCACGACAGCTGTATGCCTGTTCAAAGTTTGGATATGCATCTATCACCAATGAAAAATCATTGATTGCACCTTTGTAGTCACCTACAGCAGAACGCAACAACGCGCGGTTAAAACGAGCCAAGGTGTTATCCGGGTCAACGCCCAGCACCATGTCAAAATCCTCTATAGCCTTATTGTTCTCACCAAACTCCATCAACAACAAGCCACGGTTGTAACGGGTTGAGAGAACTGTAGAATCGATGTGAACCGCCATGTCAAAATCGGAAAGTGCACCTCGCAAATCCTCACGGAAATAACGCACCAAACCGCGATTTGCATAACTGTCACTACGCCCTGGCATCAGTTCAATCGACTTGTTCAAATCAGCTTCGGCCTCCTCATACGCAGCCATGGCATAATAGACCATTGAACGTGCATCATACACATCGGCCGAATATTTGTCATACAGAACAGCCTTGTTTGCCATCTCCAACGCAGTCACCGTATCCTGTATATTCATTGCCACCTGAGCGCGCATCACGTATGCAGTGCTATTGCGTGGTGCAAAGAGTAAAAGCGAATCGACCACTCCGGCCGCCTTCGGCCAATCGCCGGCCTGCATTGCAACAGCAGCAAGGTTCTGCCACATGTTCACATTCTGCATATCATATCTGATACCGGTGCGTATATCCTGCTCGGCAAGGGCAAGACTGTCAAGATGCGCACGGCACAGACCACGTAGCTGATAGCTGCGCGCAACGTAAGGATTCCGTTCTATAGCCGAAGTAAGATCCTCTTCGGCACCCACGAAATCATCAAGATAAAACTTCGCCAAACCACGGAAGAAATATGGTTCGTGAAGATACGGTTTTGAGTCTATTACTTTGTTGAAATACTGGATTGAGAGTACATAATCCTCAAAATAGAGCGCATTGCGCCCTATTTCCATCACTCTCGTGGTATTCAACTGTGCTAAGCTGAATAACGGAGCAAGCAACGCGAGAAGCGCAGCAATTGCCCTGCGTAAATTCATCGCAGCACGCGTTTTACCTTGTACTCACAAGCCACCTTACCCTTTACAAGATTACCGAGTTTATTCTTGTTCATCTGGCGACGGAGAGGCGAGAGACGATCGGAGAATACCTTACCCTCAAGATGGTCGAACTCGTGCTGCATTACGCGAGCAAGATAGCCCTCTACCCACTCATCATGCTCAATAAAGTTCTCATCAAGGTACTTCACATGGATACGTGATGGGCGTGTAACCTTCTCGTGTATGCCCGGAAGACTCAAGCAACCCTCTTCCATAGTGTCAGTCTCGTCCGAAGTCTCAATTATATGAGCATTTATATATACCCTGCGGAAGTCCTTGAACTCAGGCTCATCCTCGGCAAGGACATCAAGATCCACAACCACCAAACGTATTGCAAGGCCAATCTGTGGCGCAGCAAGACCAATACCCGACGCATGATGCATGGTATCGAACATATTCTCAATGAGTTGTTTCAAATCGGGATAATCAGCATCAATATCCACGGATACTTTTTTCAGGACAGGCTGTCCATAGAGATAAATTGGTAGTATCATAATTATTTAGTTTTTAATTCTATTAAAAAAACGCCACAAAAGGCCTAAAGGGGCATTAAGGGCCAAAAGGCGAAAAGGGAAAACCCTTAGGTTGTCATCTTTCAGTTGCCAACCTTCGGCTTTCCATGTATGACTGCAATATGATTGTTGCACTCACCTCATCCACAAGTTCCTTGTTACGGCGCGCCATCTTACCGATGCCCGATGCAAGTATTGCCTGATGCGCCAATACCGAAGTAAAACGCTCATCGTGATACTCAACAGGAATATCCGGCAACAATTTACGCATACGGTTCACAAACGGTTCTATGCGACACATATTCTCCGAGGGCATATTGTTCATCTGCTTAGGTAGGCCAACGACAATGCGCTCCACCGGTTCTTTCTTCACATAATTCAGTATATAGTCAACGAGCTCGGCTGTTGCCACGGTTGTCAAGCCACCTGCAATAATCTGCAGTTCATCGGTCACAGCCAATCCTGTACGCTTTTTTCCATAGTCTATTGCCAATATCCTTGCCATAAATCAGCTTTTTTGAATTCTCCTGCACCCGAGTGCATAAACTGTTACAACAATGAAGCATATCAACGGCAACGCATAGGAGACATTGACAGCCGGCATGCCGAACAAGGTTCCCTGATCAATCAACATACCCTGCAATGGCGGCATTAGCGCACCACCCACAATAGCCATAACAAGGAATGCAGCTCCAAGCGAAGTATCCTCACGCCTCACATTCTCAAGTGCAATACCGTAAATAGTGGGAAACATCAGCGACATGAAGAAGCTGATAGCGACAAGACAATACAAGCCAACCACACCCTCAATCAGTATTGTTCCCAAGGTAACTGTTATAGCGCCAAAACCAAATAGAGCCAACAGAGTTCCCGATTTACAGAAACGCATAAGAAATGTAGTTACAAAACGGCCGCACAGGAAAAGGAGCATTGCGCATATGTTATAGTTTTGGGCATCAGCCTTGTCAATACCAAGATTATCGGCATATTGTATAATGAATGTCCACACCATTATCTGCGCTGCCACATAGAACATCTGCGCCACAACTCCAAAACGATAGAACTTATTACGCCAAAGGTTCCTCAATGTAGCCCTGTTGTTCACACGGACACTTTTCTGTCCCTGAAGATTCGGTATCATCACACACAGGAAAACAATGAATATGACAAGCACCACAAGCCCAAGAGCAACATAGGGATCGCGGATTACAGCAAGGTCATGCTCGCGTATCGGTGCTTTCTCTGCCGCATCCAATGTTTTGTAAACGAGCTCACCACCTACACGCTCATCCGAAATCAAATTCGGCAGGACCACAAGTGAAGCCACAGACATGCCAAGCAACGAACCTATCGGATTGAACGCCTGAGCAAGATTAAGACGCCTTGTTGCAGTCTCCTTTGAACCGAGTGAGAGGATCAAAGGATTCGCAGTGGTCTCAAGAAAAGCAAGACCGAATGTGAGTATATATAGCGAAACGCAGAAGAAGGCAAAACTCTGCTGTGCTGCCGCAGGAATAAAGAGAAATGCTCCGACGGCATAAAGACCAAGGCCTATAAGTATTCCGCGTTTATAGCTATATCGACGAATGAAAAGCGCAGCCGGAACAGCCATTGTTGCATAACCGCCATAAAAGGCAAACTGCACAAGCGCAGCCTCCGAAGCCGGCAATTCCATCAACGTCTGAAAAGCCGCCACCATTGGATTTGTTATATCATTGGCAAACCCCCACAGGGCAAACAATGATGTAACAAGAACAAAGGGCAGCATGTACCGTCTATCTATCAGTTTGCTTTTGTTGCTGATTCTCTCCATAGAATGGTATTTTATTTTTCATAAAGATGGAATATACGCTCCATCATGCGCCATTTCTCATTTGACGAGCTACCGGGAGCCGCCTGCTGGAACTCAGACATATAATCCTCCCACTCCTGCTGACGAGGCAAGGTGGAAAGACGCGCCATAGCGTTGTCCCAATCGAAATCAAGTGGAGTCTCCACAATCATGAACAGGCGGGTACCCACTATGTAAATCTCCATTTCCAGAATCCCAACACTGCGTATTCCGTCAAGGATTTCACTCCAAGCCTCGCCATCACTATGACGGCGACGATACTCTGCTATCAACTCAGGATTATCCTTGAGGTCGAGTGTCTGGCAGTATCTTTTTACAGGTTCATTATAGACCTTTATTGAATACCCATCATTCATTTTGTCAACCATAAAAACAGAGATATTGTTTTGAAAAAAGGCTCCCTGAGTGGAAGCCTTTTAGAATTTACTTATTATAAAGCAACCAAGCCTTCTGGAAATCGCTATTGCCAGGGTGAGCAGCCTTGAACTTGTCACGTGCAACAGCTGCTGCCTCTTTGGTGTCGCATGAAGCGCAAACCACACGGTAGAGACCGGTTGTTGGATTCTGAACGACAATTGCATTGTAGCCCTCGTTCACCAATGTCTGGCGTATATTCTCGGCACCCTCTTTTCTGCTATAGCTACCGCATACAACGCTGAAAGCCTTGAGTGAGCCCTCGGCACCTGAAGAAAGTACAACCTTCTCTGTGCGATAAGTAGTATCAACAGGGTCGGTTGTTGTTGAAGCAACTGGAGCAATATTGACCGCCTCGCTCTGCTGACCTGCACCCTCGGCCAATTCAGCCTCACGCGCCTCGTCATAAGTTGTCTGGTAGATACTGTCCTTTGAAGACTTACAAGATGTGAAAGCAAATGCCACACAAGCAGCAAAAGCAAATGTAACTAATTTTTTCATAGATCTATTTTTTGTATTATTAGTGCAAATTTTCTGCAAAAGTACAAATAATGCGCTAAAACATCAACTTTTAGCACTGTTAATTTATTATAACAAGAAAAAACAAGAAAAAAACGACAGTCTGTCTGATATTTTACCTACCTTTGCTCAATAAAAATAGATACAAATCACAGAGGACATGAAAAGAAATATTCTATTTGCGCTGGCAACAACCGCACTTCTCTCATGTAGCACGGATAAGCATATTGCAGCCACACCGCAAACATGCGATGAAAAGGTAAAATACGAGGATTTTTTCACAGGCAAGACCATGCGTTTCGACTTTCACCATGCAGGTGACAGCAAACAGGAATTCTACTATTTCGACAAAGTGATACGCGAGGGAGAATGGGCCGGTTCAAGAGTCTCGCTCATAAACCCATTCGACTACGGAGAGCAGCATTTCAGAATTATAGACAAGGCTACCGGCAAAACCATCTACAAGAACAACTACTGCACCCTGTTCAACGAATGGCAGACCACACCCGAGGCCAATATCACAAGTCGTTCATTCCCCGAGGGCGTGATTTTCCCCGAGCCGGCCAAGGATTTCTGCATTGAATTCTATGCTCGCAATAAGCAGACAAAGAAGTGGGAGAAACGCTACACCCAGGAAGTATGCGTGAGCGACTACAACATAGCACCCCAAAAAGCACAGCATGAGTGCATTGACATACATATTGGTGGCGACATAGCGCACAGCCTCGACATCGTATTGCTCCCCGACGGCTTCACTACCGATGAAAAGGAGAAATTCCTTGAATCATGCAAGATGTGGAAAGATGCACTCTTCAGTTACGCACCATTTACAGAGAATGCCCACCGCATAAACATACGTGCCGTTTGGGCAGCCTCAAACGAAAAAGGTATCAGCAAGCCCGGCATCGGCAAGTGGGTAGATAATCTGCTAGGAACACGTTTCTACACTCTAAACAGCGAACGTTACCAAATGACCGAGGAGTTCCAGACGGTGAGGGACATTGCCGCAAGCGCACCATACGAAAGCATCTTTATCCTTACCAACACAGACAAGTATGGCGGTGGCGGAATATACAACTTCTACGGCCTTGGCTCAGCAGGCAAGACCGGACTTACCGGTGAGGTATATGTACACGAGTTCGGACACTCACTCATGGGACTTGGCGACGAATACATTGAGAAAGGCAATACCGTGAGCGCGCTCTACCCTGCCGGCAAAGAACCTTGGGAGGCAAACCTCACACGCTTTGTAGAGTTCAAGGGCAAGTGGGAAGATATGATAGCCAAAGAAACTCCAGTTCCTACCGTTGCGCCAGAAGGTTCAACCGAGAAGGAGTGGGTAATTGGCGCATACGAAGGTGGCGGATACCTCGAGAAAGAGATTTACCGTGGCTGGCCCGAGTGCATGATGAAAGCACTCACCGATTTCTGCCCCGTGTGCCAAAGAGCCATAACCAGATATTTGGATTATATCTGCAAATAAACCCGCACACATATCAATGATAATAGCCCCAAAAGTTCGAACTTTTGGGGCTATTATCATTGGTGCAGGTGTTCCTATGTCTTATCAATACGCGAACAACGGGAAATTCTCCATCGTCTCATTCACCTTAGCACGCACGGCGGCAATTACCTTTTCGTCCTCGGGGGCATTGAGCACGGTCTCAATCATCTCAGCAATAAAAGGCATCATATCCTCCTTCACGCCACGTGTGGTGATGGCTGGTGTACCAAGACGGATACCAGATGTCTGGAATGCGCTGCGTGTGTCAAAAGGCACCATATTCTTGTTGGCAGTGATGTCGGCTGCAACAAGTGCTTTCTCGGCAACCTTACCTGTGAGATCGGGATACTTGCCACGCAAGTCAACAAGCATTGAGTGGTTGTCTGTACCACCAGAAACGATGCCGAAACCACGGTTCATTAGTTCCTGCGCCAAGACAGATGCATTGAGTTTCACCTGTGCCTGATACTCCTTGAACTCGGGTTGCAAAGCCTCACCGAATGCAACGGCCTTAGCTGCAATGACATGTTCCAATGGACCGCCCTGGATACCGGGGAACACAGCAGAGTCGAGCAACTGGGACATCATCTTCACCTCGCCCTTTGGAGTTGTCTTGCCCCATGGGTTGGGGAAATCCTTGCCAAGGATGATTACACCACCACGTGGACCGCGCAATGTCTTGTGGGTTGTAGATGTCACGATGTGGGCATATTTTACAGGATTATCGAGCAAACCGGCAGCAATGAGACCTGCAGGGTGTGCCATATCTACCATGAGGATTGCGCCAACCTTGTCGGCAATCTCACGCATGCGCTTGTAGTCCCACTCGCGTGAATAGGCCGAGCCACCGCCGATAATCATCTTTGGTTTCTCGCGCAGCGCAACCTCTTCCATCTGGTCATAATCGACACGACCGGTCTCGGGGTTGAGGTTATACTCGCATGGAGTGTATATGAGACCCGATGTATTCACTGCCGAACCGTGTGAGAGGTGACCGCCATGGGCAAGGTTCAGACCCATAAACTTGTCGCCGGGGTTAAGCACAGCAAGGAACACTGCCGCATTGGCCTGCGCTCCCGAGTGTGGCTGCACATTCACCCATTCGGCATCGTAGAGTTCCTTGAGGCGCTCGCGTGCAATCTCTTCTACAATATCTACTACCTGACAACCGCCGTAGTAGCGCTTGCCGGGATAGCCCTCGGCATATTTATTTGTGAGTACCGAGCCCATAGCCTGCATAACCTCATTGCTGACGAAGTTCTCCGATGCAATAAGTTCAATACCCTTGAGCTGACGACGGTATTCAGTCTCTATTAGTTGAAAAATGTGTCTGTCGCGTTTCATAATGGATAGTATTTCAATAAAACTTCAATTATCATCCGCGAATATACAATAATTTCGGTCGTACAATTATAAAAAAGCATAAAAACTGCAAATGTTGCTCTTAATTACGAAAACACAAGCATTATTTTTAATAAAATTGAGTAAATTTGTAGAATTGAGCAGATTTAAGAACAAACAAGAATAAAGAGAATCGTTATGAGAAAGAGTATTTTGGCACTGCTATTCATTGGATGCGCGTTTACAGCAAATGCGTTGGAGATTGCAGCGCCCGACAAAAAAGAGAAAATCGACACCCTCAGCTACATTACAGGACAACAGGTAGCACACTCTATTGAAGAACAGGTCATGCCCCAGCTCAGACTGGATTACAACATTATTGTATCGACCATTGACAAGCTTTTCGCAAGCGACAAGTGCATTACGGTCGAGGGTGTAAAGATCAGTTCCGAAAACATAAAGGAGATTGCCGACAGATACTTTACACGTGAATTGCAGCAGAAGGTTATGAACGCAATGAACGACAGCACAGCCGAGATATTCAACCCACAAGAGAAGAAGATTGTTTCGGCATTGATGGGAGCGGACTTCGCCTACAGCATGAAGAAGGCGCCATACCCGATTGAGAAGAAATCGTTCATGACTGCTCTTGACGACACACACAGCAAAGAGGAAAAGCTGACCCTTGAACAGGCAAACAGTTACATGGAGAGATATTACACCGTAATAATCCCCAACAAGAACAAGGAAGAATCGGTAAAATGGCTGGCAGGAATTGAAAAACAGAAAGGCGTAAAGAAGACCTCATCAGGCATTCTTTACAAGATTGAAACCACCGGCGACATGAACAACAGGGCTGTAAAGGACGAGGATATTGTAAAAGTGATTTACACTGGTAGGACAAAAGACGGTAAGGTTTTCGACAGCAACCGTTGGAACGACATGCCAAAGGAACGACAGGAGATGATAAAGAATTATCAGCCCGAGCAGGCCGGCAAGGACAGCCCGATTGAATTCCCACTCAACAGGGTAATAAAGGGTTGGACCGAGGGTATGAAACTCATTGGCAAGGGCGGGAAAATCACACTCTGGATACCGGCAGAGCATGCATACGGAGAGCGCGGAGCCGGCAATGACATCGGCCCCAACAAAGCACTCCGCTTCGATATTGAGCTACTTGACGTAACAAACAAATAACCATAATAACAAAGAGAACCATGAAAAGAGTATTTTCGACACTGTTGCTGTTCTGCAGCGTCCTGCTTACAGCGACGGCACAAAAAGCCGACTACAACGTTGTCCCACTACCCCAGGAGATAACATTGGAGAATGAAGGCTGCTTTGAACTCAGCGGCAAGACGGTCATTGCCTACAACGGCGACAAGACAATGAAGCGCAATGCCCAGCTGCTTGCCCAGTATATTAAGGAGAGCACCGGCCTGGAATTGAAGATAGTAAAGAGCAAGAAGAGCAAGGAGAATGCAATAAACCTTGCCATTGGAAACACTGTTGAAAACAAGGAGGGCTACAACCTTGCTGTAACCGAGAAGGGCATCGTTATTACATCGCCCACGGCAGCCGGAGTATTCTATGGCATACAGACACTGCGCAAATCCCTGCCCGTTGCAGCGGCAGAAAAAGTAGAGTTGCCGGCAGTGACAATCGTGGACTATCCACGCTTCGCCTATCGTGGTGCACACCTTGATGTATCGCGTCACTACTTTACCAAAGATTCCATCAAGCGTTTCATCGACATGCTTGCGCTGCACAACCTGAACCGTTTCCACTGGCACCTGACCGACGACCAGGGCTGGCGCATCGAGATAAAGAAATATCCCAAACTGACCACAATTGCCGCAGAGCGCGACGAGACAGTTATCGGTCGCAACAGCGGCGAGTATGACGGACAGCACTACGGCCCGTTCTTCTACACACAGGAGGATTGCAAGGAGATTATTGCATACGCGGCAGAGCGTCACATCACCGTCATCCCTGAGATTGACCTTCCCGGACACATGCAGGCTGCTCTTGCAGCGTATCCCGAGTACGGCTGCACCGGTGGTCCTTACGAGGTATGGAAGATGTGGGGAGTATCGGACAATGTGCTTTGCGCCGGCAACGATGCCACACTCGCATTCATTGAGGATGTGCTGAGCGAGGTAATTGAGGTGTTCCCATCGGAATACATACACATTGGCGGCGACGAGTGCCCCAAGACACAGTGGGAGCAGTGCCCCAAATGCCAGGCACGCATAAAGGAACTCGGCATCAAGGGCGACGAGAAGCACAGTGCCGAGATGTACCTGCAGAGTTTCGTCATAAACCATGCCGAGAAGTTCCTCAACGGCAAGGGACGCCAGATTATCGGCTGGGACGAGATTCTCGAAGGCGGCCTTGCACCAAATGCCACAGTACACTCATGGCGTGGAATTGAGGGCGGTATTGAGGCTGCAAAGCAGGGACACGACTGCATCATGTCACCAACAAGTTTCATGTACTTCGACTACTACCAGACAACATACACCGATGACGAGCCTTTGGCAATCGGCGGTTATGTACCAGTTGAGAAGGTATATAGTTTTGAGCCTATGGACGAGTCGCTCACACCCGAGGAGCAGAAACACATCATTGGCGTGCAGGCAAACCTGTGGAGCGAGTATGTGCCAACATTCAGCCATGTAGAGTACATGGAGTTGCCTCGTATGGCGGCACTCTGCGAGGTACAGTGGTGCAAGCCCGAGAAGAAGGATTTTGCCGACTTCAGACAGCGCCTGGTTCCATTGTTCAAGATATACGATGCCAACGGCTACAACTATGCAAAGCACATCCTTGACATTGAGCCCGAGTTCAGCGCCGACACCGAGCGTGGCGTAATAGTTGCCACCTTGCGCGTTATGGACGACACTCCAATCTATTACACACTTGACGGCAGCGAGCCAACAACTGCATCTACGCTCTACACCGCACCCGTTGAGTTCAACAAGGCATGTACATTCAAGGCCAAAGGCATTGGCGAGCGTGGCGAGACAAGAACCTTGACCGAGGAGATTTACTTCAACAAAGCAACAGCAAAGCCTATCACCCTTTTGCAGCCCATCCACGAGAACTACACATTCAAAGGCGCCATCACACTTGTAGATGGACTCAAAGGCACACCCAACTACCGCACAGGCCGTTGGTTGGGATTTTGCCTCACCGACCTTGAGGCTGTGATTGACCTGAAGCAGGAGGAGGAAATCAGCTGCGTATCGTTCAACACCAGTGTCGACAAAGGCGACTGGGTATTCGATTTACTTGGCATAACAGTGTGGGTATCAAACGACGGCGAGAACTACACCACCGTCTTTGACCAGGAATACCCCGACCTCACAGCCGAGGACGAGAACAGAATCTACGAGCACAAGGTTGAGTTCGAGCCAGTGAAGGCACGCTACATAAAGATAAAGGTGCTGTCGGACCGCGACATGCCGGCATGGCACCCCGCAGTGGGTTACCCGGCATTCATCTTTGTGGATGAGTTGGAAGTTTATTGATTGAGCAACTCCCAAATACCATTATCCAAGCGCCCTACCCGGGCGCTTGTTTTTTATAAGCCCAACCGAAAAACAACACTCCCTCCTATGTTGTAAGAGAGACGAGCGAAGCGGAGGGAGATGAGAATTGCAACTGTAGGAGCGAGAGGCGGTGCGGAACTCCTTCAGTTAGCCACTCGCTAAAGACGAGCACCTAACTAACGGGCGAACATTCACTTCCTGCAAATTCTGCTGCACTCGCAGTGCGTGTAAACAAGTTTCCACCCGCTCGTTGGCAAGAATTATCCTCTCACTTAATCCAAAAATCAACAGGCTTCAAGTTGTGTCCTTTAACGGTGCCGGTTTTCTTTTACATTACCGTTTTACGCAGTAAAGTTCGCGAATTATGCGACTATTCATTGTAAAGGTAATCTCCCGCCAAGGGCGGAAGGGCAGCGTTGGGAGGCACAGTGAGCAGCCGAGCAATGCTTGGAAGCAGGTGGCATGATGTTTGAGCGTAGCGAGTTCTTGCCGCCCCAAGCATTGCGACAAGCTGCGAGTGGCGAGGTGTGAACCGACTGAAAGATGTTGCAAAGCAACTCTTGAATTTGCAAAGCAAATCGACAATACCGCCAGCAGTTAGTCGTGCGTAGTGCAGACATAGTTTGCACCGCACGGGATGCGGAAAGGCGGTGTTGTCAACTTTTAAGCACCGAATGCCGTACACGACTGCCCCGTTTTTGGTACTTTTTTTTAAAAAGTACAGAAAGCAAGACTACAAAAAGAATATAAGATAACCGATTAAGCGTAAAAACTATCAAGAGAATAGAAATCCAATAATTACCCACACCTTTTTGCTACTGAGCCCGCTTTTTCAGTAACACATAATGAACAAACAACAAATCCGCATCCCATAGGATGCGGATTTATTGTTTATATTTTCTTGTTATCAGTCTCTCAAACGGAAACCAAGTGCCTTGGCAATAATCTTTGCCTCGCAACGGCGAATCAAAAGGAATGCCAAGAGGTTCAATGTCAAAGCAATGAACGGATAGAGCATTGGCGACTTGACATCCATAGAAGCACCATCAGTGAGTATCAATGTATAAACCAGGAACAACACGTAATATCCTGCATGCAGAAGCATTGTCAATATTGTTACCCTCTTCTGCATCTCGAAATTGGTGTAAAACGAGAGGAACAGACCCAGAACGTTTACAACAGCTGTAAATATCAACAATATTCCAAGTGCCATGACAGACCTTGATACATCGCCGGTCGCAAGCTGCTCATATTTGAAGTTTGACATTACCGACACCGCACCGTCCGACTCGCTGAATGAGACAACAGAATCAAACATTGCAAGGATTGTAAGCACCAGCGATGCAACAAGCATCAACTGATAGAAGCGGAATTTCATAATAACGAAAATTTGCTAATTAAGCTTCCTCGCTTGCAGCCTCCTTAGAAGGATCGCGGAAGTAGATTTTGTCATCAAGGAATTCCTGTGCTGCAATAAGAGTTGGCTTTGGAAGTCTCTCATAGTAACGTGAAATCTCAATCTGCTCGTGGTTCTCGAATTGCTCCTCAAGGTTGTCTGTTGACGATGAGAACTCGTTCAATTTCTTCAGCAACTCCTCTTTCATCTCCGCTGCAATCTGGTTGGAACGCTTTCCGATAATTGCAACCGACTCATAGACATTACCTGTTTCATTTACAAAATCTGCCATGTCGCGTGTGACAGTGTTTGTTGGAGCATTTGTTTTCTTGTAATCCATTTTATCTTATTATTATATTATTATTCCTTTACCTTTACAAATTTTATCGCCTCCTTGTAGAACTTGTCGGCTTCACTAATATACTTGCTATCGGGAAACTCGGTCTTGAAAGCATAATATTCGTCAATAGTATCACGATAACGTTCCAGTTTCTTTGACTCGATACTCTTGTGTGCCATCTGGTATTTTGCCCTGAGGATGAGGATTGACAGATCCTCGCGCAGGTTTGTATGAGGATAGTCCTTCAAAGCATTCTTTGCAGTAACCACACACGCCTGATAGTTGTTGCCGATGTAGGCCAAATCACCCAAATCATAGTAGAGTTTTGCCGAGAGGTACATCTTCTTGACAAGCACATCGTGCATCTTCATTATCATGTCCATAGCCTCGTCATTATACTTGCTATGTGGATAATACTCCATGAAGATTTGCAATTCATTGATTGCGGCGTAGGTATTCGACTGGTCAAGCTCCGGCTCGGGAATACCCATAAAGAGTGACTTGCCCGAATAGAAACGTGAATACTCGGCGAACTCTCCGCGAGGGTAGTTCGAGTAGTGCACCTTGAAATACTGCGACGCAGTCTCATAGTCCTTCGACTCGTAATAGCATCGTGCTAGCAGAATCAAAGACTCCTCGGCTTTGTCGCCACCCTTGAGCATTGTCACCATAGACTCCAAGAGCTCTGCAGCCTTGACATACTTGCCGTCAAGATAATATGCCTTGGCGGTCTCATACCTGTAATCATAGTCATTGGACTTGAACACCTTGTTATAGGTGTCGCAAGATGTCAATGCAAGCACAAGTAAAAGCAGTATGTATATTGTCTTCTTCATCTTAAAAGGTCAATTATGGACGCCCACAACAGCGCACACTAAACGAGTTTATCAAAAATTTTTGCAAAGATAGTGTTTTTCGGCAGAAAATACAACCATAAATTTGGCATTATTAGTTACTAAAACTAAAATAATCCAAAAATATGTACTGCACAAAGGCGGTGGTTATCGCACCACCACCTTTGTATCATTTACCAGATATACGCCACGTGGCAATGCAAAGCAATGGGTTCCGTTGACAAAAGCCTCGGCTACCAGACGACCTGCAACATCGTATACAGCCACCTGACGAGGTGCACTTACAGCCACTGCCACACCACCCTCTACTGGCTGCACATTCACTAGAGCCCCATCTGCAACCTTCACAATACCGACAGTGCCGTCAGTATTCTCCATACCCGGTTTCTGATACACGCGCACCCAGTCGAAACGGGTTTCATAGGTGTGTGTGATATCGGCATTGGCAGCCCAGGCATTGTTGCCCACGCTTTGGTTTAGAATCAAGTAGAAATGCTTGTCAAACGGCCACTGCCCCTGATTGAGCTGCGACTGATTTGTTGATTTTTTATAACTTGCGACCTCCTTGCCATCGACATACCAGGTCAACGAAGTCTCGTCCCACAAGAGGCCATAGGTGTGATAGCGGTCGTGAGGTGTAGCGACATTGAAGCTCGATTTTGGATTGCCGGTCTGCCCAAGGTCGTATGTCCAGTTGCTGTGAACGGTGTGCCATGAACGCTCCTGCGAGTCAATGGTTTCCCAAATATCAATCTCGCCATAATCGGGCCAGCCGGCACTCTGATCCTCGGGTATCATCCAGAATGCAGGGAAGTTACCTGTCCATGGGTTGGACTTGATGCGAGCCTCAACATAACCGTATGTAAAGCCGAAGCGGTTGTTGCTCTTTATACCGCCGGTAATCATAGGTACAGGGTCGCTCGCCATGTCGGGGTTAGGTATTGCACGGGCAACAAGGTCGCCTCCCTGCAAGTAGATAACCTCCTTGCTGTCGCTGAGCCAACGGTTCCATGTTGCGCCATAACGCTGGCAGCGCATCCACTTCTCATCGACAGGCTGCGACATATCCTCGGCATTGAACTCGTCACTGAAGACAAGCTGCCACTCGTTGCCCTCCTCGGGCTCAAACTCGGCAAACAAAGCCACATCACCATCGAGACACCACGCAGGCACAAGATGATTCCTAGCATTGACATTGACTTTTTCCTCTACCTCGCGCCACTGAAGATTGCCGTTCACATACTGCTCGCCATCAAGATTATATCCATGACGCACAATTACCTTATTACACTTATATCCCGGAGCACCGCGCAATACATATGTAATCATTTCATCATATTCAATCATCATAGGCAATGCTGTATTATCCACACCGTCTATACTTCCATCAACTGTGTGAAGTGTCAGTTTCCTCTTATCGCCTACTATACTTATAAGATAATCTATGATAAGACCATTTTCGGCTACAAAGTTCTCGGAACCGCCAGGATTTATATTATCCGTATCCAATTTTAGACGCATACGATACACACCCGCAGGTATCGCATCATCAAGAACAACGGTAGGAAGGGTTGCCACTGTTCCCTTTTGAGCAGGATTTCCTTCGCTGTCTATACCATTATGACAAGAGAATGCGACGAGTTCACTCGACATTGCCGGCAAACCATCCTCATTAAGCAGAGCCACGAATTTACCGTCGTTGTTGAGGTCGATATACATATAAACATTCTTGATGTCCTCACCAGCAAAATTTTCTATTATTACATCTATTTCCCGAGTCCCTTCAAGCGTATAAAAACCAGTTTGGTCCTCATCGGTAGCAACGCGGTATGCTTCTCTATAAGTATCCGGGCCACTGGGAGAATTATCCATTTTGTTAAACAACACTAAATATCTGTGTTCTCCGGGAACTTGCGCATCCTTGTCGAACGACAGCGCATAACCATCGCCACCCTGGCCGTTGCCGGCCTGCACAAAAGAGGCTGTCAGCACCACATCACCATCGATATATTCTGCAGGAATTGTCACCTTGCCGTCCTTTACAAGTGTTCCGGGAATAATCTCCTCACTGTACTGCTTGACACCGTGCAGCAACTCATTGCCATCGAAGTTGTGGCCGTGAAGAACCTTTACAGCATCGAGCACATAACCCTCGGCCGGATTTACTGCAAGCACAAGCGCCTCGCCGAATGCCACAGTTGCAGGCAAGGCGGAGCCATCGGCAGCAAGCAAGGCACCATTCTCGGCAACGACCTCGAGCGCACCGTTCTCATTGTGAATATTCAGCACCACATCACATATAGCACCACCATTCTTGATGATACCGTTGCCATCCTCGGCACGGCCTGCAGGGTCAATAGAAGCCCAGTCAACCTTGTAACGCATGCGGTAGAAACCGGGAGCCATGTCGGCCGGCACTGTGAATGCCGGTGGGTTGAGCACATTGGTATTTGAAACTCTCTCGCCCTTGCTGTTATAGCCTGTGCCCGAGCCCAAAGAAGGCTCAGCATACGAGAATGCCATGATATCGCTACTTGCAGGGATTGAACCGTCGGCATTCAACTTTGCTTCGAAAGCACCATCCTGACCGCGGTCGACATATACGAAACCGTTCATCCAAGTACCTGTAAAGCCGAAAGAAGGAGTAACGGTCTCGCCAGCCTTTACGTAGAAAGTTGGACTGTCAATCTTGCTATATACTTTCAAAGGAGTAGGCAACTGCAATGTCTGGCTGCCAAGTGAAACGCTGTTCAGGCGACGGCTGCCGTGAGTATAGCCCTGACTCTTGTCAAAGACAATAGGATAATCCTCGGTAACAACGGGGGCATTCTTGTTCACAACTTCCATCTTGTCAATGTCGCCCATATATCCGCTCTCGTTGAAAAGGCGCACCACATTCTCGCCCTTCTCGAGCACAACGTCAAACTCGGCAGAACCTACAGTACCCCAGCCACCGGAATTGCCGGTATATGTCATTGGAGTACCACCATTAACGCTCAACTTCATTGTACGGTTGTCACCGGTCACAAAATAGACACGCAGAGTATATTCACCACCCTCCTTGCTATATACATTGCGCCACTGCAGGTCATTGCTGTCGCGGTTACCGAGCCAGCCCACAGCCACACCGCCCGAGCAACCGTTCTTCTCGGAATAGATTGCAGTGCCATAGACCTCGTTGTTCTTTATTTCCTGGTAATCGGTGAGCCAAGCGGTCTCGGCCTCATACACCTTGCGCTCAAGGCGCTCATCTGCCTCAAGTTTGTATATTCTTGTTCCGTGAGCAGGAACGGTTACCGAATATGAGCCCTCACAGACACCTTTATCCTTTTTCTCAAACAGGTCGCGAACCTTGACATTTCCGGCAAGGTCAAGCTGTGAGAATGCGATGCTCATTTCAACAGAGGCATTTGTAGGGTTATAGAATGCCACCGCACGCTTTGTGCCGTACTTCTCCTCCACATCCTTTACAAGTACATAGGCACCATTCTCGCGCTTTACAACGTATGCCTGCAAGCCAAGAGTGTTTTGATTGAGTGCGATAAGTTCCTTGTTCTGCATCAGTTCGAGCGCATTGCCCTTTATGTCGTTCATGTCGCAACCGATAAGCAACGGAGAACTCATTATACACCACATACCGAAGTGGGTCTTGTCCTCCTCCTCGGTCAAGCCGCGACCAACCTCAAGCATGTCCATGTCGTTGTAACGGCCATAGCTTGTATAAGCCGACAGGTAAAGGCTCTGGTTGATGATGCTCTTTACCGACTCCCAACCAAGGTATATATCCTCGGTTGTGCGCCACGAATCGGCAATCTCGCACGCCCATGTACCGGGGAAGGCCCAACGGCAGATGTTCCAAGTAATATCGTCACGACCGACAGCCTTGATTGCCGCAGCAATCTCCTTGTAGCGCTGCTCCACATCAAGGTCAAGACCCTCGTCGTTGTTGCCGGCATCGGCACCGCAATAGTCAATCTTTATAAAATCGAAATTGAGCTTGTCTGGGTTGAAATAGAGGTCAAAATCGGCGGCATCGTGACCATAAAGGCCCACGCCACGGCCAATCTCATCCTTTGGTTTGCCCCAATAAGAGGCACATGTATTGCGACCGGCATCGCTATAAATACCGGCCTTCAAGCCCTTGGCATGAATATAATCCACAAGGCCGCGCAAACCATTTGGAAAACGCTCGGGGTGAATGAGCAGATTGCCCTCTGCATCACGGCCGCCAAAGAAACCGTCGTCAATATTGATGTGATTATAGCCACACTCCTTGAAACCAAGCTCAACCATGGCATCGGCCTGCGCCTGGATTACAGAATCATTGATTTGGAAACCATAGGTATTCCACGAACTCCAGCCCATAAGAGGAGGATTATCGGCCGCTGCACAAAGAGGCAACGACAGCGCCAAAGCACAAAGTAATTTCTTCATATAATTCAAGTTTGAATATTATCTGCAATATCGTTCAAAGATAGGGAAATTAACAATACCATGCAAATTAAAGTTATATATTTCAAAAAGTTATTTCCTAAAAAAGACCCGGCATTAAACCTACTTGTATATCTCAAAAATTACTCGTAAATTTGAGGTTCAACATTTTGAACAGATATGAAATTTCAACTTGTATCGGATTATTCACCAATGGGCGACCAGCCCGAAGCCATTGCACAGCTTGTGGAGGGAGTGAAGAACGGAACACCGGCACAGACTCTGCTGGGCGTTACCGGTTCGGGAAAGACCTTCACGATGGCAAATGTCATCAAGGAGATTAACCGCCCCACCCTTATCCTGAGCCACAACAAGACTTTGGCGGCACAGCTATACAACGAGTTTAAGGGATTCTTCCCCAACAACGCAGTCGAATATTATGTCTCATACTACGACTATTACCAACCCGAGGCGTATATTCCCTCGAGCGATACATACATTGAAAAAGACCTTGCCATAAATGACGAGATAGACAAACTGCGCCTTGCAGCCACATCGGCACTACTTTCGGGACGCAAGGATGTCGTTGTCATTTCATCCGTGTCGTGCATTTATGGTATGGGAAACCCCAGTGACTTCTACAACAACGTCATTGAGATTCGCGTCGGGCAGAAACTCGACCGCAACGTCTTTCTACGCAAGTTGGTAGGCAGCCTCTACACCCGTAACGACACAGCTCTCTCGCGTGGTAATTTCCGCGTAAAGGGCGACACGGTTGAGGTGAGCCTTGCCTACAGTGACCATGTACTGCGCATCACATTCTGGGACGATGACATTGACAGCATTGAAGAGGTTGACAGCACAACAGGTGCACGTCTCACAAATTTCGATGACTACAAGATCTACCCGGCCAACCTGTTCATGACTACCAAGGAGAGCACCGAGCGTGCCATACTTGAAATTGAAAAGGACCTTGCCGACCGCGAGGACTACTTCCGCGAGATTGGCAAGCCGTTCGAAGCCAAGCGACTGCATGAGCGTGTCACATACGACATTGAGATGCTACGCGAACTGGGGCACTGCTCGGGCATCGAGAACTACTCGCGCTACTTCGACGGGCGCGAAGCCGGCACACGTCCCTACTGCCTGCTCGACTTTTTCCCAAAGGATTTCCTGCTCATCATTGACGAGAGCCATGTGAGTGTTCCGCAGATACACGCCATGTATGGCGGCGACCGTGCACGCAAGAACAACCTTGTTGAGTTCGGATTCCGCTTGCCTGCTGCATTTGACAACCGCCCGTTGAAATTCGAGGAGTTCGAGGCACTGACACCGCAGACAATATATGTAAGTGCAACGCCCGCCGATTATGAGCTCAACAAAAGCGAGGGTATCATCGTGGAACAGCTGATACGCCCTACCGGCTTGCTCGACCCAGTGATTGAAGTACGCCCTGTCGAGAACCAGGTCGATGACCTTATGGAGGAGATTGAACAGCGAGTAAAACGCGAAGAGCGCGTACTCGTGACCACCGTAAGTAAAAGAATGGCCGAAGAGCTGTCGGAGCACCTGCAGAAATACGGAATACGATGCAACTACATTCACAGCGACGTAGATACACTGGAACGCATTCAGATAATGACCGACCTTCGCGAAGGACTCTATGATGTTCTTGTCGGCGTCAACCTGTTGCGTGAAGGTCTCGACCTACCTGAAGTATCGCTTGTAGCCATACTGAATGCCGACGACGAGGGATTCCTGCGCAGCCACCGTGCACTCACGCAGACCGCAGGCCGTGCAGCCCGCAACGTGAATGGACTTGTCATTTTCTATGCAGGAAAGATTACCGACAGCATGCAGCGTACCATTGACGAGACTGCTCGCCGCAGGGAGAAACAGATGCGCTACAACGAGGAACACGGCATTACCCCGACACCAATCAAGAAGAGCATCAGCAACTCACTCCCGATTGAAAGAAAAGAACAGGATAAGAACAAGAGCATAAAACCATACAGCGACGAGAGCATTGAAAGCGCAATCGCATGCGATCCAATCGTGGAATACATGAGTGCCGAACAGCTCAAAAAGAGCATCGAACGCACACGCCGCATGATGGAGAAGGCTGCTGAGAAGATGGAGTTCATTGAGGCAGCACAATACCGCGACGAGATGTTCAAACTACAGGAGATACTGAAGCGGAAAGCTGCGAGTGAGTGAGCGCAACGCAAGTTTACTTGCAAGTTGCACAGCGAACGAAAGCAGGTTCAAGCGCACGCAGTGCGGTTAAAAGTGAAAGATGAAAACTTGTGCAAGCGAATCTTTCAATTAAGCGAGCGAAAGTAAAGCTTGTTTTAACTTTTGTAGCGAGTGAACAAAAAATCAGTGAGAGTGACTCAAAGACCAATATTTTGAGCAAATCCCCGCTATAGTTTAATTATAGTGGGGATTGTTTGCTTGTAAAAAACTTTCAGTCACTATCTTTTTTCATACCATTATTCATTTACAAGAAGTCTATATGAGTTTACCCTATCCGTTATACAAATTGTAATTACTCTGTCATTTAGAATTCAGCGCTCTTTCGAAAAGGTCATAATTCTCCGATTTACATACCGCACGAATTGGCAGACCAATACACCTATCCATACAACCAACGCTTTGACTGCCAAGTCCATTCCCGCCATAACCTAGACTCATATACCAAGCCTCTCCAATAATGTTGGTTACGCATCCTTTCAGCCAATATAATCCGTAGCTCTTTTCCTGGTCAACCGGCAGAAAGATACTGTTGCCGTTAGGTCCTTCGACCTTATATCCTTCAACATCATTCAATATTGTCCATTCCCAATGACAGTACTCGATTAGTTCGTAAACCTCCAGTTCTGTAGGCATACGCCAAGCACCGCCCCAATTCACAGAAGCTGCATCATCTTTTTCATCAAGGAACCTCAGATTATCAACTTCCGGAGAATATTTAGATATAAAAAAATTATCATCCCAAAGAGAAGGAGATACTGAATCAGATGCAGAACTATTTGTCCTGTCATAATTGCAATACTTGTAGTTATCCCATTCATAATAACCTTTCTCATCTATTTCACCCCAAGCAAAAATGGAACCCTCTTCTTCGGGACATGTAGCCCCTATATTGCAACTTGCCCAACAAACACTGAGTCCCAAATCCACAGCCCTTTTATCCTTTTCAACATCAACGCACACCGTGGTAAGAACAATATCTTCACTTACAGTAACCTTTTCAACATCAACGCACACCGCAGTAAGAACAATATCTTCACTTACAGTAAAGACATACATCAGTTCCTTGCTTACAGGCTCACTCGAGCCGGCGCGGAACCAACCGACAAATTCAGTATCCTCTTCGGGAACGACTCCGACCGCTACCTGTGAATCTTTAAAAGCCAATTGTGTATCCTGCTTATTATCTTCACTTTCAACAGGCATATAGGATGCTCCGTCAATGTACACGGTGCCTCTGCCATCACATATCGCTGTAACACTAAAATTATCGGGCTTTTCAAATCGAGCAACAAGATCTATATCTTTTTTCACAGCAAAATCATATATAGCACTACTGCTTACAACTTTATTGGAACCCTTTACATACCAACCGACAAACTCAGCGCCATCATACGCATTGGCTACCACCGTTATTGTTTCACCTTTTACAACCATAGCCTTAGTACCTGTTTTCCCGGGCATAGAGACATTTCCATAGCCTGCGGAAGAGATTGTAACCTTACACTTTTGTTCCTCCTTGCCTTTTGCTGTCACATTACATACTGGACGTATCAAAAATCCCATGGTACGTTCATTAACCCTATAGGAATAACCATATCTATCAAGTTGCATACTGTATGCATACCCATCACCATAATTGACATCGTCCAAAGACGCCAACCAATAGCAACCGATTTCATCTTTGTCAAAAGACTCATAGCCGACAAAGGTACCGCCCAATGGCCAGAAAATACTATTCCCGTTAGAACCTGTCACCTTATAACCGGAAACGCCATTCACTGTAGCCCATTCCCAAGAACAATTATCTATCAGTTCCTGTATATCCTTGAGTGTCGGCATACGCCAATTACCTCCGCAATGAACCCGTGCAGCATCATCACTCATATCAAGGAGTGTTTTATTATCAACTTTTCCCATTCCTCTATCGGTACAGTACTTGGTCAATCCATCATTTTTCCACCATTTATAATTGTCCAAGGTATAACTTTCCTTGGTCTGCACCTCACCCCAAGCATAATAGTTACCAAATTCATCAGGAGAGTTCGCTCCTAAATTAGTTGTAGCCCACTGCAGACCGCTGGGCAATCCCAAATCCACGAATTCGTGTTTCTCGTGCATCTTACTGTCGTGTATCTTACTGCTACCACCTCCACAAGAAAGCAATAGCGCCATGCTGCAAAGTACAAAAAGCATCTTTTTCATAGTGCAGATTTTTAATATATTAACAAATTGAAGTTTTTCTATTTATAAAGCAAGAAGATACAAGGTATCTTGGGCAAATCGGGCACCTTTTCCCGCCACTCTTTTACGGTGCGTATCCTGGCATACTCGCCCCCGCAAGTTCAACCGCACGCAATGCAATTAAAGCGCAAAGGCGAAAACAAGTAGTTGGTAATCACCACGGTGCCCAATGGTTTTCTACATCCTTTGGAAACAGTTCCTTAAAGACTTTGGTCAGTTCAACAGCATCCGGTTCCAAAGCATCAACGGCAGCAGGGTCATTATCCTTTACGGCAGCGCACAACTTTTCAAGAATCTCCTCCAGTTTATGGCAATTTGTGCCTTGCCTTGGCGACCAGAACTCAGCAGTAAAAAGTCCCATTTCAAACAGCAGTTCGTAAGTCACACCGTCCAGACCATTTCCTTGTGCAGTGTAAGATGATGAGAATACAGCCGCATAGAAAAGCTCATACAAACTTTTTGCCGTTTTGGGAGAAACCACGCAACGGTACTCGTTTACCTTAACATCGGGAGTGACACCAGACTTATACTGCGAGTTTGCACCGAAATAGTAGAACCATATATTTTCCTCGGCAACTCTCAATACAAATTCCGAGGTTGAACCATAATAACAACAGCTTGATTCACCGCTCCATGATGGAGTTATTGTGAATGCAAAACGCGTTTTACCATAATCCGGCAACAACAGGCTATCCTTCTTTACAGCATAGTCGTCCATAACATCCTCGGGATATGGAGTAACGAACCGGCCTGTAGGAAGAAGCCTGCTTTGGGCACTTGCCATAGAAGAGAAGCCCAGTACAAAAAGAATAAAAAAAATAGCTTTGCGACTCATAATTTATTGATTTAAATCCAATTATTTATACAGCAGAAAGATACACGGTATCTTAGACAAATCGGGCACCTTGCCACGCCACTCCTTCACGGTACGCGTCTTTGCATACTCGCCCTCACAGGTGAGGTTCGCTGCTATGCAAAGTTTTGTCTGCGGACGACATGTTGCAAGTATATCTTCAATCATCTTGCCGTTGCGGTATGGTGTCTCAATGAAAAGTTGTGTCTGATCCTCGTTATATATGCGCTGTTCCAGTTTTCGCAAAGCCTTTATACGCTCATCGGGTTTCACCGGCAGATAGCCGTTAAAAGCAAAGCTCTGTCCATTGAAGCCCGAAGCCATAACAGAAAGAATGATGCTCGAAGGCCCCACCAACGGAACGACCTTCAACCCCTTACGCTGTGCAATGGCAACCACATCGGCACCGGGATCGGCAACTGCAGGGCAACCGGCCTCGGAAATCACACCCATAGGCTTGCCATCTTGCAATGGTTTCAGGTAACCGGCAACATCCTGGGGCGATGTATGCTTGTTCAGTTCAAAGAACTGTGAACCGTCAATGTCGAAGGTGGGATCGACCTTGCGCAGGAAACGGCGCGCCGAACGCACATCCTCCACAATAAAGTAGCGAATGCCGGCAATGACGCTGCTGTTATATTGTGGCAGCACATTTTCCAAAGGTGTATCGCCCAAAGTCACGGGCAAGAGATATAATGCAGTTTCCATCGTTTATTTCAGTTGGGAAAAATATTTCTTTCGTTTCATGTAATATTGCCACAGCAACGAGAATGCCGCGCGCTCCTTGACGACAGGAACTGCCACTGCTGCAAGATTCTGCTCACGCACGCTGCTATATTCACCTCGCATGCGTTTGTATTCACGACGCGCACGGAAAACGGCCTTGAAATCGCCCCATGCACCTGTGAGCAGGAATTTAAGTGCCGCCACATAATCAAGCACCGCACGTACACGCATCACTCCACGCAATTCTGCAACCGGCAGGTTCTTATATAGCATCAATAGATTGTTGCGGAAATTGAGGAATGTCTTGTGAGGGTTGGACTTGTTGAGTGTCGCTCCGCCCACATGATAGACCTTGCTCCCCGGAACGGCATAAATCTCACCACCACGGGCAAGCATGCGCCAGCAGAGATCAACCTCTTCCATGTGTGCGAAGAAACGGCCGTCAAAGCCGCCTGCATCATGGAACGCGGCACTGCGCACCATCATTGCCGCGCCTGTTGCCCAGAATATGCGGCAGACATCGTCATACTGTCCTTTGTCCTCTTCTAATGTATCAAACAGACGGCCGCGGCAATAGGGATAGCCATAGCGGTCAATGAAACCGCCCGCCGCACCGGCATATTCAAAATGGGTCTTATTGTTATATGCAAGTATCTTGGGCTGGCAGGCCACTGCTTTGGGATTGTTCTCCATGAACGAGAGCATTGGAGCGAGCCAACCCTCTGTAACCTCGACATCGGAATTCAAAAGCAGGTAGTATTCTGCATCAACCTGTTCCAAAGCCTTGTTATAGCCATCGGCAAAACCATAGTTCCTGTCCAATTGAACCACGCGCACCGACGGAAAACCGGCAGCAAGCACAGCGACAGAGTCATCGGTAGAGGCATTGTCGGCAACAACAATCTCTGCCCCCGGAGAATACTTGATTACCGAAGGCAGGAAACGGCCGAGCATCGACGCACCGTTATAGTTCAATATGACAACTGCAACTTTCATTTATCGAGAACAGCAATTACCTCATCCACCAACAACGCCGACTTGTCTTCATTGAAACCACCAAGACGCACACGTACAATGCGATTGACCAGCGAAGAATCGGCAGCAGTCTCCACACGGATATAGTTATCTGTAAAACCACCCATGGGCATTCCGGAGCGTGGTTTCTCAAAAAGCACCTTGACCTCTTTGCCACAATACTTCTCATAGAAGGCAAGGCGCTTTTCCTCGCTCAGGGCAATGAGTGCACGGCTGCGGCACTGTTTCCGGGCAGGCGACACCGCACCGCCAAGCTTAAGAGCCTGGGTTCCGGGGCGCTCGGAGTAGCTGAATACATGCAACTGCGATATGTCAAGCCCCTTTATGAAATAGTATGCCTTTTCAAAGAGTTCTTCACTCTCGCCACGGGTACCCACAATCACATCCACACCAATAAATGCATCGGGCATCGCCTGCTTCACCTTTGCAATCTTGGCAGCAAAGAGAGAGGTGTCGTAGCGGCGATGCATCAGTTTGAGTACCTCGTCACTACCAGCCTGTAGCGGAATGTGGAAATGCGGCATGAATGCACGCGACTGTGCTACATAATCTATTATCTCATCAGTGAGCAGATTAGGTTCAATGGATGATATGCGGTAACGGGATACACCCTCTACCTTGTCGAGTTCCTTTACAAGAGAAGCGAATGACTCGCCGGTCGATTTGCCGAAATCGCCGATATTGACACCGGTTATCACAACCTCTTTGCCACCCTCGGCTGCTGCATTCCTTGCCTGCTCTACAAGTTCCGAGATTTGTGGATTGCGGCTGCGGCCACGGGCAAAAGGTATGGTACAGTATGTACAGTAGTAGTCACAGCCATCCTGCACCTTGAGGAAATAGCGTGTGCGGTCGCCACGCGAACAGGAGTGTACAAAATTGCGTACATCCTTTGTCGGTTGCACGAACCACTCGCCACTGTTGGCGTTTTCCATATTCTTTATGACATAGTCGAGCACCTGCCCCTTCTTGTCAATTCCAAGCACCACGCCCACACCGGGTTCCTGTGCCAGTTTCTCGGCCGACAACTGTGCATAACAGCCTGTCACCACAACAAAAGCACCGGGATGCTGACGCACCAGTTTGTGTATTGCCTGGCGGCATTTCTTCTCGGCCTCCTGTGTCACGGCACAGCTATTCACGACACAGATGTCGGCAACCTCGCCCCTTTTGGCGGTGCGAATACCGGCATCCTGCAACTGTCGCTCTATCGTTGCCGTTTCCGAGAAATTCAACTTGCAGCCGAGTGTATAATACACCGCCTTCATATCCTTGAAAACTGTTTTATCTATCATTTTTGGTGCGCTATATCAAATTTATGCGAAAATAGCACCTTTTTTCGGAATACAGAAATCGGGAAACTTAAAAGATTCCAAAAACGGCTATCGGGGAGACAAAAAACAAGCGGGCTACAACCACAATGGGAAGTAGCCCGCTATAATCCTGTAATAGTTACTCTCTAATCAAACTATTAGATAGTACCCTTAACAGCCTCTTTTACAGCCTCTTTCTTTGCTGCAACCTCCATCTCCTCTGGAAGGTTCTCAGTTGCCACTGCATTCTCCTGAGCCTGCTGGCCATCCTCGCTTACAGTTACATTCTGAGTCTCAGTGTTTGCCTTTGGTTCCTCAGCATTCTCAGCCTTCTTCTCAGCCTGGCCACAAGATGCAAATGCAAGTGCCAATACTGCTACATAGAAAAACTTCTTCATAACTTTATTGTATTAGTTTCATGTCACCTACTCCCTTCATAGCGTTTCGGTTACCTCTTTTCTTAATTTTCTTTGCAAAATTACATCAAATCATTAAAACACAAACATTTTTTATACAAAAATTACAAAATGATTTAAATTTTGTCACTTTTACACCCCATTCATTAGAATCAGAGAGATAAATACACAAAAATCCGACACCCAAACGGATGCCGGATTTTATGTATATTCATATCAATCAAAGTACAACTTTGTGTACTTTTGTCGAATTACCGTCCTTTACCACAACGATGTATGAGGCATGTGGCAAGTGATGCACATCGATAGCGATGCTCTCGCAAGCGCGTGAAGCCTCGGCCGAAGCGACCTTCACACCACCCATGTTGTAAACCGAAAGGAGTGCGGAAGCACCGATATTGCCATTGCAAACGAGCTTACCATCCACAACACTGAAACGCAATGCATTCTCGGTCACATTCTCAATGCCGCTTTCGATACCGGTTACAGGAGTGAACAGCAATGAGCAGCTATACTCCTTGCCTTGTGGAATGAGATACTTGTCCAATGTAGCGACATTGCCGCAGCTACCGTTACCGATACCCTTCTGTGCACAATCGAAGTGAGCATGTACATTACCCTTCTGGAGTTCCCAAGTGTGGTTAGCCTTTTTCAAAGTCTCGTCACTATAATGCAACAGTGAGAAAGCAACATCGCCGCGTGTCTGGACCTTGACACCATATCCCTCATCGGGGTTGAAGAGCAACAAATCGCGCAAGCCCTCACGGTTACCCATGCTCTGTGGTTTTGGATATGGCTCGAACATATCGCTAACGGTTGTATAATAGCGTCCAAGCATTGAACCGCCACGACGATCGATATAGTTCTCGAACGGACCGTATGCATAGTACTCTACCTGCTCAAACTCTGCAGGGAATGTCAATGACAGACCAATGCGACGCGCATCCTTGGGAACCACGGTATATGCAGCATCGATGAGCAATGAACCATCAGCTGTTATCTTATATACGAACTTGTATGTACAGAACCAGCCGCTTGCATTGATAACGACATTGACAGACTTTTTATCCTGGCTCAAGGTGAATGTTGCCGACTTTGAAGTAATGCCGTTCTTTGCATTGTACTCGCCAAGTGATTCGGTAGGTTTGTCATTCTCGACCCAACGGTAGTTGTCATATTCGGGACCTGCCAGAGCAATAGTCTTGCCATTTACAGTCCATGAGTTCATTGTACCGTTCGATGCGAATGTCATCTCCATTACAGAACTTGAGACCTTATATCCATCAGTTGTCTTTACAAGAGAAATCTCCTCGTTACCATTGAGAGCCAAAGGAGCCGCATTGCGCTCGGCAAGTGTGTACTGCTCTGTTGCAATTGCATAATCCCTGTCAACCCAAGTCTGGGCATCCTTGTAACAAATTTCAACATTCAGCATCAGTTCAACGCCCTCGGCAGCTGTTGCGCTATAAGGCAATGACACAACGCCCTCGGCATTCGGAGCCAAAGCAGGCATCTCTACAATACCGTTCTCAACCTCGACACCGTCGGCAAGAACCGCATAACGCAGATAGAAGCCATCGAGTGAGATGAAATCGTAGTTATTCTTTATTGTCAACTGCTTTGCTGCAGCGTCGAAAGAGAGGAACTTGATGTATTGATATACATACTTCACATTTGTCAGCTCGGGGCTCCATGCACGGTCGGCTGTAACAAGACCGTTGTTCACAAAGTTACCCTGGTGAGGACCGGGATAGTCGGAACCTGTACGGTATTTGTTCATGCCGTCAACCTCAAAGTTTCCGTTCTTTATATCCTCGGCAGCATAGATTGACTGGTCAACCCAGTCCCAGATGCAACCGCCGATACCATACTTGCTGCTTTCAATGGCATCCCAGTACTCCTGAAGGTTACCCACTGCATTACCCATGGCATGGGCATACTCACACATGAAGTATGGTTGTCCTTGGGCGTTAGTGTAAAATGGATAACTGTTGTCAACCTTTCCATTGGCATGGTCATCAACCTCAGTCAAAAGCGGATACATCTCGGAATAGATGTCAGTATGCGCTGTTCCTGCGCGTGAAGCACCTTCGTAGTGTATTGGGCGTGGGTCGAGTGCACGTACAGCAGCATATGTGTGGCCGAAGTTCTTTCCACCACCACTCTCGTTACCAAGCGACCAGAAGATGATTGAGGGGAAGTTGCGGTCGCGATAGACCATGCGCACGGTGCGGTCAATGAACTGCGCCTTCCAGCTGTCCTCATTGGTGATACCACCCTTTTCGCCACCGTCCTCCCAGCTCTTGTGACACTCCAAATCGGCCTCATCCATGCAGTAGAGACCATAGTAGTCGAACATTGCGTTCATCTTTGCCTGACGTGGATAGTGACTTGTACGCACGGTATTCATGTTTGCCTGCTTCATCATCTTCACATCGGTAAGCATTGTGGTAACATCGACCGAGCGACCTGTTACAGGGTGTGTATCCTGCAGGTTTGCACCCTTGAACAACACCTTCTCGCCATTTACATATACAAGACCTTCCTTTATCTCAATGTGACGGAAACCATATTTTGTAGAGAACACATGTTCCTCGTTGCCGGAAGCATCCTTCTGCACCACCTCAACAGTGTAAAGGCTTGGAACCTCGGCACTCCACAGCTTCAAACCTGCAAGGTTCTCAAAGAAGAGATTTGCATTCTTCACAGTTTCGCCTGCGGCAAACTCAAATACAACATCCTTTTTAGCCACCTCGCTTCCGTCCGGGGCAATCAATGCAACCTCAACGCTCTTTGCAACAGCGGCACCATCGCGGTTGTCCATCTCAACAGCCACATTCATTGAACCGGCCTTGTAGCCATCGGCTGCAGAAAGATTGCTTGTGATGTAGTGGTCGCGTACAAAAGTCTTTGGTGCGGCAAAGAGGAACACATCACGGTGAATACCGCTCATGTGCCACATATCCTGACCTTCGAGATACGATGCATCGCTCCAGCGGATAACCTGAACACTGACATTGTTCTTGCCCTCGCGCAAGTGAGCTGTAACATCGAACTCGGCATCGTTGTTGCCGCTCTGTGTATAGCCCACATAGTTGCCGTTCATCCAGATGAAAGCTGCACCATAGATACCGTCAAAGTGCAGGAACACGCGCTTGTCGCCCCAGTTTGCAGGGAGTTCAAAGTCTCTGCGATAAGAAGCTACAGAGTTCAAAAGACCATCCTTCATCTCAATGAGCGGAGGATTGTTCTTGAACGGATAGTTCACATTTACATACATTGGGTCACCATAGCCCTCCATCTCAAGACAAGATGGAACCTTTATTGTATTCCAGGCCGAAACATCCACATCGTCACCCCAGAAGGCATCCTTGCCGGGGCGCTGTGCGATTGTCTCAACCCAATTGATGTTCCACATACCATTGAGGCTCATGAACTCGGCATTCTCCGGGTCGAGCCATGGCAGTTCATAGCGCGCATCGGCTTTCATCTTAGCAACCGATTCGTATGGCATATATGTAGCATGACCATCTTCCTTGTTCTCGCCAAAGAAGGTCTCATCCTCCCACACATTTGCCATGGGCACATCATCAGCCTCCACCTCTTCAAGTGTGAACAACGAGCCGCTGCCATAACCCGAAACCATTGACAGGTTATTGCCTTCGGCCTTGAGGCTATGCCATGAACCGCTTGTCTTCACCTGGATGCGATATACACCCTTTTTGCCCTCTTCGGAGATAAAGCGCAGCTGCTGGTTCTCGTTACTGTATGAAGGATCCCAAAGCAAGGGATATTTCACACCACTGAGGGCAACATCGATAGCCTTGCCGAAGTAAGGGCCATAGAACTGGCAATACTCGGCATTTGCTGCCGTACGGCGCAACTGCCACACAAAGTTCTCCTTGCTGTTCTCGTCATACTCATCAATATACACTCTTGCATTGTTGGCATTATTGCCACGAGTGTTGAGTGCATAGCCGCTTCCCTGCTCGCGTATAATGAAATAGCGGTCAATCACAGGCAGATAATCCACCTTGTTCTGCTTCACATATTCCAGACGGAAATGTGTGTACTCACCCGATGCATTCTTTTCCATGAGCAACGAGCCGTCACCCTGCACCTTGAGTACCAGTTCGCGGTCACCCTTGCACAGCAACTGCACTACACCTGCCGATGCATCAACAACATTCACAGCAAATGACTGGTTGTCGGTACAGGTTGCCTCCCACTGCAGAAGCTTGCCGGGAGTACCGGATGACAAGGCCATATCCACAGCCTGTCCGTAGTTCTCGTTATAAAGCACGAAAGCAAGCTCCTTGTCCGACAAAGAGACAAAAGTCCATTCCTGTCCCAAAGAGGTGTCATCGACATCGGCAACACTCAGATAGGTGTTGTGCGCTGCTACATTACCGTTAGTGACAGCCTTGCCGGTTGCCACATTCACCAGGCGATACACACCGTCGGCCTGTGGGAATGACGCCGCCATAGTGACCGATGTCACAAGCAGCATCGCGACAAAAAGAAAGATTTTTTTCATGTAGTTCATATTATAGTTTTTATTCATTTTATGCAATATGCATATAATCTTTGCAAAAATAGGCAAAAAAAGAGAAATAACAACCTTTAACTATTTAATATTGTTTGCGCGCGTAATTTTAGGATTTAATAATTGCATATAAAGATTTTTATGAGTAAATTTGCAACAATTTTGCATAGAGTGTGGCAAAATTTATATTTATACAATTTCGAGCATAAACTAAAACATATATAAAGCAATGATGAAAAAGAGCATAGCAATTATGGCAGCATTAGCAATTACAGGCGCTGCTACAGCAGCCAATGACGGCAGCAATGCAGAGCCTATCGGCAAGTCCGACATAAAGATAGAGGGCGGCCTGATGACCCCCGAAGCACTTTGGGCAATGGGACGCATTGGAGAGGTGAGCGTGTCACCAAACGCAAAAGAGATTGTCTACGGTGTAAGTTACTACAGCGTTGAGCAGAACAAGAGCCACCACACTCTTAATATTATGGGTGCAGACGGCAGCAATGATACAAAGTTGACAACAACCACTGCCAACGAGAGCAGCGCAGCATGGATAAAGGGCGGCACAAAGATTGCATTCCTTTCAAATGCGAGCGGCAGCAGCCAGGTGTGGGAGATGAACGCCGACGGCACAGAGCGCAAACAGCTCACAAACGATGCCAGCGACATCGAGGGTTTCCTGTTCTCACCCGATGAGACAAAGGTAATCCTTATCAAGCGCATCAAGACAAAGCCCACGACTGCCGACATCCACCCCGACCTTCCACTTGCAAAGGGCTTTGTGGTAGATGACCTCATGTACAAGCACTGGGATGAGTGGCTCAACGATGCCCCCCACCCCTTCATCGCGAACTTCGACGGCACATCAATCGACGAGGGCAAGGACATGCTCGAGGGTACAGTATATGACTGCCCTAACCGCCCGTTCGGTGGCGCAGAGCAGCTCGCATGGAGCAACGACTCAAAACAGATAGCATACTCATGCGTAAAGAAGAGCGGTCGTGACTACACATTGAGCACCGACACCGATATTTACCTCTATAACCTTGCAGACGGCACAACAATAAACCTGTGCAAGCTCGACGAGGAGCGTTCAAGCTATGGCTATGACAACGCGCCACAGTTCTCGCCCGACGGCAAAATGATTGCATGGACAAGCATGGCACGCGACGGATATGAGAGCGACCAGATACGCCTTAGCGTAATGAACCTTGCAACCGGCGAGCGCACATACCTCACAGGCATGCCCGATGCAAACGGTGTTACAGCATTCGACAGCAATGTTGACAGCTACTGCTGGGCACCCGACAGCAAGAGCCTCTACTTCACAGGTACATGGCACGGCACAACACAGGTATACAACATCACCCTCAAGGGCAAGCTCACAAAGATGACCGAGGGCGACCACGACTACAACTCAGTAGCAATGCTCGGTGGCAAGAACCTTATCATGACACGCGTTTCAATGAGCGCACCTGCCGACATCTACACAATGAAGGCAAAGGCCGGCGCCGAAGTTAAGCAGCTCACATTCGAGAACAAACACATCTTTGACCAGATAGCTACAGGCAAGGTAGAAGCACGCTGGTGCAAGACCGTTGACGGCAAGGACCTTCACTCATGGGTAATATACCCTCCACACTTTGACCCTGCGAAGAAGTACCCTACCCTGCTCTTCTGCGAGGGCGGTCCACAGTCACCCGTGAGCCAGTTCTGGAGTTTCCGTTGGAATTTCCAGATAATGGCAGCCAACGGCTACATCATCATCGCCCCTAACCGCCGCGGACTCCCCGGATTCGGACTCGCATGGAACGAGGAGATCAGCACCAACTATGGCGGCAACTGCATGAGCGACCTACTCACAGCAATAGACGACATCTGCCAGGAGCCATACGTGGACACCGACCGTTTGGGTTGCGTTGGCGCAAGCTTCGGCGGCTACTCGGCAATGTGGCTTGCCGGCCATCACGAGAAGCGTTTCAAGGCATTCATTGCACACGACGGTTTCTTCAACATGGAGCAGCAGTACTATGAGACCGAGGAGAGCTGGTTCCCCAACTGGGATTTGGGCGGAGCACCATACGAGCAGAGCGAGGGTGTGAAGCGTTCATACGCAAACTCACCACACAAGTTCGTTGACAAGTGGGACACACCAATCCTGCTCATCCACGGCGACCGCGACTATCGCATCCTCTCATCGCAGTCAATGGCAGCATTCAACGCAGCACGCCTCAAGGGCATCCCTGCACAGTTGCTCCTGTTCCCCGACGAGAACCACTGGGTGCTGAAACCACAGAACGGTATCCTGTGGCAGCGCACATTCTTCGCATGGTTGGCTAAATGGCTTTAATATGTCATTCTGAGCAAAATGCAATGAAGAGAAGAAGAAAAAAGAATAAATTAAATATATTACTATGACAACAACACAAAAGTTACAACAGAAGCTGAACGACTCAAAGGCAATGCGCTGGACCGCACTTATCATTGTATCGTTCACAATGATGATGGCCTATTTCTTCACTGATGTAATGGGTCCACTTGAAGCACCGCTTACAACAAAAGGGAAATTGGTCTATTTCGATAACGGCACATCCCTGTCAGCCGATTCACTTTCAAAGATATGTATTGAAAAAGTCGGCAGCATTGATGAAATCACAGAGGGCAAAACATACAGTTTTGTATATAACGAGAACAACAAACTGAAGAAAGAGATTGCTACTGTCAATCATGTTTATACACTTACCGATACCACAATCGCAACAAACGGTAAGTTCATTGCCCTTGAAAACGACACCCTGGACGCAGCATCTATCAAAAAGTTTGGACTGAAGACCGAAATCAACATAGATGAGATTACAAAAGGCAAAAACTATCAAGTTCTACATATCGAGAAGAAGGATAAGAAAGAGAGAGTTGTTAATGAGGTTCTTACCGTTGATACAACATTGCAAGGTTTAGGTTGGACATCATCTAACTACGGTTTCTTCTCGGGTGCGTACGGTTTGATAAACGTATTCCTGTTGATGCTCTTCTTCGGTGGTATCATCCTTGACAAGATGGGAGTACGCTTCACCGGTATAATGAGTACCGGACTTATGTTCCTGGGAGCAGCCATCAAGTGGTTTGCAGTAAACAGCACATTCACCGGTGAGGTTTTCGGTTTGCCGACACAGGTAGCCATTGCCAGCCTTGGTTTTGCAATTTATGGTGTAGGATGCGAAATCGCCGGTATAACCGTGACTAAAGTAATTGCAAAATGGTTCACCGGTCATGAAATGGCTCTTGCAATGGGACTACAGGTAGCACTTGCCCGTATGGGTACAGCCTGCGCAATGGCATTCGCGCTACCATTGGCAAAACAGATGGGACTGGTATCTGCACCGGTAATGATTGGTGCCGGAGCACTATGTATTGGTTTCTTGTCATATATGGTTTACTGCGTAATGGACAAGAAATTCGACAAATCAGCCGGCATAGAAAGAATCAGCGCAGACCCGGACGAGCAGTTCAAGATGAGCGACTTGAAGATTATCTTCTGCAACAAAGGTTTCTGGCTCATCACCTTCCTGTGCCTGATATTCTACTCTGCAGTATTCCCATTCTTGAAGTTTGCTCCAAAACTCATGGAAATGAAGTATAATGTAAACTCGGATTTTGCCGGTTCAATTGTATCAATGCTTCCATTTGGAACCATACTGTTGACACCGCTGTTCGGTTCACTGTACGACCGCATCGGCAAGGGTGCTACACTTATGCTGATAGGTTCAGTCCTCCTTACAATTGTACATGTCCTTTTTGCACTGCCAATACTCAGTTTCGGTTGGTTTGCAATCATTGTAATGATTCTGTTAGGCATTGCATTCTCTCTTGTACCATCAGCGATGTGGCCATCAGTACCAAAGATTATTCCTATGAAGCAGTTGGGCTCGGCATACGCAATCATATTCTACATACAGAATATTGGTTTGTCAATGGTGCCTATGCTCATTGGTAGCGTAATCGACAACAACACCGCTGCAGATGGAACTGTCAACTACTCAATACCAATGTCAATCTTTGCATTATTCGGTGCCCTTGCAGTCATCATTTCATTGATACTGAAAAGAACAGACAAGAAATACAGTTATGGTCTTGAAAAACCAACAAATAAATAAGTTATAAGAGATACCAACAACAAACTCGCGCTCAGCCAAAACTGAACGCGAGTTTGTGTTTAATAACCCCTGGGTTTAAATTTGTTTTATCGCTTTGACAACGCCAACCATTCGCACTCCGCACGGCATAACAACTCTCCCGCTTTTTAAAGAGGGAGTACGGCTTTAGCCGGGAGGGAGTTCCTATGCTCGCAGTGCAACTTGCAAGTAAACTTGCGTTGCGCTCGCTTAATCGCAGCTTTCAGCTTATTCTGAGACAGGGCGCACACTGAGACCGTAGTAGCGGTTGTTGTAGCTCCAGCCGAAATCGTCGCTGCAGAAGTACAAAAAGCAAGCGTTGCTGCTGTCATGGCTGAAAAGCGACGACGACCAGCAGTGACCGTAGATACCTCTGTAGTAGGCTCCCGTTCTGTCGCGATAGCCCGCAGCGGGGAGGAAGATGCTGTTACCATTGGGGCCGGTTACTTTGTAACCGTTCACTTCGTTTTGGGTTGTCCAGGTCCAGGTGCAGTTGTAGCGTAGTTCGTCTTGTTCAGCCTCTGTAGGCATACGCCAGGTACCGCCCCATTTTACGTGGGCTACATCGTCCTCGGGGTCGAGAACGGTTTGATTGTCAACGGTTCCGTAACTGCTGCTTGTGCAATATTTGGTCATTGTATCATCACTTCCGTTGCACCATTTGTAGGTGCTCCAAGAGTAATTCTCTTTTTCCTCGATTTCACCCCAGGCATAGTAACCGCCGTAATCCTCGGGAGAGGATGCACCTACATTGCAGGTTGCCCACTTCAAGCCGCTGGGCAAGCCAAGGTCAACATATTCGTGGCCATTGGGATTAGTTGTTCTAAATTTAAACTTGGCAATCAAAGTTATATCCTCTTCAACAACGAATGTATATTCTGCGTCGGTACTTACAGGAGTCTCCGCATCACCAATGAACCAACCAATAAAATCGCAGTCCGCATAGGGAGTTGCAACAACGGTTACCTCACTGCCGGACAAAAAGGCGTTGGATGCTCCATAGACATCTTTTATAGAAACACTACCATAACCGGCCCTACGTACAGCAACAACATGACGCTTGCCGAACTTGGCGGTCAAAGTAATATCGGACTCTTCAACAACGAATGTATATTCTGCATCGGTACTTACAGGAGTCTCCGCATCACCAATGAACCAACCAATGAAATCGCAGTCCTCATCAGGAGTAGCAATAACAGTTACCTCACTGCAGGGCAAAAATGCTTTGGATGTTCCATAGACATCTTTTATAGAAACACTACCATAACCGGCACTACGTACAGCAACAACAGGACGCTTGCTGAACTTGGCGGTCAAAGTAATATCGGACTCTTCAACAACGAATGTGTATTCTGCATCGGTACTTAAAGGAGTCTCCGCATCACCAATGAACCAACCAATGAAATCGCAGTCCTCATATGGAGTGGCTACAACGGTTACTTCGGTACCATAAAAAGCGATTCTTGACGTTCCGCTCATGTCCTTGAAAGACACCCGACCGTTACCGGCACTGCAGATGGTGAGATTTGACAGTTTTGTAAAATGCGCCGTGAGCGTTGTGTTCTTTGTTGCTACAAATGTAAAAACAGCCTCATTACTGATGGGTTCTGTGGAATCACCCAAATACCAGCCTGTAAATGCGTATCCTTCGTCAGCCGTGGCAACAACTTCAATCTCGCTACCAATAAGAACAATTTCAGTTGTTTCAAGATATTTTGAGATTTTAACCTTGCCACCTTCGGTACAGGTGACGGTTATCTTGCATCTGTTTGAATCTTCAAAATTATCCTCGTCGCACGAAACAAAAAACGACGTGAAAGCCACTAAAATGGCTAAAAGAAGTGGATAATGTTTTTTCATAAATGTATTGATTTTATAGATTTTGCTTGAACACTGCTGTCATTTGACGCAAAAATAGTCATTTGTCCGGTTTTAACAAAATTCGACTAAAAAAGAAACGATATAGCAATTGGGGCAACACACGAAGAGAAATGGCAGTATTGGACAACAGCCATATCGTTCATACAAAAAAACAACAGAGGGTAACCCCAAGTCACCCTCTGCTATAGGTAGTGAATAAAATGCAAAGTTCAAGGCTTGCGAAGGCTCCAAAACCGGAGTTTACTTGAAGTAAATGAGGCTTTTGGAGACAAGCGTAACGCAGAAATTTGCTTTTTAGTCACTAGCATTATTCAGTTTAGTACCATCTCCCTTATCTCCCCCTCAACACCTCGCTGGATTCTGAAGTTCCTTGCAAAGTTCTTGATGAACTCGAGCGAAGTGACACCAGGTTTGGGAAGTTTTTCGCTTTTAAGTGCCTGTCTGATGACAGAAGCATCAATCTTGAATTCCGGAGTAGAAGTTTTATCCATAGGCATTTATTTGAATGTTCTGATATAATAACGTTCTGGAATAACAAATAGTATGTCCCGTGAAGAAAATTTCTTCACGGGACATACTATTCTATCGAAAGAGTGCACACACGCCATGTGAGGGCGGTTGCGGCACAATTTTAGTCAAGTACAAGCGAAATGTTTTTCTCGGCAGCTATGCGACGCATGTTAAGAATGGCATAGCGCATGCGGCCAAGTGCTGTGTTTATGCTCACACCAGTGATGTCGGCAATATCCTTGAACGACAAATCCTGATAATAACGCATGAAGACCACCTCGCGCTGGCAGTCGGGCAATTCATCGACAAGCATGCGCACATCCTTGAGCACCTGCTCGTTGACCATGCGGTTCTCGACTGTGCCCTCGGCAAGCCTTGCATCGTTGAGCAGGTCAACCTCGGTCTCATCGTTTGAAACGGTATTCTCGTTCCTCTCAATGCGGAACTGGTCTATTACAAGATTGTGGGCAATGCGTGTAATCCATGCCGCGAACTTGCCGTCATTGGTATAACGACCCTGCTGCAAGGTTACGATAGCCTTGACAAAAGTCTCCTGGAAGATATCCTCGGCCACCTCCTTTGAGCGTACGATAAAGAATATATAGTTGAACAACCTGTCCTTATGACGGTTCAGCAAAACATCGAATGCTGAATTATTGCCTTCCAAATAAAGTGAGACCAACAAATCATCGGTCATCTGCTTTAGTTTATCCATTATTTCTACTGTTAAAATTGAAGTAGAGATTTTTCTATAGGCAATAGGTTTTTACAGGTTTATAATAGATTTACTCCGCAAAGGAAAGAAAATAATAGTTCAAATCCAAATATTTTAATAAAAAAAACGGTTTTTACACAATATCGCGGGGTTGCATGCGTTGCAACCCCGCGATATTATAGCAATTTTCCAATGAATTGATTTTATTTTACAAGTGTCATTCCCTCTATTGAGAAACCACGCAGAAGGTCGGCAACAGGCATACGCTTCTTGCCTGCAAGCTGCACATCGGCGAGCAGGATATATCCACCGTCAACTGCTACCTTTATATAATTTTTATTGTCAGTAACAACGGTTGCCACCTCTTTGCCATGCGCGGCATACTCCTTTGTAACCGAATATACCTTGACAGCAGTCAGACGCCCCTCGGCATCAACAAACTCGCACCACGCAGCAGGATATGGCGACATACCGCGCACAAAGTTGTATATACCATCTACACTTCCCTGCCAATTGATGCGGCATGTGTCGCGGAAAATCTTTGGTGCCGGGCGCAGTTCGCTCTCGTTGATATACATGTCGGTCTGGGGCAATGCAGTCACACTCTCCTTCACGATAGCCTCGACTGTACGCAAGACAGTCTCACCACCCTGCAGCATGAGCTTGTCGTGCAGTGTTCCGGCATTATCGTTCTCATCAATAGCAACGACATCTCGATAAATGACATCGCCCGTGTCTATCTCGTGTTTGAGGAAGAAGGTTGTAACACCCGTTTCCTTGTCGCCGTTGATTATTGCCCAGTTGATTGGGGCTGCACCACGGTATTGTGGAAGCAACGAGGCATGGAGATTGAATGTTCCCAAACGGGGCATGTTCCACACGCTCTCAGGGAGCATACGAAAAGCTACGACAATCTGTAGGTCGGCACCCCACGCACGCAACGCGCTCTGGAACGCCTCATCCTTCAAAGATTCCGGTTGCAACACCGGCAAGCCCTGCTCCACGGCATATTGTTTCACGGGACTCATGAGGAGTTGGTTACCTCGTTTGTTAATCATCTTGTCGGGCATTGTCACAACACCAACAATCTCATAGCTGCAGTTGCTGCACTCACGCTGTTTCTCGAGCAGACGGCGCAAGGGTTCCACTGCGAAATCGGGGGTTCCCAAGTATACTATTCTCAAATTTTCCATTATCAATCAGATGTAAATTCCAACAATGTATTACGGTATGCGGTGAAGATTGCCGACTTTGATATGAAGCCGATGTATTCACCTGTTATATCCTCTACCGGCAAGTTCCATGCACGGGTCTTCTCGAACTTGCGCATTACCACCTCCATTGGCTCTTCTATGCCCAACCTCTCGGGCACCTCGCGCATGAGCGAAGCCACCGAGTATCGGTGGTAAAGTTCCTGACGGAACATTATATGTCTTATATCGTCGAGATATATGATACCTACAAGATGCTTGGCGGCATTGAGTACGGGAAATATGTTTCGTTTTGTCTTTGCAACCACAGATGTCAATGCACCCAAATCCATCTCGGGTGTCACGGACATGAAGTCCTTTTCAACCACATCGGCAACCTTCAGGGTTGTAAGCACTGCCTGGTCTTTGTGGTGGGTGATGAGCTCACCACGCTGGGCAAGGCGCACGGCATAGATATTGTTGCTGTCGAACAGTCTCACGGTAAGATATGACGACACCGAAACCATCATCAACGGCAGGAACAGGTCGTAGCCACCCGTCAATTCGGCAATAAGGAACACGCCGGTCAACGGTGCATGAAACACACCCGACATTAATGCAGCCATTCCAAAAAGGGCGAAATTCGCTTCAATCACCTCCACTCCGACACCTATTTCATTGCACAGGCTCGCAAATAGATAACCCGTGACACAGCCCAGGAAAAGACTTGGAGCAAAGATACCGCCACAGCCACCGGCACAGTTGGTCACAGTTGAGGCAAAAGCCTTGAAAACCACAACCAGGAACATGAACAACAACAGCAGATGCGACTGCTCGAAGAAGATTGATTTCTCGAGTATCATCTCCGATGTCTCGGGCTTGCCGTCAATGAGTTGCTTGATAGTATCGTATCCCTCACCGTACAGCGGTGGGAAAAGGAAGATGAGCACGCTCAATGTACTCGCACCTATCAACAACCTTGTATATGGGCTCTTGAACCGCTTGAAGAACTTTTCAATGCCGACTGTAACCTTTGTGAAATAGAGCGAGACCAAACCGCACACAACACCGAGCAGAAGCACATATGGCACGCGTGAGAGGTCAAAGACCTCGGCAGTGAACTTGAACATGGTCTCAGTCCCCATAAGGGTATAGGAAAGCGTTGCAGCCGTAACGCTTGATATGAGCAAGGGGAGCAACGATGACATCGTAAGGTCAATCATGAGCACCTCTATCACAAATACCAGACCCGTAATAGGAGCTTTGAAAATACCAGACACAGCACCGGCAGCACCGCAACCGATGAGCAGCATCATCACCTTCTTCTCCATCCTGAAGAAACGGCCAAGGTTTGATCCAATTGCAGAACCGGTCATTACAATAGGTGATTCGGCACCAACAGAACCACCAAAACCGATAGTTATTCCACTGGCAATCATTGACGACCAGGTATTGTGGCTACGTATGTTGCCCTTGCGGCAAGATATGGCATAGAGCACCTTGGTGACACCATGGCTGATGTCATCGCGTACAACCTTGCGTATAAAAAGCCCTGTAATGAAAATACCAATTACAGGATATACGAGATAGAGCCAATTGAAGGTGTGTTCGTCAAAGCCACCTGTAAGCAGGTGCTGTATGAAATGTATGAAATAATGCAGCAGATATGCAGCAAGAGCCGAGATTATACCAACCAGAAGACTGAGCACAAGCACGAACTGCCTATGCGAAATATGCTTCTCTCTCCACTCAGTGAAGCGGTCAACAAAACCCGGTTTTTGCTTCTCGTCCGTCATTTCCTGATAATGGTAACAGTTCCGTTCTCGGTAAGTTTAATTATGCTTGATGACTTTGCCTTGCCCTTTTCGAGCTGCTTGTAATTCACTACATAGTCAACGGCAGAGATAATTTCGGGGTTAATCTCGCTGAAGTTGTTCGGTGTCTCGTCGCCGCTGATATTGGCCGATGTAGAGACAACGGCTTTTTGGAAACGGAAACAGAGTTCCCTCGAGAACATCTCCTGGGTTACTCTTATACCTACACTGCCATCCTCAGCTATGAGATTGGGCGCAAGATTACGTGCACCGTCGTATATGATTGTCAATGGCTTGTCAGTCAGTTCGATTAAATCCCATGCTACAGATGGTACATTTCCCACATAGCGCGCAAGGCGGTCGGCGCTGTCAACCAGAAGAAGCAAGGCCTTGCTGTCGCAGCGTTTCTTGATTTCGAACACCTTTTTCACAGCCTCGGCATTTGTCGCGTCACAACCAATGCCCCAGACTGTATCTGTAGGGTAAAGGATTACGCCACCCTGGCGCATAACCTCTATACATTTTTTTACTTCATCGGCTATTGTACCCATACTCAAATGCTTTTAGAATTCGCTTGTAAAGTGGAAGCGGATTGACTTGAAGTCGTTCTGCGCCATCTGCAGCACATAACCGCTGTCAGCCAGGAACACATCACGTCCCTCAATATCCTTCGCCATATACTGGTATTTGCGTTTTTTGAACGCCTCAAGCTCTGCAGGATCGTCGCTTTCTATCCAACATGCCTTGTAAAGGCTCACCGGCTCCCAACGGCACTTGGCGTTGTACTCGTTCTCAAGACGGTACTGGATTACCTCGAACTGCAACTGACCTACAGTACCAATGAGTTTGCGGCCGTTATGCTGGTTCACAAAGAGCTGTGCTACACCCTCGCCCATGAGCTGGTCGATACCCTTGGCTAGTTGCTTGGTCTTCATTGGGTCGGCATTCTCAATGTACTTGAACATCTCGGGCGAGAAGCTTGGCAATCCCTTGAAATGGAGAATTTCGCCCTCGGTGAGCGTGTCACCGATCTTGAAGTTTCCGGTATCGGGCAAACCGATAATGTCGCCGGGATAGGCCTCCTCAATAGTACTCTTGCGCTGCGCCATGAACTGTGTGGGCGACGAAAAACGGAGCTCCTTGCCCAAACGGATGTGGCGATATGGAGTATTACGTACAAACTTGCCCGAACAGATCTTGCAGAATGCCACACAAGAGCGGTGGTTAGGGTCAATATTAGCGGTTATCTTGAAGATGAAACCTGTAAATTTGGAATCCTCGGGGTTTACAATGCGCTCAAGAGCCTGCACCGGGCGTGGACTTGGAGCAATCTTTACAAAGCAGTCGAGCAACTCCTGAACACCGAAGTTATTGAGCGCAGAGCCGAAGAACACCGGAGCTACCTTGGCATCAAGATAGTCCTGAACATTGAATTCTGGATATACACCATCAACAAGTTCAAGGTCGGAACGGAGTTTGAAAGCCAAATCCTCGCCAATATTCTTGTCGAGCTCATCGCTTTCAATGTCAATCTCAACCTTTTCGGTAACTCGCTGCTTGTTGGGAGTGAATAGGTCGAGTTTCTGCTCGTATATGTTGTACACCCCCTTGAAGCGCGCGCCCTGGTCAATTGGCCAACTGAGCGGACGCACTGCAATCTGCAACTCGCTCTCAAGTTCATCGAGGAGTTCAAATGGGTCGCGACCCTCGCGGTCCATCTTGTTGACATAGACAATCACGGGAGTATTGCGCATGCGGCATACCGACATGAGCTTGCGTGTCTGTGTCTCCACACCCTTTGCACTATCGACAACAATGATTACGCTGTCAACGGCGGTGAGTGTGCGGAATGTATCCTCGGCAAAATCCTGGTGACCCGGGGTGTCAAGGATATTTATCTTATAGCCGGCATAGTCGAACTCCATAACCGATGTGGTTACAGAAATACCGCGCTGTTTCTCGATCTCCATCCAGTCCGATGTAGCAGTCTTCTTGATCTTGTTGGACTTGACCGCACCTGCGACCTGTATCTGACCACCGAAGAGCAAGAGTTTCTCGGTAAGGGTTGTCTTACCGGCATCAGGGTGCGATATAATCGCAAATGTTCTTCTACGGCCAATTTCCTCCTGTATATTACTCATTTCTAAAATATTTTTCCAGTATTAGATTATTCCTCGCTGTCGAGGTCGAGTTTTCCTTCCTCGTCCTCCTTGAAATAGAGCGAAAGCATTGAGATAAACTTGCTTATCTCGCTTGTCGCCTTCAATGTTTCCTCGTTCATTTCACGCTTTTGGAGCCTCATCATCCACACCATGTAAAGTGCGTCGAAACAGTTCTCCAACTCATTTTTTTCACGACCTTCGCTCTTTGTCCTGAACTCCACAATGAATGGCAAGGCTTTATAATAGGCTGCCGAATAGAACGGCACCTTGGGCGAGTGCAAGAGACGCTGATGCAGGTCGGCAAGGCTTATTATCACATTACGATTTATCTGCAAGTGTCCGTTCTGCTTTACACCCTCCTGATGCATCATATCAATCAGGTCGGCATACCATTGCAACAATTCTGCCGACACTTCAGCCGGCAGATTGTATGGTTCAACTATGTTGTTCTTTATTTTGTCTATCGACAATTCATTGGCACGCAGCAAATCCTCTACCTGCCACATATACAGCAAATACTCTGCTATATTTTTCTTACGAAGCTCCCTTGAAACCAGCAAAACTAAAAGATTTATTTAGAAGTTTTTTAAATTTCTCAATGGAATGAGAATGTTCCGGTGGCTATGAGTATGGCTCCAACAAAAGAACCCACCATAACGGCACCTCCAATCACCCTGTTGATTATCCAAATACCACGCACATCGAAGCGTGTCCTCAACTTATTCACCACATAGGTTATGAATAGCCACCACAGCATTGCACCGGCGAATATTGCAAGATAACCAAAGCACTGATGTGGCAAAGACATTTCGGGGATAACAAAGTTGAATGGAGAGAACAGTGCCACGAACAGCAATATTATCATGGGGTTCGAGAGGGTGATAAAGAATCCAGTGATACCATTACGCAACAAACTGCTTTTATTGCGACTTACATTACGTGTATTCTGTACCGGATTGGAACGGAATGTATGCACGCCGAAAATAAACATAATAATTGCACCTATGAGCTGCATCCAATAGACCGTTGTTGGATTACTTATCACGTCATAGAGTAGGTTCAGGCTATAACCGGTCAACAATGCATAGAAGATGTCGCTTAACGCAGCGCCCACACCAGTGACAAGACCATACGCACGTCCCTTATTCAGTGTACGCTGAATACAAAGAACACCGACCGGTCCCATTGGAGCTGAAGCCACAATTCCAATGACAATGCCTTTGACTATTATCTCCAAAACATCCATACTGCAAAGTTGCCATTTTTTTATGAAAAAACATACATTGACGCTCTGTTTTTTTCACAATAAAAGCATTTTTTACATCTTTTTTCATAAAAAAAGCAAAACCACACCATTAAACGGTGTGGTTTTGCAATATCCAATCAGTTTCCAAGATGCTGTTCTTATATATTCTATTAAGATTTTCAAACTGTATCTTAATATTTCTGTATTTGACCGCTTTTCACAGAAGAGAGTCTTTTTCCGTCTGTATCTTTCAACTTTATCGTAAGAATCAAGTCAGATAGTCCTGCCACGAATGCACTCAATCCAAAGATTACGGATATTGTCGATAAAGAAGAGAACTCAACAGCAAAAAGAATAATCGCAGCCACAACGAGCAACAGAGGTGCGATATACATCTGCACTGGTATTATCGTATGACGCTGTGCCGAGACGATAACCACTATCTGATAAAGGGCAAAGACAAGCAGCATTACAGCCAAAAGCTTCACGAACACTGTCTCAAAATGCGAAGGAGAGACCATCAACCAGACACCAAAGGCCATGCTGCCGACATCAATGATTGAAATAAGCACCTTTGACACAATCTTACTCTCTGCGCGCGAAACATAAAGGTTGATAATTGAAACCAGAGCCGGCAAGAAAAAAGCCGCACCTACCAAACGGATAAGCACTGTCACCATACCGTCACTCAAGAACACCAACACAAGACCAAACAGCATTATCGCGATGCTGCGAATCAATTTCTTTGTCATATAATAAGTTTTTATATTATTACAACAGATATGCAGGCAAGCATTACCAACGAACGCTAAGCACGCAAATGTAACAAAAAAAAACAACAAACCATATTTTTTGGTATTTTTTTTGAAAAAGCGAAAACAGGATGTCATTGACGGCACACCACCAGACAGAGCCCATCCATGCAACGACAATCGGCCACAAAAGTGCCGCAACACCCAACACCGACAACCTCTACCGGGAATATTCCCCGATCACACGCCTCATGACAACCAACCAATATATTGTCCTTGAAATTTCCGCCCAAATCACCGGTAATTTTAAACAGCGCCTCTTTTGCACACCAATGACATAGGGCAACACGATTCGCATCCGTTGGCGGAAGACCTTCGAGAATATCCCGTTGCATAAAACGCGTGGCAACTGCAAGTACGTTACGCGATATCAATTCGACATCCAAGCCAACTTCAAAATCCCGGGAACAGGCAACAGCAGCATAACCATCGGTATGCGAGATACTAATAAAGAGTCCGACACCTTCAAGCATCGGTTTTCCGGAGCAATCATACACGACACGAACCGTGTCGCCAAACAGCTGCGCCAACATGGCACGCACTGCCAGCCACTCAAGACTACGTTTTTCGGGAAAGGATTCACCGCGACAGAAATCGGCACACTCTTTGGGAACAAGTGCATGGAGTTCTTCGAGCGTCTCGGTTATTTTCCAAACCGATACCTTTGCTCCACCAATCTCATATTGTCGGAATAAGGGCATCGTCAATCCTCGGTTTCAGCAGACTCAGAATCACTGCCGGATGGCAGTATGGACTTGATTTTAACAATACGATGCTTGTCCTTCTGCACAACCTCGAATGAGACATCGCCACACACAATAACCTCGTGAAGCATCGGGAATTCGCCTTTGACCTCAAGCAACAGACCTGCAAGCGTATCGGCCTCGCCGGCAAACCGCTCGAAATCCTCACTGTCGAGCGAGGCTATCTTATAGAAATCGGAAAGCGATGTACGGCCATCAAAAAGATAGGTATAATCATTTAGTTTCTCGTACGATGTATCCGGTTCGTCAAACTCATCGTTGATTTCACCCACAATCTCTTCAATAATATCCTCAAGGGTTATAAGACCCGAGACACCACCGAATTCATCAACGACAATGGCCATGTGAACCTTCACTGTCTGGAAATCACACAGCAAATCATCGATTTTCTTGGTTTCGGGAACAAAGAAAGGCTGGCGCACAAGCGACTGCCAACGAAACGTCTCGCCACGATTCAGGTGTGGAATCAAGTCCTTTATATAAAGGATACCACGAATATCATCCTGCGTCTTTCCATATACAGGTATACGCGAGTAGGCATTCTCGGCAGCACATTTGAGCACTTCGGTATAAGGAGCACGGAAATCGAGCATAACCATATCGAGGCGCGAGGTCATAATATTCTTAACAGTCTCATCGCCGAAACGGATAATACCCTCGAGCATGTTCTTCTGCTCGCCAATCTCTTTCTTGTCGGTAAGTTCAAGTGCCTGCTCCAGTTCGTCAACAGATATGAGACGGTTCTTTTTAGAGACAATACGCTGCGCAAATGCAGTAGAACGCACCAACAGGCCGGCAAAAGGCGAGAGCAAACGCGAAAGAACCATGAAAGGCCCTGAAACCAACCTTGAAATCTTGACGACATTGCTCTTGGAGTATATTTTCGGCATCACCTCGCCAAAGAGCAGAAGCAGGAACGTGAGCAACACTGTCAACAAGAGGAATTCCAGCCACTCGGCACCGGGAGCAAAGACAAGCACCTCCATAAAGAAGTGATTAAGCAGCATGACGACTCCCACATTGACAAAATCATTGACAATGAGAATTGTCGCCAACAATTTCTCGGGATCCTTCAAAAGTTCTATCACACGCTTATCCTTTGCCGACTTGCTTTCGGACATCTCATTAAGTCTTTCCCTCGTCAGGGAGAAGAATGCAATCTCCGAACCGGAAGCAAATGCGGAACAAATCAACAGCAGCACTGCGACACCCGCAGACACAACTGCAGAGGCCGAAGGCGCAGAAAAGGCAACACCGGCCGACAAGACATTAACCTGCGCAAGCAGACACGTAAATATTTCCAAAACTGTAGAATTAAATTAGAAAGCAGTTCCTTGTCCGGGAACATCAGCCACAGGTGCCGCACCGGCTGTTCTTGAAGAAAGCATCTCCATTGTTTCCGCAAGTATCTCGGTCCTGTAACGGCGAATACCGTTCTGATCCTCGTATGTATTTGTTCTTATTTTTCCCTCGACATATATGCGGTCACCCTTGTGCACATAACGCTCAACGAGGTCGGCAAGACCGCCCCAGAACACCACATTATGCCACTCTGTACGTTCGGGCACCTGTGTTCCGTTCTGCAGCGTATATGAACGCTCGGTAGTAGCAAGAACAAGATTGGCAACAACAACATTACGGTCAAGATGACGCACATCGGGCTCCTTGCCCACATTACCTACCAAAATTACTTTATTTACTGACATAGTTACATCTATTGCTAATTGTCCGGCAAAATTATAAAAAATATATACCTATTTCAAATATTAGAGTTATAATTTATAAATAAACATGTAAAATAGTAGATAAAGAACTGCAAACAACCAAAAAAATAGCCATCGCCGGGTAGGCAAACAGCAAAAAATCATGTTTTTACAAAAAAAGACATCATAAATTTCGGTAAAAGCAAAAAATGATATATATTTGTAACCCGAAAAAAATTCCTAAGCGTTGATTATTAAAATTTAATAGAAAGATGACAAAAGCAGAGATTGTTAATGAGATTGCAAAGAAGACTGGGATTGAAAAATCAGTAGTTTTGACTACAGTGGAGTCATTCATGGATGTTGTAAAGACATCCTTGACAAACCAGGAGCCCGTATATCTTCGTGGCTTCGGCAGTTTCATCATAAAGCACAGAGCAGAGAAGACCGCACGCGACATACACAAGGAGAAGACAATCACCATTCCTGCGCACAACATTCCGGCCTTCAAGCCAGCAAAGACATTCATGAACGAAGTAAAGAAATAAGAGTGATTAATTTATAAATTTTAAGACTTATGCCAAGCGGAAAGAAGAAAAAAAGACATAAAATGTCAACGCACAAGCGTAAAAAAAGACTGAGAAAGAACAGACATAAGAGCAAGTAAGTAAAAGTCTGTCAAAGCACAAAAAACAAACTTGTAAGCACAGTAAACAGAGCCTCAAGTTTGTTTTTTGTTTTAAAGGAAAAAGGCCAAGCACCTCGCCTTGAAGTTAATGAGGTGCAAAACAAAACAACAGTATTGTGACAAGCGAACTTTTTGTAGATGTTCATTCCAAGGAGGTTTCCATTGCAATCACTGAGGAGAAGCAACTGGTAGAATTCCAAAAGGAAGAACAGACAGAGACATTTTCGGTAGGCAACATCTACCACGGCCGCGTGAAAAAGATCATGCCCGGGTTGAACGCCTGCTTTGTGGATGTCGGTTCCGAGAAGGAAGCATTCCTGCACTATACTGATTTAGGTACGCAATTTTACTCTCTTCAGAAGTATCTGAAACAAATTACAAGCGACCGAAAGAAGAGCTTCCCAATCGCAAAGGCATCAATAATGCCCGAAAAGAAGAAGGAAGGAAACATTAGCGAAGCGCTGCAAACCGGACAGGAGATTCTGGTACAGGTAACCAAAGAGCCAATAAATACCAAGGGACCCAGACTCACTTGCGAACTCTCATTTGCCGGACGCTTCCTGATACTGATTCCATTTGAGGACAAGGTTTCGGTATCGTCAAAAATCAAATCGCCCGAGGAGCGCACACGCCTCAAGCAACTGCTGCAAAGCATCAAGCCAAAGAACTTTGGCATTATCGTACGCACCGTAGCAGAGGGCAAGAAAGTTGCCGAGCTTGACAGCGAACTGCGTTCATTGGTCAACAATTGGGAGTCGCTCGTGGAGAAGGTGCAGAAGAGCACCAAACCGCCGACAATCGTACACGAGGAATCGGACAGAACACTCGCCCTGCTACGCGACCTGTTCAACCCATCGTACGAGAGCATCCATGTCAATGACATTGGTGTTTACAAACGCATCAGGGACTATGTCTCAATCATCGCCCCCGAGAGCGTGAACATCATCAAGCTCTACCGCGGAGAACTGCCCATTTTTGACCACTTCGGAATAACGAAACAGATTAAATCCTCGTTCGGAAGGATTGTTTCGTTCAAGAGCGGTGCCTACCTGGTCATCGAGCACACCGAAGCATTGCATGTCGTTGATGTAAACAGCGGAAACAGAGCACGCAACAACGCAAGCAATCAGGAGGAAAATGCACTCGAGGTAAACCTGGGAGCCGCCGACGAGCTCGCCCGCCAGTTGAGACTGCGTGATATGGGCGGAATTATAGTGGTCGACTTTATCGACATGGACAAGGCCGAGAACCGCCAGAAACTGTATGAAAGGATGACAGAAAACATGAGCCGCGACAGAGCGAAGCACAACATCCTTCCGCTGAGCAAGTTCGGTCTGATGCAGATCACGCGCCAGAGAGTGCGCCCGGCAACCGACCTCCAGGTCGAGGAGTCTTGTCCCGTATGCCACGGCAAAGGCAAGATACAGCCATCGGTACTGTTTACCGAGACACTTGAGAGTAAAATAGAGACTCTGGTCAAGACAATCGGAGTCAAGCGATTTAAATTACATGTGCATCCGTACATAGATGCCTATATTAAAAAAGGTATAATATCATTGTACCGCAAATGGCAGATGAAGTACGGATTTGGAATCCGCGTAGTGCCCGACCAGAAACTGTCATATCTTGAATATCATTTCTATGACAAGAATGGCAACGAGGTGGACATGAAGGAGGCAACCGACATGAAGTAATTGAAACAAGAACACAAGAGGCAAAACCTCTTCCCGAGCAATCTCCCGGCACACACCGGGAGATTGCTCGTTTATACAGATGTCTAAAAAAAACAGATAAATCATTGCCAATCCGTTTTTAAGTATTATCTTCGCAATGATTGGCAGTGACAAATGCCATACTTCCAAGGCCGCACAATGCGGTAAAAAAGAGAAAAAGAACACTAAACATTGCAGTATGAAGATTTCAAAGATTGAGCATTTAGGAATTGCAGTGAAGAGTATCGAGGAGTCCCTACCCTACTACGAGCAGGTTTTGGGCTTTGAGTGTTACAACATAGAGACCGTCGAGGACCAGAAGGTGCGTACAGCATTTCTCAAGGTTGGAGAGACAAAGATAGAGTTGCTCGAGGCAACATCGCCCGAGAGCACAATTGCCAAGTTTATAGAGAACCGTGGCGAGGGCATACACCACATTGCATACAAGGTCGAGGACGGTGTTGCCAATGCACTTGCCGAGTGCGAACAGAAGGAGATACGCACGATAGACAAGGCACCGAGAGCCGGAGCCGAGGGGCTGCAGATTGCATTCCTTCACCCCAAATCCACAAAGGGAGTGCTCACCGAACTCTGCGAGGAGTAATCCACAGGAATCATTCATTCAGGAAATCACAAAAACAGATATTATGAGCAAGCAATTTGAAAAAATCAAAGAGCTGGTAGCCTTGCGTGCAAAGGCACGCCTTGGCGGCGGAGAGAAGGCCATCGAGAAACAGCACGAGCGTTGTAAATACACCGCACACGAGCGCATTGACATGCTGCTCGACAAAGGCAGTTTCGAGGAGATGGACATGTTCGTTACCCACCGATGCACAAACTTCGGCCAGGAGAAGAAACAGTACCTGGGCGACGGCGTAGTTGTCGGAAGCGGAACAATCGAAGGACGCCTTGTCTTTATATTCGCACAGGACTTCACCGTAACAGGAGGTTCATTGAGCGAGACCATGGCACAGAAAATATGCAAGGTCATGGATATGGCGATGAAGGTGGGTGCACCTGTCATTGGCATCAACGACAGTGGTGGCGCGCGCATACAGGAAGGTATCAACGCCCTTGCCGGGTATGCCGAGATTTTCCAGCGCAACATCATGGCATCGGGCGTAATTCCACAGATTTCGGGCATTTTCGGCCCATGTGCCGGCGGAGCGGTATATTCACCTGCACTTACCGACTTCACAATCATGATGGAAGGCACAGCATACATGTTCCTCACAGGCCCCAAGGTTGTAAAGACCGTGCTTGGCGAGGTGGTGACACAGGAGGAGCTTGGTGGCGCAAGCGTACACGCAAGCAAATCGGGCGTAACACACTTCACTGCACAGACCGAAGAGGAGGGATTGGCACTCATCCGCAAACTGATGAGCTATATTCCACAGAACAACATGGAGAGCGTACCCGAAGTACCATGCACCGACCCAATCAACCGCACAAGCGATGTACTCAACACCATAATCCCAGACAACCCCAACCAGGCATACGACATGTATCGTGTCATTGCCGAGATTGTCGATAATGGAGAATTCCTTGAGGTACACCGCGACTATGCACAGAACATCATCGTTGGTTTTGCACGCATGAACGGCAAGTCGGTAGGTATCGTAGCCAACCAGCCATGCAAATATGCAGGTGTGCTTGACTGCAACTCATCACGCAAGGGCGCACGTTTCGTTCGTTTCTGCGACGCATTCAACATTCCACTTGTGACACTTGTCGATGTACCGGGATTCCTGCCGGGCACAGCTCAGGAGTACAATGCCGTTATCCTGCACGGAGCAAAACTGCTATACGCATACGGTGAGGCTACTGTCCCCAAGGTGACAGTAACCCTGCGCAAGTCATACGGCGGTTCACACATCGTAATGGCCTGCAAGCAGTTGCGCGCCGACCTCAACTACGCTTGGCCAAGTGCCGAGATTGCTGTTATGGGTGCTGCCGGAGCAGCCGAGGTACTCTATGCCAAGGAAGCTAAAGAAGCCGAAGACCCCAAGGCATTCATTGCCGAGAAGGAGGCCGAGTACAACCGCCTGTTCGCCAACCCATACCAGGCTGCAAAATATGGCTACATCGACGATGTCATTGAACCACGCAACACCCGTTTCCGCGTGATTCGCGCTCTGGCACAGCTTGAAAGCAAGCGTCAGGACCTGCCAAAGAAGAAACACGGTAACATTCCACTTTAAACAGGAGCATTATGGAAAACAATAAAATCAATGACGAAGTTGTTGCTGCAATATCAATGGCATTGGCAGCATACATGGGAGACAATGTACACGACAACGAAAGTGGCGTGCTCACCATAACCTACACAAATAAACATTGGAACAACCTTAACAAGTAAAGCTATGAAAGAGTACAAATATAAGATTAACGGAAACGAGTATGCAGTTGCCATCAACGAGGTATGCGACACTGCTGCAAAGGTAACAGTCAATGGCGCAGAATACACAGTAGAGTGGGAAAAGCCCGTTGAGGAGAAACCGGTTGTAAAGGTTCAGCCTGTAGCAGCAAAACCTACAGCGTCTCCTGCACCTGCAGCTCAGCCTGCAGCGCCAGCACCGGCCGGTGACCACAGCATAAAGACTCCACTGCCAGGCGTAATCATTGATGTAAAGGTCAACGTTGGCGACACAGTAGCAAAAGGACAGACCGTGGTGGTGCTTGAGGCCATGAAGATGGAGAACAACATCAACGCCGACCGCGACGGCAAAGTCGTTGCAATACAGGTAGCAAAAGGCGACACCGTTGCCGATGGCGCAGTGCTGGTAGTGCTCGGATAAAAAAACATATACACAAAAATCGTGGGTTGCCGATGGCAACCCACGATTTTTGTATGATATTATCTCTGTTATACAAAAACAATATAAATGAATAAAAAGATAAAATTCAAGGCTTGCGCAGTACTTTAAACCGGAGTTTACTTGAAGTAAATGAGGTTTTAAAGGACAAGCGTAACGCAGAAGTTTACTTTTTAGTCATTTATATCCTGTTGTGGCGATCCGGTATAACAACCTTTGGTTTGAACACTGAAGCTTCCTCGGGTGTCATTGTTGCGTATGCCATAACAATAACCACATCACCTGGAGAAAACTTGTGTGCGGCAGCACCGTTAAGGCAAATCACGCCCGAACCGCGCTCACCCCTAATTATATATGTCACAATGCGCTCGCCGTTGCTGTTGTTCACGACATGAACCTGCTCACCTTCAACCATTCCGGCTGCATCCATCAGTTCCTCATCAATGGTTATGCTACCCATGTAATGAAGATTGGCCTCGGTAACCGTGGCACAATGGATTTTTGATTTAAGCATATGAAGTAACATCTTACTTTACCTCCTTATATTTAATATTGTCAATCAATCTGATATTTCCACAGAACAAAGCAATGCAGCCAACAACATAGTCACTATCGCCCCACTCCTGAATCTGTTGCAGAGTATTGCCATCTACAATTTGATAATATTCGAGTTCCAGCCCCTCGGTATCATTTATCATATCCTCGACAAATGCCTTTGTGGCAGCAAGTGAATTCACCTTTGCAAAATCGGCACTTGCAAACAGTGTGCTAGAAATAGTCAAGGCAAGTTCACGCTCATCCTCGGAGAGCAAGGTATTGCGGCTGCTCATTGCAAGACCATCCTCCTCGCGCACAATGGGACAACCGATAATCTCGATATTGAACTGCATCTGACGCACCATCTCACGGATGATTGCAAGCTGTTGGAAATCCTTCTCGCCGAAGTATGCCTTATGAGGCTCTACCGCAGAGAAGAGCTTGCTCACAATCTGCGCCACACCATTGAAATGACCGGGACGGCAGGCGCCCTCCATAACAGCGTCAAGCGGAGCAAAGTCAAACTTACGGGTATCCTCACTTGGATACATCTCCTCTACCGACGGAGCAAACACCACCGTTGCACCCACCTTCTCAAGCAGTACACAGTCGGCTTCAAGTGTTCGTGGGTAATTCTTCAAGTCATTCTTGTCATTGAACTGCGTGGGATTCACAAAAACACTCACCACGGTAACATCATTCTCGGACACAGAGCGTCCAACAAGCGAAGCATGCCCTGCATGGAGCGCACCCATTGTCGGCACAAAACCTATGCTTTTCCCCTCACTGCGAAAATCATCAAGCAGATTCCTCAACTCGATTATAGTACTTACAACCTTCATTTCTTCAATGAATTTTTGATTTCCAAAACCTGTTTTTCATTTGCGACTGCAAAGTAACAAACAAATAAGCATAAAAAGAAATAATAAAATGAAAATATTCCTCACAGGTTACAACAAATCAAGACAGACCGGCACCGTAATCATGGCACAAAACAGCGAAAAAAGCTATAAATCCTGTAAACAAGTAACCATTTGTCATTAAAAACCATTAAAATGGCTTTAGGCTTGCCCGTTTGCTATTTTTTTTGTAATTTTGCGTGCACGAACTACATTCGTGATGAATTAAAGAAGATGAAAGCAAACAAAATTTTATTTATTTCTCAGGAAATCACACCATTCGTTCCGGAATCTCCAATGGCAAAAGCCGGACGCTACCTTCCACAGGCAACACAGGACCTTGGAAAGGAGATCAGAATTTTCACACCCAAATGGGGCAACATAAACGAAAGACGCAACCAGCTTCACGAGGTTATCCGTCTGTCGGGAATGAACCTTATCATCAATGACACAGACCATCCACTCATCATCAAGGTGGCATCATTGCAGGCTGCACGCATGCAGGTCTATTTCATTGACAATGATGACTACTTCCACAACCGCCAGATGACAAGCGATGCCAATGGCAACGACTACAACGACAATGACGAACGCGCAATATTCTTTGCACGCGGTGTCCTTGAGACTGTAAAGAAACTGCGCTGGTGCCCCGAGGTTATCCATTGCCACGGTTGGATTTCGGCATTGGTTCCATTGTATGTAAAGAGCACACACAAGGAAGAGCCATCGTTCCGCGATTCAAAGATTGTAATTTCGCTCTACGACGACAACTTCAAGACCGACTTCCCCGACAACTTCCCCGAGAAGATATTCAACAACGATGCACCCGAGGGAGTCATTGAAAGCATTCAGACCCCAATATCATATATTGAACTTGCAAAACTGGCAATCAGGCACAGCGACGGCGTGATAGTCAACGGTGACAACATTCCACAGGAGATCATCGACTACGCACAGTCACTTGGCAAACCGGTACAGCCACGATGCAGCGAAGAGGAGTATGCAACCGCATGCAACGACTTCTACGACAAAGTCATGGGATAAGGAAAACAAACCGTCAAGCAACGCCACAACAGGTGTTGCTTGATTGATAAATACGCGGTCCGTTAACCTTTATTTATAATCTTTAACAAGAGATATGAAAAAACTGATATATATACTACCCGCAATCTTCACACTGCTCACTTTCGTGCAGTGCGATGATAACACAGAGACCGTAGGCGGTAGCATAATCCCAAACAAGGATATTATCACAGCCAAGACTGAGTATTTCAAAGCCACCAGTAGGACAATATTGGCTAACGACTCCATTCTTGCCAATACAGGCCAGGTCTATCTCGGCCGCTACACCGACGAGGAATCGGGCACTGTATTCACATCGGGCTTCATCACACAGTTCGGATGTAACGAAGACTACGGCTTCCCCGAGAATGGTGTAATTGGCGACTCCGCGACATACACCAAGCTACGTCTCTATTTCGAGGAGTACTATGGTGACTCGCTCAACTCAATGCAGTGCGAGGTCTATGCGCTTGACCAGACACTCGAGGAAGGTACACCCTACTACACCAATCTTGACCCGACAGAGTTCTTCAGCCCCGATGCCGAACCATTGGCAAAGAAGACATACAATGCCATTGACTATACACTCCACGACACCATTCTCAATGGCGAGAACTACTCAAGACACATTGAGATACCACTCCCCAACCACATAGGCAACAGATTCATCAAGAAATACTACGAGGTTGACGAAGACAGCAATCACATAGGCAAGCAATATTTTGCAAACTCAGAGGTATTCATCAAGGATGTATTCAAGGGCATATACGTAAAATGCACACAGGGCGACGGAACAGTGCTCAAGATATACCGCACCCGCCTGGACATCGGCTTCAAGCACTATATCAAGAGCAGCAGTGGCGAAATGGACTCCATCCAGGCACTCTCTGCACCGTTCTACTCCGGCAAGGAGGTCTTGCAGGTAAACAACTTCGACAACGACGACCTCACGCCGCTTGCCAACGAACAGGAGCACACATACCTGAAGACCCCTGCAGGACTCTACACCGAGGTAACACTACCAATCCTTGACATTGTAGGCCCAGACACCATCAACTCGGCTAAAGTAACATTCACACGCTACAACGAGACAGCCGGCGACACAAGAACACCACACTCTACCCTGCTCATGGTGAGAAAGAGTGACATGTACAAGTTCTTCCTCAAGAACAAGCTTGCCGACGGCAAGACATCGTTCACAACAACATTTACTTCAAGCACAAACGAGTACACCTTCACCAATATTGCAAACCTTATAAAGGTATGCTACAAGGAGTACCAGGACGGCATCGCCGAGAACCCCAACTGGGAGGCCGAAAACCCCGATTGGAACAAGATAGTGCTTATTCCTGTGAGCACCACTTTGGATTCAAACAAGGAGGTAGTGAAGATTTCACACGATATAAACATCAGTAGCGTACGCCTGCGTGGCGGTACGGAATATGAGATACCGATTGAGGTAATAACAAGTAGATTCAACGATTGAAATTGACAAGCTACAATAAAATAGCAGCTAAAGAAATCTCTTTAGCCGCTATTTTTTATTCATGATGTGCGGCCGATATGCAAACCACGCAGTAGGGACACGGCATGCCGTGTCAGTGAGGTTCGCATTTTTTCATCTCCCTCCGCAATTATGTTGCTCGTCCCTCTTGGCAAAGAGGGACAGTTTTGTCACTCTACATAAACAAACCGTCGGCAAGGTAACCCTTGCCGACGGTGTAAGTATATACAAAGCCAATTATTCAGCCTTTGGCTTTCTAACGCACTTTCTCTTTGGTTTCTCCTCTGCTACAAGTTCTTCAGCAGGAGCTGCAACCTTCTTGGCAGCCTTCTTCTCCTTTGTAGCAAGCTTTGCCTTGAGCTGCTCAACCTCGGCCTCGAGCTGAATGATTTCAACCTCTTGGTTGTCAATCATCTGCTGCAATGAACCAAGCTCCTCGTTATCCATATCGGGATACTGAGCGCGTACGCGAGCAAGGAAGTCGCCCAAGATGTTCATGTAGTTTGTGAACGCATCGTATGGTGACTCGTAGATGCAACGCTCGGTGATGATACCGTTCTGCTTTGTAGTCATGAAGCGGAGATTCTCGGCAGCCTGCAGGTAGTCGAAATCCTGTTTCAACTTCTTGTCATCGGTGAGCATGATGCGCTCTGCCACGCTGTAGAGCTTGTTGAAAGCCTCGCGCTGCAAAGTGTTACCCAACCAAGAACTTGCATCGCGCTCCTCGTCCATCCATGAGAGTGGATATGGAACTTCAAGAGGACCTACAGACTTGTGGTTGTCGATAACCTCTGATGGTGTAGAGAATGTGATACCCTTGGCAGCAGCGCAAGCCGGCAATGCCTTGAGGAAGTCGAGGATATGTGAATCCAATGGCTGAGCCATACCGATAGCAGAAAGGTTCATGAAGATGTTGATTACCTTCTCCTCCTCGGGGAACTGTGAAATCCAGTCGATATATGTCTCGGCGAACAATGGATACTCGCTCCACTCCGGGTTAGAGAAACGGAGTGAGATATCATCTGAAAGCTTATAGTCGCGGAGCAACAGCTTTAGGTTTGAAGCCAATGCGCAGTTATAGACGAAGTGTGGGCTCTTCCAAGCGAGGATGTGCTTTGCACCCTCTGAAAGCATTCCCTTGAAGCCCATCTGCGATGCCATCTCACCAATCTCGTCAGAGTAGATGAGACCTGAGTTACGCAACACTTTTGGTTTCTTGCCAAAGAGTTCCTTAATCTTGCGGTTCTGGCGCATAACCTCCTCCATGAACACCTCTTTTGATGCCAATGAAGAGAGACCGTGTGAATAAGGCTCGCAAAGGAACTCGCAGCAGCCTGTCTTGTTGATTTCGTGGAGCAACTCAATTACCTGTGGAGCATATAACTCGAGCATCTCAAGACCAACACCCGATACCGAGAAGGCAACCTTGAAAGCGCCATTGCTCTCGCGGATCATCTCAAGCATTGTCTGCAAAGCAGGAACATACGATTTCTCGGCAAGTTCCATTGTCATACTCTCGTTAGCATAGTCATCATAGTAGTAGTGGTCACTGCCTATGTCGAAGAAACGGTAGCGTTTCAACTGTCTGATCTGATGAAGCTCGAAATAGAAACAAATTGTTTTCATATCTTATTTTCTTTTATTATTACCAACCCAATACTTTTTCATACATTTTTCTCAGTCTCAATGCAACATCTTCCCAAGTGATGCTGTCAACCTCCTTGCGTCCCTCGACCTTGAGATACTCGTAGAGCGACTCGTTGTTGCATATTGAATAGATAGCATCGGCCATTGCGTTAATGTCCCAATAGTCGGTCTTGATACACTTGTCAAGAATCTCGGCACAACCCGACTGTTTTGAGATGATTGTGGGGACATCGCACTGCATAGCCTCGAGCGGAGAGATACCGAAAGGCTCACTTACCGATGGCATGATGTATACATCACTTGCCTTCAAGCACTCGTAAACCTGACGGCCGCGCATGAAGCCCGGGAAGTGGAATCTGTCCGAAATACCGCGCTGTGCAACAAGACGAATCATATCGTTCATCATATCGCCACTGCCGGCCATACAGAAACGGATATTCTTTGTCTTCTTGAGCACCTGTGCCGCTGCCTCAACGAAATACTCGGGACCCTTCTGCATTGTAATACGTCCAAGGAAGGTAACGACCTTCTCGTTAGGAATCTTCTTTGGTACAATGTCAAGAATCTCCTGCTCAAGCGGAGTAACAGCGTTGTGCAATGTAGAAACCTTGCTTGGATGCTGGTGATACTTGTGGATTACAGTCTGACGTGTGAGTTCACTCACGCAGAAGATGTGATCGGCATTATCCATACCGTTCTTCTCAATTGCATAGACTGTAGGATTCACATTACCACGGCTGCGGTCAAAGTCGGTAGCATGCACGTGGATAACGAGTTTCTTGCCCGAAACCTGCTTTGCATGAATACCAGCCGGATATGTCAACCAGTCATGAGAGTGGATGATATCGAACTCCTCAGTGCGGGCAACAACGCCGGCAATGATTGAGTAGTTGTTGATCTCCTCGTGAAGGTTCTCGGGGTAACCGCCTGCGAACTCCATGCAACCAAGGTCATTGGTATGCATATAGCTGAAGTCGCTGTAGATGTGTTCCCTGTAACGGTAATACTCCTCGGGAGTCATTACCTTACCAACGCGAGAGTTCACATAGTCATAGTTTACATCCTTCCACACAATGGGCACAGAGTTCATTGCCACGATTCTGAGGAAGCTGTTGTCTTCGTCACCATATGGTTTGGGGATACAGAACTTAATCTCGACATCGCCCTGCTGAACGAAGCCTTTAGTAAGTCCATAACTTGCCGTACCGAGTCCGCCCGAAATATGAGGGGGGAACTCCCAACCGAACATTAATACTTTCATATCTATTATCCCTCCATTTTAGATTCGTACTGTTTTAGTATCTGGCTTGTTCTCAGGATGGCCGCAACGTTCATTGCGAAAGCCACAGCGCCACGACCCTTGAAAGGTGGGTTGCCGTCGAACACCTCGGGTATTGAACCGATACAGTGCTGGACAATCTCATCCTCGTAGCCAATCATCTGGCGCTGAACGAATGAAACGCCGCTCAGTTTGTATATCTTGAGGTAAGCCTCGTAGTAGAAACCACCGAGCCAAGGCCATGCAGTACCCTGATGATAAGCATAGTCACGCTGAATCTGCGGACCTACATAGTTGGGGTTGTAGCCAACACTCTTTGGAGAGAGTGAACGCAAGCCACGTGGTGTGAGCAACTCCTTTGTAACCGTGTCAAGCACTTTTTTCTTCTGCTTTGAGTCAAGCGGAGAGTGGTCGAGCGCCACAGCAAAAATCATATTGGGGCGAACGCTCCAATCAACATAGTCACCATCGACATAGTCATAGAGGTAGCCATATTCATTGAGGAACACCTCGGTAAACGCCTTGCCCACCAATGGGATGAGACGTGCGAGCGAACCTTGAACCTCGGTATCGTTAGTAAGCACAGCCATCTCCTCAATAAACTTGAGGGCATTGTACCACAATGCGTTGATTTCAACAACATAGCCTGTACGCTGAACTACAGGACGACCGTTGGCCGTTGAGTTCATCCATGTAACAGCCTTGTCGCGGCCGTTTGTTGCAAGCAAGCCATTCTGTGTAACACGCAAGTTGCTGTGTTTGTTGTTACGTACATAATCATAGATGCGCATGAGCAACTCGCCATACTTGTCGCGGCAAGCCTCAATACTACACTCCTTGGCATATTGCTGAAGTGCCCAGACACACCACAGAAGCACATCGGGGTGCTCCATCTCATATATCTTGCAGTCGCTAACCTTGCCTTTGATGAAGTCATTCACAGCGATGGTCGCAGTCTTCATTACTCTCTCGAACTCATCGACATGCCCCTGAGACAATGTAAGACCCGGAAGCGAAACAAAGAGGTCGCGTGCACGGCACTTGAACCATGGGTAACCGGCAAGGATATAAGTGTGCTCACCCTGCACATTGAAGAACTGGTTTCCGGCACACTGCATGCAGTGCATGAAATTGTCGCGTGGATCACGGATTGCCTCCTCATGCTCAAAGGCTGCCTTCATCGTACGCGATGTCATTGGAGCAACTCCACCCGAGAAGACGATGCTCTCGCCGGCCTTCATCTTAACCTCGAAGTAACCGGGAACATAAAGATCCTCGTTGAAGTCGTAACCGCGCTCAAGTTCCTTTACATACTCAATTCCACGATACCAGTCGGGCTGGTAAACAAACTCATTCTTCTTGTTGAGCTGCATGTAGAGGTTAGGATAATCGGCATACATTTTCATGCTGATACCGTTCTCGACCTCCTTGTAGCTGCGGTCGGCAATATTGTTCTCGTGTGTGTATTCACGCACGCTGCGGAACGCGCAGAATGGGCGCAAGCGCAGTGTAACGGCAGTATTTGCCTTCAACAAGGTGTAACGAATAAGAATTCTGTTCTCGTGATGCACAAAGGCTTTTTCTTTCTTAAGCCAAACTCCACCAACGTTGTAGATAGTGGTGGGAACGCGTTCCCAGGCGAACTCACGGATATACTTGTTGCCTCGTGGGGCGAAATTGTCGGCATTGTACTTGTGCAGGCCAAGGTTGAACTCAGCACCGTGAAGAACGACAGTTTCATCGAGCGACGACAGCAGCACGTGGTTTTCGTCGTCAAGTTCAGGAATTGGAACAACCAGCAAGCCGTGGTACTTACGGGTATTGCAATCAACAATTGTTGAGCAATGGTATGCACCCGAGCGGTTTGTTCTCAAAATCTCCTTCTGCAACGACTCCTCCAAGTTCGTCATCAGCGTTTTTTCGAATCGCAAATAACTCATCTCGTACTATTTATATGGTTATAACTAAGTTTTTACACAACCCCAAATATAAGTATTTTAATATTCTGTTACAAGATAGTAACGGTATTTTTAACAAAAAACACAAAAAAACATAAAAATCCCCATAAAAAAGACAACAAACAACATATTCAATCACCCAGAACCGCCATTTTGTCCAACAAAAAAGCAGGTGACCGAAAATCTCAGCCACCCACGATGTATCATTGTGAAAGAAAAAAACCTGTTATCATTTCACTGCTTGACGGACGCGAATAAGTTTATCCAGCAGCCCCTCAAGCAAGTCAAGACGCAACATGTTTGCACCGTCGCTCTTTGCAACAGCAGGATTCTCGTGTGTCTCAATGAAAAGGCCATCGGCACCAACTGCAATTGCAGCCTTGGCAATGGTCTCAATCATCTCAGGCATACCACCTGTAACACCGGCAGTCTGGTTTGGCTGCTGGAGGGAGTGGGTAATATCCATGACTACTGGATAGCCGAACTTTCTCATCTGCGGAATACCGCGAAAATCTACTACCAGATCCTGATAGCCGAAGGTTGTACCACGCTCGGTGAGCATGACATTGCCGGCACCACCCTCAGAGACAACCTTCTCGGCCGCAAACTTCATAGCCTCGGGCGAAAGGAACTGTCCTTTCTTTATGTTTACAACACGTCCTGTCTTTGCCGCTGCGGTGAGCAGGTCGGTCTGGCGACAGAGGAACGCAGGAATCTGAAGAATATCGACATACTCGGCAGCCATCTCCGCCTCCTCGGCCGAGTGAATATCGGTAACCACCGGTATATTGAAAGTTTCACGCACACGGCGCAACACACGCAAAGCATTCTCGTCTCCGATACCGGTAAACGAATCAAGACGCGAACGGTTCGCCTTGCGATAAGAACCCTTGAAGACATAAGGGATATTCCTGTCGCTTGTCATAGACACGACACGTTCGGCAATGCGCATCGCCATATCCTCACCTTCAATGACGCAAGGACCGGCAAGCAGAAAAAAATTCTCGGTAGATGTCAAATCTCTTATTGTCATGACCTTTTATTTATTTTTGTAGGTATTATCAAATTCAGTTTTTCAGGTTCAACAGTCACCTTCAATGGAAAAGTGGGAGCAAACGGACGACCATCGATACCCAATTTCGCACCGCCAACAGACTCAATATCAATCTCGGTCGTGCGATACGGCTCAACAAGTCTGAAGTTCAGTATCTTGCGTTTCCACACCATGCGTAGCCCCTTGAGTATTCCCATAAAAGGAGACATCTTCATGGCCGACACATCAATCCATCCGTTATACGGAACGGCGCTTGGCGTCATTCCATAGCCTGTGGAGTTACCAATGCACACCATCATGAACTTCTTGTCAACAAGATGATTGTTAAGCCTGAACCTTATGTTGAAGTTCTGTCTGCGGAAAAGCAGATACATCAAGGCGCGCACTTTGTAAACAGCTTTTGCAAATATAGTATTTTTTTCGTTAGCAAACCCTACGATATTAGCCGATAAACCGACATTCAACACATTAAGGAAGAAACGTTTCACCTCTTTGCCCTCCTCGGAATACTTACAGCAACCCAAATCGACCTTGCGCACACGCCTTGCTATTATATAATCAACTGCAGTCTTGTAATCCCTGTACGACAATCCCCAATACTCAGCATAGTCATTAGCAATTCCGTTAGGGACAATGCCCAACAGGACATCATCGACCTTGCCCGATGCCATTATTCCGTTAATGGCATCCTGCAACGCACCATCACCGCCAATGAGTACAATTGTATCGTGCCCGTCAATGGCGTATGAATAGGCCTGACGCTCCACCGCCTCACCGGCCTCGGCACACACAAAGTCATACTCCACATGCTTCTCGGCAAGATACTCTCGCATCTCCTTCCAGCGTCTCATGGGCAACGTTGAACCTATTTTAGGAGAATATATTATTCCCCAGCGTCGTTTATTCCTATTTACAGTTTCAATCATACAACATCTCCTTAATCTGTTCAACCAACACGGTAGCAGGCAAAGAACCGTCAAGCCAGTGTATCTTCACGCCACGTTTCTCCATTCCGCGGAACCATGTCATCTGTCGCTTGGCAAACTGGTGTATTGCAATCTCAAGCCCCTTTACCATCTCGTCATAACTCATTGCGCCCGTAATGTACAATGTAAGATACTTGTATTCAAGCCCATAGTATATCAGTTGATCAGGATGCAAGCCACTTTCGAGCAGGCGCCTCACCTCATCGACCATCCCGCACTCGAGCCTCTCGCGCAAGCGTCGGCTAATCCTTTCACGGCGCACCTCCCTATCCACCTGCATGCCCACTGTCAATGCCTTAATCTGTGGAAAATAGCGTTCTTCAACAGGACAAGTGCGATAATATTCCTCGATTTCTATGGCGCGTATCGCGCGTTTCTTGTTGTCGGTGTCGGTATTGTTATGCAATTGCTTGTATGTAGCCAGCAAAGCCGTGAGCTCTTCGAGCGTCTTCTCCTCAAGCGTAGCACGCAGCGCCGGATTCTCGGGCACAGGCAACAGACGGTAGCCCTGCAGCACCGACTCCACATAGAGTCCGCTACCGCCACACATCACCGGGTAGGCGCCACGCCTGCCAATATCCTCATAAGCTGCGAGAAAATCCCGTTGGAACTCGAAAAGGTTATACTTTTCACCGGCATCGACAATATCGAGCAGATGCGAAGGCACAGTCACTCCATTGCGTGTATACTCGGCAATATCCTTGCCGGTACCAATATCCATTCCGCGATAGACCTGACGGCTGTCGGCGCTTATAACCTCAGCGCCGGGAATGGCCAAGGCCAGTTCCACAGCCAAGGATGTCTTGCCGCAGGCCGTAGGGCCCACAACCGACACCATATCATATTTTTCCTTGCGTTCCTGCATCTGTCAACAAGCAACCTTTGAAAGTGCGAAGTTAATGCAAGTTGAGCGCAATAGCAAAATATGCAGCGTTTTTTTCAAGACGATTGAACAATCCGCGCGCGTACCATATTATAATGACAGGAGGGTGACCCATTGAGCCACCCTCCATATTTCCTTATTATAAGTGAATGAACAAATGGATGAAGTTACATCACTCTTTGAGCATTCGCTTTTTAGTCATTTACTTCTTGATCTTGAATGAGCGTACAGCAACACCCTCCTTCATAATCACCACCACATAAACACCTGTCTCGGCCGATGCGAGTGAGATTTCACGGAGTTCGCCGGCGCGTACCTCAAAGGCATCGTTTGCAACGAGCTTGCCATCGGCAGCAAACACAGCAACCTCAAAGAGACCATCCTCGGCAAAGAGAACATTTGCAGTGCCATCGAATGGTTTTGGATAAACCATGTAACCACCCTCGGCATCAACATCGCTGATTGATGTCACAACCATGTAGTCCTCAATTGTCTTTGTTGTAGAACCCCAAGAGTTTGTAGCAACAACTGTAATTGGGAACTTACCATCACCGCTGTTGTATGTAGCATTTGCACTTGTAGCTGTCGATGCATTAAGACGCGCACCCTCAACCATCCATTTTGTTGACTCATAGTTAACAGGGAATACACCTGTGAGCATTGGCACACCAAGAGTTGTTGTCAACTGATTCTGCTTGTAGTCAGTAGTCTTGTCGTTCTCTGTCTTGCCGGTTGTCATATAACCGCCGGGAACGGTTGCTGCATTCTGACCCTTATTGGGGAAGTAGATATATCCCTCACCATCGGTCATTGTCTCCTCGAATGTGAAGTAGCCCTCAAGGTTTGTTGGAGCGGTTGCATAACCTCTCATCGCGCGCTTGACCTCATCGGCTGTGAGCGCCTTGCTCCATATCTGCACCTCATCGACCCAACCTGTCAAACTTGCAAGGTTAGTCATTGAACCGCCCACATAGAACTTGGCACCGCGCCAATCCTTTGGACCTGTTCCACGTGATGTTCCGCTTGCAATCTCCTTACCGTTAAGATAGAGTTTGAGGTTGCGTCCCGACTTCACAGCACATACATGATACCAAACACCAGGCATCAGGCTGTATCCGTTAGAGAGGATATCGACATCGTTGTTGTGCTCATAGTTAGGATAACCAGCATATGGAGCATCGGTACAGAGTGACAACTCATTCTCGGCATTGTCACGGCCGATGTTGTTGTTCTTTGCGTAGCCTGCAGGACGGATAGCAGTCCACATCTCACCCCACACATTCTCGGTCCATGTATTGTTGTAGTTACGGTTCACCTTTGTCATGAGCAGTGTACCCAAAGATGCGTGCTCGAATTTCTCGACCTTGAACCAGAGAGCGAATGATGTATTCTGATATTCTTTCATCACAGCAGCATCAACAGTGAACTGGTAAGGCTCGCTCATATAGAGTGACTGCGAAACGGTACATGGATTGCCCTCGTACTCGGTACCGGTAACAATGTCTGCTGTAAAGTTAACCTCCTGATCGGGGCCTGTAACCTCGGCAACATCCGACGCAATGTTATTTACCTGTGGCAAACGGCCGGTTTCCTCGGGAGTCACAAGAAGGAGTGAACGGTTTGTATGTACCTGACCACCGGTCTTCACCTTGACATCATAGCTGCCCACACTTGGCAACGATGTTGTAAATGTAAGAACGCCGGCACTTGACTGAGCAACTCTCTCATCTGTGAGCGCGTCATAGATTGCGAATGTAGCTGTTGCGTGGTTTGGATCCTCAAAACCGATGGTAAACTCCTCGCCCGGCTTGATGATAGCCTTGTCAACGGTTAGAGTCTCAATCATTGTCAAAGGCTCCTCAATCTCCTGGCTCCAAACGATGTCGCTCATTGCACGGCCATCCTTGCCGACAGCACGCACACCAATCTGCAGTTTGTCAACCTTTGGTATCAATGTAGCATCGACAACATATGCCGCCCATGAGGTTGTTGTTGTGAGCAGAGTTGCCTGACCCTCCTGTTTTACATATATCTCATAGTACCATGCGCCAACCTCCTCGTTATAAACAGGGCATCCATCATACTCGGCAGGGCGTGAAGCAGGTGTAGGCATTGACCACACGAGTTTGATGTCGGCACGGTTATAGTAGCGTTTCATAACCTCGGCGTGAGTGATTGTCGGGGTCTGTGGTTGCTCGTTGAAGCTTGCGGGAACGAATGCGAACTCACCGAGCAACACCTCGTATGCAGCGTTGGTATTCTTCACTGAAAGACCCACGCAACCAATAACATCACCGGCAGCAAGACCGGCCTCGGAAGCCTTGATTACAACCTCGTTCCACTCACCGGCCTTGATATCACCGGCAACAGGGACATATACGAAGTTATTCTCGCCGTTCTCCTTTGCAACCATAAGCTCAAGGTTCGAGGCCGCAGCCTTTGGCTTGAACACAAGACGGAACTCATCGTTTGCCGACTCAACATTCCACTTTGTAGCGAAGAGGCGTACATCGGAACGCTGTGTTGCACCGTGAACCTTAAGGCATGAGCCTGCAAACCACGCATCATCATAACAGAAGTCAAGGTTTACAGCATCGGCTGGAACAGTCTTGCCATCGCCATTGTCAACCCACCAGCGCCATGTAGGGAGCAGATCCTGCATACCATAGTTGTACCATTTGTGGTCCCATGTAGTAACACCCTCCTTGTTGAAGAAACGGCCGTTACCCAAGTTGAAACGTGTCACGAATGGAAGTTCATCGAGTGTAGAGCGCTCAATAACAGCGGTTGCATAACCATGCCAATCCTTGAGATCACTGTATGTTGATGTTACATTGGCATCGGTCAATCCCGGCATGTTGAGCACATTGCGGTTACCACCCGAGAAGAGCATCTCCTGCTTCTTCTGGTACTCGTTCTGAACGGCATAGTCGCTCTGGCCACCCTCGGTAGAGCTTACATAAAGCTGGTTGCGGTCGTGAGCACCCCAAACGACAACGCTCACAGGCTGGCGCATCAGAGCACTCCAGCCGGCATTGCCGTTCTTTCCGTAGCCACGGCCCTGCATATCAAAGCCTGCATACACATCGAATGTAGAGCGACCAAGAGACTTCGCTGTCTGGGCACTCTCGGCCAAACCACCTTCGGTCCAGTTGTAGTTAAGGAAATAGACATCGGTTACAGGCTGGTTGGTCGATGTATGGTGGAACCAGTTCTGGTTGTTGCTAGTCAGTTTACAACCGTTGTCGCTCAAGCTACCGTTATTGGTAACGAAAGCATACCAATCCACGTGGAAAGGATGACCAAGCTCCTTGGCAATCTTGTGACACTCGGCAAGGAAAGGAATGAAACGGTTATAGACTGCAAGTCCCCAATAACCCTCGGGGTTGAAGCAAAGACCGTCAATTCCGTAGTATTTAAGGAACTGGACAAGCTTGCGAGAATACTTGTACTTGTCGCCGTATGAATTGCTGCCTGTAGCAGCCAAGTCATAGAGAGTCTTTCCTGGCTCCTCCATATTGTTCACAGCGACACCCCAGTCGATAAAGTAGGTGCAACCGGTCTTTACGCCGTTCTTGTGCGCAACATCATTGAACGCACCGGGCACACGCCAGAAACCGTTTGTCCAGTTCGAGTGGATATCGACATACTGCCACATATTGAAGTTGTCACCATCGAAGTTGTAGCGTGGCAGAGCACCCCACTTCTTTGTCATCTCACCTGTTGGCGCACACCAACAGAAGTTCTTGTTATTCTCGTCGTTGAGAGCATCGTTTGCCTGGTCGCCCGGGCGGAAACGGTTCTTCAAAGGAACACGTGAAATCCAGAAGTTCTCATCGACAAAACTTGCATCGCCGTTCCAAGGTTTACCCGGTTCCCATTTATCAAGGGCGGTAACGATGTTGTCGGGCGTGCCATTGTCTACATACTTTTCGTGCGTAGGCACACTTTGAGCCATTGCGAACATCGACAGGAACGCAACAGCCATGGTCAGTAAATGTTTTTTCATAATGGTATTGTAATTACAAAATTCTTAGTCATGGAATGACACCGCTAATATACAATATTTTTGTTATAAAAATACCTTTTAACCCAAATTATATCAAAAAGCATAGAACTACCCAAGCAATCCCGACAGAGAATGCCAGATAATTTATATGGTTAAAAAATACAAAAACTGATTGGTTACACATACTATTTGCCTAACTTCGCAGTTAATAAGTCAAAACAACTATTACCAAGGATGTACGAATCACTCCTGTGCCTGCCATACTTCCAGGGTATGAGCAAGGACGACATAACAGAAATTCTGGGCAAAGTGACCCTTGAATTCAAGCGGTATGGCGATGGCGATGTGCTGTTCCGCCACGGTGAGCCATGCGACAAATTCATAATCATCACCCAAGGCAAGGTCACAAGCACCGCCTTTGCGCCCGACAAGTCATACAGCATCACCGAGGAACTTGACGCGCCCGTTGCCATTGAGCCCCACTCCACCTTCGGCTACGACACCTGTTTCAAGAAAGACTATATTGCCAAAGGAGAATGCACCATTCTCTATGTAGCGAAGCAGCATCTTTTTGGAGAACTGAAGAAACACGATATCTTCACCATGAACCTGCTTAACCAGGTATGCCGCAAGGTGCAACAGAAGGAGCATGAGATATGGCACTACACCCGGACGAGCATAGCCGGCAAGATTGCCCGTTTCATTGCAATGCGTTGCGACAACACAAAGGGCGAGAAGCACATAGCCATAAAGATGGAACGCCTGGCAACACTGCTTGGCGAGACAAGGCTCAACATCTCCAAATCACTCAACGAGATGCAGGAGGCCGGTTACCTGACCCTGCACCGTGGCGGTATTGCAGTGCATGACTTGAACGAGATGATAAGGAATTTTGAGTAAAAAACGCCTCACCACCCCACCATTTTGCCGTTGAAACAAAAAAAAGCAAGGAAATACTTTGCGCAACGGAAGAAACGCACTATCTTTGCACTCGCAAATGAGGGGTTTCCTTGTTTTGCACAAATAGGTAGGTTCCGTAGCTCAGCTGGATAGAGCAACGCCCTTCTAAGGCGTGGGTCAAGCGTTCGAATCGCTTCGGAATCACAAAGAGAGGGTAAATCGAAAGCTTTTCCCTCTCTTTGTTTGTTATATCTCTCAAGCAGGCTTGGACTCACCTGCAAACTCAGGGGGCGATATAAATAAAGATTTAATTTAATAGCAGAATTCACCTTTAATCCGCTCACTTATTTTTTCTTATTGTCGTTATGCCTTGTACTTTCTGTATGACAGAAAGTACCAAAGAACTCGGCACTCGGGCGCACCATTGACTGCATCCAAGTTTAGCTGCACTCGCTTTGTGTGTTAACAAGTTTCCACCCGCTCGTTTGCATAAACTTTCGCTCACTCCTCCTGCTCGTGAATTGCCTTCAGGCAAGGTTTATGCAAGCGAGTAAAAACCAAGCTTGCTTGGGTTTTGCAACGAGCGCAGCTAAAGCTCGCCAAAGGCAATATAACTCGTTCGTCCCTCGCTCGCCGCTGCAAGCCTTTCTGTCGTCAGCAGGGTGCTGCGGATCTTGATTTGCGCGGCTATACAAGAAAAGTTATACCCTCGCAAATCTTCAAACAGTCCTCGCACAATGGCCTGCTGTCGGCAGGGCTCTACGCTGTGTTGCTTACGGTGCCGGTTTCTCTTTGACAATACCATGGTACGCGATAAGCCAAACTTGGTTGCACATCAGGCAATCCTTAAATTGTCCCTCTTTTTAGGGGGACGAGCCGTTTACGGCGGAGGGGGTACTGTTTGCGTCAGCATTAACAAAAAGCAGGAGCACCAGCGATGCTCCTGCTTTTTGTTATTACCAGAGGTTACCCCATTGGCTCGCTTTTTTATCAGCGACCCGCGGGGCGCAACCTGTGTCTGCGCTGCCCGCGACCATTCGCTAAAAAGCTCACCGATAGGTCAATTTGTGAATTAGTTCCACAAATTGCCCCATTGACCGCGGCTGCCGCCTGTGAGCTGGCCACCGTTTGAGGTATCTACTGTCTTGTCATTATCCAACTTCAATGAAGCTGCAAGCATAGTCTCCGCTTCAACATTTACCTCTGTCATGAGAGGTGATACATAAGTCTTCTTCATATATCGTAATTCTTTTTTTGTTTCATTTTTAAGAATCTCCTTACGCGCACAATGTCATCCTGACAGAGCGTAGCGACGGAAGGATCTCTCACTTTCCTATTTTCTAATAAGTGAGATAAAAAGGATGAAGTTCAAGGCTTAGGCAAACGAGTGAAACGCAAAGTTTGCTTTAGCGTTTTGCAACGAGTGCAGCCAAGGCTCGCCAAAGGCAGCCGGCTTGCGAAGCCATAATCCTCTTTTAATCACTTATTACTTTACCAGCACTTTTTTACCACCTACAATATAAATACCAGGTGCTGTGATAGCTTCAACGCGGCGGCCTGTGAGGTCGTAGATAACCTTAACCTCGTCCTCTACCTCTACATTCTCAATTGCAGTTGTACCGTCCCAATCGAAACCGTAGAATGAAGCAGTGAGGTTTGCACCGGCAGTTTTAGGCAAATATGCCTTGTAACCATTGTTAAGGAACTTATTGTCTGTCAATTTAGCGTTGTAAAGACCAACCTTGCCTTCAACCAGGCCAAGAACGTAAGCAGGGCCATCAACCATCGTTGCAACAACAGTACCTGCAAGCAAGTTCTCAACCTCATCAACATTCTCTGCAATTGCGAAGTTATATACACCAGCCGCTGTAGCCTTCAATATCACACCTGTGTTTGCAGGAATTGTATTCTCAATCTTAGTCAAAGTAACCCAACCGTCATTGATTGCTGTTACTGCAAACGCCTCAACATTCTCTGGGATTGTCACTGCATTTGGAGCATAGAATGTAGCATAAGTTGTTTCGACAACCTTTACACCATAAGAAGTCGCTACTGCAGCAGACATCTGTGTTCCACTGTGAGCCTGTTTGTGAACACCAAGAAGTACATCTGCATCTTTGTCAGAATTGATAGAGAGGAAAAGGTTCTCACGGTCGGCAAATCTGAAGTCATTACCATCGCCGGCAATGATGAATTTAGAGCCGGTTGCATTAAGGACAACATCACTATTATCACCCAATTTGCTGCTGTTGTTTGCAGCTTCTGAATAGATATACTTGCCGGTAGCGATGTTCATTATAGCAAAATTAAACTTACCATTCTCGTATGATGGATATATCGCCCAATGAGCATTTACATCAACAGGAGCAGTTTCTGCAGGCTGAACTTTTACTCTGTCACCTACCGCACGCAAGTACTTTGCTGTCGTCTTGTCCTGTGATCTGTACAAATCCAACAATGTCTCATTTGGAGTCTCACCAACCTTTGAAACAGGATATTTGAAGTCGATTGTTGCACTGAAGTTATATCCTGTCCAAGTTTTGTCGCCCAAGGTTGCTCCCTGCGCACCAGCAGCAACACCTGTAAATACGGGAAGGAAAGCCTCGTTCTTCAAATCGTATCCATTGAATTCACCCTCATATACATTGCCGGCAGCATCTGTGATTGTGTAGCTGTTCACCTTGTGAATCAAGTGCTTTGCACCATTGTGCTGACTATCCCACATACCCAAGCACTGTTCAGAAGTAGTACTTGAGTTAGTTGAAAGCCAAAGGTTACCATACTTGAAACCATTATTGGCAACATACACAAACTGTGTACCCTCATCGGCCAATGTTACAGTTGCATCGTCGTGAGCTCGCGTTGTAGCTGTTGTGTACAAGAACTTGCCTGTTGCAACGTGTTCGATAGAGAATGTAAGGGTGCTGTTTGCAAATGAAGGATGGATATTCCAAAGATAGTTATTGATTGTCTCTGCAGTTGGAACTGTCTTTGTTGCAATTTCTTTACCTTCTTTAACAGCAAATCTAATTTCGTTACCATTGAATGAACTGATAACAACACCTGAGGTGCTGAATGGAATAGCGATGTTTGCCTTGTAGGTATTACCCTCAAAAGTTATACCAGTAATGGGACAAAGAGTATTATTGTGGGTAAAAATTCTTGTTCTGCCTGCAACACCTGTGTATGTACCTGTATATACATTTCCTTCACCGTCTGTAACCTCATAATTGAGAGTTACAGGAGCTGCGTAATCATTTGCATCTACTGCCTCAAAAACCCACGCGCTACCATCATCTGCTGCTGCACCTTTTTCATACAAGCCAAGAGTATTTCTATAATCATCATAAGCGTAATACACATTTGCTATACCACCGAAGAAATTCCAATATTTACCGGCAACACCGGCGGTATTATATGGAGCTACCTGATAATAGTCACCCGATGCTGCGACATACCACTCGTTGGCAACATCCTGGGTAGATGCAAAACTAACAAAGTTCATTGCGTTGCTGTATCCACTGGCCTTTGTATATGAAAGCCACAAATTAGCATCATAGCTATAGATTTTATAGGTATTTTCCTTGCCTTCAACAGCATAGAAAGCAAAACGACCGTAATTCTCCTGTGTAGGGTTTGAATGAGCGGCCATATAAATACCTCTCTTGTTCTTAATCTTGTACAAGTGTTCAGGAGCAGCTGTACTTGTTGATGGCTGAATCTCCGCCATTGCGCCTACAGTGAGGAACAAAGACATCAAAAATAGAGTAAATTTTCTCATTTGTTATTGATTAAAATTATTAAGTAAATTCTTATAAATTAAGCCGTTTTCGTAAAGTTTTGCAAAGATAGTAACGGCCGGCCGTTTTACCCCCCCAATTTTGTTAATATTTGTTAATATAATGTAATTTTAATACATAGGTAACCTTTTAATACAAAAGAAGAAAGCCATTGTAAAGCAGTCACAATGCAATGGCAACAGTAATACAGTGCAAACTTGTATTATTCACCTTCTTTTCGTACATTCGCAGCAAACAACAAACTAAATCGTACAATATGAGATTACTTGAAGGAAAGACAGCCCTGGTTACAGGTGCAACACGAGGTATAGGCCGCGCCATTGCGGTGAAGTTCGCCCAGGAGGGTGCAAATGTAGCATTCACATACCGCCAGATAAACAGCAATGCCGAGGAACTCATCAAGGAGATTGAGGCGCTTGGCGTGAAGTGCAAGGGTTATGCTGCCGATGCTGCCGACTATGCAGCCACCGAGGCAGTGGTAAAGGATGTTGCAGCCGACTTCGGTCGCATTGATATCCTTGTGAACAACGCCGGCATTACAAAGGACGGCCTTATACTGCGCATGACCGAGGAGCAGTGGGATGCGGTAATTACCACCAACCTGAAATCGGCGTTCAACTTTACCCGTGCGGCAGTCCCCTTGATGGCAAAGCAGCGCTGTGGCAGCATCATAAACATGTCGTCGGTTGTTGGCGAGAACGGCAACGCCGGACAGTGCAACTACGCAGCTTCGAAAGCCGGCCTCATTGGCTTCTCAAAGTCAATTGCCAAGGAGATGGGTCCACGCGGCATCAGATGCAACTGCATTGCTCCCGGATTCATTGTTACGGACATGACATCGGCTATCCCCGAGGAGATGCGCACCGAGTGGGCAAAGACAATTCCTCTGCGTCGCGCCGGCACACCCGAGGATGTTGCAAATGTAGCGCTGTTCCTCGCAAGTGACATGGCGGCGTATGTGAGCGGACAGGTAATCAACTGTTGCGGTGCAATGAGTTGCTGATATTTTTTATAATTTTATTTAATAAGGTGAAATGAGGGTGCCCCAATAAAATAGGGTCACTCTCATTTCACATACTAGCCCAATATGTGCAAGCACACACGATTCCACAACCACATCAACCTATAAATCAACCACTTGTAGAAATATAATCACGTAAAAATATTTGAAACAAGGAGTCAACACGTTACATTTGCATAAAATCTTGGATTAGTATAACTACAAACACTATACACTATACTATATGATTCATATCGGAAACATCATTAAAAAGCAATTCGACGCCCAAGGTTGTCAAGTTTCATGGCTTGCCAAAGAACTGTGCTGTGACAGGACAAATATTTATAGTATATTCAAACGCGAGAGCATTGACACGAGACTGCTCGAGAAAATCTCGGTCATACTGAACCACGACTTTTTCAAATATTATAGCCAGGATATCAACATCAAAGGGTAACTGGACTTTAAAGGAATAAAAAGCAGGAGTATGCTTTGCCAGCTCCAGCCTGGAGGAAAACGGTTTTATCTCTGCCCGTTTTCCTCTTTTTCTTTTATCGCGAGGAAGGCCCAAAAAGGATAAAAGGGCAAAAAAGAATGGAAATTTATTTACGCACTTGACGAGCGCAACCAAGGTTCAAGCACGCCATGTGCTTAAAGGCTAAAAAGGGCGGGTAACCCCGCCCTACAATATCCTGTCCATGCAATCGACTATCTATAACGCAGGAACTCGGCATAGTACTCTCCGCTCCTTAGTGTCATTCTATTATTATAGATACTCACCCCCAAGGTATATGTTTCCTTTGAGAATTTGGACTTCAGTATCACCTGTCCATAACTGATAGAGTATGTTCCGGCATCGACCTCATAGATATTTTCGCCGTATATATTCTCATATATATAACGGTATGTCCAACGGCCGGAGGGGTCAAAATCATACGATTCCTCCTCAAAAACCGTTGCATCCTCATAGATACAACTCCAAGAGCCAACAATCTCGTCCTCGAGAAACAAATCACTGGCATCGCATGACACCAAACCCAGTGTCAGCACCACTGCCACCGAGAGCATAAATTTTCTTAGTGTGTTTTTCATAGCAGTAGATTCAAAAATAAATCATTTGCGAAATAAATAAAAAAAGATTAAAAAAGCAACAAATTCCTTTAATCAGGCTAATGAACGCAAGAACAATGGCTTACCACAAAAAGAGGGTGACCATTGATCTGACCCCAAAAAGTTGGACGGATTAATTAAAAAAGTTTATTGGTAAAGAGTTCGGTATTGCACCGGGCTCTTTCCTTTTAGTCTCAGTTTAATTCTATCATTATTGTAGTAGTGGATATACTTCCTCAGTTCCTG
>JAZOUB010000022.1:0-2601 GCA_045657945.1 Bacteroidaceae bacterium | reverse complement strand
CCGGCAAGGTCGCAGGCGTTCAGCCAACCCTCGCAGTCCATTTCATTTACATTAACGACTATGTTCCAAACAAGGGCATCACTGACCAAAGCAAAGTTTATTATCACGAACTGGTCCTGATTCTCCTTGACAACCTCGTAGAGGTTCTTCATTTCGGCAAGCATATCGGCCGATTTTGCACAATCGTTTGTCCAGAAGTTGAGGACAACATATTTGCCGCGGAAGTCGCTCAGTTTCTTCACTTCGCCACTTCTTAAAGGCAGTGCAATATCGGGAAGTTCATTACCCACCTTCAAATCATTTGCAAGCACCTTGTTGCGGAGTGAGAGAAAGTATGGGTGGTTGGCGAGCGAGAAGTGAATGGTCTTCAGCATCTGGTCTGCATAAGCAGTGGTGAGTTTAGGCAACCATGAATGTTCTATCACAAATGGAGTCATTGGCGAAGCATTGTTGTCAATAAGGTATCGCAAAGCCTGTGACTCTGTTCTTATGCCCTCTTTTGCCTTTATTCTCTTGATGGCAGCCTTGCCCTCGGCACTTTCAATCCACTCCTTGCCATTAAGTGCCTCCTGCTCTGCTACCAAGGCGGCAACCTTATCCTCACTTTCTTTGTATATCGCCTTGTAGCCGGCATATACATCGTTTGTTGGGGTACCAGTAACCGCGCTCTGCCCTACCTGAGCAATAGAAGGTGTATTCACGACAACCTTACCGGGCTCGACAAAGAGCTCTACTGCACCATCGCCAAAACCTGCAATATGATACATCAATACCGGCTCGCCCTTTGACAGTTTGTACTTGAATTTATATTCGCCTTTCTTAACCTTTGCTGTAGCCACCTCAACCTTTCTGCCATATTCATCGGTACGGACAAGGGTTACTTTCTTTATCTTCTTACCATCACTCATGCGGTCATCGGCAATCTTGCCGTTTATGACACATGTTCCTTGTGCAGTTGCCGCAATGCAGATAAAAGCTGCAATAATTGTTGACAATATTCTGTGTAGCATAACTATATCTCCTTATTCATTTACACCATCGACGATTTTCTTCAGTTTCTTCACCATCTCTTCACCGCGCAGTTCAAACTGCACAACACGACCCTCGGGGTCAATGAGCGCAGTGTAAGGAACGCCCTTGACGCTAAAGAGTTTTATTCCCTCACTGTTCCATCCTTTCAGCGTAGAGATGTGCACCCAGTTCCTGTGCTGGAGTTCATTGTCCTCAATGCAGGTAACCCAATCCTCCATGTCATCATCAATCGAATAGCTGAGCACAACAAGATTATCGCTTTCGCCTGTATATGCAAGTGCCTCCTTCAAGTATGGCATTTCGCGACGGCAGGGAGCGCACCAGCTTGCCCAGAAGTCTAGGAAGACATATTTGCCACGGAAATCGGACAATGAGAGTTCCTTGCCATCGGGGGTGCGACCTGTTATATCAGGAGCCTCGGCACCGACCTTGAGATTGGCTGAACGGATGTCATTTACAATCTCCTTATACATTGCCTGTGAATGCAGTTCCTGCGGAACGGCGTCAATGAAGCTCTGGATGACATCGGTTGTAAAGGCTGGCATCATCGAATACTTGATGATATACAGCATGACAGGCGAATCTATATGCGTATATATAAAGTCCATAATCTCAACCTTAAAGTGCATATTGTTCACATAGAATACCGGAGAGGTATATTTGGCCTCGGCCTCTAGGTTGCCCTTTACCTCCTCGGGCATATTTGCCTGAGCTTCCTTCATGCGCACCTTTGCATCCCTCACGCACTTACTGTTCAGGTCGATATATGCCTGATACATGTCGTTGCTCGGTGTGCCGCCAATTCTTGCTCCGGCCGGATATGCCGCATCAAATGGCCCTACTTTTATGGTACCCTCCTCAAGGAACAACTGGATGGCACCATTGTCAAAGCCGGTAATGTTGCACAGATCCAGTTCTTCGGGAGCTGTTCCTTCAAAGGTGAACTCGTTCTCCTCCACAGGAGCAGTTGCTACGACAACCTGCCTCCCGTCAACCATCATTTCAAGTTTCACCTCTGTTACAGCCTCGTTGCTATAACATAATACCGGGCTACTCATTTCACCCTTTATTACAAATCTCTTGTCCTGTGCTGCTGCAACCATTGACATGGCCAGCAATGCCAATACAAAAATCTTTCTCATTGCATCTGTTTTATTTAAGGTTCTCATGCAGGAATATCTTCAACTGTTCATCGCGAAGACCGGTTGCTATGATATTGTTGTTTTCATCGAGTATAAAAAGCGAAGGAACGCCTTTCACATTGTAAAGACGGACAATCTCGCAGTCCCAACCTTTGAGAGAAGATACATTGATCCAATCAAGTCCATCGTCCTCAATTGCCATTTCCCAATCCTCTTTCTCGTCATCGAGCGAAACACCGATAATTACCAGTCCCTTTCCGCGGAATTCTTCATAAATCTTTTTCAGTTCGGGATTGTTCAGTCGACAAGGACCGCACCAGCTTGCCCAGAAATCAATGATCTTTATCTTTCCCTTTACCGCGCTCATTGTCACCGGGTTGCCGTTGACATCGGGCAATGTGAAATCGGGAGCCTTGGCACCGCCTTG
>JAZOUB010000021.1:0-14180 GCA_045657945.1 Bacteroidaceae bacterium | reverse complement strand
TGAATGACATCACTTTTGAATTGCTCAACGATACCGTAATGCGTTTTATATTGGATGACAACAAGGTTTACTGGCCCGACACTGCATTGATGATTCTAGAAAAAAAAGAAAACATAGAGTTCTCTAAACAAGAGCATGAATATATGTACAAAGGGAAATAAGCACAAACTCATAGTCGTGAAGCCGCAAGGTTTCACGACTGTTCTTCTTAACGCACAAAATATCAAAACTTTTCACCTTGAAAAAACTTTTTTAACAAATATATTTATATCTTTGTGATATTTCACAAACATATACTGCACTCGCGGTGAAATTCGCTAAAGTAAACTTTGCGTATTTCGCTCGTTTGTAGCCATCTTTGTGAATTGCATGACCTTTGCTTTTTGAAAGGAATATAAACAATAACCATAAAACACTACATTATGTCAATCAAACAATTGAAAAAATGCTTTCTATTGACTGCTGTAGCGCTCATGTGCGCATTCAGCAGCAATGCACAGGCTACTTTTGAGAAGGGCAAGCTGTACCACATCTATGGTGCAGGCGACACCGACAACCTTGTAGCTGAAAAGACTGGCGACACAGCAGGTTTCGCAAGTTTTGACAAAGAGGATTGCTCAATCTACTGGAAAATTTCGGAACTGTCGGGCAGCTGGCGCATCATCAACCCTATCACCAACAATGCACTCCGTGTAAACGGCAACCGCGTTGAGGTTGGTGAGAACAACGGTTCAGATGAGGCACAGTTATGGAAGTTCGAGAATGGTTTGCTCATTCCGGCGAACAACCCTACATACGCTGCAGCAAAAGGTAAGGGCGGCACACTCATCCTCATCAAGAAGGAGAGAGCAGCCAACATGCGCGCTGCAAAGTTCAAAATAGAAGCATCGCCATACGCAGGTTTCGACAGCGACCTCACATATCAGATATACCCCGTCACCAAACCCGGCCAGGTTCTTGGCAACGGCGACTCTAGCGAGAACAACGCAGCTATCGTATGCGAGGACACCTGTGCCGACAACAGAGGACAATATTGGAACATCAAGACTATCGACCTTTTCACATTCGTTGTAGAGAGTTCATTCTACGGAATTCACTTTGACGACGGCGGTGGCAATGCAAGCATAGACTACCTGCTCCAGTGGCCTGCAAAAACCGGCGAGTGGAACAATGCAAAATTCCATTTCGAGCCTGTAGAGAAGCAGAATGGCGTATATCTTATCACCTCTGCAGCCAAAGAGGGCACAATGTATGCTCTCAAAGAGGGTCGCATGATGCTCGTTCAGAAAGACCCTAAAGACCAGGATGCATGGTTCACATTTGCCCAGGTTGAGAAGCCAAAGGTAAACGCACCCCACTGGGAAGATGAGACAATGTTCGGCGAGAACAAGGAGCGCGGCGTAGCAACATACATGCCATATGACAACACAAGCAAGATGCTTGCCGATGCCGAGTATTACGCAACACCATGGACCGAGCCTGTAAACAACCGTTACATGAGCCTCAACGGCACATGGAAGTTCAACCTTGTGAGCGAGCCCGAGTCACGCCCACTCGATTTCTTCGAAGAGGGATTTGACGCAAGCGGCTGGGACGAGTTGCCTGTACCATCGAACTGGGAGATGCACGGATATGACAAGCCAATCTACAACAACGTAGAGTATCCACACGCGAACACCCCCCCTGCAATCAAGGCACGTCCTGGATACAATGACAACGGAAGCAACTACGGCATCAACCCCGTAGGTTCATACATCCGTACATTCGAGGTTCCCGAGGATTGGGACGGCCGCCGCACATTCATCCACTTCGGCGGTATCTACTCAGCTGCTTTCGTATGGGTAAACGGCGAGTATGTAGGTTACACACAGGGTGCAAACAACGTTGCCGAGTTCGACATCACAAACGTATTGAAGAAGGGCGAGAACAAGCTTGCCGTACAGGTATTCCGTTGGAGCGACGGTTCATACCTTGAGTGTCAGGACATGTTCCGCATGAGCGGTATCTTCCGTGATGTATATCTCTACAATGTACCTTTGACCGCAGTCCGCGACCACTACATTACAAGCAAACTCTCGACCGACCGTTACACAGCCGAGATGAACATCAACTTCGAGATTGACAACAGAGACTTCATCCCAGGCCTCAAGACCATCAAGGTCGAGGTTTATGACCCAAGCGGCAAGCTTGCAGGAGAGGGCGAGACGACCGTGAACACAGCTGCAAAGATTGCATCACCAAGCGGTAACATCAAGCTCGAGGTATATAATGTAAAACTGTGGAGCGCCGAGAAGCCAAACCTCTACACTGTACGCATCGCACAATACGACGAGGACGAAAACGAAGAGATGGCATTCTCAACAAAGCATGGTTTCCGCGACATTGTAATCAAGAATTCACTCGTTTACATCAACGGCGAGAGAGTATTCTTCAAGGGCGTTAACCGCCACGATACACATCCTGTTTACGGTCGTGCCGTTACAACAGAGTCAATGTTGCAGGACATCATGCTCATGAAGCAGAACAACATCAACACAGTGCGCACCAGCCACTACCCCAATGCAGCCAAGATGTACGCGATGTATGACTACTATGGTCTTTACTGCTGCGACGAGGCCGACCTGGAGAATCACGCGAACCAGAGCCTCTCGGACCGCGCATCATGGATACCGGCATTCGTTGACCGCATCAACCGCATGGTTCTTCGTGACCGCAACCACGCCTGCGTTGTAATGTGGAGTTTGGGTAACGAGGCCGGCAACGGCAGCAACTTCGGCCCTTGCTACGACGAGGCAAAGCGTCTTGATGGCCGTCCTGTACACTATGAGGGCACACGTTCAAGCGGCGACTATGGTGGCGGACGCTTCAGCGACTTCTATTCAAAGATGTACCCGGGCCAGGCTTGGATGGACAAGTACACCAATAACCTCGACAAGCCAATGTTCATCTGCGAGTATGCACACGCAATGGGTAACGCCATCGGTAACCTCAAGGAGTATTGGGAGAAAATCGAGGCATCCAACTCATGCGTTGGCGGTTGCATCTGGGACTGGGTTGACCAGGCTATCTACGACCCACAGGAGATGAAGGAGGGTGTTTACCGCATACACACAGGTTATGACTACCCAGGCCCACACCAGGGCAACTTCTGCTCAAACGGCATCGTTCCTCCGACACGCGAGGAGAGCGCGAAGCTCAAGGAGGTGAAGGCAGCTCACCAGTTCATCGACATAACAATGCCCGAGGTGAACACAGAATACGGCATCGTTACAATTGCACTGAAGAACAAGTACAACTTCACAAACCTCAACGAGTTCAATGTTGTATATGACATTGTCAAGAACGGCAAGATTGTTTACACAAGCACAATGCCTGTTCCACACACCGAGAGCGGAGAGACCGGCAAGGTATGGCTCTCTGTAAAGAAGGCAAACATCAACAAGGCAATCAAAAACGGCGACGAGCTGCTCATCAACATCCATGTTGTATACCGCAATGCACAGTCATTCGCTCCTGCAGGTCACGAGGTTGCAATGGGTCAGTTCACACTTGCCGAGCGCGCACCACTTGAAGCCATCAAGTCAAAGGGCGCTCCACTTGCAGCGACATCATCACTCCACGAGACCATTATCGGCAACGAGAAAGTACAGTTGACATTCGACGCCGAGACAGCACAGCTCACAGCACTTGCATTCGGTGGCAAGAACATCATTGCAGATGGCCAGGGCTTTGTATATGACAACCACCGTTGGATTGAGAATGACCGTTACAGCAACACATCAAATGGTCTTGATGCAAACGGCGAGATTAGCGTTGTTGAGGAGAACGGCAACACCGTTGTAAAGACAGTACGCGGCGGCTCACTCTGCGACACAGAGATCAACTACACAATCTACCCACAGGGAATCGTTGACGTTGAGGCTACATTCATTCCTAAGAATGGCGACTTGCGCCGTGCAGGTCTTGTATGCGGCATTGACAAGTCATTGAGCAATGTACATTACTATGCATACGGTCCTTGGGAAAACACTGTTGACCGCATGGACGGCGTAATGGTTGGCCGCTACAGCACAACTGCTACCGGCGAAATGGCCGACCGTTATGTGAAGCCACAGAGCAGCGGCAGCCGCGAGGGCTTGCGCGAACTCGTACTCACCGATGGCAACGGACAGGGTGTAAAGATTGAGACTGAGGGCAACGTAAGCTTCTCGGCACTCCCCTACACAGACGCCGACCTCATGCACGCACAGCACTACTGGGAGATGGAAGCACGTCCATACACAGTGCTCCACCTCGACGCTTGGTTACGCGGTATCGGCAATGCATCTTGCGGCCACGATGTTGGCACAATGCCCGAGTACTGCGTTCCTAACGAAGTAATGACATACAAGTTGCGCATTACACCGGTAGGCAAGTAATTGACTCATAAATAAAAACAGAAAGAGGATGAACCATTTAAATGGTTCATCCTCTTTCTGTTAGAGATTGAATAAAAAGAGCTATTTTAGGCTTGCAAAGGCTCCAAACACCGCAACCGACGCTGAATGCGAGAGCAGAGAGTGCCTGCATTCTATGCCGATCAGCGGGGAGGAAAAGCCACAACGGTGGGTTAATTTACTTGAAGTAAATGAGGATTTCGGAGACAAGCGTAGCAAAAGAGCCTTTTTAGTCAATCTCCTTTCACTTGTTCCAGATATTCCAATTACTACCCTCACCATCATAATCATAATCATCCTCATTAAAATCGGTCGCCTTGCGGCTTCTACGGCTCTCACCCGACGCCGCTATAATGAACGCGCCGACAGAAATACTCTTGACAACAGGAGGAAAATACCTTTTTCTCATAACTACAGAATTTAATTGGTGAAAACAACAAGTCCCTGCCGCCGGGCAAAAGCTAAGTTGCTTTTACGCAGGCAGCTATTGCATCAAGAACACCAACAAACTGCAATTGGTTCAGAGAAGAAAAGGAATCACCCCTCGCCGTTACCGGGAAGTTTATTTATCACCATTGCATAACCGCAACGGCGACACAATGGTTCCACAGCCTTGTGTTTTGTAAAACCTTCATAAATAGCCCTGGCACGAGGCGATGTAAGCACCTCGTCCAAATCTTTCTCGAAGAGATTTCCAAGATTAAGAACCCCGGCACTGTCAAGACAACAAGGAACCACCGTTCCATCCACAAGCACCCCGATCTGGTTGCGCAAGGCATAGCAGAAAGCATCCTCCTCACCGTTCTCGGGTTTCTCACCTTCGGGCCACTCAAACATGCGGCCATACTCAATGAAAAGGTTATCAGCTACTGTCCAGCCGCTACGGCTCTGTTTCCATGGACGGGGAGCGTGCCCTGCCACAATATCGAGCAAACGCTCGTTCTCCTTGTCATATCCACCCTGATTCCACAGACGCAGCACCATTATTATTCCCTTAGACGCAGCCTCCAGCGCAAAATCCATCACCTCACCGACATATTGCTCAAGGTTGTCCATCCCATTGCCTTCATGAGCATGCAACGACACCTGCATCTTATACGGGCGGGCATCCATGACAGCCCCGGCACGCGAAAGCAAGGTGCCGTTGGTTGTCAACACCGGGATGAAGCCCTTCTCACGCGCCATGGATATGAATTCAGGCAAATGACGATGTAGCAACGGCTCACCCATGAGATGAAAATACAGAAACTTTATCTTGCCACGCAACTTGTCAGTGAGCAAATCAAACTCTGCCGGCGACAGACTGCGTTTTTCCCTTGATGTCTTTGGGCAGAAAAGACAGTCGAGGTTGCATATATTCGTTATTTCAAGATAACAGCGTGTAATCATTCTTTTTTTATTATGCAAGCAGCCCCGGCAATGCCGGAGAAGGCAACAACTTGCGATTCCTAAAAAACAAAAAGAGGAAAGCGTTTAACCTTCCTCTCTTGCAGTGACTCGCTTGGGGCTCGAACCCAAGACCCCATCCTTAAAAGGGATGTGCTCTACCAGCTGAGCTAGCGAGTCAACCTAAGTGCCGTTAAGCGAGTGCAAAGATACTACTAAATTTGAAATCTACAAACTTTTCGTCCTGTTTTTTGTCACATTTTCTAATTTAGCATAGAACAACCGGGCTTCTGCGCCAACTACTCCTGCACATCATTACTCGCCGACGCCTCTTCTACACTACCCTTATTCAGGCGTGTACTACCGATGGCCTCTTTCAGGATAGTCTCCTCGGCATGATCCGATGTCTCAGCAATCTCATTGTAACGTCGCATGTAGGCAAGCAGCAATGTTGTTAGCGGCAATGCCACAATCATACCAAGCACACCAAGCAGATGTCCCCAAATAGAGAGCGACAACAGAATTATCGCCGGGTGCAGATTCATTCTTTTACCCATAATTCTTGGAACAAGAATCAAATCCTGAATCAATTGCACAACGAGCATCACCGCAAGTGCAGCCAGCATGATTGGCCAGAAGTCGCCACCCGTATTACCGGCCTTCAACATGGCCAGCAACGCCATGGGCAACAAAGAGACAACCTGGAGATAAGGAACAAGGTTAAGCACACCGATAAACAAGCCAAAAGCTATGGCGGCAGGAAAATCTATCAACAGGAAACCTACCGAGAAAAGTATTCCCACACACAGCGCAACAAGAGCCTGACCACGGAAATACTGGTTCATACCATATACAAGGTCACTCCACAACTTAAGCACCACACCACGCCATTTCTTGGGTACATAAGGCTGCCAACCCGATGAGACACGTTCAAAGTCGAGCAGTATGAAGAACATGTAAAGCATTATCAATGAGAGAGAGAGTACCTGTCCCACAAAGTCAACCGTACCAAGCAGCATAATCTGTGCCCGTTCTGCAATAACATCAAACAAGCCGGCATCGCGCGAGTTCTGTAGCGTTTCGGCAACACCATAATCAGCAGCAATACCTTTAAAGAAATCCATGATAGGTTCCGGTATTGAAGCATCATTGATATTTTGTTCCAAGAACGAGACCGTAATACCCTTCAAGGCATACAATTCACTGAACATCAACGGGAGCACAAATACAGCCAAACCACATATCACCAACCCGACAAGAAGAAGAGCCACGACAATAGACAAAGCCCTGTACTTTACGTGCAACTTCTCCTGCACAATATTCACCAACGGATTAAGCAGATAGGCAAGCAACCACGCAATTGCAAACGGCAGTAACACACTACTAAGGCTGTCAAGTATGAAAAACGCCACCAGGACACCCACGACAAGCAGCACAATGCGCAGAAAGCGACCTAAAGAAACCTCATTCTGTTTCATATACTTCAATTTGACAAAGTAACATCAATCAACATCCTTTTCGGCAGAACGCTTCTCCTCCTTTCCTGCCACCAACAACACAAACTCGCCACGCGGTTCATTGGCAGTAAAATGCTGCACAAGCTCGGCAAGAGTACCACGTACACACTCCTCGTGCAATTTCGATATTTCTCTTGCGGCCGCCGCCTGACGGTCATCCCCGAACACCTCGGCAAACTGAGCAAGACTCTTGAGAACACGATATGGCGATTCATAGAAAATCATTGTACGCGGTTCATCCTTGAGAGAGTTCAGTTTTGTCTGGCGTCCCTTCTTCTGTGGCAGGAAGCCCTCGAACACGAACCTGTCCGAAGGAAGCGCCGAGCTCACAAGAGCCGGGACAAACGCAGTAGCACCTGGAAGACATTGCACTTCAACACCACACTTCACAGCCTCACGCACAAGCAGGAAACCGGGATCAGATATTGCAGGAGTTCCGGCATCGGAGATAAGCGCAACATGACGCTCGCTATTTACAATGCGCTCCACAAGTGAACCCACCGTCTTGTGCTCATTGAATTTATGATGCGAGAACATCGGCACCTGAATATCAAGATGCTTCAACAACTTTGCCGAAGTGCGCGTATCCTCGGCAAGCACAAAATCCGCCTCGCGCAGAATCCTTATCGCACGCAGCGTAATATCCTCAAGGTTACCTACCGGAGTAGGCACTACATATAACATTCCCATAATCGTCCAATTTCATTTTTGCAAATTTACCTCAAAATATAGCAACATTGCCCAAAAAGAGATTTAAATTTATTTAAAATTCAAACATATACATAAACCGGCAACTCTTGGCGCAATTGTTGATAACTTGTGAAAGACAAAAGTTTTATTTCTCGCCGTTTTTCTTATCTTTGCAAACACCACATACATTTAACAAAAAAACACTATATACCGATGAACAGATTTACCGAATTCAACCAGATGGAAACTACACGCCGTGGCCGCATTGAGGTCATTTGCGGTTCAATGTTCTCAGGCAAGACCGAGGAACTCATCCGTCGCCTAAAGAGAGCCAAATTCGCACGCCAGAAGGTTGAGATATTCAAGCCTGCGCTCGACACGCGCTACTCCGATGTAGAGGTTGTCTCACACGACAGCAACCACATAACATCAACCCCCATCGAATCATCAACCAGCATCCTGTTGCTTGCCAACGACGTAGAGGTTGTGGGTATTGACGAAGCACAGTTCTTTGACAATGAACTTGTGGGAGTGTGCAACGAACTCGCCCGCCGTGGCGTCCGCGTCATCATCGCTGGCCTCGATATGGACTTCCGTTGCCAGCCCTTCGGCCCCATGCCGGCACTCATGGCAGTTGCCGATTCTGTAACAAAAGTACATGCTATCTGCGTCAAATGCGGAAACCTTGCATACGTTTCACACCGTCTTGTCGATGGCGACAAGCAAGTGCTGCTTGGCGAGAAGATGGAGTACGAGCCACTGTGTCGCGAGTGCTACAACAAGGCGTTGAAAGAGGCCGAAAATACCGGAAATACCGGAAAATAAAAGCAATCCCCCTCGCCCTACTGGCACTCCCCCTTAAACAAGTGAGAGAGTTCCTCCACTCACCGAGGAGACATTGCGAATGAGCAATGTTTGCGACGACAATGCGAAACGAGCATTGTTTGCGACGAAGGGAGATTTATCTCCCAAGAGGAGTGTGCAACTGCACTGTGCTTTAGCTCCCCAAAGGAGTGCCGCCAGGCCTACTTACCGACGGAGGGGAGCATATAAAATCTGCGTAGAAATGGCAAAATACCGCAACCTGTTTATCGACCTTGACGACACCGTCTATGACTTTTCGGCGGCATCGCGCGAGTCATTCCTCGAGACATACGAGCTATTGCACTATGAGCGATACTTCGACTCATTCGAGCACTACCTCTCACTCTACGAGCCCTACAACCTTGAGTTGTGGCGCATATACGGCGAGGGAAAGATAACCAAGGAGGAGCTTAACAAAAGAAGATACAGTCACCCACTCGAGGTCGTAGGCGTGCATGACCAGACGCTTGCCGACACATTCTGCCGCGAGGCACTCGGACGCATACCCACCAAGGGGCATCTTGTCCCTGGAGCAATGGAGTTGCTCGAGTACCTGCGTCCCAAGTACAACCTGTACATCCTGTCAAATGGTTTCAAGGAACTACAGTCGCGCAAGATGAAGACAGCCGGCATCGACATATATTTCGACGCCCTCATACTCTCCGAGGAGATCGGCGTCAACAAGCCCGACAGTAGGCTCTACGAACACGCCATGCGCAAGACAGCATCGGAGCCACAGGAAAGCCTCATGATTGGCGACATGTTCGACACCGACATCGTGGGCGCCGCGAACTTTGGCATGGACAGCATCTACTACAACCCGAAAGGAAAGAGCGGACACCCGTTCGCCCCAACATACGAGGTCAGACATTTGTTGGATATAAAAGATATATTATAAAAGATTATGAGCAGCAAGGCCAGCACATCAATACTCATCATATATACCGGTGGAACAATCGGCATGATACAGAATGCCGATACAGGAGCATTGGAGAGTTTCAATTTCGACCACCTGCTCAGCAATGTTCCCGAGTTGAAGCAGTTCAACCTGAACATCGAGTCCATAACATTTACTCCCCCCATCGACTCATCGGACATGGAGCCCGAGTTATGGAGCCGCATCGTAACCATCATCGAGGAGAACTATGAGAAATATGACGGATTCGTCATACTACATGGAACCGACACCATGTCATTCACAGCATCGGCACTCAGTTTCATGCTCGAAGACCTTATGAAACCCGTCATCCTCACAGGCAGCCAGTTACCCATAGGCGTACTGCGTACCGACGGCAAGGAAAACCTCATCACCGCCATAGAGATTGCAGCAGCAAAGAACCCCGACGGAACTCCCGTTGTCCCCGAGGTATGCGTCTTCTTCCAGGAAAAACTCATGCGCGGCAACCGCACAACCAAAATCAACTCCGAGAGTTTCGGCGCATTCGGTTCAAACAACTACCCACCACTTGGAGTTGCCGGCACCAGCATACAGTATTACAGCAACAACATAAAGAAATATATACCGGGACGCAAGCTAAAGGCACACCACGAATACAACAACAATATCATCATCCTGTCGCTCTTTCCGGGCATAAGAAAAGATATTATAGAGAAAGTACTCGGCGACAAAGATCTTAAAGGCATCATCTTCCGCACCTTTGGTGCCGGTAACGCCCCACAGAAGAAATGGCTCATAGACTCCCTGTCAAAAGCCACAGCCGAAGGGAAGATAATCATCAACATCACACAATGCGCAGGCGGCAGTGTACACATGGAACTTTACGAAACCGGAATGCAACTGCTTGAAGCCGGTGTCATCAGCGGCAAAGACTCAACTGTAGAAGCAGCAATCACAAAACTGATGTACCTGCTGGGCAAAGGACTCCCCACAGAGGAGGTGCGCCGCCTTATGGGCAAGAGCCTCGAAGGAGAGATTACAGAGTAAGAAATTTACAGCCCCATCCACTGCAAGCGGCCCTCCTCTTTAAGCAAGAAGAAGAATAACAGATGCCTTGTCGCCCTTTTAGGCCTTTTGAGCTTCTGCTTTGTATAACCCCAAAGCTAAGAAACACAAAAATAAAGCCTCGCAATGCGAGGCTTTATTTTGCATATATCAATGACTAAAAACTTTTAGTCATTCACAATATTAGAACAACTTCTCTGGATACTCACCAGCATCTACCAACGACTGGATCTTCTCAACAGTTGCAGGACGGTCAGCTGCGTATGTCACACCGAACCACTTAGCCGTAGTATCAAGAACCTCGCAAGAAGCCTTGCCAGTAGTTGTCAAGTTGTTAACAACCAATGGGATGAAGTACTCAGCCTTTGGCTTGTCAATGTTAGCCTTCAAGAAGTCAACGAACTGCTCCTCTGAGTGCTGGAAATAGTCGGGAGTGAAACCCCAGAAGTTCATTGAAACAGGAGTCTCCTCGGCAACAGGCTGCCATGCACCCTCCTCGTCCTTGAAGCAGATAGGGCCGTCAACACGCATAATCTCAGTGCGCTCAACAACACCAGTCAACATATTCTGCTCATTCTTCTCGCAAACACCACGAGCAACGCTACCGTTCTCGCTAAGAGTGTTACAGATGCGGAAACCTACCATTGAATACTTGCCGGTGCTACCCTCGGGAAGCTCGCTGAGCCACTTACCCATAACAGCAAAAGCATCGCGGCCATAGAAGTCATCAGCGTTGATCACAGCAAAAGGCTCCTTGATTGCATCCTTACCCATGAGCACTGCATGGTTTGTACCCCAAGGTTTTGTACGCTCCTCGGGAACTGCAAATCCCTCTGGGAGGTTATCAATAGCCTGGAAAACCAACTCTGTTGGGATGTGACCCTCGTACTTGCTCAATACCTTGTCGCGGAAATCCTGCTCAAAATCCTTGCGGATAACGAATACCAACTTGCCGAATCCACCACGGATAGCATCATAGATAGAATAGTCCATGATTGTCTCGCCATTTGGGCCAAGACCATCGAGCTGTTTCAAACCACCATAACGACTGCCCATACCTGCAGCCAAAACAAAAAGTGTAGGTTTCATTTTTTACAATATTAAAGTTAATTATTAGTCCTGTCAATTACCCCATTGGGGCACACATACTCCCCAAAGGTACAATTTAATATTGAATTTATGCAAATTAAATGTAAAAAATATTGCACAGCACGCAAAACTGAGCGCAAACAGTACTATCGACGCCTCAAATCAATAAAAATAAATACAAGAATAGACAGTAGCCAAACTATTGAGAACAGCAACAACGGCCAGCCCAGCAAATAACCGGCAACAGCAACAAAAGCCGATAGCATCATCAGCGCAAGAGTTCTTATTATCACCACATCAATACCCTTGCCCACAAAAATGCTCTCGCAAAGAAGGAAACCGGAGAGAATCACAAGCAAACCGGCAATAGCAACCCCGTTCACTCCGACAAATGCCGGTATCAGCCCCATCAGCAAACCGCGCTCACAAAGAGCAGCACCGCCAAACATGGCGAGCGTCAACACCAATGAAGCGAAATAAGGGTTACCCTGCAGAGCATCGCCCCACAATCTCCTTTCAAGAACATTCAACCACAAGACCCACCTGCGCATTACACAAAACTATAAATCAATAAACAAATGAGCGTTCCTGTACAACAGCGCCAAACCATATATAATAAATATCGCCGAGAACATCACCCCCAACACACATCTGTTGAGTGCACTGCTGTCATTGACCGCATCATTATCCTCGCATACGGTAGTGAACAAACGCGAATTGACAAAGAACCATATTCCCACAACACGCAGAATATTCATCACAACAGCGACAAGTATATACACGGGGTTATTCTCGGGCAGTAGGTACATACTACTCCCCTCGGGGATATACCGTTGCCACATAGGAGCAAAGAAAGCAACAAAGCTCAAGGTATATGGTATAAAAAGAAACAGCATCCATGCACGCTCGCCCTGCGAAAGACGCCTACTGCGCCACAACAAGGACCATGCATAACAGCATACGATAACAGCCAACAACAGCAGCGCATTACCCCACAGTTCATATCCGGCAGTATGCTCTCCCGGTGACAAGAACGCCCGGAACCAATAACACAGCATATAAAGCTCAGTAAGCAGCAACAACCTCACAGCCCTGCGCACCACCCTGTCGGCCGCATATTTCATGAGAAGCAGAAAGGCAATGACCGAAAAGAGAGCGCCAAGGAACTCAACACTCACATTTGCCCGGAAAGCCACCACGGTTTCATCACCTCCAATAGCCAAGAGAGCAACAAGCAACGAGGAAAACACCTCGCCCCCCCCTAGCGTTGACACCAGTACCGGCAATGCCAGCAACAGCATTGCACAAAAACGTATAGCCATTGTTTTATCCTTGCCTCTCATGAAAAAGCTCATGAATAATCTATATCTCATTACAAAAATAACAAAGAAAACAGTAGAGAACACCATTGGGGGCGACTCTTTTTTAACAAGAAGAGGATTATGAGGGGGCAACTGCATAAATTCATAAAAATACCTTGCAAAAACTTTGCCGATATGAAAAAAAAGAGTAATTTTGCAAGCTGAAAAGCGAAAAGTCTAAAAAGCGAATATAAACAATATAAAAAATATAAGACGATGAAAAGAACATTCCAACCCTCTAACAGAAAGAGAAAGAACAAGCACGGTTTCCGTGAGAGAATGGCTACAAAGAATGGCCGTCGCGTATTGGCAGCTCGTCGCGCAAAGGGACGTGCTAAGTTGACCGTTTCAGACGAGTACAACGGCAAGAAGAAGTAATTGCAATATACAGGCCAACAGCCTGTCGAAATAAGTTTGCAAACTCAAAGCGGTGAACAGGAATCTGTTCACCGCTTTGGTTTTATAGCGTATGGCATACAGCTCACCTACAGAGTCTATAGGGACTTTCGCTCAGTCGCAAAAAGGTGCGGATAATCCGGTTTGCTTTAAGTTTTGGATATAGCTTATTGATGTATTGAATTAACTGACAATTTTAACTTCCTTGAAATTGCTTTAGCTCGCTAATATGTAACTTTCGCTTTCAGCGACGAATTACCTTTGCAATGAAGATTCATTGACATACATCGTGGACTTTAACGCGTACAATGGTAATATCAAGTAAAACCGGCACCGTTAAAGGACACAACTTGAACCCTGGTGATTTTTGGATTAAGTGAGAGGAATGTTCGCCCGCTAGTTAGGTGCTCGCCTTGGCGAGTGACTAACTGAGGAAGGTCCGCATCACCCAAAAATCAACAGAAAGGTTCAAGTGGCA
>JAZOUB010000020.1:0-1312 GCA_045657945.1 Bacteroidaceae bacterium | reverse complement strand
GGTCAGTCCTTTGAGACCCGAAGCGGAATGCAACGCTATTGCAGTGAGGCTTGTCAGGCAGAAGCCAAACGGGCTAAAGCAATTCAGAAGAACAACCTCTTCAAATTGGCTCAGCCACTCATGGAGATACAGCATCAGGAGTATCTCACCTTTTCCAAAGCAGCCACCCTCATGGGCTGTTCCCGTCAATACATCTATAAACTTGTAGCCACAGGCAAGCTGAACGCTTCGCGTATCAGCAACCGTATGGCATTCATCCGTCGAGCCGACATCGAGCAGATGCTGGCATCCAATCCCTATCATCGTATCTTGCCAGGCAGTACCTCTGCACCGAGAAAGTCCGCATCGTCTTCCACATCCCTCAAAAAGAAAATGAGGGAAGAGAAAAACGATGAAGTGCTGGACTTCTATTCGGGTGAAGAGGTCATGACCCTTTATAAGGTCAAGCAATCGTGGCTTTACACCTCTGCCAAACGCAATGGAATACCCATCTGCCGTATCGCTGGTAAGAACTATTACAGCAAGAAACACATTGACGAGTTCTTCGGTGTAGCCGTTGACATCAGCCAAATTACTCAATGGCTGACAACCGAGCAGGTGGAAAAATTGTTCAACATGAAACCCACAGCCCTCCGTGCATATACCTATCGCCATAAGATACCCACCAAAAGAGAATATGGGCATACCTATTACTCCCAATCCCATTTGGCGGACCTCCGCAGAACCGACCTTATGAGCGATGAAAACTACTATACCGTAGAACAGGTACAGCAAATTTATGGACTTACCTCTGCCAATATTTGCCATATCGTCAAGGTTAAGCACATCGAAAAGGTTAAAGTCGGAAGAAAGAACCTGCTTTTGCGTACTGATGTAGAGCGTGTTATGGCAGAAAGAAACAAACAACCATAAGCAACCGCCATTATTGAGCAATTATTTCAAAATGATTATCGTGATTGTTCTCACGGTTATTTCATTGTATTCCTTTGCACCGACAAAGTCAGTATTAACAAATAAAATCAAGAAAAATGAAGTGTAAGACCGTTACGCTACGAAAGCGTAAGATTAAGAACGGAACCCAGTATTCACTCTGCTTGGACTATTATCCCGGCTATCGTGACAATGCCACCATGAAGGTTATCACACGCGAGGCATTGGGCATCTACATCTTTGCCAAGCCTGCCAATCAGCAGGAAAAGGACTTCAACGCACGCATGATGAAGAAGGCAGCCATCCTGCGTAACCAACGCTATGAAGCCATCTTCAACGAGAATCATGGATTCTTTGACAAGAACAGGATGAAAGGTGATTT
>JAZOUB010000019.1:0-41220 GCA_045657945.1 Bacteroidaceae bacterium | reverse complement strand
ATCCCTGAGATTGAGTACCGTTACCGCAGCACCAACTTCGCACACGTCTTCGGCGGTGGCTATGCCGTAGGTTACTACGCATATCTGTGGGCCGAGGTTCTCGACTGCGACGCGTTCGAGCTGTTCAAGGAGAAGGGCGTGTTCGACCCAGCATCGGCAGCGGCATTCAAGAACCTGTTCGAGATGGGTGGCAGCAAGGACCCTATGCGCGAGTACCGCAAGTTCCGTGGTGCTGACGCAAACCCAGATGCTTTGCTCCGCGCAAGAGGTCTCATCTGATATCGTAAGATTTAAGGAATAATCAAAACCTTTTATAATGTTGCCTGTCATTTTGAGCGTAGCGAAAAATCTCATAAACCTGGATTATAGATCCTTCACATTCAGTTATTGACTTTGGCCCCTTCGGGCGTCGACCGCTGGTTCGCTGCGCTCATCGAAAACCTCTTTAACTTTTACATTAAGGAATGGTCAGGATGACAGCAACGCAATAGGCAGCTATCTATCAGCACTTAATCTATTATCTCAGGCAAATTTAAACAAAAGAAAAGAGCATTACAAAATAAAAGCGGAATATTTGTATAAAAAATTCTCGGCAGTCGCGATCGCGACTGCCGAGAATCATCTATTTCAACTACTGTAAAGTTGTTATTTAATCAAATACTTGTGTCCATCAACGATAACAATACCGCTTTCGGGAAGTCTCTCAAGTTTCTGGCCATGCAGATTATATATGCCCTTGCATGCGTTATTCTCTTCAACAACAACTTCTTCTATAGCTGTAGAAGTGCCAAAACTGATATTGGGATTCTCCACAATATACATAACCGAGCCGTGGTCGTCCCATGTCCAGTTGCGTACAGCTGTCAAAGCCTCGTTAGTTACAATACAGGCAAAAAATGTTGAACCTTCACTGTAGTTGCCACCGGCATGAAAGCTGAAGGTGCCGTCACCGTTGTCGCGGATGTTATCCAAAGCAACTTTTTCGGCAGTAAACTTATAGTCGCGGTCTGCGCGTGTGACATACTCCTGCTTTGCAGGCTGAAAGAGATAGTACTTACCGTCCTCCTGGATAATCTGCCACACGACAGTCATGTCAAAAGGGTCCACGGGAGACTTGTAAATATCCACAACTGCCTGGTTCGATGGTAAGTTGTTGTAAGAAGAGTTTGTCATGCCTCGAAGGCTCAGGTATGTATCAGAAATTGTCGTATTCCAAGCAAGATAACCCTCGCCTGTCTTGGCCTTGATGTGATAGGCAGCATCGTTCTTCAATTCACTGAGCGAGCTTATCTGACGATACTCCTGAATCTTGTTATACTCAACATAGATTGTCTTGCTCTGAGCATCCATAGATACCTTTGCTGTATGACCCTCGACATTGATTGCAACAACATCGGCAACTGTAAAGAACTGGCTTACATAAACTGTCTCGCCTGCTCTGTACTCCTTACCGCCATACACGATACCACCGTCGGCACCTGTAACACCGATAGTGTATGCATAAGCCTGCTGCATATCGCCCTTGATGCTCACTTGACCACCGCGGATGTACTCGGCAGGGATGGTATATGTGCCATCGGCAGCAATTGCACTCTGTGGAACATTTACCAGAATCCAATTAGGATTGCCATTCTCGTCGAGCTGCTCAATTGCATTCACATTATAACCATATTTCAGGTCGAAACCGTTCTGAATGAAACCAGGAGCAGGGATATCCTTAACTGTCAAAGGCTGGGCATAGTTGGTGATGTAACCCTGCAATGCGCTCTCGTCAGATGCCAACACAATGTCACCATTGAGCTGAGATGCACTCACTGACACCTTGTCACCATGTACATCGAGCATAAGGTCAACATATCCACCACCATCGGAAATGATTGTTGTAGCGCCGGCAGGGTCAATGCTGTTCCAATCAACCTTGTAACGCATGCGGTAGAGACCGGCAGGAGTTCCTGCAGGGATAGTGAATGAAGGCACACCACTGGCGATTGTGTTACCGTTACCTGTTGTTGTACCATCGCTCTTATACCAGGTATCGCCAATCTGTGCCGCACTGTAGCTGACAATCTCACTGCCCTCGGCAGGTGTACCATTCTCATTGATGGTGTACTCGAACTTACCGTTGTTGTTCCAGTCAACATATACATAGGCACTCATCCAAGAGCCTGTGTAGTTGAATGTAGGCTGCACTGTTGTACCAGCCTTAGCCGAGAAGACACTAACCAGAGTGTTGTCGGTATAAACCTTGCGATTGGCAGGTGTAGATGTGTATGTCACACCCGAAGAGACGAGGCCAACGCTGTTGATAGAGCGGTCTGTACGGGTTGTTGTTGCATCTTTGTCATAGGTAAGAGCATACTTGTCGGTAGAGAAACGCTTGTCGGGGTTGTTGTCGATGACAATCTCATCGAAATATGCAACCCAGTCAGTAGCGTCGGCATGAGGTGAGCGTACATCGGGAACAAGAACCAAAGAGTAGATGTCGATACCGCTGTTTGCGTTCTCCTCCTTTGAATAAGAGAAGCCCTTGAAGCTTACCACTACATCCTGCCAGCCTGCCTTGGGAGCAAGGTTGGTATTTGTAGTTGCCCAGAACTGCTCCTCTTCACCTGTCTGCCAGTTCCAGCTCTCCTCTACTCGTTTACCCAAACCGATGACCATGAAACGGCTATCGGCAGGTTTGTCCTTGAGATAGGTCATTACGTGGATATACTGCAACTGCTTTGTCATACGGATAGGTTCCTTGAGGTCAATTCTTACACCGAAGGTGTTGCTACCGAAACGACTGCGCTGCAGAGCCACTACTTTGCCTGTGGAATTTGGAGCCACTCCTATCACTTCGTCAACTGCGACATCGGGGTTTGCTGTTACCGCAGCATTACCGCTGAGAACACCTGTGCGGAATGGACTCTCTTCCCATTTATCATAAACAGATATGGATTTATAATCCTGGCTGTCGAATGTTATTGTTGTTTGCGCTGAAGAAGCAAAGCTTAAGAACATCAACGCTGCTGAAAATAATATATTCTTTTTCATAAGTCTTTTATTTTAATTATCGTGTTGATGTTTCTTAATATACATTCAGATTAGAGAGCAAAGGACAAGCACGGCTGTCAAGGATAGTAATGCGCAGCTTCTTTGCATTGTAGCCGCTACCATAACTCTCGGCAGTCTTTCCATTCAATGGAATGATGCGCTTGTAACCAACGGTTGTTGTCTGCATGGCAGGACAGAGCTCTGTCCATGTAGCGCCGTCGGCACTGTACTCAATCTTGAAGTCCTTGATGCGCTGACCCAAGAAAACAGGCTCCTGCATAACAAGATAACGTATTACCTGTGGAGTGTTCCAAGTGAGTTCGATTGTTGCAGTGAGGCTCTCGTCGTTTGTACCCCAATATGTCTCCTTGTCGCCATCGGTGAGGTTAGCAACTTCATATTTGCCACCGTTGCGTGTCTCGCTAACCTCAATTGTCGCGCTCTTTGCAAGGTCGGTAGCTGCAGTGCTCTCGTCAAGACCATATACAGGAACAGCCAAACGCTCGTGCAACATCTTGCCCAATTTAGTCAATTCGTTCACGGTGTTGTCGGGGAGAACGCCATACTGGTTTGGAGGACAGTTGAGGATGAGGGTTGCATTGCGTCCGACAGTCTCAAGATACATCTGGAAAAGACGCTCGGCGCTCTTCATTGACTCACCCTGGTGCCAGAACCATCCTGCGCTTGTTGCCTTGGCATCGCTCTCACCCGGATTCCAGAACCAACCGTCAATATCACCCTCCTCGCGGATAACAGTCTCTGAGAGGTAGTCGGTCATAGCCCAGTTTGTCTCGCCGGCATAACCCGACTCATTACCAATCCAACGTGCTTCGCCACCGACACCCCACATTATACAGTTAGGAGCGATGCGGTGTACACGGGTACGCAAGTTTGGAACGTCGTAGTAAATTTCGGGGTCGATATCGCGGTTGCCACCCTCGCCACCATAGTAGCCATCGCCACCACGCGCGCCGTCGAACCACATCTCGAACTGATCCGAACCATACTCGGCCAACTCCTCGCACTGTTTCAAGAACACCTCTGTTACGTATGTGTCCTTGCCATAGTGAGCCGAGTTACGATCCCATGGAGAGATGTAGAAGCCGTATTTCATGTCATGCTTGCGGCTAGCATCGGCAAAAAGCTGTGGAATGTTTGCGCTACGTCCGTTCTCATTACCGGCATTCTTGATGCTGTGTTCTGTTGTAGCTGTTGGCCACAAGCAGAAACCATCGTGGTGCTTTACAACGGCGATACCGCCATTCATACCGGCTGCCTTCACTGCTGTAACCCACTGTTCGGGATTAGGCTTGGCCAATGGAGCATATCTTGACTCGGCTTCATTACCATAGCCCCACTCTGAGCCTGTAAATGTGTTCATACCATAGTGGAAGAAGGCATAGAACTCTGTCTCGTTCCACAAGAGCTGTCGATCACTTGGCACCGGGTGTACTGGAAGCGGCGCATTGTCGGGGTTCGTGGGTGTCTCAGCATTGAGCTGGAACTGCGCCGAAGCTCCAAATGGAGCCATCATACCCAACAAGAACAAAGAAGTAAAAAGTTTCTTCATTATAAAAATAGGTTAGTTAATAAAAAAATCACTCATTAGCGGGAGCATGCAAGCAAGCAAGCAGACTCCACCTTATGCAAAGAAAAAAAAATAAAATGACAGATGCAAATATTTGTCTTTTTTATAATAAATTAAATATAGAAAATCAGCACACAACGCCGGTCGTCTATCCTTGTATCCAAAAACGAAAAACGGCAACCCAGGAAAGGGTTGCCGTCATATCATAATTCTTTGCAAATTACTTTACAAGCACTTTCTCGCCATCAACGATGTAGATACCCTTCTCGGTCTCCTGCAAGCGACGGCCATTGAGGTCATAGACTGCTTTCACACCATTTTCAACATTCAGCTCTTCGATACTTGTTGTAGCCTCTACATAGAGGATTCGCAATGTAGAACCGGCATCCTGGCCACCTGTCCAGAAGGCAAGTTTGTTATCGCGGTTATTTACCTTGTTGGAGATATAACCATCCTCGTACATATATGCGTATGCAACATCGGTTGAACCAAGGTCGCGTGAATCCATGAAACGCCACACTGCTGTGTAACCGGCAGGGAGATTGTCTTTCTCCTTGAGCACGGGGTGTGAACCGGCACCTGTTGTTCCACTCATTGTTGTGGGGGCTGCAAGTACCTTTGTTGCACCGGCCTGCTTGTTGTAGATGTAATAGCCATCCTCCTCGTTGCCGGTGAAGCACCAAAGCTGTGCAGGATTCTCGGTGTCGAGCTCGGTGTTGTCCAGTGCAATGTAGCTTGCATTGCCGTTGTCGGCGAGGACATAGCCCTGCTGGCCAATCTGAATTGTGTACCAGGGAATTCGGCCTGAAAACTCACCGTTCACAACCTTTGTAGTCTCGTAGCGTGTAGGCTTCTGAGGCTCAACGTATGTACCCTTCTCAATGAAGAGACCCTCGACCTCAACATCGCCGCACATATACTCGGCAGGGATTACAATGCAATCCTCGCCATCGAACTGCTGGCGCTCGAAGAAAACTTTCTGCCACTGTACATTGTCGTGTACAATGCTGTCGCCGCTGAGGTTGTAACCGTACTTGATGATTGCACCCTTATACTCGAAACCGTTCTCGGGAACCATCTTGATTTTGAACGCCTGACCGAATGGTGTCTGGTATGTAACAAGGTCGGCACCGTTCTCTGCTGCCACAACCTTACCGTTACGGTTTGCATCGTTTACATAAGCATAATCGCCATGTACATTGAGCATGATGTCGATGATACCACCACCGTTGTTGAGGATTGAGTTTGACTGGTCAATGCAACCCGCAGGGTCAACAGAGTTCCAGTCAACCTTGTAACGCATGCGATATACACCATGAGGCATGTCTGCCGGCAGTGTGAACGAAGGCATTGCAAGTGTGTTGCGGTTGTTGCCGCTGATTGATGCACCGGCACTGTTCACACCGTTGTCATTGTCGGCACCGCCATAGAACGAGAATGTCACAAGGTCACTGCCCTGGGCAATGCTCAGGTTGTCGTTCACTGTAGCCTGGAACTTACCGTCGTTTGCAAAATCGATATATGCATATCCGTGCATCCAGCTACCGGTGTAGGCAACACTTGCTGTGAGTGTCTCACCCGGCTTTGCAAAGAACTGGTTGCTTGTCTGGTTCACATACACAGTCTTTGGCGATGTTGGAGAGTTCACAATCTGTGTTGTACCTCCATTAGCCTGCAACTTGATACCGGAGAGGAAACGGTCGTTGCGTGTATAAAGCTGGTCCTGACCAAAAGCGACCTGATAGTAGCCATAGACGAACTCCGACATCGGGTCGTTGTTTACCTTGATGTCATCGACATAGCAGATTGCATCCTCGGTGTAATTGTGGGGCGACTCGCAATCGGGCACAACAACAAGGCTGTATATATCAATGCCACCGTTACCCTTGATTGGGAGAACAACGTCCTGCCATTTGTCGGCACCGATGTTCATTGTTGACATTGCCCAGAACTGCTCGGTCTCGGGCGACTGGTCCTTGCGCTCGGTGCGCTTACCAAGACCTACAACCATCACGCGGCCACCGTATGGACGATAGACCTTCACATGGATGTATTTTGTGGTTGGAGTGAGCTCGAATGTCTCGTTCAGGTCAACGCGGACACCAAAGGTGTTTGAACCGAAGCGTGAACGCTGGATGGCAAGTATCTTTGACGATGGGTTGGGAGCAACGCCCAACTGGTCATCGACATAGGTCAAGTGGTTATCGATAACTGCATAGTTACCCTTGAGGACACCTGTACGGAAGGGAGAAGCCTCCCATGTATCATAGACACCTACAGACTTGTAGTCCTGTGTGTCGAATGTTATCTCTGTCTGCGCCGAAGCGAACATTGGGAATGCCAAAGCAGCAAGCGCAAATATGTTCTTCAATTTCATAATTCCAAAGATTAAAATATTAATAAACGCTTACTTTACTGATTAGCGGACAAGCGCGGCTGTCCTCAATTGTGATGCGTACACCCATGACATCATAGCCGGTGCCATAGCTGTTGGCAGTGTTGCTATTGAGTGGAATGATGCGCTTGTAACCGATGGTAGTTGTCTGTACACCGGTTGCACGGCGTGTCCAGTTGACGCCATCCTGTGTTGTCTCTACTGTAAATTTCTTTACGCGCTGTCCCTTTGCGATGTACTCCATGAGTTCTACATAACGGATTGTCTTGGCAGCATCCCACATGAGTGTGATAGTAGCCTCTGTTGTACCGTCGTTTGTAGCCCAATAGGTCTCCTTGTTGCCGTCAATCATGTTTGCTGCCTCATAATTGCGGTTTGCACCGGCCTGGCGTGTCTCACTGACAGTTACGGTTGCGCTCTTTGCAAAGTCGTTTGTGAGGCGTGCGCGGATGAGGTCACCCATGCCTGTGAGGGCATTGACAGAAGCGTCGGGCAATACACCAGCCTTGTTGGGAGGAATATTGAGGATGAGTGTCGCGTTGCGGCCAACGGTCTCAAGGTACATCTGGAAGAGACGCTCGGGAGTGAGTGGACTCTCGCCATCGTGGTAGAACCAACCCTTGTTGGTTGCCTTGGCATCGCTCTCACCGGGGAGCCAGAACCAACCTGTCTCTGTTCCGTACATACCGTTGTTCTCGCCTGCGTAGTCACGGTTCTCGGGCGACCAGTTTGTCTCGCCTGCCCAGCCGGCCTCGTTACCAATCCAGCGGGCCTCGCCACCTACACCCCACATAACGCAGTCGGGGCATACCTTGTGGATACTGTCGCGGAGGTTTGGTACGTCGTAGTATGTAGCACGGTCAACGCTCACTGTCGTGTTGCGGCCACCATAGTAACCGCTACCGCCGTTTGCACCGTCGAACCACATCTCGAACTGGTCTGTGCCATACTCGGCAAGCTCGGCACACTGTTTGAGGAACACGTCCTTAACATACTTGTCTGTTCCGTAGTAATAACTGTTGCGGTCCCATGGCGATACATAGAAACCGTACTTCATTCCCAAATCCTTTGCAGCAGCTGCAAAGTCGCGTGGGATGTTGGTGTTGCGACCATAGTCGTTGCCCGAGTTGGTCACATTGTGTGTTGTAGTTGATGTTGGCCACTGGCAGAAACCGTCGTGGTGCTTTACAACGGCAATACCGCCCTTCATTCCGGCAGCCTTTGCAACCTCGAGCCACTGGCGTGGGTTAGGCGCTGCTGTTGGAGCAAAACGCTTTGGATCCTCGTCACCGTTACCCCACTCAAGGCCGGTGTAGGTGTTCATACCGTAGTGGTAGAATGCATAGAACTCGGTCTCTTGCCACTTCAACTGACGTGGATGAGGAACTGGATGCACCTCAACCGGCTCGTTGTCGGGGTTGGCAGGAGCCTCAGCCTTTAGCTGCAGCTGTGCCGATGCTCCGAACGGAGCAATCATGCCCAACAGAAACAAAGATGTAAAAAGTTTTTTCATTTCATTTGGTTTTGGTTAGTTAATAATTTTAAGTCAATAATTTCAAATCAAAAAGTAGGTAGGATTGCCCAATGCATACTCCACCAAATGCAAAGAAAAAAAAAAAAAAACGACAAGTCGCAAAAAATATTTGTATTTTTTATATAAAATATATATTTATTTTTAGCAAAAGAGATTTGCCAAAAGAGGCAAGACATTGCAATATTCCACTGCCGATTCCTTGCGCAGCAAGACACCTGCATCGCCATGCAGTTCGCCACCCACAGGCACGCAGAGTGTGATGGATGGGATACCGTAGTCGGCATAGTCCCATGACTCATCGGGCAGGGCATTGTGTTTGAAAGCAAACTTGCCGCTGAAGGCCTCAAGCGAGGAGATGATATTATAGCCCGTGAGGATGTCGATACCCAAATCGTTCTCCAACGTAAAGAGCGCACCGCTCTCCCACCCCTCGTTGGTAACATCGAGCACAAGCGCCGCGGCCACTTCGCACCCCATCTGTCCCAGTGCCACAACCGCCTGCACAGCGCCCTGCGAGTCACTCTCCTCGTTGCCGGTAAAGACCACCACAACATTATCGGGGAGCCGGTCTTGAACCATATTAAGCAGCAAGGCAGCATTGGTGAAACTGTTGTCGAATGTTCCGCGCAGGCAGTCGCCCTCGTCGCTGCAGAAACAGCGGGGATAGATACAATCAATGTGCGATGAGATGAGCAGCACCCTGTCGCCCTCACGTAGCTGACGCTTGGCATAGAGCAACGCAAGCGGTTGACGACCAATCAGTTTATAGTCCGTCTGTTCAAGCATGTGCTCAATAACAGCAACCCTGTCGGTTACAGTGAAGCACTCGCCATTGTCCTTGCAGTCAACGGTAACGGCTTGCAGTATGTCGAAGAAATCGGATGTGGGGTGCATTACTCGAGTTTTTCAATTTTCAAATCGTTGCGACTCGCAATCACAAGTTTCTCATAACGCTCAATGAGTCGCGGCAGGCGAGACAGGCGCATCGAAAGACGCACCATACAGTCGTTGTCAAAGACCTGCTCGACCACCTTGGGTTCCTCTTCCTTCACAATGCGCAACACTTCGTTCAACAACGGATAGGAGAAACGGAGCACAATTTCGCCGTTGATGGTCTTCTCTATGTGTTCCACAGCCTCAAGAGCCTCGGCAGCAGCTGCACGATAGGCCACAATGAGCCCGCTTGTACCCAATTTCACTCCGCCAAAATAGCGCACCACAATAACAAGTACATTGGTGAGTTCCTTGCTGTGTATCTGCCCCAGGATAGGCTTTCCGGCAGTGCCCGACGGCTCGCCGTTGTCGTTGGAACGCTCGTTCTCGCCACGCTCGCCAAGGCGGTAGGCATAGCACACGTGACGCGCATCGTAGTATTTCTTCTGATACACCTCGATGTGTTCCTTCACCTGCTCAATGGTTGTCACAGGGATGGCAAAAGCAAGGAATTTGCTACGTTTTTCGGTGTAGATAGCCTCGCCCTGCTGCTCTATGGTCTTGTATATATCGCTTTCAAGCATATCAAATTCAAATCAAATACTATTTTTAAATTCCTTCATGCAACTGGCAAGTGCCTGTGCCCCCTCAAATGGCATGGCATTGTAGCACGATGCGCGGAAGCCGCCCACTGTGCGGTGTCCCTTGATTGCCACCACTCCACGCTCGGCAGCCAAAGCGGCAAAAGCCTCCTCCAGTTCCTCGTATCCGGGCGCCATGACAAAGTCAATGTTCATGTATGAACGATCCTGGGGCACTGCCGTACCGCAGAAGAGCGGGTTGCTGTCAATCTCATCATAGAGCACAAGCGCGCGCTCCCTTGCACGGCGTTCCATCTCAACGACACCACCCTGCTGCTTCACCCAACGCAGGTTACACAGCGCTGTGTAGATGGGCAATGTTGGGGGCGTGTTGAACAGCGAGCCATTTGCTATGTGTACGCGGTAGTCAAGTATTGAGGGTATCGCACGCTCAACCTTGCCGAGCGCGCTCTCCTTTACAATGACGAACGAAAGCCCCGACTGTGCAAGGTTCTTCTGTGCACCGCCATAGATGCAGCTGTATTTTGAGACATCTACCGGGCGCGAAAGTATGTCGGACGACATGTCGGCAATGAGCGGAACGGGCGCGTCAATATCCTTGCGCAGCTGAGTTCCGTATATTGTATTGTTCGATGTTATGTGAAGATAATCGGCATCGGCAGGCACTGCAAAATCCTTTGGAATATAGCTGAAAGCCTTGTCGGCCGATGAAGCAACCTCGACCACCTCACCGAACAGCCTTGCCTCTTTCATCGCCTTCGAAGCCCATGTGCCGGTGTTCAGATAGGCAGCCTTGCCACCTAAGAAATTGAACGGTACCATGCAGAAATGCATGCTTGCACCACCGCCCAGAAAGAGCACCTCGTAACCGGCAGGCACATCGAGCAGTTCCCCAAGCAGTGCACGCGCCTCGTCGAGTATGGGTTTGAACTCGGCCGAACGGTGGCTCAACTCCATTAGCGACAACCCCGTGCCATCGTAATCGAGCACGGCAGCGGCAGTCTGCTCTACCACCTCACGCGGCAGCATTGACGGCCCGGCATTAAAATTGTATTTCTTCATCTCTGTACTTCTATTTCAACTGCGAAATTAGCAAAAAAGCAAGACATCTCAAAATGGGACTATCGCGCACTTGTCAAAACAACACCATGAATCAAGTTTACTTGCCACGCAGTGGCTGCACTATGGTCTTTATTCCTTTAATTTTCTCACCCTCGACAGCCTTGAGCACGGCACGCATGCGGTTGAGCTTGACTGCCACATAGGAGAAGTTGTCAAACACGGTTATCGTGCCCACCTCATCGGGTTTCAAGCCACCTTTTTTCATGAAGAAACCTGCAAGGTCGCCACGGCTTATCTTGTCGCGCTTGCCCTTACCCACATACAGCGCAGTCCATTCGGGAGCAGGCGGCAACACCACTCGTTTGGGCTGCTGAAACTCTTCAAGTCCATCTGGAAAAAAATCGGGCAATGCCTTGTTTTCAAACGAAATAAGATAGACATTACCACCTGCCTCCCAACGGGCTGTACGACCATTGCGATGGGTAAAAATCTCGGCCGAGAGTGCGCGCTGATAGTGCACGATGTGTCGCACATCCTTTATATCAAGACCACGCGCTGCAAGGTCGGTACTCACAAGAATATTGGAACAACCGGCGGTGAAACGATAAAGCGCCAATTCACGCTCTTTCTGCTCCATAGCACCGTGATAGCCTATTGAATGCATTGACATCTTCTTGAGATAAGCCTGTACCTCATCGACTGTCTCGCGGAAATTGCAGAAGACAATTGCCGGCTCACCACCAAAGGAACAAAGCAACGATGAAAGTGCGCTCAGGCGCTTGTCGGGGGTAGTTGTAACAGTGTAGAAACTGGTGCGCACGGCAGGCTGTTCACCGCCGCCACGGAAATCGAGTTTCTCCACATCGGCAGCACCGGCAAAGAGTGGAATCTCGGTGGCATCTGTTGCAGAGAGCAAGAAGCGCGCCTTGGCATTTGGAAGCGCATCTACAAGTTTGGACATCTCGTCTTGGAATCCCATCTCCAGGCACTTGTCAAACTCGTCTATGACAAGCAATGTACATTTATCCACAGCAAACGATGCACGGCCAAGATGGTCGAGCAAACGACCCGGCGTACCGACAATCACAGCCGGTGATGCTCCGCTTAGCGATGCCACCTCCTGTTCCAGAGGACGGCCACCATAGAATGCCGCCATGTGAAAAGGGGTTGCCATTGAACGCCACACCTCAAAGACCTGCTTGGCAAGTTCACGGGTTGGTAACACAACGAGCGCCTGCACTCCTTTTTCATTGAGATTGAGCCTCTCGAGCAACGGCAGCAAGAAAGCCAGAGTCTTTCCTGTTCCGGTAGGTGAAAGCAGCACCATACCGCTGTTTTTGCGGCAATGCTCCACCGCTGCTTGCTGCATGGCATTGAGCGAAGTAATGCTCAACTTGCCCAGCGCAATCTGCTGCATTTTATTCAAAATTCCATTCATCGGCATTCCATTTATTTTTTAGTAGAATAATCAATATTTACACCATTAATTATAAACATATTATAATCAATATCACATTCAAATTACAAGCAAGCATGCCACTTATGTCAAAATGCCATTCATCACAACGCCCCACTCACAAGCCCGGAACAGACCGGCAAATCAAGCATGCCACAACCACAACAAAGATTTCGTCTGCAAGACTGTTTTTAACTGCTTTTCAGAAGCAAAATAGTAGCGAATAGTTCTTTGACTATATTTTAAAAACACCATTCGCAAACAATAGTTTAAAAATACTTATTTATTTAAAACCAATCGTTTAACACATAATTACACACCTCACATATTGCACAAATATCACAAATAAGCAAAACCGACCACAAACAGAGCAGAACGAGCACGCGAAATAGTGTTTACACCATCATCTACACCCCACAGAGTAGCAGTTTTATTATTACAGCAAACAAAAGAGCAACATGCCTCATCCCCATCATCACAACATTTAAATTACACACAGCGAAATTAGCCATTCCACAGCAATAACCGAAACGAATAGGACAAAATTTACATTTTCTGCCATTATGACATTTGATGTCACACAAAAAAGAGGTATCTTTGCCACAATTTCTGCCAAAACAGCATTGGCAAACTATTTGTTATTATAGAGTAGAAAAACATTTGAACCATGAGCGAAAAAGATAAGGAAATTTTGGATGAAGCAGTTATCGAGAACGGGAACGGCGTGAACGAGGAGAGCTGCGAGCAGCAGGAAACAGAGGAATTGACTGCCGAAGAGCAGCTACAGAAGGAACTTGGCGAGGCAAATGAGAAGATTGCCACACTCGAAGACAAATACTTGCGTCAGGTTGCCGAATTCGACAACTACCGCAAACGCACCGTGAAAGAGAAAGCTGAGCTTATAAAGAACGGTGGCGAGCGCACCATTGAGTCAATATTACCCGTGCTCGATGACTTTGAGAGAGCAATTGCAAACATGTCAAAGAACGAGAGTGCAGCCGAAATAATGACCGGCGTTGAACTCATATACAACAAATTCGTTGGAATTCTGAAGCAGAACGGTCTGCAGAGAATTGAGACCGAGGGTGCAGATTTCAACACAGACTACCACGAGGCTATTGCCATGATACCGGCACCGACCGAAGAGCTCAAAGGCAAGGTACTTGATTGTGTTCAAACAGGTTATACACTTAACGATAAAGTAATACGTCACGCAAAGGTTGCGGTAGGCGAATAATGATTTGATATGGCAAAACGAGATTACTATGAAGTGCTTGGCGTAGATAGGAACGCGTCGGCAGGCGACATAAAGAAAGCGTACCGTAAGTTGGCAATACAATATCACCCGGACAAGAACCCAGGTGACAAAGAGGCCGAAGAGAAGTTTAAGGAAGCAGCCGAGGCTTATGGTGTACTCAGCGACCCGGACAAAAAGGCGCGCTATGACCAGTTTGGATTCGAAGGCGTGAGCGGCGCAGGTGGCGGTGGCGGTTTCAACGGTGCCGGCATGGACTTGAACGATATTTTCTCAATGTTCGGCGACATATTTGGCGGACGAGGAGGATTTGGCGGCGGTTTCGGCGGCAATAGTGGCCCTGCAAAATTCCGTGGCAGCGACCAAAGAGTAAAGGTTAAGCTCAACCTACAGGAGATTGCAAACGGTGTCACCAAGAAGTTCAAACTAAAGAAATATGTAACTTGCCCCCACTGTAACGGCAGCGGTGCCGAAGGTGGTGCTGTTGAAACATGCCCTGACTGTAAAGGAACCGGCCGTGTAATTCGCACACAGCAGAGTTTCTTTGGCATGATGCGCAGCGAGGTTGCCTGTCCACGATGCAACGGACAAGGAAAAATAATCAAGAACAAATGCTCTCACTGTAAAGGCGACGGCATTACAATGGGCGAAGAAATTGTAGAGGTAAACATACCAGCCGGCGTATATGAAGGGATGCAACTCTCAATGCGTGGCAAAGGAAATGCCGGCAAATTGAACGGAATACCAGGTGACCTGCTCATTCTCATCGAGGAGGAGCAACACCCAGCTCTCGTACGTGACGAGAATGATCTCGTATATAGCCTGTTGCTTGACATCCCTACTGCGGCGCTTGGCGGTTTTGCCGAGATTCCGACAATTGACGGAAAAGCAAAGGTCACAATTGAACCGGGAACACAGCCCGGCAAGGTTCTGCGTCTGCGTGGCAAAGGCTTGCCGTCACTCAACGGGTACAACAAGGGAGACATTGTAGTGAACATCAGTGTTTATATCCCCGAAACTTTATCAAAGGATGAAAAGAAGATTATTGAGAATTTCCGCGAATCGGACAATTTCAGACCAAGCGAAAGCATAAAGGACAAACTATTCCGCCGATTCAAGAAATTCTTTGACTAAACAAACCAGACATAGATATGACATACGACGAAACTGTCCAATATCTGTTCAACTGCGCACCGCCCTTCCAGCAAGTAGGCGGTGCGGCTTACAAAGAGGGGTTATCAACCACCATTACACTCGACAACCACTTGGGCAACCCGCATAAGAAATTCCAGACAATACACATTGCAGGAACAAATGGAAAAGGCTCCACTTCACACACCTTGGCAGCCATTTTACAGGAGTGTGGCTACAAAGTAGGACTTTACACATCGCCCCATCTTGTAGATTTCAGGGAACGAATTAAGGTTAATGGCAAGGTTGCGAGCCGGGAATATGTAATCCGGTTTGTACAGGAGAACAAGGCGTTCTTTGAGCCACTAAGCCCGTCGTTCTTTGAATTGACAACTGCGATGGCATTCAACTACTTCGCCGAGCAGGAGGTAGATGTAGCTGTTATAGAAGTGGGGCTTGGCGGAAGGCTTGATTGCACAAACATCATCACCCCCAAACTATCAATAATAACCAACATAAGTTTCGACCACACGCAATTCCTTGGCAACACACTTGCAGAGATTGCAGGCGAGAAGGCTGGTATAATGAAGCCCGGTGTGCCTGTTGTAATTGGCGAAACGACACCCGAGACAAAGAAAGTCTTCTGCGAAAAGGCTACAAGCATAGAAGCACCGTTGATATTTGCCGAAAAAGAGCCGCAATTACTATCGGCAAGACAATTGTCGCAAGGTGGTTTTGAATACACGACAACCTCATTTGGAGCCATCAAGGGCGAGCTTGGCGGCGATTATCAGAAGAAGAACACAAACACGGTGCTTACAGCAATAGCAAAACTAAGAGAGTGCGGATTTTCGATAAAAGACGATGCTGTACAAAGGGGATTTGCAAACGTCTGCTCCATCACCGGTTTTACAGGACGTTGGCAGCGCATCGGTGAGTCACCACGCATTGTCTGCGACGCAGGACACAACACAGGCGGAATAAAGTACATCGTTGAGCAGCTGGAACGCGAAAGCCAAAGACACACCACCCTGCGCATTGTCTTTGGAATGGTGAACGACAAGGACATTGCAGCGGTACTGGCTATGATGCCTGTCAATGCAGCCTATTATTTTACACAGGCGAGCATAAAGCGCGCCATGCCCTCGGACGAGCTGATGGCAAAGGCGTTGCCATACGGGCTGAAAGGCAACTGCTACCCCACCGTACAGAATGCCTTGGAAGCGGCAAAAGCCGACAGTGCCGCAAGCGATTTCATCTTTGTCGGAGGCAGCTGTTTCATTGTTGCCGACCTACTTTCGACTGTCGAAAAATAGCCTTTATCTTTCAAAAATAGAGAGTTACCGATAACAATATTTCCGGAGTGCCGCGGTGCTTCGGAAATATTGTTAATTTTTTATCCCGAATTGCTTTGTCATAAACCTTTTTTTTATTTTATTTGCAGAGAAATAGCTATTTATAACTGACAAAATATGAGTTGTACAGAAAATCTTTCACAATTGAAGGCCGCCGACTTCAAAAAAGAGATAGGCGGCAAGGAGACAGCATTGTTCATTCTCAAGAACAAACAGGGCAACGAAGTGGCAATCACAAACTATGGCGGTGCAATCTGCAGCATCATGGTTCCCGACAAGAACGGCAACTACGCCAATGTAATCCAGGGACACGACAGTATTGACAACCTGCTCAACAGCCCTGAACCATTCCTCAGCACACTCGTTGGCCGTTACGGCAACCGCATCTGCAAAGGCAAGTTCACAATTGACGGCAAGGAGTACAACCTTGCAATCAACAATGGTCCCAACCACCTCCACGGTGGCCCTACCGGCTTCCATGCAAGAGTTTGGGACGCAGAGCAGACAGATGCACAGACATTGAAACTCCACTATCTGTCGGCAGACATGGAGGAGGGTTTCCCCGGTAATCTTGATGTTACAGTAGTATATACATTCAACGACGAGAACGAACTCAAAATCGATTATACAGCGACAACCGACAAAAAAACTATTGTAAACCTCACAAGCCACGGTTTCTTTTCATTGTCGGGCATTGCAAACCCAACAGCGACAATCGACAATCTCATTTGCGAGATCAACGCAGATTTCTTTGTTCCCATTGACGACACATCAGTTCCTTACGGTTGCATTGCACCGGTAAAGGGTACTGCATTCGACTTCACCACCCCAACAGAGGTTGGTGCACGCATAGATGCCGATGAAGAGCAGATAAAGCATGGCGCCGGCTATGACCACTGCTATGTCCTGAACAAGAAAGAGGTTGGCGAACTAAGCTTTGCTGCAAAGGTAACAGAGCCTGTCAGTGGCCGTACAATGGAGGTTTACACAACCGAGCCAGGCGTACAGGTATATACATCGAACTGGCACAGCGGTTTTGCAGGCGCACACGGTGCAACATTCCCCAAGCGCAGCGCAATCTGCTTCGAGGCACAGCACTTCCCCGACTCTCCTAACCGCCAGCACTTCCCAAGCGTGGTGCTCTGTCCCGGCGAGACATACAAGCAGGTTACTGTATATAAGTTCGGAGTTGAAAAATAATAAGGATATTATAATAAACTAAAAACATTAAAGAATTATGAGTAATCAGAAGAAACAATGGGGAGCCATCATCATCATGATCGCGCTCTTCGCGATGATTGCCTTCGTGACTAACTTGTGTACACCAATGGCAACCATCATTAAGAACCAGGGCGACATTTCGAATGTGCTCGCACAGATTGGTAACTATGGTAACTTTGTTGCTTACCTTGTAATGGGTATTCCTGCAGGTATGCTCATTTCAAAGTTCGGCTACAAGAAATCGGCTCTTATCGGTCTTGCAGTCGGCGCAGCAGGTATCCTCATCCAGTGGCTCAGCGGTATGTTCGATGCACAGGAGAATCTTGGTCTTGTATTCGGTGTTTACCTTGTGGGTGCATTCGTTGCAGGTCTTTGCATGTGTATCCTTAACTGTGTTGTAAACCCAATGCTCAACATCCTTGGCGGTGGTGGCAAATCAGGTAACCAGCTTATCCAGATTGGTGGTGTATTCAACTCTACTGCAGCGGTAGCTTGCTACATCCTCATGGGTGCGCTCATCGCAGATGCAACAAAGGCAAAGATCGCCGATGCTACTCCAGCGTTGATGATTGCCCTTGCAATCTTCGTTGTTGCTTTCATCATCATTCTTCGCACAAAGATCGAAGAGCCAAAGCAGGAGAAGGTTGACCTTGGCATGGTAAAGAAGGCTTTGGGTTACCGTCACTTCGCACTCGGTGCATTAGCTATTTTCCTTTACATGGGTATCGAGGTAGGTGTTCCTAACTACGTTCAGCAGTACTTGAGCACAGAGACTAAGGATGTATTGGAGAAGAGAGCTGAAATCATCAAGCAGTACGAGGAGGAGAAGATTGACATTGACAGAGCTACAATGGAATACATTGCAGTTGCTACTCCAAGCAAACCAGCTCCAAAAACAGAGATTGCCAAGGTTAGCGAGCCTGTTGAGACAGACATCGTTCCTACAGCGACAGAAGTTCTCCCGGCAGCATCTCCAGTACCAGGACTCGGCACTGTTGCAACAGACCTCGTTGTTGGTGACGAAGACTACATGAAAGAGTTCAACAAGACAAAGAAAGAGATTGAGAACGGCACTATTACAAGCGAGAAGGTTGCAAGCAAATTCCCAGGTCTTGGCATTCCTTCAGGTACTGTAGGTATGATTGTAGCTGTATATTGGTTTATGATGCTCATCGGCCGTTTCGTTGGTGCAAGTATCGGTAGCAAGGTTTCAAGCCGCGCAATGGTTACTACAGTGTCTATTGCAACATTGGTGCTTGTATTGTTCGGCATGTATGCTCCAACAAATGTCCTCGTTGACTTCCCGGGTGTTGACTGGGGTAAACTTGAGCTTATCTGGCAGCCAATTCCATTGGGTATTTTCTCATTCCTGCTTGTTGGTCTTTGCACATCTGTCATGTGGGGTGCTATCTTCAACATGGCTGTTGAGGGCCTTGGCAAATACACCGCTATCGCATCAGGTATCTTCATGACTATGGTATTCGGTTGCGCAGTAATGATGGGTATCCAGGGATTCGTTGCAGACAGTCTCGGTTACATTCCAAGTTTCTGGGTAGTAGTATTCTGTGCTGCATACATCTTGTTCTATGCACTCGTTGGCTCAAAACCAGCTAAGAAGTAATTTATTCTGAAAAACTTATTGTTTAACTATATAATACATAACGATTATGGATATAGAATTTGTAAGAAGCCGTTTCATCAAACACTTCGACGGTACAACAGGAAGCATCTATGCATCTCCCGGTCGCATCAACCTCATTGGTGAGCACACCGACTATAATAACGGTTTTGTATTCCCTGGCGCAGTAAACAAGGGTATCATGGCTGAGATCAAGCCTAACGGTACAGACAAGGTTTGCGCTTACTCAATCGACGAGAAGGACTATGTTGAGTTCGGTTTGAAGGAGGAGGATGCTCCACACGCATCTTGGGCAAAGTACATCTTCGGTGTTTGCCGTGAGATGATCAAGCGTGGCGTTGATGTAAAGGGCTTCAACACAGCATTTGCAGGTGATGTTCCCCTCGGTGCAGGTATGTCATCATCGGCAGCTCTTGAGAGCACATACGCATATGCATTGAACGACTTGTTCGGTGACAACAAGGTTGACAAGTTCGAGCTTGCCAAGGTAGGCCAGGCTACAGAGCACAACTATGTAGGTGTCAACTGCGGTATCATGGACCAGTTCGCAAGCGTATTCGGCAAGGCTGGCAGCCTCATCCGTCTCGACTGCCGTTCTTTGGAGTACCAGTACTTCCCATTCAAGCCACAGGGTTACAAACTCGTTCTCTTGAACACATGCGTTAAGCACGAGCTCGTGGGTTCACCATACAACGAGCGTCGTTTGAGCTGCGAGCGCGTAGCTGAGGTTATCAAGGCTAAATATCCCGAGGTTGAGTCTTTGCGCGATGCAAGCTTTGAGCAGCTTGAGGAGGTTAAGGCAGAGTTGAAGCCCGAGGATTACAACCGCGCTAAGTATGTTATCGGTGAGGTAGTTCGCGTACTCGATGTTTGCGCGGCTCTTGAGGCTGGTGACTACGAGACTGTAGGTAAGAAGATGTATGAGACACACTTCGGCTTGAGCAAGGATTACGAGGTAAGCTGCGAGGAGCTCGACTACTTGGTAGATGTAGCTATTGACTGCGGTGTTACAGGTTCTCGTATGATGGGTGGCGGCTTCGGCGGTTGCACTATCAACCTTGTTAAGGAGGAGTTGTACGAGGTATTCATCGAGGAGGCCAAGAAGCGTTACCAGGAGAAGTATGGTAAGCAGCCAAAGGTTTACGATGTAGTAATCGGCGACGGCTCTCGCAAGATCTGCTAATCAACAGTAGCAATATAAATCAAAAAATCAGCAACCTCGCGGTTGCTGATTTTTTTGTTTCAATATCGTCTAAATTAGGCAATAATATTGCCGGTGCGCCACTATCTTTGAGTTGAGCTTATATAATTGCCTTAAATTATCAAGATTTCAATTCCTCTTTAAGATACCTTGCAGTGTGCCCTACTCCTTTGGCTGCAACCTCCTCGGGGGTTCCTGTGGCCATCACCACTCCACCGTCGCGGCCACCCTCGGGGCCCATGTCAATGATATAATCGGCCATCTTTATGACATCGAGATTATGCTCAATAATCACCACAGTGTTGCCCTTATCGACAAGACGGTTCACCACATTCATAAGCACGCGTATATCCTCGAAGTGCAAGCCTGTTGTGGGTTCGTCGAGCAGGTAAAGTGTCTTGCCGGTGTCGCGCTTGGCAAGCTCGGTAGCGAGCTTCACGCGCTGGCTCTCACCACCCGAAAGAGTTGTCGATGGCTGTCCGAGTTTGATATATCCCAAGCCCACTTCCTGCAGTACCTTTATTTTATTAAGGATTGTAGGTACATTCTCAAAGAACTCTACAGCCATATTTATTGTCATGTCGAGCACATCTGCTATCGACTTGCCTTTGTAGCGCACCTCAAGTGTCTCGCGGTTGTAACGTTTACCATGACACACTTCACATGGTACCATGACATCGGGAAGAAAGTTCATCTCCAGAGTCTTGTATCCATTGCCGCCACATGCCTCGCAACGGCCACCGGTGACATTGAACGAGAAGCGTCCGGGCTTGTAGCCGCGTATCTTGGCCTCGGGGAGTTCCACAAAAAGATTTCGTATATCAGAGAACACACCTGTATATGTTGCCGGGTTGGAGCGCGGTGTACGTCCAAGCGGTGACTGGTCAACATCCACAATCTTGTCTATGTGCTCAATGCCTTCTATTGAGGCGTATGGCAACGGTTCGCGCAATGCGCGGTAGAAATGCTTTGCAAGGATTGGTTGCAGGGTATCGTTGATGAGAGATGACTTTCCGCCACCCGACACACCCGTCACGCAGATGAGTTTGCCAAGAGGGAACTCGACATCGACATTCTTAAGATTGTTACCGCATGCACCTGTAATCTTTATGACATTGCCGTTTCCCGGACGGCGAACTGCCGGTATCTCTATTTTCTCTTTTCCATTGAGAAAACGCGCAGTCATTGTATCGCCCTTGAGCATTTGGACTGGTGTGCCGGCAAAAACCACTTCGCCACCCTTGCGGCCGGCTTTGGGGCCAAGATCGATGATGTAGTCCGATGCGAGCATTATGTCACGATCATGCTCTACAACAATGACAGTGTTGCCAATGTCACGCAATGATTTAAGCGAACCAATGAGCCTGTCGTTATCGCGAGGATGAAGACCGATACTGGGTTCATCTAGTATATAAAACACATTCACCAATTGAGACCCAACTTGTGTTGCAAGGCGTATGCGCTGCCCCTCTCCACCCGAGAGAGACACCGATGAGCGATTGAGTGATAGGTATCCAAGACCAACATCAAGCAGGAAGCCGATGCGTGTCTTCACCTCCTTGACTATTTCACCTGCAATGGCACGCTGCTTGTCACTGAGAGAACTGTCGAGTTGCTCGAGCCATTCGTTAAGGGCTGTAATATCCATTGAGGCCAGTTCCGAGATATTTTTGCCTGCAAGGCGATAGTGCAAAGCCTCCTTATTGAGACGTGCTCCACCACACTCGGGACAGATCTGCATCATGGAGAACTGTTCGGCCCAACGGAGTTCCTTGGCCGAGACGCTTGTATCCTTTTGCAGTTGTATATACTTTACAAGACCGTCGTATGTTGCTATACTGTCATAGAACATCTCGCTGGAGTTGTTGAGCTTCAACGGTACGGGAGAGCCATAGAGTATCTCGTCGAGTGCCTCGTCGGGCAGTTCTTCTACCGGCGTTTTCAAATCTGCATCATAACGTGCAAGCACCGCTTCAATCTGCTGGAAGATTGACGAGCGGCGGTATTTGCCAAGCGGTGCCAATGCACCGTCATAGACCGAGAGGCTACGGTCGGGTACCACCTTGTCCACATCAACACAGCTCACCACTCCCAAACCCTTGCACTTGGGACAGAAGCCCTGGGGTGAGTTGAATGAGAAGTTATGCGGGTCTGGTTCCTTGTACGAAAGACCAGTAACAGGGCACATAAGGCGTTTGCTGTAGTGACGCACCTCGCCCGATGGCATCTCCATTATCATCACCAAGCCGTCACCCTGCGCAAGTGCCGCTGCAAGGCTCTGCTTCAGGCGCTGGGTATCCTTGGCATCGACCGCAAGTTTATCAATGACAACCTCTATATCGTGGTTCTTGTAGCGTTCGAGCATCATACCGCGCGACATCTCGCACAGTTCGCCGTCAATGCGCACATTCAGGTATCCTTTGCGCATCATCTGCTCAAAAAGTTCCTTATAGTGTCCCTTGCGTCCCTTGACAAGCGGGGCAAGTATATATATACGCTTGCCGTCATATGCCGTGAGCAGGAGCTCGAGGATTTTCTCCTCGGTATATTTTACCATCTTCTCACCCGAAAGGTAAGAGTAGGCATCGGCTGCACGAGAATAGAGCAGGCGCAGATAGTCATATATCTCAGTGGTTGTTCCAACGGTTGAACGGGGATTCTTGTTGGTCGTTTTCTGCTCGATGGAGATAACAGGACTGAGGCCGGTTATCTTATCGACATCGGGACGCTCAAGGCCGCCAAGGAAGTTGCGGGCATAAGCCGAGAATGTCTCGAGATAGCGACGCTGTCCCTCGGCAAAGATTGTATCAAAGGCAAGCGACGACTTGCCACTGCCACTGAGACCGGTTATCACGGTGAGTGAATCGTGCGGTATCTCAACATCTATATTCTTGAGGTTGTGCACACGTGCACCATAAACTTCTATCTTTCCTTTTTCCTCTTTTTCCATCTTCACATATTATTTCAGCCCCTCGGAATATCCGCGCAACAAGTTCACATCGCGCTTTATCTCATACTCAATGCCATCGGCTCCCAAAGCTCTTATGACCACGAAATAGACCCCGTCACTAACGGGGTTACCTTTGTATGTACCGTCCCAGCCTGTTCCTTCCACTCCCATCTCATCAATTCCCCAGCGGTATAGTTCCTGCCCCCAACGGTTATATATTGCGCCATGGAACTCCACAATAGACTTTACATTAAAGACATTGTAGTAGTCGTTAATGCCGTCGGCGTTAGGTGAGAAGGCATTGGGCGCCTCAAGGGTAGATTCGGCAAGTACAATACTGAATGGAGATTCGTAGTACTCCTCACCGAAAGGCCAGAACAACTCACTGTCCTCAAGACTTGTATAGGTAATGGTGGGCATTACAGTTGTTGCACCACTCTCGCGCAGTTCTATCTGCACGTCGGCGTCGTGACGCACAAGGTATGGCGCATCCTCGCCATCCTTGAAGAATTCCCATGTACAGGTGAGTGAATAACCGTCAATCTCGCGTGCATTGGCATAGAACCTTACCGTAATAGGAGCTTCACCCGAATATTCATCGCCTATGGCAAGATCTGTGAGATTTCCCTTTGAATCAACTACAAGTGCTGTTGGTTTAGGTGCTTCCAGCTCCTGCGCCTTTACTACAGGAAGGCACAAGAGAAGCAAGAATATGAAGATAACTATTTTTTTCATGGTTCCTTTTTTCATATACAACGCAAGAGAGAGACGGATAGTGCTCGCACCACGCCTTAACTGCGCTACAAAAAACAAAAATAATAATTCTGCACGAAAAAACACCAACAATTCCAAGGTTTTAATCCATTTCCCATGCGGTCTCCTCTTTGAGTGAGAACGCTGCATCTTTTTTACATTCAGAACACCATATATTGGCAATAATTATGTATCTTCGCAGGAAATTTGGTTTAAACTGCACAGAGAATAGTGCCAAAGGCTTTGTTATTATGAGAACCTGCAAAAAAATATTATTCGTACTGGTTGTTGCCATCATTACAATGACAGCGAGCGCACAGAATGGCAACTATGTGAGCCACACCGTTGCCAAAGGTGAAACCCTCTACTCTATCTCTAAAAGATACAACACCACTGTTGAAGAGGTTATCAAATTCAACCCCGGAAGCTCCGAAAAGCTATCAATAGGCCAAAAGCTTATTATTCCGCGCAACACCGTAGCCAAAGAAAAAAGTGGAAAGACCCACACCATCAAGCCCGGAGAGACCTTGTACCGTCTGAGCAAGATGTATAATGTGACAACCGAAGAGATTTGCGCGGCAAATCCGGGTCTCAGCATCAACAACTTCAAGGCTGGCGAAGAGATTATCATACCTGTAAAACAGCAGCACCAAAAGGAAAAGGAGCAATACGCAACAATCAAGGCTACAGAGCCGGAGGTAAAGAAAGATAATCAGCAGACAATAATAACAGCACACACCGTAAAGCGCAGCGAAGATATTGAAGAAATCTGCGAAAAGTACAACATAACCAGAGAGGAGTTGATAATGGCTAACCCGGTGCTCAAGCAGAAGAAACTGAAGCGCAAGATGGTGTTGAACATACCGGCTCCATCAACCAAAAAGAATCTCATTGTAAACATAGAAAAAGATGAGAACAGAGGTAAAAGCACCGACAATGAACCACAAATCGCAGAGGTCAAGATTCTGCCTAAAGGCATCAATGACGACAACGTACTGAATGTTGCAGTAGTCTTGTCATTCCTGCTGGACAGTTACGCGCCAAAAGAACAGAGCCGCATGGTCGAATACTACCAAGGATTCCTTATGGCTGTAGAACAGCTTAAACGTGAGGGATACTCATTTGTAATAAACACATACGATGCTGGACAAAAGGATGCAAGTCTTGATAGCCTGCTGGCAAGCGGTGCACTCGACAATGCCGAACTGATAATTGGTGCATCATACACCAAGCACTGCAAAGAACTTGCAAAGTATGCCAAAGAACGCGAAATACCGCTTGTCATTCCATTTGCAAGTAAAAAGGACGAAGCCATCAACAACCCCAATGTTTATGTTTCTAATGGAATACAGCAATACATTTTGCCATTGGTGAGCGAACGTTTCGTAAAAACCTTCCCGAATGCAAATGTGTTGTTTATCGAGGACAGCGAAAGTAACAAGAAAGAGTTCGTCAAATCGCTTATGACAGAGCTCAAGAAGAACGAGATGCCATACACTACCGTACCCCTTGAAATGATAACAACACCGGACAGTATAATCCCGGCACTGACAAACGTTTATCAGGAAGAGAGAGAGATGGTCATCATACCGACATCATCTTCGGCCACAACACTCAATGCATTGCTGCCATCGTTGCTTGAAGCCAAGCTCATTGACTCCACCGGAGTCAGCAAGTTCAAGGTTTTCGGTTATCCCGAATGGCAGATACACGCCAAGGAGACAAGAGAACTCATGTATGAGGTTGATACATACATCTATGCAACCTTCTACAGCCACTACTCACTGCCACGCGTGGCCGAGTTTCAGGAGGAGTTTATACGTTGGTACAACTGCAGCATACAGAACATCTATCCAAGATATGGCATGTTGGGTTATGACACTGGTTATTTCTTCCTGCTCGCAGCCAGCCTGCACGGCAACCAGATATATGAAAGGATAAATGAGATACCATTCTCACCGGTACAGTCCGATTTTAGATTCGAGAGGATAAGCGACAAGGATGGTTTTATAAACAACAAATACTACTTCATCCACTTCTGCCCAGAATACTGGATTGAGAAGATGGATTTTGACCACATAAAATACCAAGAGGGTTATCAGGATGAGAACCTTAACGCTATTCTGAACGATAATCAGACAACGGAAACCGAGGAAAACATTTATTGATTGAATGAGGAAAAGCATTTACATATTTGTCACATTCATTCTGGCATTCTCAGCAGGCTGTCATGCACAGATTGAAGAACCGAGAAACATCCTTGAAGTAGGTGTCTCAGGCGGTCTCAATCTTAACAAGATGGAGTTTCAGCCATCAATAAGACAAGGATTACTACAAGGCGTGAATGGTGGCATCAACGTGCGATATACCAGCGAAAAATACTTCAGCATGATATGCGCCGCACAGCTTGAAGTCAACTTCTCCCAGCGAGGTTGGATTGAGGATTTTGATGATGGCACAGCCAACAGTTACAGCCGAGTGACAAATTACATTGAGGTTCCGTTCTTTGCACACGTCTCATGGGGCAAGGAGGAGCGAGGGTTGCAGTTTTTCCTGAACCTTGGCCCTCAAATAGGTTTCTTTATAAATGAAAGCGAGAGTTACAAGGGTGATTGGCTGATAGATGAACGACCAATAAGTTTCCGTCCCGTATATGGCAAGGAAGTAGAGAACTCATTTGACTACGGTATTGCCGGGGGACTTGGCTTGGAATTAAAGACAAAGATAGGCAACTTCTTTATAGAAGGACGATACTATTATGGATTGGCCGACATCTTCGGCAACTCGAAGACCGATGACTTTGGACGTTCGGCAAACACAACCATCACAGCAAGACTGGGATATTCAATAAGGATTTTCTGACAAGTGCCGCAATTCAAGCGGCACTTCTTTTTTTCATTCTATTTGACCACGCTCTCTCTTCGCAACCAAAGCGACATAACCTGCGGCTATGCTACGCCTGACCTATTGCTGCGTGCTTTACGAAAGGGGGTATTTCTTGGTTCAGTAGAAATTTACTGTGGACATCGCTTTCGCTCTCCATTTAATTCAACGGCTAATCTCAACCTTGATTGTTCACTTGTATTTTCTCCAAGTCTTTCTATACGTGCTTTTTGCGCAACAAAAAGCACCAAAAACGCCCGGTTTTGGGTTGACAATGTCGCCTTCTCGCACCTCGTGCAGTGCAATAACTCTCCCTCTGTTTATAGAGGGAAATCTTGTGCAAGTGAATTAAATTAAAGTTTACTTGAAATTAACAATGAGCGCAGCCAAGTTTCGCCAACGGCAAATACGGCGAAGCCGGGAGGGAGTCTTGCACTACGCACGACTAACTGCTGGCGGTATCGTCTATTTGCAAGCAAATTCACAATTCGAATAAAGCTTTGTTCACACAGTGCCGGTTTTCCTTTGAAAAAAGAATATAAGATAACCTATTAAGTGTAAAAGCTATCAAGAGAATAGAAATCCAATAATTACCCACACCTTTTTGCTACTGAGCCTATTTCTTTTTTGAACAAAAAAAGAAGTACCCCTTTTCACAAAGAGATACTTCCAACATTTACTAAACAACTAAGAAAAAACTATACTATCATTACTCTCAACTGAGAGCATTACAAATGTAATTCACATTTTAGAATTATACAAATTTGTAGGCAAAATATCTACATTTTTTCAAAACTTTTCAACGATTTCCAGTTTTTATACCATAAACTAGTACGTCTATTAAGTTTTGCAGTTTAATTGGAGTAGATAAAATACCACCAATAGGTATCTCCGAAATCACGACGGACATAGTTACCGCGCACGAAGACATCGCTATGTTTTGCCTCCTCTGCGCGCAGTGCATTGAGGCGTGAAAGCATTGCCTGATCATTTATCTTGAATGGTACAGTTACGGCCGAATCGCAGGAAACATCAAGATACAGCGCCAATGCCTCGCGATAATGCTTGGGCAAGCTGTCGATAGAGCCGACCCCAAAGAACGCAATAACTTCATCCTTGAATTTAACGATACGTTTTTCCAACAGCAATGACGCTAGATAGTATTCTCGCGCAACCGACGTTGCTGAATCGGCATGCGCCACACGCGACAAGAACGTCGTTGATTCTTCATCGGCAAATGGTTTTGCTCCAATGATTGAATATACACTATCCGGAACAAGTGAAGATGTACGCTGAGACAAAGGGAGCAATCCATCTGTCGCATAGTGTTGTACATACTCAAAAAGGTGTTCACCAAGCTGTCCGTTGGCAGCAAGAATATATGCGCGCATCACAGTGAGTTCCCGCGTGGCATCATCACTGTTTTTGCCAACATTCAGCGCCTTCTCCACCTTGCCGTCATTGTAGTATGACATCACAAGGGTTTCACGCTTAAAGTTCTCCTCGCCGTTCGATAGAGTGCCAACAATACAAACAAGCAAGACAAGAAGTATAAGATTGCGCCAAACGACTCTGTTTGTCGTCATAGCCATATACTTAATCTTGTCGAAAAGCATCTTGCGCAAGAAGCACGAGAGTACAATGTAAAGTATAATCCCCAGAATGAATATTACACACCACCCCATATATGACTTTTCGTCGACATAGAGCGAACGGTCCACGTCAGTAATGAATGCCAGCAACAATGACGAAGGCAGATAGGCTACAGCAGTCCATTCACGACGGAATTTGGCAAAGCGGTTAAGCCACAAAGCCAGAGCTGTAAGTGTGATAGAGACTACTCCACCTACAAGATAGGGATTATATTGCAGTTTACCCGTGGCTACTTCATTATACAAAGCCTCGAGCAACGGTGCCTGATACACCGCTACAAACAGAAAGGAGAAAACAGCAAAGAGTGTGGCACACAATGTTGCCACAACTCTTTGCAAACGTTGCTCTATAATATTCCTCATTCTTTATTCTTTTTCAGCACCAATGCTGTACGGGCTGGGAGATATAACATGAGCCAACCTTTCTTGCGACGTGCATGGAGCCTGTCGTACTGTGTGAAGTGTGTCTGGTTTTCATCGACAAGGGCATTGCCACCGAAACGTTCCGAATCGGTATTGAGAACTATTGAATAAGAGCCCTCGGGAACAAGCAAGCCATAATCGGTAAACGAGCGGTTTGGACTGAAATTGAAGACGAATATCAGATCCTTACGTGAGAAGGCAAGTATCTGGTCTCCATCATTATGCCAAATCTCCTGAACCGGGCGGTTCTGGAAGTTGCGCACACCACCTATGAGGTCAACCATCTCCTTGTCGAACTGTCCGAGCAATGTATAGTTGTAGGCCGGGTTATCTACAAGCCCCCACTGACGACGGGCATACTTGTGACTCCATCCGTTACCCTCGCGTGGGAAGTCTATCCACTCGGGATGACCGAACTCATTACCCATAAAGTTGAGGTAACCACCATTGATGGTCGATAGTGTCATGAGACGTATCATCTTGTGGAGTGCAATACCGCGTGAAACCATGTATGTCTCGTCACCGCGGTTGAAGTGCCAATACATGTCGGCATCAACAAGGCGGAAGATGATTGTCTTGTCACCAACAAGTGCCTGGTCATGACTCTCGGCATACGAGATAGTCTTTTCATCCTTACGGCGATTGGTAAGTTCCCAGAAGATTTCGGAAGGTTTCCAATCCTCATCCTTGCGTTCCTTGATAATCTTTATCCAGAAATCAGGGATATTCATTGCCATACGGTAGTTGAAGCCATAGCCACCATCTTCAATGGGTGCTGCAAGACCCGGCATACCGGATACCTCCTCGGCAATTGTTATTGCATTGGGGTTCAGTTCATGAATGAGCTTGTTGGCAAGTGTAAGATAACATATAGCATCACCGTTCTGCCCCATATTGTAGTAGTCGGCATAACTGCAGAATGCCTCACCAAGACCATGGCTGTAGTATATCATTGAGGTAACGCCATCAAAACGGAAACCATCGAACTTGAACTCCTCAAGCCAGTATTTGCAGTTTGAGAGCAAGAAGTGTACAACCTCATTCTTGCCATAGTCGAAACAGAGTGAATCCCATGCGCTGTGTATGCGTTTGTCATCACCATAGAAGTATTGCGCAGGGTTACCGTCAAGCAGACCAAGTCCCTCGTTCTCATTCTTCACTGCATGAGAATGAACCAAATCCATAATCACCGCTATTCCCATTCCGTGTGCTGCATCGATGAGTTCCTTGAGTTCCTCGGGAGTACCGAAGCGCGATGATGCTGCAAAGAAGTTCGACACATGATATCCGAAGCTGCCATAGTATGGGTGTTCCTGTATGGCCATAATCTGTATGCAGTTGTAACCATCGGCAGCAACGCGTGGCAGAACCTTCTCACGGAACTCGCGGTATGTTCCAACCTTCTCCTCCTCCTGTGCCATACCGATGTGGCACTCGTAGATGAGCAGAGGAGTCTTCTTGGCAATAAATTTCTTGTTCTTGAATTCATACTCCTGCTCCGGTGCCCACACCTGTGCACTGAAAATCTTTGTAGCCTCATCCTGCACCACTCTTCGTACCCATGCAGGTATGCGTTCTCCACAACCGCCATCCCAATAAACCTTCATCTTGTAGTGCTGACCATGAGAGAGAGCCTTCTTTGGCAGTTTCCTCTCCCACACACCGCCGGCAAGCTGCTTCAGTTCATACTCCGGACGCTCTTCCCAGTCCGAGAAATCACCAATGAGTACAATCCTGGTTGCATTGGGTGCCCACTCACGGAATACCCAACCCGAAGAGGTGCGGTGCAATCCGAAATAGAGATAACCGGAAGCAAAATCCGACAATGTCTGACGACCGTTCTTTGTCAATTGCTTCAATCTGTTTACGAAGTACTGGTAACGTCCTTCAATACTCAAGCTATATGGCTCTAAATAGCTATCGCGTTCTACAAGTTTCAGCATACTCAGTGTTATATTATGGTTATTATTGTTTTCTTTATTCAACAGCAACTTTGAATACCACTTTCTTGAGTGGTGACGCTGTTATTGCCGGTGCATGACCGTCCTGAGGGAAAAAGATCACGAATTCTCCCTGGTGAACATTGAAATAGTCTCTTGCAGGCATACCAACGGGATAGGTGGTTGCATCGGAATCGCAGTTATAGTCAGCTGCGGGCAATTCTGCCAATGGGATATAGCCCATAAGTTCATCGGATGAGATTGGAATCTGAATGTCGATATAACGGCGGTGCACCTCTATGAAGGCCTCTTCTTTAGACTTTGGCATGGCCTCCATTACATTTGCATATACAGTATCGCCACAAATCTCCTTCCTGCCAAGAGGAAGGTCGGCCAGATTGTTTTTTTCAAGGAAATCCACAACTTTTGAAAAATGAGGATTCAACGCCTCGTAACTCTTCAAATTTTCTAAAAGATCCAATACCATAGTTATGTAATTTTGTCTGTTTTAATCCACTATTCCCAGGTTATACTCACACTCACGCAACACACTGCCGTCAGTGTCCTTCACCACGAATTTCCCGTTGCGCTGTCCCTCAAGGAAATAACCCTCGTAGCGCAGACCGTCGGCATCTATCGCAACTCCGGCACCCTCCTCAAGGCCATCCACAAAACCACCCGAATACCGACGTCCATCATTAAGTCTCAACATTCCGGCCCCGTTCATCTTGTCGTCTTCCCAGTTACCCTCATAGACATCGCCGTTTGACCAAGTATATTTTCCTTTGCCACAACGCACATTCTCTTTCCAGTCACCGTCATAGACAGCCCCGTTGCTGAAGTACATTACACCGTGGCCATCACGCATTCCATCCTTGAAACAACCCTCATAGACAGTGCTGTCACTTGCAGTGTATTTGCCCTCGCCATGCCAAAGATTGTTCCTGAACTGACCTTCATAGACAGAACCGTCGGCATATTTGTAACGTCCATCACCTTCACACACATTGTCAACCCACATGCCATCGTATGTATCACCTGTTACAGACATGAAAAAGCCACTGCCGTTACGGCGGTTATTTTTCCATTGACCTATGTATTTGCTGTTATCGTCCCAGATGAATGTTCCAATGCCATTGTATTTACCATCCTTCCACTCACCGGTGTATGAGGCACCGTTTGCATACAGATATGTACCCGAACCTGTGCGGACACCCATCAGCCATACACCAAGATAATAATCGCCATTTTCATAATCCATGCGACCATACCCCTGCATCTGGTCATCAACCCAGTTGCCTTCATACTTCTTGCCATCGGCATAATAATAAATACCGCTACCGTGTTTCTTGCCGGCTTTGAAAGAGCCTTCATACCTGTCACCATGCTTGTATTCATAAACACCGTAACCATTGCGCAGGCCGTCGGTAAATTCGCCGTTATACTTGTCACCATTGCTATACATCACACGACCGGTACCATGAGGTCGCTTTCTCTTCACTTGGCCTATGTAAACCGAACCGTCGCGCAAAGTTGTGGTAACAACCTCCTTCTTTCTGGTCTTTTGATTATCCTGTTCAGTGTTGGAGACTTGCCCTGTTGAGGGAGACTTGGCAATGAGCGCAGTCAGTGGTTCAAAGCCCTCCTTAACGGCTGTGAAAAATGTCTGCGCAGTCAAAGTTCCCAGAGCAAAAAAGAGTATTGGTATTGTAATTAAGACTCGTTTCATTTGTTACTGTCGGCTTCTTGTAAAAACTGGACGGTCACATCCATGCATATCTTATTCATGCACAAAATGCACAAACAACCAATTACAAAGATAGCAACAAAGTTGAGAAAATAAAACGAAGAGTTATTTATTTTGCAAAAAACAAAAAAGAAACGGGGATTTATTGATGCATCAAATGATAAGCGTACACTTTATTGAGTCCAAGAAGATGAGCAAACACACCAGAGACTACACACCGGCGACAACTTCAATCATACCGTCACGGTGAAAATATTCACGCGCAAGACGCTGCAGATCGGCTGGTGTAACCGACTTTATCTCGTCAATATACCTGTTTACCGAATCAAAATCCGCACCTGACAACCATGCATTTATAAAGACCTCGGATTTCGCAGACTGTCCTTCATATTCACGGCACAGTTCACCCATTATATAATTTCTGACAAGTTCTATCTCGTCCATTTCAACAGGTTCCGTAATCAAGCGTTCTATTTCGCGATATACCTCCTTGATCAACAGTTCTACATACTCGGTGGCCGTTTCTGAACTTATCATAAAAGCATTACTGTGACCGTAGGCATCCAGCTCGGCTGCAATGTGATATGTATAGCCATTCTCCTCTCGTATATTACTCATGAGACGGCTACCGAAAAAACCACCCAGCAACACGCAAAAGAAACGGAATTTATAGAAATCGGGATGAGAGGTTTCCATTGCCATAAAGCCCAATTTTACAGCACTCTGCATAGTATCAGGAATATGAATTGCGCGACGTCCGAATTGCTGTAATGGCAATCCTACCCCGACTGGTTGACACTCCCTCTTGCACCCCCAAGCCACATCACCAAAATGGGTTTGCATGGCAACAAGCATAGAATCATCGACCGAGCCGGAGATGAACATTGTGCAATTGCAACTGCCGTAATGACGGTCATAATAATCCTGCACATCGTCGCGCGTTATGGCATCATAGTCTTCAGCGCAGACGACATGCCCCAGAGGGTGTCCTTCACCCCATAAAGAGTGTTCGAAGTAGCGTTGCGACACTACATCCACCTTTTGCGAATTTATAGTAAAATAGGTTTTGTTGTTGTCCCTGACAACATCAAGGTTCTCTTGTGGAAACTGTGGTTGTTTCACCATACTCTCCAACACCTGCAGCAATGGCACAAAGTGCTTTGACAAAGTGTAGAGTGTAATATGATTACAATTTTGCGACGAATACATGTCTATCCACGCACCATAGTAATCGAGACGACGCGATATTTCAGCTGCCGAGAATGAACCGGCACCTTCTCGCAGCATCCTATTCGTAAACATCGCCTGCAGAGGTTTGTCCTGTACTGCATAGCCACCATTGAAGAGCATATCAAAGCGCACCACTCCATTATCCACTCCATCGAGCAGATACAAAGGCACACCATTTGGCATTGCCACCATACGCGGCAATGTCAAATGATCAAGTATCATGGGTTTTATTACAGGCGGTGTCGGCATGCGTCAGTCGTTCCAGGCAAAACCAATTGATTCGGCAAATGCCTTGGCACGCTCAAGATCCTCGGGAGTATCGATACCGATAGTTTCAATGTCGGTAACGCCAACCTTTATCTTATAACCGTTTTCGAGCCAGCGGAGCTGCTCAAGCGACTCGGCCTTCTCCATTGGCGACTGTGGCAAAGTGGTAAGTGTTTCCAACAGGTCTGCACGGTAGGCGTATATGCCGAGATGTTTGTAGAAAGTATGTTTCTCAAGCCACTCCTCTCTCTCCACGCCGCGTAGATACGGTATGACAGAACGGCTGAAATATACGGCATAGCCTTTTTCATCTATCACCACCTTGGGAGAATTCGGACATTCAAGGCGCTCAAGACCGTCGGCAACCTCAAACGGTTTCACCAATGTTGCAATATCAGTCTCTTTACTGTCGAAACATGAGATAAGTGCTTCAACCTGCTTGTGCTGTATAAAAGGCTCGTCACCCTGAATATTCACAATAACATCACAATCAAGAGCAAGACGCTTGTATGCATCGAGACAACGTTCCGTACCATTTTTGCAATCGGCCGATGTCATCACCACATTACCGCCGAATGCAAGCACAGCCTCCTTGATGCGGTCATCATCAGTTGCGACGTACAAATCATCGAAGCACTCCTTCACCTGCTCATACACACGCTGTATCACGGGTTTGCCCCCCAACATTGCCAACGGCTTGCCCGGAAAACGGGTTGAAGCATAACGTGCCGGTATAATTCCTACAAACTTCATTTTATATCTATTTTTATTATCTATCAAATTATACATCAATACCATACGAGAATAATACAACACATCCCCTATCAGTCAAACAAATCATCAAAACCCTCCTGTTCTTCATCTTCGACTGAGGTTGGTGGATACTTTTCCAAATCTTCATCCTCTTCGTCATCAACATCATCAACATCATCAACCAGAACACACTCTCCAGGTTCTTCACCGGTCATTCCATCACCGGTAACAACAAATATCTCCTCTGTATCTGATTGGAATTTGCTTCCGCATGGATCAAAATTAACCGGAATTTCAAAGACCTCATCCTGACTGTAAGGCAAAGTCTCATCGGCATACACCTTCTGCATATACAAGCCATATATTGGCAATGACATTGCAGCACCTTGTCCTTCGCTCATCTTGTCAAAGTGTATATTGCGCTCTTCACCACCGACCCAACAACCGGTAACGAGTGATGGAGTGTATCCCATAAACCAACCGTCGGACATATTCTGGGTTGTACCGGTCTTACCACACATATCGGCAGTAATACCATATACACTCCTTATTCTTCTACCGGTACCTTCATCAATTACGCCACGCATCATGTCAATCATCCTGTATGAGCTCTCCTTGCTGATAACCTCGTTCCTGTGAGCAGAGAAGGTTGCAATTACATTGCCGGCATTGTCCTCAATGCGTGTTACCATCAACGGAGCGACGCGCATACCCTTGCCGACGAAAGCGGTGTAGCCGCTGACCATCTCGGACACTGATGCATCGCATGTTCCAAGGCAGAGCGACTGGGTCGCCTCAATCTTTTGGTTTGACAAGCCGAATTCGTGTATGAGTTTCTTCAATGAGTATGGACTGAGCTGGTTCATAAGATAAGCCGAAATCCAGTTGTTGGATTTTGCCAACCCCCAGGCAAGTGTTACCATTTCGCCATATCTGTCGCGTGAGGAGTTCCTTGGTTTCCAGACACGTCCAAGGTCGTCAAAAAGTGTCTGTTCCACATTTCGCACCTCGTCACAGGGAGTGAAACCACGTTCCATAGCCAATGAGTAGAGAAAAGGTTTGATGGTAGAACCCACCTGACGGCGACCGTTGCTCACCATGTCATACTTGAAATAGTGATAGTTTGTTCCGCCTACATAGGCCTTTACTTCACCCGAAAGCGGATCCATTGACATTGCTCCTGTACGAAGGAAGTGTTTGTAATATCTGATTGAATCCATCGGAGTCATCACCGTATCCTTCATACCCTGATAGGTAAACACCTTCATTGAGCGCTTGGTATTGAAAGCCTTCTCTATCTCTTCAAGCGTATGGCCGTTCTTCTTCATTATACGGTAACGCTCGGTCTGTTTCATGTTACGGGTCATAATTGCATCAACCTCCTCGGGTTTCAGGTCGCTACTGAAAGGTGATGTCTTCTTGCCCTTCTTGGCCTTGAAGAAATCGGTCTGCAACTTACCGGCCACATGCTCCTGGACGGCCTCCTCAAGATAAGCCTGCATACGGGAATCAATGGTTGTATATATTCTAAGACCATCGGTATATATGTTATACTTCTCGCCATCGGGTTTGAAATTTCTATTACACCAACCGTAAAGAGAATCTGTCGCCCATTTCAGTGAGTCGTCATAGAACATTTGCGAGTCCCTGTAATTCCTGCGTTCCGGTTTTTTCGCTGTCATATATACACGCAGATATTCGCGGAAATATGGAGCGATACCCTCATTATGATCTGCAGTATGATAATCTATGCCCAGTTCCACCCTTGACAAGGAGTCACGTTGGGCCGATGTTATCAAACCATTCCTCTCCATTTTTGCGTAATCCGGTCCAAAGAGAGAATCACGCTCTGCCGAAGTTATATATCCGGCCTTTTGCATCTGCGACAGAACGACATTACGACGTTCTAGTGTAATTGTGGGACGGCGCAACGGATTGTAAAGCGACGAATTCTTGCACATACCCACAAGCGTAGCCGCCTGTTTGATGTTCAAATCCCCAAGACGCTCTCCAAAATAAACATGCGCAGCACTTGCAACACCAACAGCGTTGTTACCAAAATCATATTTATTGAGATACAGTGTCAATATCTCATTCTTGGTATATTGTTTTTCAAGTTTGGCAGCAATGACCCACTCTCTTGGCTTTTGCTTGGCACGATTCAACAAACCTTTCTTGGGATTCTTGGTATGAAGCATTTTTGCAAGCTGCTGAGTGATGGTACTGCCACCGCCGGAATTCTCCTGCTGCAGAAGAATACTTTTTACGCCCACACGCAACAAGGATTTAGCGTCAATTCCCGAATGTTCATAGAAGCGCACATCCTCGGTTGCAATGAGAGCATCAATGAGATGCTGTGGTATCTCATCAAATTCCACTCGAACGCGATTGGCAGCCTCCCTTGACCAGGTACCCATCTCCTTGCCGTCTGCAGTGAACACTTGCGAAGCATAGAGATATTCACGGCTTTCAACCTCTTTTGAATCCGGCATTTTCTCGCTTGCAATATCGTAGAACATACACACAATTGCAATCATTGTTGTAACAAGAATTCCCCACATTACACCAAGCACTATTTTTATAGTTTTCATACCGGATTTCATTTTTATCTTTATGTCTGTCGTGTTATAAACAATGGTTTCCACAAGTCCCGCTGGGAGCAAACCATAGGTTTGCAAATTTAATACAAAATTTCCAATATCGCGCAAGCTTTTTTCATCCTTTAGGAATTTGAAAGAAAATCACTTTCAGATATTGCTTAAAAGATATTATTAACCTATCTTTACAAGAAATTTCATAAACCGCATTAAAGATGAAAAGCAAGAGCTTTGTATCCATCAACGACCTCTCACGCGAGAAGATACTCTCGTTGCTCGAAACAGCCGAGAAGTTCGAAGAAAACCCAAACAGGGACATATTAAAGGGAAAGATTGTAGGTTCGCTCTTTTTTGAGCCATCGACAAGGACACGTCTGAGTTTTGAAACTGCCGCGAACAGACTTGGTGCCAGCGTTATCGGTTTCAGCGATGCAGCAACAAGTTCTGCCACCAAGGGTGAGACATTGAAAGACACCATAATGATGGTTTCGAGCTATGCCGATGTAATAGCCATGCGCCACAAGCTCGAGGGTGCCGCCCGTTATGCAAGTGAGGTTTCACAGGTGCCCATCATCAACGCCGGCGACGGAGCCAACCAGCACCCTTCACAGACAATGCTCGACCTCTATTCCATCAAAAAGACACAGGGCACACTTGAGGGATTGAAGATTCACCTTGTAGGCGACCTCAAATATGGTCGCACCGTACACTCATTGCTTCACGCCATGCGTCACTTCAACCCCACATTCTGCTTCATCTCACCGAATGAGTTGCGCATGCCCGAGGAGTACAGGCTTTTCTGCGAAAAGAACAAAATTCTTTATACCGAGACTACCGAATTCAACGAAGAGGTCATTGCCGATGCCGACATCATATACATGACACGTGTCCAGCGCGAACGTTTCAGCGACATCATGGAGTACGAGAAAGTAAAGAACTGTTACCGTCTCACCAACGCAATGCTCGCAAACACCAAGGAAACTCTGCGCATCCTGCACCCTCTGCCACGCGTGAACGAGATTGCCCAGGATGTTGACGCCAACCCCAAGGCCTACTACTTCCAGCAGGCTCAGAACGGTCTCTATGTCCGCGAAGCAATCATCTGCGATGTTCTAGGTATTAACATTTAAAATGCAAGGATTATGAACGAGAACAACAAACCGGCATTGCAGGTATCGGCACTCTGCAACGGCACTGTTATAGACCACATTCCTGCCGACAAACTTTTTGCAGTTGTCAATCTGCTCAACATCCCTACAATGAGCAACAACGTGACTATTGGATATAACCTCGAGAGCAAGAAACTCGGCAAGAAAGGACTCATAAAGATTGCAGACAGGTTCTTCACTGACGACGAGGTAAACAAGATTTCCGTGGTTGCGCCAAACGTAGTATTGAACACAATACGCGACTACAACGTTGTAGAGAAACGCGAGGTCAAGATGCCCGATGAGATTCATAACATAATCAAGTGCAACAACCTCAACTGCATCACCAACAACGAGCCTATGACAACCCACTTCTATGTCTCAAATCGCGACACACACACGCTTAAGTGCCGTTATTGTGAGAAGGAAGTGAGCCTTGACGATATTAAATTATTGTAAAGAATGAAAATAAACTGGAAACCAGGCACAATGATATATCCGCTTCCTGCGGTACTCATCAGTTGCGGTGACAAACCCGAGAACTACAACATATTCACCGTGTCTTGGGTTGGAACGACATGCACCAACCCTGCCATGTGCTATATATCAGTTCGCCCTGAGCGACACTCCTACCCTATCATAAAAGAGAGCGGTGAGTTTGTCATCAATCTCACCACTGCATCAATGGCACATGCAACCGACTGGTGTGGTGTGCGTTCTGGCAAGGAGTACGACAAGGCAAAGGAGACCGGGCTCACATATGCTCCATCTGTAAATGTAAAGGCACCTATCATTGCAGAATCACCTCTGAGCATAGAATGTAAGGTAAAGCAGATAATTCCGCTTGGTTCACACGACATGTTCCTGGCCGAGGTTGTCAACGTACAGGCCGACGACCGCTACCTCAACCCCGTCACCGGAGAATGGAACCTTGCTGCAGCCGACCCTCTGGTTTACACACATGGAAAATACTTCCATCTTGGCGACTTCATTGGCAAATTCGGTTGGAGTGTAAAGAAAAAGTAATGATCGCATGAAGTTGCGTTGCCTTATACTTGGACTACTTTTCACCCTTCCCCTGTCCTTGCACGCACAGGAGAAGGGCAAAGTCCGTTTCAATGCCGGAATAAAAGCCGGATTTCAGGCCGTAACGTACAACGACCCCGAATTCAAAATTGACGGTTACGAATTTGACAGCAACAATATCCAAAGCAACAAGATTGGCTATGCAATTTCACCGTTTGCAAGAATAACAAAGGGACGCTGTTATCTTCAGACCGAAGTTACATTCAGCATTACCAATCATAGTTTCGACTTTCATGCCATAAGCCCAACAACCGAAGAGGAGTTCACCCCCAACAACACAGTCTATGACCTTCGCACCTACTGCATACAGGTACCGATACTCTTCGGAATACACATTCTCGAAGGTGGACGATACTGTATGAGCATCTTCACCGGACCACGTACAAACTTCACCCTATCCTCACTCACACAACAGAATTTCAAGCACTTCAAATATGAGCATCTTGAAGAGGTTCTCAACGACAAGAACTATTATTGGGAGATAGGCTTGGGAATTAAGATAAGTCGGGTATTCCTCGACATAACTTTTGACGCAGGAATCAACAAGGCTTCAAGCCACATAATCTCTCACGACGACGGCAAGATTTTCACTTCAAGCCGCCGCGACAACATTCTGAGCTTCTCCGTAGGCTTTCTATTCTGACACCGGCAACAATCAATAACCGGTACTGTTCAATCCATTGAATATTAAAAACGAACAAAGACTTCCAAGAAATCTTTGTTCGTTTTTTGTCTCATAGGAATAGCCCGTACTTTAACGGTTCTTATACATGTCGTCGTAGTACTTCTCGTACTCACCACTTGTGATGTTGTCCATCCACTCCTGGTTGTCGAGATACCAACGGACGGTCTTTTCAATGCCTTCCTCGAACTGGAGAGATGGCTCCCATCCGAGTTCTTTCTGGAGTTTTGTGCTGTCGATGGCGTATCGTGCATCGTGGCCAAGACGGTCGGTTACATAGGTGATGAGGTCGAGGCTGTGACCTTCTGGGTTTCCGAGGAGTTTGTCCACAGTCTTGATCATTACTTTGATGAGGTCGATGTTCTTCCACTCGTTGAAACCACCGATATTGTAAGTTTCATTGATCTGGCCATCGTGGAATATGACATCAATTGCTCTTGCATGGTCTTCTACAAACAACCAGTCGCGAACATTCTCGCCCTTGCCATATACCGGAAGTGGTTTGCGGTTGCGGATGTTGTTGATAAAGAGCGGGATGAGCTTCTCGGGGAACTGGTATGGACCGTAGTTGTTTGAGCAGTTCGTGATGAGAACCGGAAGCCCGTAGGTATCGTGCCAAGCGCGGACAAGATGATCCGAAGCTGCCTTGGAAGCGGAATACGGGGAATGGGGCGAGTAGGGGGTTTTCTCCGTAAAGAACC
>JAZOUB010000018.1:0-30321 GCA_045657945.1 Bacteroidaceae bacterium | reverse complement strand
GTGGCAAGTGCAAGACAACCTACGCAGTTATCGAAAAGGTCATCAAGGAGAACAACATCACAGCGACAATTACAAAGGTCGAGGATATTATGGAGATAATGAACTACAATATCCTCTCAACCCCTGCCGTAGTGGTTGATGGCGAGGTGAAAATCAAGGGCTATGTGCCAAGTGAAACAGAGATTAAAGAGTTATTGGGCGTATGATACAGCAATTTGCAGATTGGTTGGTTTATGGCATCTTCGGGTTAGATGCCGCCACACCATTGGGTACTGCTGTCAATTTCTTCTTTTACGACAGCATCAAGATTATAATACTGCTTTTCAGCATCAGTTTTGTGATGGGTATTATCAATGCCTACTTCCCCATTGAGCGACTACGCCAATACCTCGCCACCCACAAACTCTATGGCTTGGACTACTTTTTGGCGGCTCTCTTTGGTGGTATTACCCCGTTCTGCTCCTGCTCCTCCGTGCCGCTCTTTATCGGCTTTGTTAAGGGTGGAATACCGTTGGGCGTAACACTGACATTCCTTATCGCCTCACCTTTGGTTAGCGAGGTGGCGGTAGCAATGTTCCTCGGCTCGTTTGGAGTTAAGGCAACACTTATTTATGTTGTGAGCGGTACGGTGCTGTCGATGATTGCGGGACTTATATTGAGTCATATGCACCTTGAACCCTATTTGAGCGATTGGGTGAAAGCAGCACAAGCACAATCATCGGTGCAAAGTCAACAATGGGAGGCAGAGAAAACACCGTTTATCAAGCGACTTCCCGCTATCACCCGTGAGTCGTGGGGCATTGTGCGAGGCGTTTTGCTCTATATCCTGATTGGTATCGGTATTGGTGCAACGATGCACGGCTATGTGCCAGAAGGCTTCTTTGAGCAATACCTCTCGGCAGAAAATTGGTGGGGCGTGCCGCTTGCTGTGGTGCTTGCAGTGCCGATGTACGCCAATGCAGCAGGTATTGTGCCTATCATCGAGGTATTTGTAGCAAAGGGTATTCCGCTTGGAACGGCTATTGCCTTTATGATGGCCATCATCGGACTATCCATCCCCGAAGCCACAATGCTTAAAAAAGTAATGACTTGGCGATTGATAGGTATCTTCTTCGGCGTGGTAACATTGTTGATTATTATTTCAGGCTATTTATTTAATTGGATTCTATGAGAGTATTGATTTTATGCACAGGAAATAGTTGCCGAAGCCAAATGGCACACGGCTTCTTACAATCGTTTGACAAGAGTTTGGAAGTTTATTCAGCAGGAACAAACCCTGCATTGCAGGTAAACCCGCAAGCCATCCAAGTTATGCACGAGGTGGGTATTGATATATCGGCACATACACCCAAAAGTGTGGAAATTTATCTGAATGATGAGTGGGACTATGTGATAACAGTTTGTGGCGGAGCAAACGAAACCTGCCCGATGTTTGTCGGCAAGGTCGGCAAACGATTACACATAGGCTTTGATGACCCTGCAAACTCAATCGACATAAACGAGTTTCGCCGAGTAAGAGATGAAATTAAGACTAAACTTTCAAAGTTCTATCTTACACAAGTTCTGAAGAAAGAATTACCAAAGTGCAGTTGTGGCGGTAATTGTTAAAATGATGTAGCCGTTATCTGTTTTAAGATAACGGCTACTTTACTTAGAGTTTTAATCCTCGATTTTTTCTACTACTTGTTGGTAATCAAGTTACAAATGCTTCTCTATCCGAAATGCGTTGATAATGCTTGATGATTTGAGCCTTGATGTTATCCAAAGCCAAATTGATGTCTCTCGATTCTTTACTCTTGCCTTTGGCTCGGTTGCCTTTTACATCCCATAGGTCTTTATGGATGCTCTGCTTGCAACTGAATTGAGCCACATCACTCGTCCCATAATCGGAACAATACCGTTTTTCTTTTTGCTTCCGTTCACGTAGAACAGCACCTTGAATGTACTTCGCATAATCTAATCTTTTTTTTGGTTACAAAATTAGTTATCAGCGAGTTATACATTGATATGCAAACTAACGCAGAACGATGAAACGTGACGACACAAAGAAAAATCTTACTCCATTATCGGGTAATGATTTGCAAACTGTCCGCCTTCATTACCCCTCATTTCCTTGCATTATTGCCATTGTTACTATTACTGAGGTTTTCTGTTTAATGCGTTATGGTTCAGTTCAAAACGCTGAAATTCACCTTTTTTGCTCCGAGAACCGTATTTTTTTAAGAAAAAATTGTTTTCAGGCGTGTAGTAAATCGACAACTTCAGCGTCTAATTGGCAAAACTGTAAAGATAATGGAATCATTGGAACAAGATTTTGCGAAGATTGTAAGGGAGCATAAAGGAACCATCTACACCGTCTGCTATATATTCTCTAAGAATGAGGAGGAGGTTGCCGACCTTTTCCAGGACATCCTCATCAACCTGTGGAATGGTTTTCAGAAGTTTCGCGGGGAGAGTAGTCACAACACATGGATATACCGTGTCAGTCTGAACACCTGCATCTCGTCTGAACGCAAGAAAAAACGCCGAGGAGAGACTGTGCCACTTGAGATGGACATCAACTTTTTCGATGACACAGGCGAGGATAGCAGACAGATACGGTTGCTTCAGAGCCGTATAAGCCAACTGGGGCTTTTTGACAGGGCTATAATACTTCTCTGGCTCGAGAACATTAGCTACGATGAGATTGGAGCTATAGTAGGAATATCGGCCAAGAATGTCTCTGTCCGCCTTTTCAGAATAAAGGAACAGCTTAAGAAAATGTCGAACCAATAAAACGAGCATATCATGGAAAACAATACATTATTATCACATGAGCTTGAGCAGATGCGCGCCCAGATAGGAATTTTAAAGCAGAAACTCGAGCAGCAGACAATCGTAAACGAGATGCATATACGCAACTCCATGAAATCAAAGATATCCGACCTCAACCGAACCGTACTCGGCACAATATTCGCGGGGATATTTGCTGTCGTGTTCACTCCAACGACATTCTATATTCAGGGTTGCTCGCCTACATTCGTCATAGCCACAGCAGTAATGCTTGCAGTGTGCCTTGGACTTACCATAGTACAGAAAATCAGCCTTGGCAAGATGAGCGACCTTTCGCAGGGCAACTTGGTAGAGACGGCCCGAAAACTGAGCAAAGTGAGGACTCACTACAAGGAGTGGTACAAGATTGCCATACCCATGATTCTTGTTTGGGGAGGATGGATGATTCACGAAATGGTGGGGATTCTTGGCATTGACAGCCCAACAGCCATAGGTTTCTACTGCGGTGCCGGAGTAGGTATTTTAATAGGAGGAATAGTTGGAGCACGCATCAACAGGAAGGTAATACGCAGAGCCAATGAAATCCTCGCACAGATTGAAGAGCTGCAACAGACATAGGGGAAATAGAGCAAAAACAATAATAATCGGGTGGCCTCACAGCCACCCGATTATTTTTAAAACTAGGGAATGAATAAAAAGATGGAGTGCAAGGCTTGCGCAAACGAGTGAAATGGAAAGTTTGCTTTAGCATTTTACAATGAGTGCAGCCAAGGCTCGCCAAAGACAGCCGGCTTGCGAAGGCCTAAAAACCGGAGTTTACTTGAAGTAAATGAGGATTTTTAGGACAAGCGTAACGTAGAAGTTTACTTTTTATTCATTTCCTATGACAGATACTCTTTTGCCGCTATTGCACACCTCTCGCCGTCCACCGCTGCCGAGACAATGCCACCGGCGTAGCCGGCACCTTCGCCGCAGGGGAAAAGTCCTTCAACTGAAATGTGTTGCAGGGTATCGTTGTCGCGGACAATGCGCACGGGCGATGAAGTTCGCGTCTCAACACCAATCATTGTTGCCTCGCTTGTGAGGAAACCATGAGACATGCGACCGAACTTTTCAAAGCCACGCTGCAGACGGGTTGAAACGAATTTCGGTAACCAGAAGTGCAAGGGCGAAGATATCAGTCCCGGAGCATATGAACTGCGTGGCAAGTCATAACTGAGCTTGCCGCGTACAAAATCGGTCATTCGCTGTGCGGGAGCTGTCTGCTTGCGGTTACCCATTACCCAACAGAGACGTTCAAGGCGCTCCTGAAAATTCATCACGCGCAGGGGCGAATCATCAGGCACAGGATCAATGCCGTCGCAATCTATCTGCATATCAGGCAGCAGCACATCCTCGGGGTTTATCTGAACCACCATTCCCGAATTGCTCCATGCGCCACCACGATGCGATGGCGACATTCCGTTGACAAGGAGTTCCTGCTCTGCCGAAGCTGATGGAATCACCACTCCACCCGGACACATACAAAAGCTATAGACACCACGGCCATCTACTTGGGTAGTGAAACTATACTCCGCAGCAGGCAGATATTTACCGCGCCCCTTGGGCGAGTGATACTGTATCTGATCAATGAGCTCCGAAGGATGCTCCAGTCGCACACCCACAGCAAAGCCCTTTGCCTCAAGAGCAATGTGGTTACTGTTGAGCCAACGATATACATCCTTTGCCGAGTGTCCAGTAGCAAGGATAACTGCATCGGCAAGCAGCTCACCGCTATTGGTGCGTATTCCGCGCACCTTACCACCGGAAATCAGGATTTCCTCCATGCGTGTCCCAAAGCGCACTTCGCCACCACACTCAATTATGCGGTTACGCATGTTCTCAATGACACGCGGCAGTTTGTCTGTTCCAATGTGAGGATGGGCATCGGCAAGGATTGTGGGGCTTGCGCCATGCTGACAGAAGATGTTGAGCACACCCTCAATGCTGCCGCGCTTTTTGCTGCGAGTGTAGAGTTTGCCGTCGGAGTATGCGCCTGCACCACCCTCACCAAAGCAGTAGTTCGACTCGGGGTTCACTGTGTGTGTGCGTGATATGTTTGCAAGGTCAACCTTGCGTGTGCGTACATCCTTGCCACGCTCCACAACAATAGGACGCAGTCCGTTCTCAATGAGTTTCAGCGCTGCAAAAAGGCCGGCAGGTCCTGCACCCACAACAATCACAGGGCGCTTGCCCTCGACATTGGGATACTCGCGCGCTGTGTATTCATCGGCAGGGGGCATCTCATTCACAAACACCCTTACAAGAAGATTCAAATATATTGTCCGCTGGCGGGCATCGATACTGCGACGCAACACGCGCACTGCATTTATCTTGCGCTCGTCCATACCCTTCTCACGGGCGATGTGTCGCGCAAGCGACTGCTCGTTGGCCGCCTCATGCGGCTGGACTCTTAATTGAAATTCGTGTACCATAGTTTAAAATGTCAAAACTGAAAGGTTAAAGGTGAAAACTTGTATAAGCGAGCAAAACATAAATCTTGCTTTTGCGTTTCACAGCGAGTGCAGCCGAGGTTCAAACACACGCAGTGTGATTAAAGGTGAAAACGATTTTCCGCTATTACAAGTTTTCCGTTTTCCCTTTTCAGCTTTCCGCTCGTTAATTATCCAAACACTAAACGGAAGGCCTCTTCGACCTTTCCAACCGGCAACACCTCAATGCCGAAGCGTGAGACATCAAGCCCCTTGAGATTGCTGCGCGGAACAATTATCTGCTTGAAGCCGAGCTTTGCAGCCTCGGCAATGCGCTGTTCAATGCGGTTTACGGGACGGATTTCGCCCGATAAGCCCACCTCACCTGCCATACATATCGTAGGTTCGATCTCCACATCCATGTTGCTTGAAAGGATTGCGCTTATGACAGAAAGGTCTATCGCAGGGTCGTTCACTCGTAAACCACCGGCAATATTAAGATAGACATCCTTTTGCGCCAGCTTGAAGCCCACGCGCTTTTCAAGCACCGCAAGCAACATATTCATGCGACGGCCGTCGAAGCCGGTAGCCGAACGCTGTGGTGTGCCATAGGCCGCTGTGCTCACCAACGCCTGTGCCTCGATGAGGAATGGGCTGACACCCTCGATTGCCGATGCAATGGCAACGCCGCTCATTCCCTTGTGACGCTCACTCAACAGCAGTTCCGACGGGTTTGTAACCTGTCGCAAGCCCTCGCGGCGCATCTCATAAATTCCAAGTTCTGCAGTGCTGCCAAAGCGGTTCTTTATCGAGCGCAGAACACGGTACAGGTGGTGCTGGTCGCCCTCGAACTGAATGACCACATCAACTATGTGTTCAAGTATCTTTGGACCGGCAATTGCACCGTCCTTTGTAATGTGACCGATGAGGATTACCGGCACATTGTTCTCCTTGGCAAACTTCAGGAGCATACCCGTGCACTCGCGCACCTGCGCCATGCTGCCTGGTGACGAGTCAACCGCCTCGCTGCACATTGTCTGTATCGAATCAATGACAAGCAGTTCGGGCTGCACATTCTTTATGTGCACAAAGATTGTCTCGAGCGAGGTCTCGCACACGATGTGGCAGTTTCCACGCTCGTGGGCAATGCGGTCGGCACGCAACTTTATCTGCTGCACGCTCTCCTCGCCCGATACATAAAGCACCTTACGGTCGGGCATCCCGAGGATTGTCTGCAATACCAGTGTCGATTTTCCAATGCCCGGTTCACCTCCCAGAAGCACAAGCGAACCCGGCACAAGCCCCCCTCCAAGCACACGGTTCAACTCGCCGTCACGCATGTCAATGCGTGGCAGCGCGTCGGTTGCCACATCGTCAATGAGCATAGGGCGCACCTGTGGTTTCTCGCCTGTCGCAAGCGACACACGCGACGCAGGCGTGTTCCTCACCACCTTCTCAACAAAACTGTTCCACGCACCGCACGCAGGGCATTTGCCTGCCCACTTTGGCGACTCATAGCCACAGTCGTTACACAGAAAAACCGATTTTTCCTTTGCCATATTTTAATTTTAAGCAATTAAATACTCCAAGTTTGTCATATTGAGCGAAGCGAAATATCTATTATGCAGAGATTCTTCACTGCATTCAGAATGACATATAAACAAAAGAGCAACTTATATTCATTAAAGTTTATTTAAAAGGTGCGAGTTCAAGGCTTGCGAAGCCAAACAAAACCGCAACCGACGCTGTATGCGAGAGCAGAGATTGCTTGCATTCTATGCCGAGCCACGAGGAGGAAAAGCCACATCCTGTTGGTTAATTTACTAACCGTAAATGAGGTTTTGTTGGCAAGTGTAACGCAGAAATCACAGCTTTTAAACAACTTTACATTATCGGAAACCATATAAACACCGCCACATCCCACAACGCATGCGAAATTATTATCGCAGCAAAATACTTGGGGAAGAAACGGTAGAGAGCACCCCAAGCCGCACCGGCCACAAGAGCCGCCATAGTGAGCATGAAGTTGAGCGAGCCGGCATGGACAAGTGCATATATAAGTGTCGTAACTATAAAACCCTTGTTCGCATTCCACTTCCTGGAGAGATTCTCCTGCACATATCCGCGCCAGAAAATCTCCTCGGCAGGACCTATGAGGAACAACATCAGCGCAGTGAGCAACCACGGTGATTGCCCGTCCTTCATGCCATATATGGTATCGACCTGTGGTCGTGCAAAATCGAACATCAGCTGCGACAGCTTGTCACCAACCCAGAAGAGCCCCCACAATGCGACGGCTATCACTATACCCCAAATGATGTTGGCAGGGGTAATGTGTACCCTTTTCCACCACCCCGGCGCAAACATGGTTGCGCAAAGCGAGAGGGTACACGCCGAGCCTGTCATCATCCACCAGAAATTGACATGCGGAGCAGTCCACGGACTGAACATTACAGTCCACAACACCGCTGCAAGAATTATTGTAAAAGTTACACGACGCATCATAAAGCCGCTGTTACAAAGAGTGAGACAGAGAGCAAAAGGCTGAACATCAGCTGCAGCTGTGCAGTCTTTTCATCAATGCCTACAAGAGCCTTCATACCCTCGGTGGGTAGCTTTAGCATTGCACGGCAATTGTCGATCGCTGGTTTCAAAGCTACTACAACAACCATCGCCCACCAAGGCATCGCACCACAGATAGCCGCAACAAGAATAGCCACGAAAGGCAGTACAAGCTCGGCAACATAGAACATGACCGAAGCACGCTTGCCAATGAGCATTGCGAATGTCTTGATGCCTGCACGGCTATCCTGCTCAATGTCGCGCGAATTGTTCACATGAAGAATACCGACGGTTATCAAGCCTATTGGCAACATAAGCCACATTACCTCCTTGTGTAGATAGCCTGTTGCAACAAACGATGTTCCAAGAATGGGCAATACCGAATAGGTGAGGAAGATATCCAAATCTCCCAATGCATGATATTTCAACCAGGGATAGAACAGTGTAAGCACGCATCCGGCAAGTCCAAAATAGAGAACCGGAAGTCCTGCATAAAGTGCAAGACCTACGCCTGCTGCCACAGCAAGAGACAGCAGAATCCATGCAAGCCTTTTTATTTCCGAAGCTTTGAATTCACCGCTTACAATTGACATGCCGCCAATTGCATCTTCGCGGTCAACGCCTTTTTTATAGTCGAAATAATCGCTCCATGTATTGCCTGCAGCGTGAAAGACAATGATATTCAGCAACGCCCATACACCGGCAACCCAATCAATCCTGTAGCCTACCCAATTTAAGTATGCCAATGTTACCAGTACCGGCATTGCCGACGCAGGAAAAGACCAGGGGCGGGTAGCAAAAAGCCATGCCTTAAAACTGTGTTTCCTTGTTTGTTCCATAAAGATTTTATTGTTTTTTAAATATCCATTCCAACACAGCAAAGATACTATTTTTTCGGTTATTTGCCAAACAAGAGCCGTCAACGAGAATAACCGCTGTAAAAAATCAGAATTGCGGCAACTCTTAATCGCATGTAGGTGACAAAATTGTTGTTCTTTTTCCATAAAAACAGTACATTTGCACCTTATTGCAGTAGAACCATAGACTGCACAAAGTGGAAACAGTAATGAAAGTAATGAAATTCGGCGGAACATCAGTTGGTTCCGTAAACAGCATATTGAGCCTCAAGAACATTGTTGAGGAGGCAGCCGCAAAAGAGCGCGTGATAGTTGTGGTATCGGCGCTTGGCGGCATCACTGACAAACTTATAAGGACTGCCAACCTTGCCGTTGACGGCGACATGGCATTCAACAAGGAGTTCCAGGAGATTGTGGAGCGCCACCACAACATGATTGACGCCGTAATTACCGATAACGGCAAGCGCACAGCACTGCTCGAGGAGGTCGACATGCTGCTGAACGAGCTGAACAACATCTACCAGGGACTTGCGCTCATCAACAACATGACCCCGAAATCCGAGGCCACCATCGTGAGCTATGGCGAGAGAATATCTAGCCGCATTGTAACAGCCCTCATTGACGGCGCAGTGCGCTTCAATGCACGCAAGTTCATCAGAACTGAGACAAAGCACAGGAAATATATCCTTGCCGACGAAGTTACCGACAAACTGATACACGAGCATTTCGACGGTTGCAATGAAAGAGTCATTGTCGTGCCGGGATTCATTGCCCAGGACAAGGAGAGCGAGGAGATAACCAACCTTGGACGCGGCGGCAGCGACTACACCGCAGCCATCATCGCAGCAACACTGAATGCCGACTGCCTTGAGATATGGACCGATGTTGACGGTTTCATGACAGCCGACCCACGCGTCATAAACAACGCCTACACCATCGGGCACCTGAGCTATGTAGAGGCCACAGAGCTATGCAACTTCGGTGCGAAGGTTGTCTACCCGCCGACAATATATCCCGTATTCAAGGCAAACATTCCAATCAAGATAAAGAACACCTTCAACCCAAGCGGAGAGGGCACGATCATTGACGCGCACAGCGAGAGCGAAGGACGCCTCATCAAGGGTATATCAAGCATCAACGATACCGACCTGCTTACCGTGCAGGGTCTTGGCATGGTGGGCGTGGTAGGTGTGAACCACCGAATTTTCCGTGCGCTCGGCAATGCCGGAATCAGTGTATTCCTCGTTGCACAGGCCTCATCAGAGAACAGCACATCAATCGGTTTGCGCCATATCGATGCCGACAAGGCATGCGAGGTGCTCAACAAGGAGTTCGAGAAGGAGATCTCAATGGGTCTCATGGAGAGCGTTCAGGCAACAGGCAACCTCTCGACCGTAGCTATTGTGGGCGAGAACATGCGCCACAATGCAGGAATCATCGGCAAACTGTTCCAGACACTCGGGCGCAACGGCATCAATGTCATTGCCTGCGCACAGGGCGGACAGGAGACAAACATCTCGTTCGTCATCAAGGCCGAGCTGCTCCGCAAGACCCTGAATGTAATACATGACTCGTTCTTCCTGTCCGAATACAAGGTGCTCAACCTCTTCATCTGTGGTGTGGGAACTGTGGGCGGAAGCCTCATCGAGCAGATTGCATCGCAGCAGGAGAAACTGAAGAAGGAGCACAGCCTGAAACTGAACATAGTGGGAATTGCCAACAGCCGCAACGCCATATTCGACCGCGAAGGACTTGACACCACAAACTACAAGACAGCCCTCAAGGAGAGCGCACCAAGCAGCATTAGCAAACTGTGCGACGACATCATCGAGATGAACATCTTCAACTCTGTATTCGTGGACTGCACCGCAAGTAGTGATGTGGCAGCGATATACGGCGACCTGCTGTCGCACAACATAAGCGTGGTGGCTGCCAACAAGATTGCCGCATCGGCCGACTATGCGACATACAATAACCTGAAGCACATAGCACGCCAACGCAACATCAAATACCTGTTCGAGACCAATGTGGGCGCAGGCTTGCCAATCATAAGCACAATCAATGACCTCATCAACAGTGGTGACAAGATCCTGAAGATTGAGGCTGTGCTAAGCGGCACGCTCAATTTCATATTCAATGTATTGAGCAAGGACATCCCGCTCAGCCAGGCCGTACACTTGGCACAGGAAAAGGGATACAGCGAACCCGACCCACGCATTGACCTCTGCGGCAAGGATGTCATTCGTAAACTCGTTATTCTTGCACGCGAGGCGGGATATGCAATTGAGCAGAGCGATGTCGAGGCAAACCTTTTCATTCCACAGGAACTGTTCGACGGTACACTGGAGAACTTTTGGGAGAAGTTGCCGGCACTCGATGCCAAGTTTGAGGAAGAGCGCCAGCAGCTCGTGGCCGAGAAGATGCATTGGCGTTTCATTGCCAAGTACGAGAACGGCAAGGGAAGCGTTTCGCTGTGCAAGGTAAACGATCGTCACCCGTTCTACCACCTCGAAGGCAGCAACAACATCATCCTGCTCACCACCGAACGTTACAAGGAGTACCCAATGCTCATCCAGGGTTATGGAGCAGGTGCAGGAGTTACGGCAGCAGGCGTATTTGCCGACATCATGCGGATTGCGAACATCTGACCATATATCCCTTACTATGAAAAGACTGACATTTCTGGCGACATTCATGTTCCTGTGCACAGTCTCCGTCGCGCAGAACATCCAGGTGCACTATGACTTTGGCGGCAACATCTACAAAGACCTTGACGACCGCCCCACAATAACCACCACTGCCGAGATGTTCCGTGCCGACAAGTTCGGAAGCACATTCATCTCCATAGACCTTGACTACAATCAAAAGGTTACAGGCGCGTACTGGGAGATTGCACGCGAATTATGCTTTTGGCAGAACAGCAAAATGGACTGGCTGTCGGTTCATGTCGAGTATAACGGTGGTTGCAGCACTGTGGCAGGCTCGTTCAACAATAGTTGGCTCGCCGGACTCACTTACTCGGGACACTCCAAGGACTACAGCAAGACATGGTCGCTGTCGGCAATGTACAAGCTCATCCCGGGAACTCCAGCTCCCGCCGGCAACTCCTCGAATTACCAGATCCACAATTTCCAGATTACCGGAGCATGGGGCATTGACTTTGCCAACGGCTGGCTCACCAATTCGGGATTCATCGATTTCTGGCGCGAATATAACCCTGTGCTACAGAAATCATACATTCTGCTCGCAGAAATCCAGCTATGGGTCAACCTGAACAGAATCAAGGGCTGGGACAACATCCCCCTGAGCATAGGAAGCGAAATTAGACTATCGAACAATTTTGTAGGCTGTGGGGTTTATGCCATCCCCACATTGGCAGCCAAGTGGACATTCTAACGGATTAATGTTAAACCTTAAAAAGGTGTTCGGCCTTAACCCGAACGAGACAACACCACGCACCGAAATAATGGCAGGTATAACCACTTTCCTTACCATGTCATATATTCTGGCCGTGAACCCAAGCATCTTCTCGGGAATCATGCCCGAGGGCGCAGTGTTGCCTTACGATCCAGATTCGAGAATATTGGAATTGACATTGAGACACCTACATAAGAACCACGGTTGTTGTTGAACTGCGAAGCAAACGATGAGTAGGATGCCGGGCTATCCATATTTACAAAGTAGCTTGTACTGATACCGGTCTGAAGACTTATGGCAGGAAACCACACCGCCTTTGCCTTTGCATACTGCAGTTTCGACTCACGGACAGAGAGAGCGGCCGATACTATCCGCGGATTATTGGCAAGAGCAAATGACACCACACAGCCGACATCCTCAACAGAAGCCTCCCGAACAACCCCAAGACTATCGGTTACTTCAAGAGGTGCATCCTGAGGAAAATTCATTACATTGCGTAAATTTATCCAGGCCATTGCTAGATTGTTCTGCTGTTCGGCAAGAAGATAGTCATAATTTGCCTCTTGGGCAGCTATCTCAGCGACCTCGGCAGCACTCTTGCGCCCAACCTCATGGAGTTTCTCAGTTTGAAACAGCACTTGACGCGAAGAGTTCAAATGCTCCTCGGCTATTTCCACAGCACCTTTGTAATATATTACATTGATATAAGCTTTCATCACCTCAAGAGCAACATTATCGCGAACAACCTGAAGGTCATGCACGCCCCGTTCACGTGCTACTTTTGCGGCACGCATATTATTCACATAACGCAAACCGGCAAAGAGCGGCATTGACGCCGACAGGCTGTAGGAGTTACTGAATGTAGATACATTGGTATAGCCGTTGGATGCAGGATCTATCGAACGTCCGAAGTTCATTGAACCAGACACACCGCCCGAGACCGAAGGGAAGAATGCCGCGATAGACTGTTTGTAACCCATTTCTGCATTATCAAGATAATTCTGTTGCTTACCCACCAAAACCGAATGTTCAAGAGCATATTCCATGCACTCGTCCATTGTCATTGTCTGCGCTTGAGCCCATGTCAAGGAGAACGAGAGCGTAATTATTGCAAAAATCTTTTTCATAAATAAAAATTGTTTCTGCAAGATTACATGCCAAAAGCATGCCAAACCATCTATATTATTCAAAATAAGTACATTAAGGATTTTAAACACAAAGTCAAGTGTAAAAAATTTAGACAATAAAAATTTAAATTTTAGACAGTTGGCACATCATTGATACTGCAAATATTTACCGACAGGCATTTTCTCAATATTTTTTGTATCTTCGCGGTAGAAAACAGAACAATTGTGGTACTAAACTATATTTGGATTGCATTTTTCATTGTATCGTTTGTCATTGGACTTGGCAAGCTGATGTTCCTTGGGGATTTCACAGTGTTCCCCGACATGATGGCATCCATGTCCGACTCGGCAAAGAGTGCCTTCGAACTGTCACTTGGACTCACCGGAGTGCTGTCGCTGTGGATGGGTATAATGAAAATTGGCGAGAAGGGAGGGCTTGTTGCCGCACTGGCAAGACTGCTTAGCCCGGTGCTGACAAAGATATTCCCCGATGTTCCCAAAGGACACCCGGCAATGGGCACCATGTTCATGAACTTCTCGGCAAACATGCTGGGACTCGACAACGCAGCCACACCGATGGGACTCAAGGCGATGCAGGAACTGCAGGAGATAAACCCGAAGAAGGACACCGCCAGCAATCCAATGATAATGTTCCTGGTACTGAACACATCGGGACTCACGCTAATCCCAATATCGGTGCTCACATTCCGCACCGAAGCCGGAGCGGCCAACCCCACCGATATATTCCTGCCCATACTCATTGCCACAACGGTGGCTACACTGGTGGGCCTCATCGTAACAAGCATATACCAACGCATCAACCTCTTCAACCGCACAATGATGCTCTTCATCTTTGGCGTCTGCCTTTTTATTGCAGCCGGCACATGGGGCATGATGCAGCTTTCACAAGTGCGTATCGAGGCATTATCGACATCTCTTGCCGGTGTTATTCTGTTCTTGATAATTATATTGTTCATCGTTGCCGGAATGCGCGCGAAGGTAAATGTATATGACGCATTCATTGAGGGCGCGAAAGACGGTTTTGGAACCGCGGTGCGCATTATTCCATACCTCATTGCCATATTGGTTGCAATTGCCGTTTTCCGCGCATCGGGAGGCATGGATGTAATTATGGAGGGAATTGCCAACCTTGCAAGTGCACTTGGAGCCGGAACCGATTTTGTGGGAGCGATGCCCACTGCACTGATGAAACCTCTTAGCGGCAGTGGCGCACGTGGCATGATGGTCGATGCTATGCAGACATACGGAGCCGACTCCTTTGCCGGCCGGCTTTCATGTATATTCCAGGGGGCGACAGACACAACATTCTACATCCTTGCAGTCTATTTTGGCAGTGTAGGAATAAAGAAGACGCGCCATGCACTCACTTGCGGACTGCTAGCCGACCTTGCAGGCATCATAGCGGCAATTATTGTGGGATACATTTTCTTTGGATAAAAGAACATTACATTTGTCATACTGAGCGTAGCGAGGTATCTCGATAAAGACTTTTACGGGCAAAGCGGCTCACTTGCAAAAGTTGGGGGCTCGTGTTTACTCGTCATTATATTCAACGGCTGTTCTCAACCTTTATCGTTCACTTGAATTTTTCTTCAAGTCTTTCTATACGTTCTTTTCATAACTGAAAAGAACCAAAAGGTTCCGGCACACGAGAAGGCCAGTCTGCCGGCTCTTTGTTCAGGAGTTGTACACAACATCCTTCAGTCAAGCCGGCATTGCCACTTGAACCTTTCTGTTGATTTTTGGGTGATGCGGACCTTCCTCAGTTAGTCACTCGCCAAAAGCGAGCGCCTAACTAGCGGGCGAACATTCCTCTCACTATTTCCAAAAATCAACAGGTTTCAAGCTGTGTCCTTCAACGGTGCCGGTGTTTCTTTGAAATTACCATAGTGCGCGATATACACAAAGCAAGCGAAAGCAATTACAACAAAACTAAAGTGCAGCGATATATACCCAGAATCCAGGAGTTACTGCTATATATAAAAATCTGTTGTCAGTAAATGTTACTTTACAATAATTCGTGCATTATCAATCTTCTCACCATTGTTGAATGTAATATTGTAGACACCGGTTCTCATACGGTCTGTCTGCACAGGCACAGTAGTCTGCCCCGGCTCAAACTGTTGCTTTGCAACAATGCGGCCACAGTTGTCAACAATCACAAGTTCGCCACCGTTTGCCGCCGCAACCTCATCTATTGTCACATCCACCACGCTGTTTCTGTTGGCAAGAACCGGCGAAGCGCTCAACCCTGGCAGAGTCTTTACTTTTGAAATGCTGCTTTCATTTTCGTTCTTGTTGATGGCATAGAGATATTGAGTTCCATAATCATCGTATAACAAAAGATAATCTTTATGATTCCATCTGTACATCTCCGCATAAGGTCCATATTTAAACCCACTTGTATCTACGGTAAACAACACCTCGCCATCTTCATTTACAATTTCTACTTTGTCTTTTAAATCAGTTCTTCTTATGTATTCTAATTTTTCATCATTGTTAAACATAGTCTCTGTAAAAGGTATACCGTCAATCTCACATGCAGCATTATCATAGTTATAATACTCAGAAGATACGATTCTTTCATACTCGTCATATGACATTACAATCTCTTTTACATCATTGAAGTCATCACCATAAAATACAAAAGACACATTAGTCCTATCTTGATTGTATGTTTTATAATAGAGTTTCGCTTTTCCACTTACTGTATGTTCAGGAAGGATAGGACGAAGAAATCCTTTAACATTGGGAACCTTCTCCAGCGTCTGCGCATTTACATTCATCTGCAACATACAAAGTGTTGCAATCAAAAAAGTCAATCTTTTCATTGTGTTTTGTTTTTATAGTTTTGTGCAATATTGCCATCATCAACGCCTGCACCCGACTATAAAAAAAAAGAAAAGCGCAGACTCTCGTCATACGCAGTCTTGGCTCACCACAAGCCATAGTTCTATATGTGAAAGTCTGCACTGAAAGTGCTTACTCCCAATAGAACTACTATTTTGCTCGTTGTGTTCCGAGGTGGTGATTCAGACTGCCTTGAGCAAAAACCATATGTCTTGTACCCGGCTGCCCGAATACGCCGCGAATATAGAAAAAGTCCATCAAAAACAAAAGGGTTTTTGCGTTTTTAAATTCATTTTTCTAACTTTGTAATTAGAAAACCTATATAATTATGATAAGCTACCAGACCGAGGGCGTGAAGATGCCCACAATCAAAAAGCGTGAGACAACAGCGTGGATAAAGGCCGTTGCGGCTTCATACGGAAAGAAAGTGGGCGACATTGCCTACATCTTCTGCGATGACGAGAAGATTCTCGAGGTCAACCGCGAGTACCTTCAGCATGACTATTACACCGATATAATCACATTCGACTACTGCGAGGAGGATGTCATAAGTGGCGACCTTTTCATCTCGCTCGACACCGTGCGCAGCAACAGCGAAATGGTAGGAGCAACATACGAGCAGGAGCTGCACCGAGTGATTATCCACGGCATTCTGCACCTTTGCGGCATAAATGACAAGGGCGAGGGTGAACGCGAGATTATGGAGGCCTGTGAGAACAAGGCACTGGCAATGAGATAAAGCAAATCGGCAGGTTCATGAGGCTCATGAACCTGTTTTTAATTCAGAACCATATATTCCTTACAACCCACCAAGCAACGAACAGCACAATATAAGTATAAATAGTATATCGATGATGGGTTATTCTTTTTATTCCTTTAGCTGATTTGTTCTTTAAAATAGATGCATAGAGTACCAAAAGAAGATATGGTATTGATAACAAGAAGAATGGATTATATGCTATCGCTTTTGAAAAATCACCATGGAGTACTGCATGGAATGCCCTTTGTGCGCCACAAGAGGGGCAATCGTAACCTGTAAGTTGCCTAACTGTACATTTGGGCATAGCCTCGGATTTCTCAGGAGTGACATTATAGTACAAAATTATTGCCGACACAATCAATATGCCAGTAATAATCGATATGACAACCTTACTATTCGACATCGCAAGATTCTTAAAACAACAAATCCAAAAGAAAGCCCGAAGTCTTTAGACTACAACCGGCCATCAATCAACCACCGAAGAAATCAAATAATTTATTGAAAAAATTAATAGCCTGAGCCACAGAGATTACAATGAAAAGAATCGCAGTAAATATTGCAGCCAAAGCCCAACGCCAAGCAGACTTTGATGCATCATAAGCCTCCTGATATCTACCTGCAGCCCAAAGAGAATCTACTTTTGATGCCATTATGATTGATATGAGACCTAATGGCAAACAGCAGAAAATTGTTGTCATAATACCCCATACAAGATTTGAGTCCGGCTTAACCGGATGCTCCTGCTGAAATTGTCGATTTTCCGGTTCCATAATACTATTATTTATCATCAATCAAATTTAACACAAATATTCAATTGGTCACAGTATCAACCCGTCAAGCATTGTAGTGAATTTCTCAATTCCGTCACGGATTTCGCTTATGAGAACAAACTCATTGGCTGTATGTGAGCGTGCGGTGTCACCGGGACCCATCTTCAATGTAGGAATGCCGCTGACCAACGACTGGTTTGATAATGTTGGCGAACCATAAGGCTTGCAGCCCATCTCCAGGGCACGCTTCACAAGTGGATGCTCCAACGAGATGAATGAGGAATTGAGTCTTGTTGAACGCGCTGTAACACTACTGCCCACATTCGATTTTATGATTTCGAGCAGTTCCTTGTTCGAATAGCATTCATTACTGCGTATATCGACTACAAAACTGCATTTATCAGGGATTACATTATGCTGTGTACCTGCCTCAATTTGGGTAACGGTCATCTTTACATCGCCCAAGAGTTCCGATGTTCTTGTGCAGCTGTGGTTACGGAACCACTCGATGTCAGCCAATGCCTTGTATATTGCATTGACGCCCTCATTGCGCGCAGCATGACCCGAAACGCCCTCGGCAACACAGTCGAGCACCATGAGTCCCTTTTCGGCAATTGCAGGCTGCATGGATGTTGGCTCGCCCATTATTGCACAGTTTATCGACGGCAAGAGCGGCATTACAGCCTCAATACCGTTTGCTCCGGAGACCTCCTCCTCGGCCGAAGCAAGGAATATTGTGTTATACAGTTGTGGCTTCTGGCATATCTTGTAGAAAACCTGAAGAAAAGTAACCAACGAAGCACCATCGTCATTACTGCCAAGGCCATATATGACATCGCCCTCAACAATTGGTGTAAAGGGATGCTTGCTCCAGCCGCTCACCGGCTTTACGGTATCAATGTGGGCATCGAGCAGCAATGTGGGGCGCGAAGCGTCAAACCCCGGTGCCACACACCACAGGTTGTTGAGGTGGCGGTGTACCTCACACTGTACAGGAGCGCCGCGCTCAATAAAAAGTTGAAGTTTATCCGTGGCATCGCCCTCTTCACGGCTTATCGAAGGGGTATTGATGAGCACCTTCAAGAGCTCCACAGCCTGTCTTACATTCGCTTCGGTTACTTTCATACGATTTTCCTTTCGGCGCAAAGGTACAACAGGAATTACCGTTCTGCAAAATCCGCCATAGGGATTTTTTCAACAAGCAGCAATTATATGGCTGCAAGGTGACCATTACGCACGCAGTTATTTGGTTATTTTTGAATATCGTTGTATCTTCGCGCAATAATTCAAAGAACACGATACAAATGATAACAGCCGACCAATTAAAGGATATAAAAGAGCGCACTGCCGCTCTGAAACAATACCTTGCAATCGACGAAAAGATAATTCAGGTTGAAGAGGAACAGTTACGCACACAGGCACCCGGTTTCTGGGACGACGCCAAGAGAGCCGAGGCACAGATGAAGAAGGTGAAGGCTCTGCAGGCGTGGATCGAGGGCTACAAGGAGGTGAACAACCGTACCGAGGAGACCGAGATGGCAATGGAACTCTTCCGCGAGGAGATGGTTGAGGAGCACGAGGTTGACGATGCATACGCCCGCGCACTCACAGCCATCGAGGAGCTCGAATTGAAGAACATGCTCCGCGGCGAGGCCGATGACATGGACTGCGTGCTGAAGATCAACTCGGGTGCCGGTGGTACCGAGGCACAGGACTGGGCAAGCATGCTCATGCGTATGTATATGCGCTGGGCCGAGTCAAATGGTTACAAGGTCACTGTTGCCAACTTGCAAGAGGCCGAGGATGCCGGCATCAAGACCGTGACACTTGAGTTGCAGGGCCCTTATGCATATGGTTACCTCAAGGGCGAGAACGGCGTTCACCGTCTGGTGCGCGTGAGCCCCTACAACGCACAGGGCAAGCGTATGACATCATTCAGTTCGGTTTTCGTCACTCCTCTTGTAGATGACAGCATTGAGGTTGTAATTGAGCCTGCACGAATCTCTTGGGATACATTCCGAAGCGGCGGCGCCGGTGGACAGAATGTGAACAAGGTGGAATCGGGCGTACGTCTGCGTTATCAGTATAAGGATCCATACACAGGTGCCGAGGAGGAGATTCTCATTGAGAACACCGAGACCCGTGACCAGCCCAAGAACAAAGAGAATGCAATGCGTCAGCTGCGTTCTATCCTCTACAACAAGGAGATGCAGCACCGCATGGAGGAACAGGCAAAGGTTGAGGCCGGAAAGAAGAAGATTGAGTGGGGTTCACAGATTCGCAGCTATGTATTCGATGACCGCCGAGTGAAGGACCACCGCACGAACTTCCAGACATCGGATGTAAACGGTGTAATGGACGGCAAGATCGACGGTTTTGTAAAGGCATACCTCATGGAGTTCGCCGACAAGGGAGAATAATAAAAAACTGAAAGCGGAAAGGTGAAAGGTGAAAACAACTAACTACGGCTTTCCGTTTTCCGATTTAACCTTTCACCTTCAAAAACATGCTTGAGATAGAAAGAAAATTCCTTGTTGCCGATGACAGTTACAAGACACTGGCACACCACAGCGACCGCATAGCACAGGGCTATCTGTGCCGTGAGGGCGGCAACTCTACCCGTGTGAGGGTACGCGGAGAGAAGGGTTTCCTTACAATCAAAGGCCCGTCACTCGACGGTGGTCTGAGCCGTTTCGAGTGGGAGAAGGAGATTCCCGCCGGCGAGGCATGGGAACTGCTTAAACTGTGTCACGGGGGCATCATAGACAAGATACGCCACCTTGTGAAGTACGGGAATCACATTTTTGAAGTTGACGAATTCCTTGGAGATAACAAGGGGCTTGTTGTTGCCGAAGTGGAACTTGGCAGCATTGACGAGGAGTTTGAAAAGCCAGCCTTCCTGGGCAAGGAGGTTACAGGCGACAAGCGGTATTACAACTCAAGCCTGACACGGGTGCCATACAAATGCTGGTAAAAATCACTAAAAAGCAAAAAGGGTAACAGTCATCACCTGTTACCCTTTTTCTTGTTTCGCCATCTCATCAGCGGCCTTGTAACCGTCAAACTGAACAATGCCGCCAACAGGACACCTATCGTGTTATACACAAAGTCGTCAAAATCGCCGGTGCGGTATGATGTCAAACGATACTGAAGATACTCCATGGCACCACTGAAGGCAATTGGGAGAATCACCGCAAAAACCACCATCCAAAACATTTTAGGTCTGAGTGTAACCTTGAAATTCTCATACCAAAAGACTGCGCTGAGCGTGAAGTACATCACCAGATGGGCCAGTTTGTCTATTTCAATCAATGTATCTGTACGCTCCATATACGGCGGTTTGTAAAATGTGAGACACAATATTAGAACCAACGTCAGGAGTGTAAGCAAATATCGCTTTATATATAATGCTATAAACTTCATATTGCAATTTATTCTGCAAATATAACAACTTAACAACTTTATTTATAACTTTGCAGTATAATAATTGCATTTTTATCGACAAAACAGGATGAAAGAGTTCTTTTACTTCACCAAAGGACAACGCAGAGGGGGCTTGTTGTTCATCATTGCGGTTATTATTGCCATTTTGACAAGATGGGGTTTATAAAACTGAATTGAACATGAACGGAGATTTCAACATACGAGGCAAGAACAGCGACAAGGAGTTTGAGAACGCGTTGCGCCCACTCTCTTTCCCAGACTTCAACGGACAGGAGAAGATTGTGAGCAACTTGAAGATTTTTGTCCAGGCCGCAAAGATGCGTGGCGAATCGCTTGACCATGTACTGCTGCATGGTCCCCCGGGACTTGGAAAGACTACATTAAGCAACATCATTGCAAATGAACTTGGCGTGGGGTTCAAGGTTACATCGGGTCCGGTGCTTGACAAGCCGGGTGACCTTGCCGGCATTCTCACATCGCTTGAACCCAACGATGTGCTTTTCATTGACGAGATACACCGTCTCTCACCAATTGTCGAGGAGTATCTCTACTCGGCAATGGAGGATTACCGCATAGACATCCTCATTGACAAAGGCCCGTCGGCGCGCTCAATACAGATTGACCTGAGCCCGTTCACACTTATTGGCGCTACCACACGCAGCGGTTTGCTCACCGCCCCACTGCGTGCACGTTTTGGTATAAACATGCACCTTGAGTATTATGACAGCAAGACGTTGGCCGGCATCATAAGCCGTTCGGCACAGATTCTTGGAGTCACATACGACGAAGATGCCACATATGAGATTGCACGCCGCAGTCGCGGTACGCCACGTATTGCCAATGCTTTGCTGCGCCGTGTGCGCGACTTTGCCCAGGTAATGGGTGACGGACATATAACAAACGGCATCGCAAAGATGGCTCTTGAAGCCCTGAACATTGATAAATATGGTCTTGACGAGATTGACAACAAGATCCTGTGCACAATCATTGACAAGTTCAAGGGTGGTCCTGTGGGCATTGGCACAATTGCCACTGCGCTGAGCGAGGATCCAGGCACAATCGAAGAGGTCTATGAGCCATATCTCATCAAGGAGGGATTCATCAAACGTACTCCACGCGGACGCGAGGTTACCGACCTTGCCTACAAGCATTTGGGACGTAGCCGTTTCAACAACAACGAACAGGGAACACTTTTTTAAAGACATACACAAAGAATGGGAAAACTGCAATCATTGGTTAAGGACACCGCCATTTATGGCATGAGCAGCATTATCGGACGTTTTCTGAACTATCTGCTTGTACCACTCTACACCAACAAGATGGATGTAGAGAGTGGCGAATATGGTGTCGTCACGAATGTCTATGCATGGACAGCCATTCTTCTCGTGTTCCTGACCTTTGGTTTCGAGACCACATTCTTCCGCTTCGCAAGCAAGGAGAAGGCAAATGTATCAAAGGTCTTTTCAATGTCAATGCAGGTTATTGGTGTCCTATGCGGACTGTTCCTGCTTGGTGTATTCTGCTTCCTGCCATCAATTGCCGACGCCTTGGGCTACAAGGAGAACCCTGAATTCATTGGAATGATGGCAGTAGTCGTTGCACTCGACGCCCTGCAGGCCATCCCGTTCGGACTGCTCAGATTACAGAAGCGCCCAATCAAATTCGCGTCGTTGAAGTTGTTGAACATCTTCATGAACATAGCCCTGAACCTTTTCGTCTTCCTGGTACTGTTTGAGCACCCTGAATGGCTGGGCAGCGTAAACCTCCCCGACAACAAGGCTTTCTATGTATTCTTCATCAACCTGATATGTACGGCTTCGCTTACATTTTTCCTCATCCCGGAGCTCAGGATGTATCGCCCGACACGCGACGAAGCCATGCTAAAAAGCATGCTAAGATACTCCTGGCCTTTACTGATTCTGGGTATAGCAGGAATCTTGAACCTGAATGCCGATAAGATAATCTACAATTGGCTTGTACCCGGTGCTGAAGGCAAGCAACAGTTAAGCATCTATGGTGCTGCCGTAAAGGTTGCCGCTGTCATGGCAATGCTGATGCAGGCATTCCGCTATGCCTATGAGCCACTTGTCTTCAGCAACAGCAAGGACAAGAACAGCAAGGATTTCTATGCCAAGACAATGAAATACTTCATAATCGTTGCAATGCTGGCATTCCTTGTCGTGATGTTCTACATGGACATCATGAGACACATAATTGCCCCAAACTATTGGGATGGACTGAAGGTTGTGCCCATTGTCATGGCGGCAGAGATATTCATGGGCATATACTTCAACCTCTCGTTTTGGTACAAGCTTAACGATGAGACCTACTGGGGTGCCATATTCTCATTCATCGGCTGTGCCGTTCTATTTGCTGTAAACATCATATTCGTTCCAAGATTTGGCTATATTGCCTGCGCTTGGGCCTCTTTTGCCGGTTATCTGACAGCTATGATCATCTCCTACATTGTTGGACAAAAGAGGAATGCAATAAATTATGACATGAAGAAGATCTTCAAGTTCACGGTGCTGTTCCTTGCCGTATATGGTACTTCACTGATACTGCCGGATTGGGGCAGCATGGTAAAGATGGCATGTAACACCGCATTGCTATTCATCTTCTTGTTCTTCACATACCGCAGCATCAAGGCCGACAGGAATGTCAAGAGCCACAGACTGGAAGATTGAAACCCAGAACTGACAATTGAATATAAGAAGCCTGCATCGTCACCATAGTCCAAAAGCAAAAAGGACTTGTTTTTATAACAATTCAACACACACGGGATATAACATCAAAATTTACTTCGCCCACTACAAAAAATATTGAAGTAAAATCAACATTACTCACTCGTTTTTAGTATTTTTGCAATATATATATTAGGGTAATAGGACTATGAGCGATATTATACAAATAGATGTCAAGGCTATCCTCAAAGCGAAAGCCGGCAAAAAAGCGCGATTCATCCCGGGTTTTGTAGTTTCGTATCTGAAGAAAATCATCCACCAGGATGATCTTAATCTGGCACTACGCACATTCGGTCACAAGAAAGACCTTGAGTTTATCAATGCATTCATGGAGTATTTCAATAACTCTTTTGAGGTACACGGCCTGGAAAACCTGCCAAAAGATGACCGTCGCTACACATTCGTGAGCAACCACCCACTTGGAGCACAGGACGGTCTTGGACTCATTCATGTCCTTGGCCCAATCTACGAGGGTAAAATAAAATTCCTTGTCAATGACCTTTTGATGAACATAGAGCAGATTTCATCATTCTGGGTACCAATCAACAAGACAGGCAAGCAGGCGCGTAACTTTCCACAGCAGGTTAACGCTGCGTTCCAGAGCGACAACCACATTGTGATGTTCCCCGCCGGTCTATGCTCACGCAAGAAAAAGGGCGTAATCAGGGACTTGCCATGGAAGAAGACATTCATCACCAAGAGCGTGCAGTCGCAGCGCGATATTATTCCAATACATTTCGAGGGTGAGAACTCCAAGTTCTTCTACCGCCTTGCAAACATCAACCAGATGCTTGGCATCAAGTTCAACATCGCAATGCTTTACCTGAGCGACGAGATGTTCAAGAACAAGAACAAGAGATTCAAGGTTACGATTGGAAAGCCAATACCCTGGCAGACTTTCGACAAGACAAAAAATGCTACAGAATGGGCAAAGCATGTCCAGGACATAGTTTATTCACTATAAAACAATTACACACAAAATATGAAAGACATTATTGCTCCGGTTCCCAAAGAGTTGCTTAAGGCAGAACTTACTGAAGACAAGAGATTGCGTTTCACACACAGAAGCGACAATGAGATATACATAGTAACCGCATCCGAAGCACCGAATGTGATGCGCGAAATTGGCCGTCTGCGCGAAATTGCATTCCGCGCTGCAGGAGGAGGTACCGGCAAAGAATGCGACATTGACGAATTCGACACAATGGAAGTTCCATACAAGCAGCTTATTGTGTGGAACCCGGAGAACAATGACATCATCGGTGGTTACCGTTTCATCTATGGCAAGGATGTCCGTTTCGACGAGAATGGCGAACCAATCATAGCCACCGCGCACGGTATGTTCCAATTCTCGGAGAAGTTCCTTAAGGAAGTACTTCCCTACACAGTAGAGCTTGGACGCGCATTTGTAGCATTGGAATACCAATCGACACGAATGGGTTCAAAGAGCCTCTTTGCACTAGACAACCTCTGGGACGGTCTTGGAGCTTTGTCAGTCGTAATCCCAGATTGCAAATACTTCTATGGCAAGGTCACGATGTACCCGTCTTATCTGACAAAGGCCAGGGATATGATTCTGTACTTCCTCAAGAAGCATTTCCCCGACAATGATGGACTTGTCAGACCTGTAAACCCATTGCAAATTGAGACAGACGAACAGGAACTTGCTGAAATATTCACAGGAACGGAGTTCAAGGAAGACTACAGGATACTGAAACAGGAGGTACACAAGTTCAACCTTGCAATTCCACCGATGGTAAATGCATACATGGGATTGTCACCAACAATGAAGATTTTCGGCACAGCCGTAAACTACGACTTCGGCAATGTCGAAGAGACCGGATTGCTCATTGCCGTAGATGAATTGCAGGACAGTACCAGAATGCGTTATATCGAGTCTTTTGTCCGCGAGCATCCCGAAGCCATTAAACTGACATCTGGTGCGAACAAGGTCTTCTATGTAGAGAAAGGGGAAAGTGCCGAATAATATCGCGGAAGCCGCAACAATATCTCTGTTTTTGCATTATAATTATTGATATGAAAGTAGAAATCATAAACAAGTCAAAGCACCAATTGCCTGCATACGAGACAGCACTTTCTGCCGGCATGGATTTGAGGGCAAACATTGACGAGCCCATTGTCCTGCAACCGCTTGAAAGGACGCTTGTCCCTACCGGTCTATTCATTGCATTGCCCGAAGGTTATGAAGCACAGGTACGCCCACGAAGCGGACTTGCCATCAAGAAAGGGATTACCGTGTTGAATTCGCCGGGAACAATAGACGCAGACTATCGTGGCGAGGTGTGCGTGATACTTGTAAACCTCTCAAAAGAGCCTTTCACTATAACCGATGGAGAGCGCATTGCCCAGATGGTTGTTGCCCGTCACGAGCAGGTTCAGTGGTGCGAATGTGAAGTATTGAGCGAGACAAGCCGCGGTGCTGGCGGTTTCGGTCACACCGGCGTGTAATTATACAACACAAGAATGAAAGGACTTTTTCTTCATTTTCTGCTCATGATAGTGTCGTTGTCAGCTGTTACAGCCAACGCACAACAGAACAACGACAGCATTGATGCGCGCAAGCGCGCTGTTGAGTATTATCTTATGGAGGCGACCGGTCTTCAGGAACAGGGCAGATATGATGAGAGTTTTGAATTACTTGACCACTGTCTAAGGCTTGACCCCGAATCGGCAGCAATACAATTTTTCTCATCTCCATACTACATAATGATGGGCAAGGACAGCATTGCCCAGAAGATGCTCGAGTACATAGTAAAAGCCAGCCCGGACAACGAGATATACAGTAGCGCACTCGTTCACTACTATTACAACAAAGGAGATAGGCAAGCCGCTATCGCATTGTACGAAAAGCTCCTTGAAACAGCAAAGTCTAAAGAGGAGATATACATGGTGTTACACAACATGTACAATGAGAACGGTGACTACGAAAAGGCTCTTGCCACACTGGACGACATTGCAAAGTTTGTTGGCAACACTACGGATGTTATGGTGCAGAAGCTGAAGCTTTTCTTGCATCTTGGTCGCAATGACGATGCGGTTGAATTGGGCAAGCAATTGATTGAGGAAAACCCCGATGATTCCCGTTTCGTATGCCTGCTTGCCGGTACATACAACATTATTGGAGAGACCGAAATGGCGATAGGCACATACAAGCAGGTATTGGAAAGAGAGCCTGAGAATGTCAACGCCATGTCGTCTCTAGTAGAGATATATGCCCAGATTGAGGACATCCAGGAGTACGAGACATTGATAGAGCGCCTCTTGAGAAACGAGAAGTTTGACCCGGAAGAGAGGCTGAGATACATTGCCAATCATCTAATATATCTTGATTACAGTGACAGCATACGCGCAAAGACATTCATTCAAGAATTGACAACATTGCCATTCAACCAATTGGAGCACCATGAAATATACTTGCAGTATCTGGAATACAAAGAGGCTCCGGCCTATGAGATTCTGCCCGTTCTCGACAAGATAATTGAACTGGACCCCGAGAATGTCAACGCCATAGTTAAACAGCTCTCATACGCAGTGGAGAGGAACGATGCCGACGCTGTGCTTAAATACTCAGACGAAGCATTACTCTACCTACCACATATTCTTGAGCTATACTATTACAAGGCTCTGTCGTACTACATACTTGAAGACAAGGAGAAGAGCGTAGAGATATTTGAACAGGGAATTGCGTCATGCGACAAGGATACAGATCCATCTGCAATTTCCACCATGTACTCCATGATTGGCAACATCTACAACGACCTTGAAATAAAGGACAAGCGCTATGCAGCATACGATTCGGCATTGCTGTATAACCCATACAACATGGAGGTTCTGAACAACTATGCATATTTTCTCTCGCTCGATGAAAAGGAGTTGCAGAAGGCTCTTGAGATGAGCAAGAAAACCGTTGATGCAGAACCTGAGAACGATACGTACCTTGACACATACGCCTGGATACTGTTCAAGATGAAACGCTATGAAGAGGCAAAGGCATACGCCGAGAAGATGATTTCGCTCGATATTGAACTAAGCAGCGTGGTACTGCACCACATTGGCGACATTTATGCAAAATGCGGCAATATCGAAAAGGCTGTCTTATATTGGCAGGAGGCGTGCAATGCCGGGGATGAGACAAAAATTCTAAAAAAGAAGATAAGGAAAAAGAGATATTACAATGGAGAATATTAAAAAGACAATATTACCTCTTTTGGCGGTAATATTGCTGCTTGCAAGTTGTGTATCAAAGAAGAACATACAGGACACGCAGAAGGAGGAGAAAAAAGAGAAGGACAACGGCATTGCAGCCATTGCAGGCTTGCCGGCAATTACACCCGATGCATCAAGGATGCATTACCTCTCAAGCAACATTAAGTTGGCACTTAACGTGAACGGCGACAAGGTTTCACTCAAAGGCAAGCTGCGCATACAAAAAGATGGTGGCATACAGATAAGCATTACCCCACTTGGACTTGTAGAGGTTGCCTGCATCGAGTTCCTTCCCGACAAGGTGCGTCTTATCAACAAACTGTTCAAGAGCTATACCGAGGTACCATACTCCGAAGCCTCGGCTATCGGTCTGTCGGGAATAAACTACGGAGTACTTGAATCAATATTCCTGGACCGCGTGTTCCAACCCAACGGGCAACCGGCATATCTCGGACTGAAGGAGTTTACAATGACAGGCGACACCGGTAACAGCTACACAATTGCCACTCGCAAAAACAATGCTATACAGTATGGTTTTACCATAGACAAGACCGGGGGGTACATGACGCAATGCTGTGGCAACAGCAGTACTGGCGAAAACATAAAGTGTGAATACTCGAATTTCAAGAATATGAACGGAGTTATGTACCCTAACAGAATGTGCATCAGTTTCAAGGGGGACATTGCCTTGAGCCTTGATTTCGAGCACAGCAAACTCAGTGAGAAGGAGTTCCAGTTCTCTTCGCGCAACATAAACACTTCATACAGCAAGCAGAGCGTAGGCGATTTTATAAATTCAATTAAATAGGAGACTTTAATTTTCTATGAAAAACCGCATCTTAGGCTACATACTACTGTTCATTATCTCATTTGCAGTACAGGGAACAATGGCGCAGGACAACTCGGTCGAGGAGTTGCGCGGCAAGGCAAATGCCCTTCGTAAGGAGATTGAGAAAAAGGAGGCTATTCTACTGTCATCAAAGAAGGACATCAACAGCAGGCTCAACAACCTGAAGATTATCACAGCCAAGATTGATGAGCACAAGAAACTTGTAAATGCCATAAAGAACGAGGTGCGAGCCCTTGACAAGAGAATTACAAACCTTGACAAGGAGATGAAGGTCATTGACAAGGAGATTGAAGGCAAGGAGAGCGATGTCGAGAGATCTAAAGGCGAATATGCCGAAGCACTCCGCAAGTCACGCAAATATAGCAATTTCGAGAACAAGTTGCTGTTCATATTCTCGGCCGAGGATTTTAGTACAATGACACGCCGGTACAGATATGCCAACAACTACATGAATGCCCACAAGGCGCTTGCCGACAGTTTGAAGAAAGATATTGCCGAGCTTGACAAGAAAAAAGAGGAACTACAAGGCAAGAAAGAGGAACTGAACAAGACACGTGAATCGAAGAAAGCGGCTCTGAAGGAGCAGGAGACCGAGCGTGCCAAGATACAGGAACTGGAAAAGGAACAGAAGAGGATAATTGCCGGTCTTGAAAAAGAGAAGAGTAAGGTTGAGGCTGAGTTGAAGAAAAAACGCAACGAGCTGAACAAGCTCAACGAGACTATCAAGCGTGAGGTGGAGAAGGTTGTTGCAGCAGAGACTCCCCAAAAGGAGCAGTCCACAACAAAGGCAGAGAGCAAGAAAGGTAGCAAGGCGAAGAAAAACGACACATCGGCATATAACAAGGATGCAGGTATAGAGAAGATGTCGGGCACATTCCAGAACAACAAGAAGAACATGCCGATTCCCATAACGGGCGCCTATCTGCTTGTTGATCAGTTTGGTGAGAGAAATGCAGTTGGCACCAAGGGAAGTGTAATGATCAACAACGGAGGACTCACATTCAAGGGCACAAAAGGTGCGAAAGCGCGTGCTGTGTTCGACGGGACAGTATCAACCGTATTCTACCATAACGACTATGCATGCGTGCTTATACGCCATGGCAAGTACATATCAGTATATTGCAACCTTGAGAACATTAAGGTAAAGAGCGGAAAGGAAGTTAAGACAGGCGACATCATCGGCGATGTGGCTATTGATGCCGAAGACGGCAACCCAAGCATGCTGTTCCAGCTATACCGCGAAAAAACTCTCCTTAATCCAAGCGATTGGTTGAAACTGTAAGAAACAAAGAGGCCGGGTCAGATCATTTTGATCTGACCCCAAAAAGTTGGACGGATTAATTAAAAAAGTTTATTGGTAAAGAGTTCGGTATTGCACCGGGCTCTTTCCTTTTAGTCTCAGTTTAATTCTATCATTATTGTAGTAGTGGATATACTTCCTCAGTTCCT
>JAZOUB010000017.1:0-1603 GCA_045657945.1 Bacteroidaceae bacterium | reverse complement strand
GCAATAGGAATTGTTGGAATAATTGCATATTGTCTCGGTATAAAGGTATTTTAACGAGATTATTCTACATTAAAAGATGCGATGCTACAAACTCCTGTAGCATCGCTTTTTTATTGTCACTAATCCTTTGTAGGGAAGTCTTGAAGGAACCAATCTATGCATTTCCACTCAGGATCTCCTTCAATATGGTACTCAAAGTATCTTACTTCATTCCCTTTGGCAATGATTTCATCGAGGTATTCAACAGCAGTCTGTGCGTTGTGAAGCATCCATATCATCTGGCAGGTTCCCTTGTGAGTCACCCTTGCAACAAACAATGCGTTAGGATGCTCCGGCGAGCCCTTAAGTCCTTGATCAAAGCTCTCAACATAATCCCGCATGATGACAAATTCTTCTGAGCTTGGCCACATATTATCATCAACATCTACATAATCGAAAATAATTGAGCAATAATATCCGAACACCTGTTTCAGATCTGTATCATCCTGATGTTCCTTCAATGCTCGATTGACTACCATCAAAGCCTTCGCACCTTCCAGGTCTGATGTTTCAATAATCGCCAAAGCCTCATCTGGAATGAGGAGAGTAACAGTTTCCTGTTTTTTCTTACCGCCCAAAATTTTTTCTTTAAGCCACATTGTTCAAGTTCTTATTCTGTAATTAACCTTTGAATATTGCCTGCAATTCTTCTGATGTCAGAGGATTAAAGAGAACATGCTTATAATCGAATTCCATTTTTTTGTCAGAAGGAACTCTATTTACAAAGTCGTTAAATCTCATTTTACTGATTTTCTCACCTTCGAACAAATCACGAACAAAGATGTATGATTCCTTACATATATAGATTTCTTTACTGCAGACTTCTTCTCCGCAGACTTCTTTTCCGATTGACCGACAAGTAAAAACTTATTTTTCAAGTCAATAGTAACAACACAAATAGAAGTATGACATTCTTCATAGAAAAACACTGTAAACAATGTAAATATAAATAATTTTGATAAATATGCCAACAATCATTCACAAGCGACACCTTCAGAAACGGAGGTGATTTTTAATTTAAAGCGAGAATGCGACGCGCCTGGAGTTTTGGTGCGGCGAAATCTGCTTGATTTTGTCGTGAACACTTGCAACCCATCGAAAACAGGACGCGTGAAAGACATTCTGTCCACAAAAACAGGCGTTTGGGTGGACACGAAGAGCAAAAAGACACCTCTGTCCACAAAATGAGGCGTTTTTGTGGATACGAACAGCAAAATGATGCCAACTTCCAAGGAAAGGGGCATTTTCTTGGATATGAAGGAGAATTTGAACTGCGCCCCCAAAGTTGGACACAATAAATTCAAACATGAAAGAATCAAAGTATCCAATCAAAGTGGCAGCTGTTCGTATGCTTGATGAGGGACGGAGTGTCAGCAGTATCTGCAAAGAACTCCATATTGGCCCAAACTCTTTACGGCTATGGCACCAGCAATATAAGCAAGGTGGAGAGCATAATCTTTTACCAAAGCATCATTCATTTCAATTATCATATGAAGAAAAGTTGAAAATAGTACAAGACATTGTAGATAATAGCATACCTTTGACATCAGCATCGATTAAGTAT
>JAZOUB010000016.1:0-82509 GCA_045657945.1 Bacteroidaceae bacterium | reverse complement strand
TCAGGTACTTAGGGTCGGTCAGAATGCATCCGACCCATAGTACCAGCCCACATGACCGACACAATGGGCCGTATGCACTCAGACGCTCAGTTCGCAGGTTCTTCTTCAGTTCCAGCACACGTTGAGATGATGGGCTTCCTTGGTATCGGTAACAACCCAATGGTTGGTGCAACTGTTGCTATCGCAGTTGATATCGCAGGCGCATTGAGCAAGTAATTATTGTAACCCAATAGATTTACGGAGAGTCGTTCGTTTGAACGGCTCTCTTTTTTGTTGCTATCGAATGTCATCCTGAGCGCATGCGAAGGATCTCAAATAACCCGTTTAAGAGATTTTGAAAGCCCAGAAGGCAATTTATATATTAAAGAACTCCGTAACCATCCGAGAGCTACAGGATGACCCATATTGACCTAAAAACAACCTTCCGTGCGACCTATTTGCGACCACTTTTCGGGTGGTCGCAAATAGGCCGTTATGACGATCAATCCCATGAGTTCAGTATCTCATTTTATTCATTTATCATCTTGTACTGCATAAAATACACACTTTTTTGTGCAATATGTATTGTTTATTGAATAAATTATGGTAATATTGCATTTGAATAGATTGAATATAACAATGAAGACAATTATTCTTAACCAACGCAAAGAACGTGATGAACTGATGTCGCGCCCTTATCTTGTACGGCGAAACAATCAGGATGTAGATATATTGCTTAATAGCCATCTGATAAAGCTAATAACAGGTCCTCGCCGAGTAGGCAAATCAACACAAGCGTTATTGATGTTACGTGACAAGAATTTCGCTTATTTGAATTTCGACAATTATTCTTTATTGGATGCTTGGGATGCGGATCTTGTTATGCGCATGTTGGATGATGTCTATCCCGGCTATGAATATATATTGTTGGACGAAGTACAGAATCTTGATGCATGGGATTTGTGGGTCAGCGAGCTTTACAGAAAGGGAAAGAATCTGGTTATAACAGGTAGTAATGCCAGAATGCTAAGCAGTGAAATGGCTACAGTGCTGACCGGCAAGTATCTTCAGGTAGAGATGTTGCCATTCAGTCTGGAGGAGTTTTTCGACTGGAATAAGTTTGATTTGCATTCAGTAAAACCTGAACAAAAAACAGACTCTCAAGTATTGATGGATGACTATTTGAGAAACGGCGGTTACCCGGAAGTTGTTGCTTCACGCCAATTGACTCGCAGTTATCTTGATACATTGTTTGACTCTATCATATGGAAAGATGTCGCAAAACGTCATAATGTACGTAATGTGACAGATTTGAATAACCTTGCCATGTATCTTGTTTCCAACTTTTGCAACCCTGTCAGTGCAAATGAGCTTACTACAGAACTCGGTTTCTCAAGTGTCAACACAACAAAGAAATATATGGACTACTTACATGAACCATATATTTTCTATTACTTGTCACGATACAACAATAAACTTAAACTGATGAAGAAAGCTCCACGAAAGGTTTATGTTGTTGACAACGGATTCGTTGCATCAAAAGCTTTCTCATTGAGCGACAATTTAGGAAGATTACTCGAAAATCAAGTATTCATTGAACTGATACGCCGAGGTTACGACGTTGAAAAGACTATGTTCTATTATCGTTCACGAAACGACAAAGAAGTTGATTTCGTTCTCCGTAAAGGAACAAGTATAGAGTGTCTTGTACAGGTTTGTTATGATATGAGCAGTCCAAAAACCGAAAAACGTGAAGTGGATAGTATCATAGAATGCGCAGGAGAATTAAAGTGCAGCAATCTCGTCATCGTAACTTATAATGATAAGCGTACAATTGAGAAAGATGGTTACAAAATAGAAGTGTTGCCAATTTCAGAATTTTAAGATGTCTTATACACTACAACTGAAATATAATATTGAAATCTATATAATTACAGCAAACCGCAATCATAAAAATAAAGCAAGATAACTCCACAAATATACAACAATTGAGTAGTAAAGAAGATAAACATCCTTTTGCACGCAATTATTAAGGCGCTATAAGATGATTAGATTTATACTATACAAAATGCAAATACACAATGACATTGTGTATTTGCATTTCAGATATTAATAGATAAAATTACTTCCCTTTTATTTTATCAAAGAGTTCTCCAATCTCTTCCTCTGTTCCAAATTTAGGTGTTGCACTATATTCTCCATTGAGATAACTATGTTGAAGCATCTTGTCAAAGCGTACATCATACATATCATCCATTCTTCCGAAAGCACTGATTCCATCTTGTATTTTGTTTATCAACCAAATCTCATCACGACGAAGGATTTTCAAATTCATCAAGGAACTTTCGTGGGTGGTAAAAATCAATTGACTAGAAGTATTTTCAGAGTACTTGTAAAACATTGTTAATATTTGCTGGATTAATGAAGGGTGAAGACTACGTTCAATCTCATCTACAACAAACACTTTATCTCCTTGCACAAGGTCAAGAATAAGTGGAATATAATCAAAAAGTCTTTTTGTTCCATCACTTTCATCCCCCAATGAAAATAGTTCAATTTTTCCGTCGTCAATTCTTTTGTGGACAGTCATTAGTTTTTTTGCATTGATTTCACCATTTATTGCATTGATCAAGAAAAGATTATTATCATATCTAAGCGCTCCAAAAGCTTCGTCGCTTTTTAGTTGGGCTAAATCTGTTTTTATGGCACGATGCAAATCTTGAGGAATACCTAGCTTATCAAATTGCACATCTATTAATTTCACACTATCAACTCCCGTATCAAAGTATCTTAACAATGCAGCGAAACCTCGCTTTAAATCGTGGTCATCTGCAGCCTTCAACAACACACCTTGTTTATATGGTGTATCTGGGAATATAATCTTTAACGAGTTTGAAAACCAATTAATGACCGCCTCTAAGTCATCAATATTAGAGACATTATCTTTAATGTTGCGACTCAATACTTCGTGCAAAAACAACTGGCGCTGAGGCGTTGCTTTTGCAAAGAAAGATAAAAATTGAGATTCTTCCTCCTTGGGATTAAGTTTTAGCAGGTACGAAATATCAAATATTGACTCTTCGACATTGCGTTCAAAAATCGAGTACGTTGTTTTTTTTGTAATTTGATTAAGCCATTCTGTTTTTATGGATTCCGCATTATACTTAAAGCCATATTCATATTTTTTATTATTACATAGAATATGGTATACTATTAGCGTGTCTTGTGATTGGCTTCCTGCACTAAGTCGAAATGGATAGAAGTCAATTAAATCTTCTGTACGGGTTCCTCTTAGTACCAACTTCTTTCCAAGTTCTATCGCCTTTACAAAGTTACTTTTTCCTCCTGCATTAGCACCAAACATAGCCGCAGTCTTTAATGCAAACTGACCTTTAATGGGCTCAATTTTATGTTCCTTCTTTAAAGAACCTTTGCCTGGTATAAGTGAAAAACACTGCCTATCCTTAAAGGAGAGAAAATTTTCTACTATAAACTGCTGCAACATACAATTCAAACTTAATTAGTTAAAAGCACTGCAAAGTAAGTGATTTTTTCTCAATTAAGCAAATCCTCCATTGTTTTTAGATAGCGACAAGCGCTCAGGATGTGAAAATATCACATTTTATCCCATTTTATTTTGGCTATTCGAAGAAAATTACATATTTTTGCAACATCAAACATCCCCCAAGGTCGCAACTTGAGGGATGCTTAAAAAGGGGGACTCACCCTTCACAATGAGTGGCCCAGTCAGGCGGGTCAGGTGCCTACAAGTATTCACATTAATAATCTAATGATTATGACAGCAAAAACTGGCGAGAAGTGTCCTGTTAGCGGTGTTTGGAAAGTAGTAGGATATCCAACAACAACAGCACCTATCGCAAAAGGCAACATTATGCCACCGTATTGTGGTAAAGCAGTGACTTGGACTCTAATTCAGTATGCATAACCACAAGGGGAAGAGGGTATTAACCTAGTTCAATTGTGTTGAGCCCTCTCTCCTCATTTTGATTAACAAGGTTGTTCGTATGCCAATACTTTCCATACGACAGCAAGGCGAGTTGTTAGCCCTGAAGAACGATGGCTATGGGCGTGAATATTTCATTAATCGGTGCAAAGATAGCAATTCGCTAAAAAAAATGCAAGTTTAACTTGCCCGAGTCGTCAGTAAAAATAAAAGTTATGGGAATTAAACCAGGACCAAAGAGAATTGCGCAGTCCACAGGTAAACCTGACAGAAGACAGAGAGACAACAAGTCTACTCCAGGTAATACTCCTTCACTTAAGCCTCACAAGCACAAGAAAGGGGATTAAGAAGATAGCATTAGCAATTCGCGGGATATTCATCAAGGATGTCCCGTTTTTTCTACATAGGGACTGTCCATAATTTTGTGTAAATAGAGATTACAGGGTTCAAAAACGAACTCTGTGATTTTTTATCGCTTATTCTTTTCTTGCAGTGCTCATTAAAAGGAGGAAAAGAAAACCACCTTACTCGTAAATCTCACTACGGGTTGGATGGTTCCTTTATTTAGCACCTGAACAGCACTACTCTATTCTTCCTAGTATGAAGTACTAGTTTACATATCGATTATTCCCACAAATTACCCCTAAAGTTGGATAAATAAACTATATTTGCAAATAATCAAGAATTTAACAAGCCAAATAAATATGAAAAAACACTTTACAATTCTTCTTGGGTTATTGGTTATATTTTCATCACTCTTTACATCTTGTAATAATGAGGATGAATTAGACCCAAACATCTGTAAAATAACCGTAAAGAGTGAGGGTAATGGTACTGTTTCAATCACCGATTACATCGGTACATATGTAAATGTACTTATTGGCAATAGTGTGGAGGTTGTTGCTACGCCCGATGATGGTTGTGCATTCATAGGTTGGTATATAAGTGGAACAGAAACTCAAGTAAGTACAGATGCCGCTTTTACATTCACCACTTCAGAAAGTGTTACATTGACAGCGAGATTTGCCAGACTCTCAAACATTACAATTCGCAGCGGAGGTAATGGCCGTGTGTCTTTTAACGGGACTGCCGGAAATTCCATGCCGATTGTACTTGGTACAGAAGTAACTGTTATTGCAACTCCCAATGAAAATTATTATTTTGTAGGTTGGTTTGTCGGAGATTCAGAAACACCTATAAGTACCGAAAAGGTCTACACATTCACGGCAACAGAGAACATAATATTGACAGGACAGTTCAGCAAGCGTCCTATTGTAACAGTTCGAAGCACAGGAAATGGCAATGCCACTATTAAAGATGCCGACGGGGTATGTAAAGCTTTTCTGCCTGATACAGAAGTTACCGTTATTGCTACTACATATAAAAATTGCAATTTTATCGGTTGGTATATTACAGATGAAGAATCTCCTGTAAGTATTGATGCAGAATATACATTTACAGTGACTGAGAATATTGCTTTAACAGCGAAGTTTAATTTGCCTACTGTTGAGGCAATAGACCTTGGTCTTTCTGTAAAGTGGGCTTCTTTTAATGTCGGCGCCTCAACACCAGAAGAATTCGGTGGTTACTATGCTTGGGGCGAAACCGAAGAAAAAAACAAATATGATTTCAAGACTTATAATTTGTATAGCAACATCTACAATAAACCCATAGAGGATGTTGCCCATATGAAATGGGGTGGAAACTGGCGCATTCCCACAAAAAATGAATTAGAAGAACTATTGGAAAAATGCACATGGACTTGGACTACTCAAAACGGAGTAATAGGTTATAAAATAACCGGTTCGAATGGCAACAGCCTCTTCCTTCCTGCTGCGGGAGGGCGAGATGATACAGAATTCATTCACATTGGCAGTGAATGTTTCTATTGGTCTAGCTCAAGATACGAGGGCAATAGCGCTTGGATTTTATACACAAGCACTTTGGGTATGGCCGGTTATCAATACGGTTTTTGCATACGTCCTGTTTGCGAGTAACAATTATTTACATAATTACCATTCCCAACGTTTTTGCGTGGGGAATTTTTTATACTCATATAAGATTCATACTCCAATCTGATTTTTGTTTAAATCTTCTAACCTGATAATATTTAATCGGTCTTTTAACCACTTGTGGTTCATAAGAAAATTCTCTATTCTTTTTTTGTCTGTATCGGTAAACCAACTTACTTCCCATTTAGAATCAAAAGGGACATTTTTGCAAATCCAATCTATATAATCTTCATCTATTTCAGAAAAAGAGAAGCCATATATGTGTACATATTTCACATCCACGAGTATCTCTTTCAAATCGTTATACTTATAAATATAATCATAAGGGTTTTTATAATATAAACCCAATTCAAAGTCTACGTGTTGTTCATCATAGGTCACAAGATTCCCACAAAATCGATAGCTATGACCATATATCAAATGTTCGCCCTTGGAAGCTCTACCATGAACATGAAGGACACTTTCTTCAGGAATTTCATACAAACACTCTAATACATCCGTATAATTAAAATTGATAAAAAACGAGTCTTCTTTATCTATATGGATGTATTGAGGTGTGAAAATAGAACTTTGACAATTTTCAATCCATTTTTCAAAACAATATTGCAATACATTGAGCATACCTTTAAGTCGTCTTGAGCAAGGAGCATCGCCATATAAATTGATTGGCATATTATCTTTATTTTCAAAAACCTTTCGCTGTTCAATTTCAGCTATCACCTCATTAAATGTTTTAATTGGAGGAGAAAATTTCTTAACATATCTTTTAATATCCAGTCTGCCTAATTGCGCTTCAAAATCATTCCACCATTCACCATCCATATCATAGGTTGCATACATATTTTCATAAATAAAAGGATAATTATTTTCCAACCATTTACGAAAATCCGAGTATTTTGTAGCCATCCCTGTATGAATGTCAAAACCATTGCCAATTATGTATAGATGTTTCATAGCACTTAATTTTATAAAATAAAGACTTTCAAAACGAATCACAAGTAAACTCAGTGTCGGCAAAGTTAACACTTATTTTCCTTGTCCAACATTGTTTATTATACAATCACATGCCCTATTCTGCAGTGAACACGTTACGAAAGGTTAAGGAACTGTGTTTGGATACTTAAAAGAGATTCGGTTGTATTACGACACACCCACTGTACGAGTACTTACATAATTATCGACCGGTTTTTCTGCAAACCCGGTTTCTTACGGGTAAGATGGCTAAGTACTTAGGTCGGCCAAAGTGCAAACGACCTATAGTACGAAAGCCACATGACCGACAGGAAAGAAACAGTTACCGAGAATGTGTTTTTTCAAAGCCTCGCACTCAACAACATAACTGAACACATGACCGCCTTGTCACATTTGGGGGCCGTATGCACTCAGACGCTCAGTTTGCAGTTGGGTTATTCAGCACAGACACACGCCAAGATGATGGTTCCTTAAGTATCGGTGACAACCTGGGTGGTTAGTGCAGCAAAAAGACAAGGATGCGCAACGCAGTTGCGCTATCGCAGTGGATATCGCAGGTGCATTGAGCAAGTAATTTAAGTAATTACTAAATATTAAATCCTTGTAATCGAATAGGTTACAAGGATTTTTCTTTTTATAATATCTTGTAATCAACACTCGTTGAACTACTCACAAGCGTTCGTTTTTGCATAGCTAAACTGTAAAAATCATACTCTTTTTTACTCCGTTTTCAAGCAATAGAGAACAGGAACATTTGTAAAAACGAAGAGAATGGAAGAAGCAAAAACCGCAAAAACATAGGCTTTTTACACATTTTCTTGCGACTTATTCGCGACCATTTTTGCCATTTTTTAAAATGGTCGCAAAAACAGCTTTAAGTTTCTGTAAAACAAAAAGATACACAGTTAACGTTGTTTTTCTATATCAAAATCACAGCCGGGATGTTTTCTTTTTATTATCATAATTTCGACTTTTAATGATTAGCTTGATGTTCATTTCGTCTGCCAGGAACTTGGCCAATTTGTCATAGCTATCTTTTCTTCTTCTAGCACGGGGTAAAATCTCCAGCAGTTCACTCAACTCGATCTCAATGCAGAGTCCGCTTTTCAACTCGACTCCGTATTTGGTAAGTCGCTCAATATCGTCTTTGAATTTCTCTGGTATAATTACTTTGCTTTCTTTTTCTTCGATAACATTCGGTAAAGCATTATCCGAACGCCCTGTTTGATAGCTGCCACCAAATAGGGAAAATAAATTTTTAATAATCATATATTTACTTTTTAATTCACATATGAGGGCATTGGCAGATTGCAGTGGAGTTTTACATATTTGAGCAAGAAAAATGATAAATACTATTAGCTGATTCTTATCTGTTAAAAAATACTAAATAAATAGCCTTTCATTGAATTTTTTTCCTTTGGTTTCTATATTATGTAAAAACAGAAAACAGATGGAAACCAAAGAAGCTGCAAAGTACACAAGCAAGAGGACAGTAAAGAAACAACAGACTCTTATCGATGCCATAGAAACTGTTATTGAGAAGAGCGAGGATTCAAAACTAAGCAAGGAGTTCTTCAAAGAGGCAAAACGCGAAATCAAGTTTCTTGCCGAGAGTTACGGCATCAGCGAGACGCAGGCTGTGCTGTTCTGCGTGGCAATGGAGAAAGGACCGCGACGCATATACCTTGACGACCTTGCGCGCCACCTGAACATCAACAGCATACGCATGCTGCAATATGCCGACGATGTAAACGCCCTCATACGCCGTCGTCTCATACGCTACCGCGATGCAAAAGACGAGGACCAATTCGACATCTATCCACCCGTCATAAAAGCACTCAAGCACAACGAGGTCTATACCCTTGCACCACGCACCGGCCTCACATGCGAAGAACTCCTTGAGCAACTAAACTCCCTATTCACCGACATGTACGAAGACGCCATCACCGGTGACGAAGCCATAGAAGAGAGCGCCAAACTGCTCGACGACAACATCCAGGTGGGATTCAGCAAAGAAATCCACACCCTCAAACTACCAAAGAGAGAGCAAGGCATACTCACCTATTTCTGCCACCTGCTCATCAACAAACAGGACGATGACATACGCATCACCCAGCTGGACGACCTCATATGCAACAAGAGTGAATTCCAAAAAATCAAACGCGGATTCCGCACAGGCGAGCACGTACTCTTTGCAATGGGGCTATTGGAGCACGGCTGCGTCGACGGCATTGCCGACAACTCCCGCTACAAGCTCACCAACAACGCCAAGCGCATACTCCTTTCCGAATTCGATGTAAACACAACCGATGAGGCAATCGCCGACCTGCTCACACCCCAGCAACTTATTGCTAAAGAGCTCTACTACCCTGCCTGCATAAACAACAGGATTGAAGAACTCAACAAGTTCTTTACACAGGAGCACTACCTGCAAGTGCGAGAGAGAATGGGCAAGCGCGGGTTCCGCGGCGGCTTTGCCTGCCTCTTCTACGGCGGCCCCGGAACGGGAAAGACCGAGACCGTCTATCAGCTTGCGCGAAAGACCGGGCGCGAGATTATGGTCGTCGATGTTCCACAAATAAAAAGCAAATGGGTTGGTGACAGCGAGAAGAACATCAAGGCACTCTTCGACCGTTATCGCGAACTTGTCAAGCGCAAGGAGCTGGCACCAATACTCCTTTTCAACGAGGCCGACGCCATCATCAGCACCCGCAAAAGTGGCGCACAGAATGCCGTTGACAAGATGGAGAATGCCATACAGAACATTATCCTGCAGGAGATGGAGACACTCGACGGAATAATGATTGCCACCACCAACCTGCAGGAGAACCTCGACCGTGCCTTTGAACGCCGTTTCCTTTACAAGATAAAGTTCGAGCAGCCCGATGCAATGGTGCGCACCAAGATTTGGCAGCAGATGATACCCGAACTCACAGAGAGCGACGCCACTACCCTTGCCGCAGCCCACGAACTCAGCGGCGGACAGATAGAGAACATAGCACGCAAGCACTCAATAAATGTAGTGCTGTATGGCGAGCAGGAGAACCCGTTGCAGTCCCTGCTTGCCGAGTGTGCAGCCGAACGCCTTGGCAACAAGGAACAGCACAGGAGAGTTGGATTCTGAGCCATTGACCAACATAGCATTCATTCCTTTTGGGGGTGGATGCTATGTATTTGCAAGGAGGATGAGAATAAAGCCCACAGTTTTTTGTATTTCTACACAAATGTTTCTACATTAGCAACAGAATAAGAATAAACAGACAAAAAAGATAACTAACACATAACACAAAAAGATTATTGCTATGAGTAAAGATAATGCAGCAGAAGAAGCGAAGAAGCAAAATGCAGCTGATAATGCAAATAACCCTATAGAAAGTTTCAAGAAGTTTATAGAGAACATTGCACAAAAAAAATGCGCTATTACGGGTAAGGAGATTGATCCCAAGTTTGTAAATAATCTCTACGCAAACTATCAGAAAAATAGAACAGATAAATTTGAAGACATTATAACTATTCCAAAAAATGAAGAAGAAAAAATTGTCCTAAACAATGCAATATTTTTATGGTGTCTTCCTAATAACAGAAAATCCAAATACATCACCTGCGAAAGTTTTGACAACAAGAAAACGATACCTGAAATGTCTGTAGCAGGCGGTGGTTCCGGATATGTACAGACTAAAGTAAAAGGAGTATGTTTTATTCTATACATACTTTCCCAAATATGGGGGATTGAAGAAAACAAGATAAGAGAGACTATCATTGAAATTTGTAATGGAACATATAAAAACGATCCAGAATTTCCATATACAGCTGGCAAGGAATCTTTACCCGATGGTGTAAAGAACCTTCTTATGCACCTATGCAATCCCAAAGAATATGAGCCTATTGCCAGCACAGCAGACAAAGAAAAGATTGTAAAATGCTTTTATGACCTTGCTACATTAAACGCCGCAGTATCCAACCTACAAGTTGGTGATGAAAAAATTTATCTAGAAAAAGCAATAACATTCGAAAATGGATTAACAGAGGCCATTAAGAATGTAGAAAAGAAAAAGGAAGCAGTTGAAAAGGCAAAAGAAGCAGTTGAAAATGCTGGAAATCAAGAACCTAAAGAAGTTAAAGAAACACATACAAAAGCTAAAGAAGAACTTGAAAATGCCAAAAAAGAACTTAAAGATGCCAATGAAAAACTTGAAAATGCGAAGCTAGCAAAATCAAATGCTGATAATTTATTAACATTGGATAGAAAAATTGTACTTATTAAAAAGTACAATCCAATTGTACAAGCATATAAAACTAAATACAAAATCGAAAACGAAGAGGATCTCGAAAACGGGAACAAAAACGAAAGTTTTTCTTTTTACAACAATATTTTGCAATTGATTTGGAAAGGAGAGAGCAACAGTTCAACCTTGTCAAGAGCACAGTTGTTAGAATATAAAAAAGCAATGGTGTTATATGGACCTCCGGGAACAGGTAAAACATATACAGCCATGGAATTGGCTAAGCAGATACAAATTCGTTATATTTTATCAGAATACAAAAAAAGACGAGTTAAAGCTGAGGAAATATTTACAAAAGCTGAGGAATTATACAAGAACAGCACTTACTACCTCCAATTCCATGTAAATTACACTTATGAGAACTTCATTGCCGGACAAACAGTTAAGACTGAGAATAACAATAATACCACATTGGAAACAAAGTGTGGATTCATTTATGACATTATAGATAAAGCCAATAAAGCTATTAACACCGCTATTGAGCAAAAAAAGGAAGTAAGTATTATTGAAGCTAATAATAAAATCGAAGTTGTTATTACAGAAGGCAACTGCAAAGAGTCACAGGATTCAAATAACAAGGAACAAACCAATGAAGAAAAAACACGAATTGAAAATATAAAAAAACATATAACAAAAAACAAAGAACTGCAAAAAGCCATAAATGCAGCACCGTTCATTGTAATCCTTGACGAGATGAACCGTGTAGATGTTTCACGCGTATTCGGTGAATTGTTCACGGCAATAGAAAAACGAGGAACAGATGTCTTCTTGACATTGCCAGATTCCCAAAATAAAGGTGAGCGTCTTAAGCTTAACATTCCTTACAACATATACTTCATTGGTACAATGAATGAAATCGACTTTTCGCTTGAACAGATTGATTTTGCTCTACGACGCCGTTTTATATGGGAGCTGGCCAATTATAGTGAAAATGCTCTTGAGGAGATTATAACAGAAAATATAGAAGAAACAGGAAACTTTACCAATTTCTTGAACAATTGTACAGCCCTTAATAAAAATATTGCAGAAAAGTTAGGAGAGGAATATCACATTGGACATGCTTTCTTTGCAGAAATAGCCAATATTTATAATGAGCTAAAAGAAAACGGTAACTTTGACACAACCATCAAGCAGGCACAGAACATCCTTTGGCAAATAAGCATTAGACCAACAATTGAAGCCTATTGCGGAACAATGGAAAAGAATGCCAAAAAAGCATTCATAGATGATTGTTATAAAGTTTTTTTCTTTAAATAGGCAACTAAATAATGGCTAAAAAAGAAATAGAGGCTCGTGACTGCAGTCCGTTCTATGAAGTCAATAAAGGGAACAGGACTCTCATAAGACCAGAGGTGCCTGCAACCAAGTTGAAAGCATCTGTTCTAAAAGACAAGGCTCAAAAAGAGTATGCGTTACTTACCCTGTCCAATTATTTTCTGGAAGCCAATCCAAAGGCTTTAGAAGAGGGCGAGATGATACTCTCGCTGAGGACCGGATACTACAAGAACTGTGACACAACTGGCGAAGAAGACGCTGCCAATCAGCAGGAATACCGGGAAGAAGGAAGCGGTCAGGAGCAGTCCAAGTATACTTTACAGACATTGTGGTGGGCGGGACGACACATTGGAATAGCGAATATTGGAGATACACAGATTTCCATTCGCCCACGATATGGCGAAAAATTCCTGTTGAAAGTTGTAGAGGATGTATATAACATAAAATATAGCCGGAACGACAGTGAAACAAACGCAACATTTACAGACGACTGGTTCAACAGCATTCTGCATCTCTTGCGCAGGAAACAATGGATAGACAGATGTGCAAAGGCTTGCCGACACGGGCTTCCACGAAGAAGCCTGAAAAAGACACATCAAGGCACCACTGTGCGTGGCGCCATTGATGTGCAACGCACAATAATGCCCTGGCTAAAAAAACGCGAAATTGTCACCAACACTTTTGAAAAGGATTTTGATGAACGGATATGCAAGATTGTTTATGAGGCAAACCGTATTCTGTCAAGGGATATAACAAAAGAAAAAGGAATAAAGGAAGATTCCAAGAAAAAGGGAAATACCAAAACCGATAACGCGAATGCAGAAATACCACAATCGGTCAAGGATACAATAAATACCCTGAACAGCACATACAAGGGAACTGCGTTCGACATTACCGAAGCCGATTACCGTCGCATCAGCTATAAGAGCATTTATGCTTCGTGGAAGCCATTGGTGGATTTCTCATGGGATGTCATACAGAACAGGAACATGAGTTTGAAAAATTCGAGCATTGTTTCGGATTGCGTATTTGTTGACATGGCCGAAATATGGGAGGCCTTCTTGCGCAAGAAACTTGGCGAGGGACTGAAGGATGACGGCTGGAGCGTGTGGACTATAGAAGAATGTAAACAACTACACATTTACGAAGGAAGTTTCTTCAGGACAAAAATTATTCCTGACATTGTGTTGCAGCGCAATGTGAATGGAGAAAAGCAATTCCTTGTACTTGATGCCAAATACAAGCGCATGAAAGGTGAGAAGATTGATGTTGACCGTACGGACTTTTTTCAGATCCATACATACATGCAATATTTCCAGCATGCCTACCCACAAGGCAAAGTGTTGTTGGGAGGATTATTATATCCTGTAACAAAGGATGAAATTGAAAAAGAGATAGACAAATGTCATCATCTGTTTGGTAAAGAGGGAGGCAAATTCGATACAAAGTTCATTATAGATGGTATCGTATGCAACGATGATGCTGAAAATTTCAATGGCGAGATTATGGAAAATTCCATACAGGAAATGATAGAACGCATACGCAAACACATATCAAATTTTGAATGAAGTTAAGCCTTTAGGCGTTGCCAAAATGTAAAGAAAAAGAAGTATTGAGAATACCACATCAACAGACTCACCCTGCCCCATCGGCAGGGTGTTTTTTTGTGTCTGCAATCAGTTTCCAAATGCAGTTTTAACAAACTTTAACTTTTCACATCTCGTTGTGTTTCAATGTGTTGAAAATTATTTTTACTCAAAGAGTCTCTTGACTTTGAATTTTTTTCCTTTTGTTTCTATATTATATATGCTTCGAGGAGAAGGAAACAATAATTCAATAACATAAAAAACACCACTACTATGCTTAGGATTGATGGCCCAAAACCAGCGTACACATTGAGAGAGATTTTAGAGTGCGATTACCAAGAGCTTTTGGAAACTGCCGAGAGCGGATGTGCTATATTGGCCAAGTTGCAGAATGCTCTTATAGAACTGTTGCCACTGTCGCAAGAGATGTTGCGCCGCAACGGTAACCAGCTTGCCAATGTCGAGGCACAGGCAAACCTCACAACCTTTATCTTCCACTATTCGTTGTTTGCTTTTGCCGACAAGGCACATACCATGCTCAAGGAACAGTGCACAGCACTGGCCGAGGCTCTCAATTCTAATAATTATGAGGAAGAGGAGAAACTTGCCGACAATTTGAAAAAGACATTGGAGGCTTTGAGCCGCATTCCGTTTGACAACCTGCTCGACCATGGTGCCGTGGGACTGATGAGACTTGACACATTCAAGGATTATCTGCAGGAGAACCTGGATTTCCTTGTAATCCCGGTACTCAAAGCCAACGACTCACTCCGCAGCAACTGGAGTTTCCGCGACATTACAGGTACAATTGTCCAAAACGGCTTGTCGTATGAAGAGTTGTTGACCGATTGCGTTGTCGCACCACTTCCCGACAGCATCACTATTGGCAAGGTTGTGGACGACGAGAAAATGGTGAGAATTTATTAAAGCGAGAGTATATGAGTACTGAAGAGAAAGAGTTGCTCGACCTCATAAAGAAACTGATGAAACAGCACGGCTTGACATCCTACAACATTGGAATCATAGATTCGTACATAGGTAAAATAAAGATTACTCCAAAGGGGTGGTTACGGTTGCTTGTCCCAATAAAGGGATATTACTATGACGATTTCGAGGTTTATAAGATAATGCACCTGGATGACGAGCTCTACTTTATAGTGAAGAAAGAACATCAGACCTATGAAGTCCCATACAAAAAAGAGTTTTTCCGTTACACTTGGGACGAACTGGTCAAGATGGTCGAAAGCACAAAGTGGAGCATCAGAACCCACAGCTTTGGCGGAAAAGAAAACAGAGGTTGGAGAACCAACAAACTGAAATGTATCAAAAACAGCCTGAGATGTTACGATGCACACGAAGAGATAAAGGAAAAACTGAGTGAGAGCCAAATAAGAATCCTGTGCAAGATAGTTGATGATGAAACAAGTTTTTTGGAAAAGGCTGTAGATAAGGTATTCTTAGGATATTGAACTGGAATGATTTAATAATAAAAACTCAACATGGAAAATTTTGAAGACGAAATAAAGAAAGCACGGTTTGTAAAGAAACAACAGGCTGCGTGGAGCATGGCAAACAACATCATAGGCTATAGCCTCATTGTTGCAGTCATTATCCTTGGAGTGCAGAACGGTTATCGTGGCAGCACACACTTCACGGTGTTCTGTTGGGCAGCAGCAGTCTATTTCTTCAGCAAGCATGTATATTACCCGTTGTTCACGAACAGGAAGTACCATCCCATGACCGCATACAAGAAGTTTTTTGCATTTGAGCACTTTACAAGCCTCTTTGGAAATGGCAATGTACTGTTCGGGCGCTTTGACGGCAACTGCTATAGTTTCTTGAGTATTATGTACATTCCTTTGATACCTACCGGACGATACTGTTTCTTTGAGAACAGGAAGATGATTCAGATAGACAGCCTATCAACAAAAAAAGACGGCGACATAAGCTACCATTGCTGGAAATTCAAGAAATTCGACTGGGCCGAGGTGCTGTACATCTACCTGAAGAACTGGAGCTTTGCCGTGATGGTGATTACCGTGCTCAATGTAATTATCCCCCTTCTTTTGAGCCCACATATGGGCGCAAATGCGATAAATTGATAACGCTTGCTTTTCGCAACCCGCGCTGCACTACCTTTGTCAGTGCTACGCGCGACCTATTGCTGCAAGCATTATCTATTAAACAAGTTTAATTCCCCCTCGCCCATGAAGGGCACTCCCCCCTTATTACATCAAGGTGGGAGAGCTAACACAGGCAAGAAAACCAAAAAGTTCCTCCACTCTCGGAGGGGAGGTGTCACGAAGTGACGGAGAGGAGCAAAGTTTAATTCCCCCTCGCCCGTGAAGGGCACTCCCCCCTTGTTACATCAAGGTGGGAGAGCTTTATGCAAAGCAATTGTTTAACAATATTTAACAAAATGGGGGGGTGAATTGTTTTCTTTTCGCTTTCTTTGCATTTATAGAGCACAACGATTAAAAGACAACAGAACAAAAACTTATAAGACCTATGTATTGTCCAAACTGTAAACAGGAATTCGACGGCAAGTTCTGCCCTGAGTGCGGAACAAAGCTCATTGAGAAAACACAAAGAATATGCCCCAACTGCAATATTGAGGTAGAAAGCAAGTTCTGCCCCGAGTGCGGTGCAAAGACCGTAGAGGTGGTAGAGAAGATGGTTAAGATGTGCCCCAACTGCAAGATCGAGACCGAGAGCAAGTTCTGCCCCGAGTGCGGAGCAAAGATTGTTGAAATGGCAGTGAAGACCACTGTCACAGATGAGGCTGTCGCAGCCGGAGACAAGAAAAAGAGCAGCAAGAGTGCCAATGCCGAAGCTGCCGTGGAGAACGATGTTGTGGCATGTTACAACACAGCCATGGAATACCACCTTGGAATCAATGGCAAGAAACAGAACGGCAAGAAGGCCGCCGAATGGTACCTGAAAGCTGCCGAGATGGGACTGGCCGAGGCGCAGGTGCAACTCGCAGGATGCTACAGACGAGGTTGGGGAGTTGAAAGCGACATTGACCTTGCATTCGAGTGGTACCACAAAGCTGCCGAGCAGGGAAACGGCTGGGCACAATATGCATTGGGGGATCTCTATAACCAGCCATTTAAAGGACATCCAAGAGATGAAAAGGAGAGGGTGAAATGGTACAAGAAAGCCTTTGCACAGGGAATCAGAGAGTTACCGGGACTGCCAGAGCCTCTCAGCCCCGAGGCAATGGCAAAAGCAGCCGAGCTACAGGCCGCAGACTGCAAGGTTGCCGTCGAAAAGAAGAGCAAGGCAACCGCAAACAAGGCGGAGGACGCCGAAAGCTGTTATCGCACTGCCGAGGACTACTACTATGGCAATAACGGCAAGCCGGAAGATGAAGAGAAAGCTGTCAAATGGTATTTGAAAGCAGCTGAACAGGGACACGCCAAAGCGCAGTATATGCTTGGTGAATGTTACTTTGCCGGAAGAGGCGTTGATGAGGATGAGGATGAAGCAGCAGAATGGTACTTGAAAGCGGCAGAGCAAGGACACGCCAAAGCACAGTTCGAACTTGGCAGGCTCTATTACCTTGCCGATGGCTATGATGAGGCTGCCAAATGGTATCTCGAGGCAGCCAAGCAGGGACACGCCGAGGCACAGCAACAGATTGGCGTTTTCTACGAGTATGGTTGGGGAGTTCCAAGCGACGATGATGAAGCCGAGAAATGGTACCTGAAGGCTGCCGAACAGGGCAATGCCGAGGCACAATTGTCACTTGGTGAGTTCTATAGCAAGAATGGCAACAGTAAAGAGGCCGAGAAGTGGTATCGCAAGGCTGCCGAGCAAGGGAATGAAGAGGCAATAGAATATCAAAAAAAATCTTTAACTAATATGGACAATAAAGAAATATTTTGTGAAATCTTTGAGCAGTATGGTTCAATGGTAATATCATCTTGTTTTGGTGAAGATACATTTAAAAAATGGTTAGAAAGTGAGGTTTTTGAAGAAACCGGGTGTATGTTATATCAAGTGGATGATATGACTTTGGAAAGGTTCAATACTATAGCTGAATTGTTCATTACCCATACAGATATTGATGTAAATGACAGGCAGAAACTGGCACTTATGGTTCTGCTCTATGTATTTCTATGGGATGATGTAGGTTACTCAAATCTCAAGATTGAATATAACGGCGAGGTGTTAATCGACAAGCCAGAGAATGAGGTCTTTGAAGAATACAAGTCGTATTTGGAGAAGATAGCGGAGTATGTACCTGCTTATGAACCCGTAGACAGCGATGATGAAGATTGGGACTGCGATGACGAATGGAATGATGATGAAGATGAAGACGACGAATGGAATGATAATGAAGATGAAGACGAGGAATGGAATGATGATGAAGATGATGAAGATATTGAAGGCTACGAAGTAGAGGATGGAGTTGGAATCATTCCTGATGGAACTACCGAGATTGAGATGAACGCCTTTTCTGGCTGCGAGGATTTGACAAGCATAAACATTCCTAAAGGAGTAACCAGCATTGGAGAGGCGGCATTTGGTTGGTGCGAGAGCCTGACCTCTATCACTATCCCCAGCAGTGTGACCAGCATTGGACCTAAGACTTTTGGTGGTTGTAAAAGCCTGACCTCAATCGCCATCCCCAGCAGTGTGACCAGTATTGGAGATTGGGCATTTAGTGGTTGCTCTAGCCTGACCTCTATCACTATCCCCAGCAGTGTGACCAGCATTGGAGAGGGGGCATTTTGGGGGTGCGATAACCTGACCTCAATCACCATACCCAGCAGTGTGACTAGCATTGGAGATGTGGCATTTTATGATTGCGAGAGCCTAACTTCTATCACCATCCCCAGCAGTGTGACCAGCATTGGAAAGAAGGCATTTCGTGGGTGCAGGAGCCTGACCTCTATCACTATCCCCAGCAGTGTGACCAGCATTGGAGAGGGGGCATTTTGGAAGTGCGATAACCTGACCTCAATCACCATACCCAGCAGTGTGACTAGCATTGGAGATGTGGCATTTTTTGATTGCGAGAGCCTAACTTCTATCACCATCCCAAGCAGTGTGACCAGCATTGGACCTGAGACTTTTTGTGGTTGTAAAAGCCTGACCTCAATCGCCATCCCCAGCAGTGTGATCAGCATTGGAGAAAAGGCATTTATGTTTTGCAAGAACCTGACCTCTATCACCATCCCCAGCAGTGTTACAAGCATTGGAAATGATGCATTTAAGGGTTGCTCTAGACTGACCTCTATCACCATCCCTACCCACATCACGAATATAGACAAATTAGGTGTTCCCGAGGAAACTCGCATCATTCGGGAAAATGTTTAAGTAGTAGACTAATTAGAATCGCACTATAATCAGGGTGTGGAGATTAAAAATGTTATCTGGGCCGATGCAAAATGGGATGTTTGTTATTTTAAATTTATTGATAACAAATTACGCTCGGTTGTATTTGAAACAAGCAATCAACAATTAAGTGATTCTGAAGTACCTGCCGGCAAGGGCGACTATTTCAAAGAGTTGCTTAACAATGAAGACTTGGCGAAGCTTGTAGTAGAAATCTGATAGTATATACACTACCCTGACGAACATCATGCACCCTCGTCGAGGGTGCATGATATTGCTTTTAAGGGAAAATAAAATCGCCCTATTTTTTGAATTACTGCAAAAATGTTTCTATATTAGCGATGGAATAAAATGCAACAGCAGGACCCAAAGTCTACAACTGCCAAGTATAAAATAAACCACAAAAAAACACAACAATGGCAATACGAATCAGAAGTTTTAAGGATTGTGCATTATTCACATTTGAAGAGAATGGTGAAGAGACAATAAAAGAGGTCAAGATAAAGAACGAGGATGAACTGCACGATGCAGTTAAAAATGCCGACCGCAACACATTGGTTGCAGTGGAGATTTGGTGTCAGGGAATAACAAGAATTGGGCAAACTACATTCCAGGCGCTGCCACAGCTAAGGAGCGTGAGCCTACCCTCATCGGTAAAGGAGATAGACCCCAATGCTTTCCGTAACTGTCACAATTTGCAGGAGGTGAACTTGCGCGGTGATGTACAGAGGATTGAAGTGCGCTTTGGCTGTTGCGCAAAACAGACTTTAGACAAACCGTTCAATGGACTTGCCGGATTATTGCAGACGGGAGCGGCAGCCTCAATAGACCCGGATGACAGTTGGAGCCATTGGGATTGAAACACAATACAGAGTGATAAGATATTATCGTAAACACGAGCGAATTCGCTCGTGTTTTTTGTTAAAATACCTTAAATAATCGATCTGTTTTTGAAATTCGGCTTCTCTGTTTCTATATTGTATGTGACATCTCTTCAAGAGATGTCTCGTATTCACTCGACATGACAAAAACACGGGTATGTCATCCCGACAGAGCGAAACGACGAGGAATCTATATTTATTACCAAATTTAAGACAAACGAGATATGGAAAAACGCAGATTGTACTTTGATATGGACGGGGTGCTGGTCGATTTTCAGTCGGGAATTGACAAGCTGAGTGAGGATGTGAAGAAAGAGTATGAAGGCAACCTCGACAATGTGCCGGGGATATTCGGGCTTATGGAGCCAAAGAAAGGTGGCATTGAAGCCGTACACAAACTAAAAGAGCATTACGATGTATATATCCTTACCACAGCTCCTTGGAAAAACCCCTCGGCGTGGGCCGATAAGGTTGCGTGGGTTACCAGGTACTTGAACGACGTTTTCCACAAACGCATAGTAATGACACACTGCAAGGGCCTGTTGAGCCATGGCGACAGGGATTTCCTCATTGACGACCGCACGGCAAACGGAGCAAGCGAGTTCGGGGATAACCTTATCCTCTTCGGCTCGGAGCGTTATCCCGATTGGGAAAGCGTGTTTGCCAAGCTGTTGCCGGCAGAGAACAGTAAATGACAAGGTTACAATTATTGTAATTACCGTCTTTTCTTTTTGAATTTCTGCACAAATGTTTCTATATTAGCAATGAAATATAACAAATCGCAATTATTATGGGAGTTTTTTGGGAATTAGGTTTGAATGCAAGCAATGAAAGCGATGCCGGGAAAATAAAGGCATACGCAAAGGAGTTGAACAACGCATACAAATTTCCAATGGCAGATGAGTGTAAATGGGGCGGGTTGTGTTTTTGTGACCTTGGTGTCAATTATGGAACTACACGCCCCGACAATGCCGAGAAATTCGAGGAACTTGTTGAAAAGGTGGTAGCACACTTCCCTGAAATGAAACTGCATTTCTATGTCAACGGTGACGGTGCCGAATACCAATGGGATAAGATTTCAAAAAACGGTGTACTCGTTGATTATGAGCCTTGGTGCATGTACATACAGTGTGAAGGAGAATATTTCAAGGAGTTGCTTGCCTACATCGATTACATAGCACAATATGGGTTTGAGGTTTCACATAACGAAGCGGAATGCTCATTGGATTGGAAGTATGACCGCATAAGTGAAACGGAGAAATGCAACAGCGTTTTACAGCACATAAGCAAACAGTTGCCACAGGTTGAACTTATATGCTACAAGAACGAATGGAAAGACGGTGCGCCCGAAATAAGCGAATACTGCATAATGATGAATGGTGATGGCGAGTGGAAAGAGGCTGACGACACAATGATAGACCTTGCCGAGAAGTGCGTATATGGAATACTCGAAGATAAAACCACAATCTTTGATATCATAAAGGATGCACGAACATGTGGGCACTGACTCCAAACAGTCTGATTTTAAGAACAGAATCATAATATAGAAATACTATGAACACATTGAATATAGGAAATTGAGATGAATATCTGTGCGAGATTGGACACGTAGAACTGCTTACACGCGAAGAGGAAATTGAACTTGCCGGGCAGATACACAATGGCGACAACGAGGCAATGGAAAAACAGGAATAACACACTTATGACAAAAAGCGACATATATATACACGGCAGTAGCCTGCAGCTGGATGCGATTAAAAAGAGTGTCGTTACCATAGCACAGCACGCAGGCTGTAACACAGCAGACGAGAGTTGCATGAACATTCCGTTGAGACTTGTAATGCAGGTGCTTGTTGGCGATGCGTCGCACCGGGGGCTGCTTATTGGTATGAACACCGAAGACCCGCAATGCGTGGTGCTACGCTTTGAGTGCGACGATATTGTGGATATATACGAAGCGTTTCTGCAATGCTTCGACGGAACAGAGATTGAGGTTGACGAGGATGTCGAGGATATTCCCTGGCCTTTTGAATAATAAACGATAAATAATATCATAGAAAGAGGAGAATGCATTAAGCACCTGCTGCGAACACAGCCCCGCCACATTAAAAGACTTTGCAGGTAGCCGGCGTGGGTAAGGTTCGGTGTCGAATCCTGCATAGGCCGTCATGGCCATTCCTGGCCTATTCAGGCTCCTTGAACGTTGTTCAAAGAATTTTCTCCTCTTTCTTTTTTATATACTCTATGTCGATACTGCACAGAATAGCACAAAAAGAGACTTGGAATGCATTCTATGAATGCAAACTGAACGATGGTCATCTGTCGCTTGCCGAAAGCCTTGAACTGAAGTGTTTTATCGAAAAGGAGAGTTACCGCCCGGTGGTTGACAGAGTGCTTGCCGGTGACTCTTTTTCTGTGCCGGTGAAGAAAGAGATAAGCAAGATTGGCAAGCAGAAGAAACGTGTTGTCTATACATTCAAGAGGAATGAAAATCTAATATTAAAATTGCTGACTCACCTGCTTGTCAGGGAGTACGACTATCTGTTCTCGCCCAACCTCTACTCGTTCAGGGTAAATAGCGGTGTAAAAAAGGCTATAAGAAAAATTACTCGTACACACGGCATCGATAACTATTATTCCTACAAGATTGATATAAGCAACTATTTCAACTCTATAGATGTGAAGCGTATGCTCGACATTCTTGACACGGTATTGGAGAATGACAAGGAACTTTACGCATTCGTGGAGGAGCTATTGCGAAGCCCATTTGTCAAGAGTGGCAACAGCATTATCGAAGAGCCCAAGGGTGTAATGGCAGGAACACCTATTGCCGTGTTCCTCTCGAACCTGTACCTGACGGAGCTTGACAAATGTTTCGACAACCGTAACGATATCATCTATTGCCGTTACTCGGACGACATAATTGTTTTTGCCAAGGAAAAAGAGAGGCTTGAAGATGCAAAGGCGATAATTCTTGAGTATATAAGCGAATATAAACTGGATGTGAACCAAGAGAAGGAGGTATATACCCAACCGGGTGAAGAATGGACCTTTCTTGGGTTCAGCTACTGCAACGGAATAATTGACATAAGTCATATATCAAAAGAGAAACTGAAGGGCAAGATGCGTCGAAAGGCAAGTACACTCATACGTTGGAAAAACAGAAAAGGCAAGGAGGATAATATGGCGGTGCGAGCCTTTATAAAACGCTTCAATAAAAAACTCTACGACAGTGATGATCCCAACGAAACAAACTGGAGCCGTTGGTATTTTCCGTTGATAAACACCGACAAGAGTCTTAAGGAGCTGGATGCGTATATGCAGGAGTGTCTGCGATATACCGCAAGCGAAACCCATACAAAGGCACGCTTCAACTACCGTTATGCGCAGATGAAGGCTCTCGGTTATCGTAGTCTTGTAAACGAATGGTACAAATGGATAAAAAACGAAGCGAAACCTTGAATGCTTTTTTTTTGATTTTTTCACTTAAAATCCATACATTAGCAAATGAATAACAAACATATCTATTATATGAAAACAGCACTTTCAAAATCGAAATACACAAAGTTCTGCCAATGCCCCAAGGCGTTGTGGCTGGGCAAGAATAAACCCGAGGTGGCAACAGTTGATGCAAGCGTGGAAGCACGCTTTGCCGAGGGTAATATCATTGGAGACCTTGCCATGGGATTGTTCGGTGATTTTGTAGAGGTTACCACAATGAACGGCGACAGGCTCGACCTTACAGCAATGATTGAAAAGACACGCGAGCTGATGAACGATAGTTCATGCGATGTAATCTGCGAAGCATCGTTCAGCTACGGCAATGGCAATCAGAGTAACTACTGCGCTGTGGATATCCTGCGTCGCACACCCTGCGGGTGGGCTATATACGAGGTAAAAAGCAGCACAAGCCACATTGGCGACGAGATTAACGACCCCGATAAATTCGTAAAGTATGCTACCGATATTGCCTACCAAAAGTGGGTGCTCGAGAAATGCGGAGCAAACATTACCGGCACATACCTTGTAACGCTTAACAGCGACTATGTGCGTGATGGAGAGATTGATATACAGCAACTGTTCAACATAATCGATTTGAAAGAACTTGTTGCCAATGAGTATGCCAAAGTAGCGAACAATACATCATTGGCACATGCTGTTTTGGGAGAAGAGAATGAACTGCACAAAAATATCGGTGTTCATTGTACCAGCCCCTATCAGTGCGAATTCTGGAAATACTGCACACGACAGGCAGGTCTTGACCTTGAGAATGACAAAGCTACGGTATTCGACCTCTATCGCATGAGTGCAAAAAAGAAATTCGAATACTTTGACAAAGGCATTGTATCGTTCGAGGATGTAAAAGGGGAAAAACTCAACGACAAGCAACGCATGCAGGTCGATTGCACACTGAATGACAGCAACTACATAAACAAAGCGGGCATAAAGGATTTTCTTGGCAAGATAACCTATCCGCTATATTTCCTTGACTTTGAGAGTATGCAGCAGACCCTGCCACAATGGGACGGCACACGACCATATATGCAAGTGTGTTTCCAGTACTCGTTACACTATATTGAGAACGAAGGCGGAGAACTCAAGCACAAGGCATTCCTTGCACCAAGCGACGGCACCGACCCACGCCGTGCATTGGCCGAGGCTCTGTGTCGCGACATTCCAATGAATGTATGCACCATGGCATACAACGACGCTTTTGAAAAGACACGCATCAAGGAGATGGCAGAAGCATTCCCCGACCTTGCCACGCACCTTACGAACATCAGAGAAAACATCATAGACCTGCTTGTGCCGTTCCGCGAGGGACACTGCTACATACCGGCTATGGGTGGTTCGTTTAGCATAAAGAGCGTGCTGCCGGCACTGTTCCCTGGTGACGAAGAGCTGAACTACCACAACCTCAACCCATTGGTACAGAATGGTGGACACGCCATGACAATATTCCCACAGATAAAGGATATGGAACCCCAAAAGGCAGCCGAAGCACGCGAAGCATTGCTTGCCTACTGCCACCTCGACACCCTTGCAATGGTGCGCGTGTGGGAGAAACTTAAAGAATTGGCTAAATAAAAAGTAAAGAATGGAGAAAATTTTGTTTCTTCTCGTAATTTACATATTGACAACACGAAATATAACAATATTTTTGATAACAAAATCCAATTGAGAGCATATGAGCATTTACTTTTTCAATTATGAAACCGGCAGAAAGGATAATGAAAAGAAATTGTCTGCCGAGCAGCTTCTGACAATCTTCAACAGAAACATTGTCAAGAATGCAGAATTCTTGGATTACTTAGATAAGAAAAACACTCCTGAAATAATATCGAAGGCAAGAAACGAGAGCATGCATAGCCGCTTTATTGCCGAGTTGTTGTCGGGCAGCTTCTTTAAAGGCGACTCCCACGAATCTACTTTACTGCATTTCCTTGACATTATTCTTTACAGAGCCGGAAAAGAGGACAAGGTGATGGAGATAAACGAACATCTCCGTAGAGCAATACTTACACATTCTGTAATGTTTGAAAAGGTGGAATCGGAATGCGAACTTTCTGTCAAGAAATATCAGGAGGAGTATGCAAAATTCGAGACACAGAACAGAGCAGAAAAGGACGATTGTATCGACATATACCTCAAGTTCAAGCTCTTGACCCCAATTGCAGGACACCACGAACTGGAAATATTCATAGATAACAAGGTTAATACACTGGAGCACGACTCACAGACAACACGCTGTTTCGAAGCCTGCTGCAATTGCGAGGATGAGAGACCTTTCCAGTTGTTTGTGTATCTGACACCCCAGTCCATTCGCGATATGGATTATTATGTAGGATTGAACAGGGAAATGCGCCCAACATGTCCAAACTATATTCATATATGCTATCAGGACATCCTTGACTGCGTTATAGAACCACTTCTGATTGATGAAGGATTGGACACGGAGAAGCGTACCCTGTTAAAAGAATATGTGAGTTGTCTTGAACTGCCTGCTATGTCCGATTCCGAATCAGGGCAACAGGAGAATGACCTCTCCATCATGGCAATTGGTTCAAAAGAGAAACAACTTATAGGAGCCTTTTTAAAAGATGATGTCAACAGGTGGCTAATCGGCAAGGTAGTAGAAGCAAAATTGGGAGAAACGTTATATTCCGTCGGGAGAGCTGACAGATTGCTCAATTCAGCAGAGGCTCTTCAGTGTGCACTTCAGGTTATAATAAACCTGATGAATAAACCGCTTGACATTCTTAGACGTGTAGCAGATTGCAATATGGTAGGTAACCAAAATGGCGCCAGTCCCGTTTTAATATATTCTCCCAAGCACTGGCGGCATAATGGCTTTTGTAAATATCTTCCATGGGACAAACTGCCTGCGCACTCGGACAAGGTCATCGACAATGATATGTTTATGAAACTGATGCAATGTAATACACAGGTGTTTATTGATGTCCCAGTTACAGAGAATGCATTGCCCAAAGAAATTGACGACTTGGTGGATGATGTTACAGGTTATCAGCAGGTGGGTAACACTGATTTCTTCTATAGGAATGATATCTCGGGTGATGCAATTCTCAGACTTAATCAGATACCTATTCTCCGTGACCACAATTTAATAGAAAAGTGTGGAGATACAGACATTTTGCTTGAATTCTTCAGGAGCAGGAAGAACCTCGTATTGTCTGTATATAAGATTTTGCTTGAGGCGGAACGTGACAACGCGGTCTATAAAGAGAAACTGAAGATCTATCGGAAGCTGACAAAACAATAATACCAATCCATTGAGGCACTGCTTGCATACTGCCACCTCGACACCCTTGCAATGGTGCGCGTGTGGGAGAAACTGAAAGAGTTGGCAAAATAATAGACCAACAAAAATATTTAAAGCAGTATGAAAGACCCTAAAAAATATTTAAAGCAGTATGCAGCACTTGAAGAGGCTGCAAAGACCGAGATTATTGAAATTTTGTCGAACAACCCCACCGGGCGTTACATTTGGTTCAATTGCGCAATAAAAGAGGAAAATGAAGCCTATGATGAGAGCGTCATCAGGGTTATGGATGGCAATGAGCAAATTATAACAATTTGTGCCGTTGGCTTGAACGATGAAAATCAGATTGTTGTCACTGATGCCGACGATGATTTTACATGGTTTACACCCGATGAGTGGACTCACGCCTATTTGGAGATATACGAATTCGTGGTAAACAATCTGAAGTATGCCAAAATGAAGCCTTAAATTCTTTATTGGCACTTTTTTAATTTAACAACGTTTAACTAATAGATTTTTCTTTACTCACACAATTTGCATTATCAAATTTATGATAGGGCAGGAGAATTAAAACCAAAATTTTAACATGAATGATATAATTAAAAATTTAAAAGAATCACCATTATATAACCTTTCCTTAGCTAACAAGGAATTGTTTCATAGCAACTTTATCGCATGGTTTGGTGAAAAGTATCCAACATACTTTATTAATTTAATAAATAAACTTTTGCCTGAAAAAGAGAATGACTGGTTTGCTGGAAATCCAGATAAGTTAATAATTAAAAGAGAATATAACCATTTCGATATTTCAGTTTTTAATGGTGAAAAACTGAAATTAGTAATAGAAAATAAGGTTAAAAGTGTGCCTACTCAAAAGCAATTGAATGAATATCAAGGATCCATCAAAGATAAAAATGTAGCACTTATTCTTTTGACAATGAATGAGCAGTTACATGAATTAACCAGCGACATAGGAAGCAAAGACCTAAATTGGAAAATTGTCAATTACAAGAATTTGTCTGATTGTTTATCTAATGTTGTTGAAGAAGCAGATATTACTGTTGATTACCATAAAGAACTTTTGAAAGACTATTGCACATATATATGTAACCTTCAATCAGTGATAGATGACAACACAAAACGAGACGTTTTCTTTTGTAATAACTATAAAGAACTTAAAGAACTGGGAATTCACGATGTCTGTGGCAAACGAAACATGCAATCCGTTTACAACGGATTAGTGAACGACCTAGAAAAGTTAAATATAGATATTGTTGATGATATCAATCTTTTAGAAAACAACAATGTACTTGTTGCATGGAGTTACACTAATGCTCCATTAATCGAAGTCAGGTTCAAGAAAGATAACGATTATGTTCTTATTCAAATTCAAGATAAACAATATCGTCATGCTGTTGAGTTTTTCGATAAAGAAATAGGAATAAGGATTGCTTACAATAAAGACGAGGGTGTATATCATCCAAGCGAAAAAGGTATTGAGTATTTAAGAAGAAACTATCCTTATTTTTTTGGAGAAGAGGCTTTGCATAATTACCCTTTCAATCCCACAGAATTTGGAATGAAAGAAAAAAACGGCTATTGTAAATATTGTAATGGCAAAAAAGTCAATGGCCTTTATAGTTGCTGGGTATATCAATGGGTAAAGATTCCAAATGGTATTACTAAGAATGATTTGATTTCTAAAATTTGTGACGACACTAAAAAAATAAGAGAAGAACTCGCCAAATGAGTATACAAAATGACACAACTGCAAACGTTCCTCAGGATATCAATAAAAACTCCCCTCATTTTTTGAAATTTTCCCCAAATGTTTCTATATTATATATATCAGGAAACATAAACAATTTATATACTATGAAAGAGAGTTACGAACAGCTTTTACAGAGTGAAGATTCCAATACGCAAGAGAATTGTATAAAAACATTGCTCGAGGCAACAAGAAAGGGTAATAAAGAGGCTTTTCAATATATGAAAATGGTATTGGAAAATACAGAAGCCTATTCCAGCTTGTATTTGAACATATCTCTTGGCCTTATGAAGCCCGAGGATAAGGAGTGGCTCTTGACGGCAGACAGCCTCACCTGCGATGCAATGGTGCTTGCAGCAATGTATATAAGCTATCGCACTGAAGTTGAGCCGTTTTTTGACGAGGAGACAAACGAAGAAGTTTCTATCGAACGCACCCTATTGACCGATATTCCACTCTTTGAATATGATGCCGATTTTGAGCAACGTGTATTCAACAGGTTCTGCGATGTCTATATGGATTTACCCTACGAAGAATACTACAAGGTTTATGGTATATTGGGGTACACCAAGCTTTCCACACAAGAACAGAGCTACAACAGGCTGATGGCAGAACTGAAGCGCATTGAAAGCGGAGTGGCAGCTTATTACGACGAGGATATATACATGGAACTCGGCGACATTTACCGTGAGGGCTGGGAAAAGTTCGGCTTTTTCATAGACAGGCAAAAGGCCAAGGAATATTATATAAAAGCGAACTTTGATTATGACCCACTTGATGACGAGCCATATTTCGATCCACGCAACTTCAAAATCACTATAAAGGGCGATGCAAGCGAGTTCAAGGCTATTATTGACAAATATATCGAAATGCCTGGTAATGAGTTGGGTATATATGCACCTACAAACAAAATTATGCATGAGCTTGTAGGCACCGACCTTGCCGAGTACAAGGGTAACATTCTTTTTGTGAACGTTGAGGATGGTAATCTTGTAATTGATGCAGAGATGAATATCTCTGCCGACCCTCTGAAGTATGCCCTACTAAAGAGATATCCGCACCTTGAAGTGGAAATTGAAGAGTGTTAACGCTAATAAATTATATTCATGGAAAACATTGTTTGTTCAAGATACAGAGTTGTTGGTATAAAAGAAGCCATTCATCGCTTGAAAGATGCTATTGAAAACAGTGATGGCAATGTAAGCAAGGTGTTGCAGAACCTTGGCTTAGCCACCTGTGATTTTGGAGACAGCGAGCAGTTGAGCGAAATTCAATGGCGCGTATTGGATGTCACCGACTTTGGCGATATAAACGAAAGTGAGCTGGAGTTTGAAGAGAATAGCCCTTTGAAGCATAGCAACATCATTGACCGTTTGGTGTGTGATGAGGATATTTTTGATGATAAGATTATCCGTGTAGTCCGTAGTAAAAAAAGGGAACTCAAGACCAATGATGAGACATCGACGTCGCGCAGAATAAGGATACTCAAAGGAACGATATGGGTAGGTCATGCAATATATGACAGGAATCTTGCTGACGAAGCTGAGAATTCAATCATAAATCCTACAGGAGAAAGACGTATGCCTTTAACCGAAGTACGAGAATATGCAAAATTGGATGATGCCGATTACGAGAAACTTATCAAGCGTCTGGAACAGGGCGACGACACTTTCTTTGACGATGAGGAGCGTTCGCATATGTATGACAGCGATAGGGAAATCCTGAAAAAGTTCTATGGCATTGGCCGCCCGGCAATGACACACAAGGAGATTGCAGCAGAGGAAGAGATAACTCATTGCTTTGTGAAGCAAAAAATAGAAGCTGTATTACGCCAACTCAAGTACGTTGTGGTAAAAAAAGAAAAAGAGGAAAACTTTGAATACGATGACTATATTTTGAAACTGATTCCTGAGTTAGCGAATTCTCTGCCCGAGAATTTGGAACTGAGCTGTTTGACAGACCGTGAAAGAGAAGTACTGCAGATGTATAAAGGCATAGGCTGCCAAGCCATGACATTGAAAGAGATTGCCAAAAAATTCGCTCTTACCCCCAACCGTGTGAGACAAATAATTGAAAAGGCAAGCCGTCGTTTGAAAAAGGGGTGATATTTGTCTATAAAACCATATTGTTAAATTATCTTAAACAATACACTTGAAATTGAAATTTTTCCCTTCTGTTTCTATATTATGTAAAAAACAGAAAAGCATGAAGAATTTTAAAATCAAGAATGGAATTGCAGTTATTCCACAGGGTACAAAAGAGATTGAACATTTTGCGTTTAATGATTGTGCAGAGCTTAAAAGTGTAATAATCCCCGAAGGTGTGACCGGAATAGGAGTCATGGCTTTCCGTAACTGTACAAACCTTGCCCACATCGTAATCCCCGGCAGTGTGAAGAAAATAGGAAACTTCGCTTTTGAGAACTGTACAAGCCTTGAAAAAATTACCATCCCTGCCGGTGTTCAGGAAATAGGCAAAGGTATATTTGCTGCATGCGATGCACTTTCCTGCATTGTGGTGGAAGAGGGTAACTCAGTGTATGATTCACGCAAAGGCTGTAATGCTGTCATTGAAACCGTGAATAACAAGTTGATTGCCGGCTGTTGTACTACAATTATCCCCGATGATGTAAAGTGTATTGGAGAACATGCTTTCGCCGGTTGTGGAACCCTCACAAGCATCACTATTCCCTGTAGCGTTGAATCTATAGAGGAATATGCTTTCAACGGTTGCTTTGAACTCAAGAACCTGACACTCCCACCCAATTGCAGGAAAGCAAACGACATTTTCTGACGATATAAACGATATGGCAATTTTTGCAACACATTACATAAAGTTAGGCAATATATGGCCTTTGGATTATCTTGCGATTATGCCGACAGGCGAAACAAAGAGGTTTCGCCTGAAACGGCGCGATGCAGATTGCCTGTTGTTTGTAAACGCCGAAGGTGACGGAAATATCTACTATGGAAAAACCGAGAGATGTAACGACAAACTCCGCGACAACGAACATTGCACAATAGATTACAATGGCATTCCTTTGTTGTTGGATGCATCCATTTGCAAACTTGGCGACACAGCCCTTACATGGAAAGAGAGAAAAGAGATTATAAGAAAATTGAAAGAATAAAAAAAGTTACCACGTTTTTTGAAATTTTTACCCTTTGTTTCTATATTATGTATGTAACTTAAAAACATCAGTAATATGGCAAAGACTTTCAATTTCAACAGCACCTATTTAATCGACAAACCGGTAAACAAACGCAAGGCATCATACGACAAATGGTGGATGTTCAGCGTAAAGGAACGCAATGGCAACAACATCACATTCAGTAGCAGGGACAGGTACGACCTCAAGGAGTACAAAGGCAAAATCCTCGTAAATCCCAAAACCGGCGACGAGATTAGCTTCATAACCATTGGCATGCACAAATATATGCTCGACGCCAAAGAGTTCATCAGCAAGGGCCGCAAATTGAGCGAAATGAGCCAGAAGGAAAAGCAATCCCTTTTAGGCTTAAAGGTCGAGGGCGAGTGGAACGAGGAAAAACAGGATTTTACAAACAACACCGACTGTGGTACAACACTTGCGGAGTTCCTGGATAAAAAAGCGAATAAAATCAAATAAACAATGTGCGACGAACAAACGATAAAAGAGATAGAAGCCTTGCGTGCTGTTCTTAAAAGAGACGTCAAGGAGTGCAAAAGAGTTGCGGACAACCATTCTGCTACTCTTGTGGCTGTCAATGAGTTGTGTGCCGACATAGTCAAGAAACAGATTGCCAATCAGCTGCATATTCCCGATAACTTTGAGGGAATAAAGGAGATAAAGACCTGTGACTATGAGGTTGAGAAATGAAGGAGAACAAGCAATGCACAAGTGTTGTAAAGTCGAACAACGAATGGCACGCATGCAATAAAGATGACGAACGGTTACCAATAAACCGTTTGTGTTTGCAGTCGCTGCACAATGTGGAGAGTGCGTTGCTCGAAATGTGGGAAGGCATCCTTGAGTGGGAAGCGCAATGGGATTGACGGTTTGAAATTATAGTCTGTTATTACTTTACGAAAGGTAAAAGAACTGTGTTTGGATACTTAAAAGGGATTCGATTGTCTTACGACGCACCCACTATGCGAGTCGTAACTCATTATGCGACCGTTATTTACGAATTGCCGGCTTCTTAGGGGTAAGACGGTCAGCTACTTAGGGTCGGTCAGAATGCATCCGACCCGTTGTAACGACCCAAATGACAGATAGAAAAGAAACAGTTACCGAGAATGTTGTTTTTCAACACCTCGCACTCAACCACATCCGAACCAATGACAGCATTATCAATTTGTGGGTCGTATGCACTCAGACGCTCAGGTCCTTCACACCTGTGCTTGACCACACAACCCTGTAACACCCCTTCATTTACAACAAACGAAACCTACACGCGGGTGTAAGTTCCGTTTATTTATATTGAAAACAACGTTTCAAACAACATTCCTATAAAAGAAAATCCTTCAATTCCTCCTGCAAGCTACGCCTTGTAAAAAAGATTCTACTTTTTACAGTTCCTAAAGGCAATGATAATTTATCGGCAATCTCACGATATTTAAACCCCGAGACAAACATACAAAATGGAACCTTGTAATTATTGGGCAACGAATTCAAGGCACGATAAAGTTCCTTCCTGTCATAATCATTCTCAGTTACGGAATCATTGGTCAACTGAGTACTGTCAATATTATACAGGTTATCAGTATAATCCACGAATGTCTGTTCGCGCAGAACTTTCCTATAATTATTTATAAACAAATTACGCATTATAGTATACAACCAAGCTTTAAAATTAGTATCCGGGGCATACTTTTCCATATTTTCAAGGGCGCGCAAAGATGTCTCCTGCATCAAATCATTCGCTTCTTCCTTATCGGCAGTCAATTTAAACGCGAATCTTTGTAACTCTGATTGCATCTCAAGCAAATCTCTTCTAAAAGCAGCAGCATTCATAATTGTCAAACTATTTACAATCCCTCATCAGGAATCTGGCGTAAAACATCTTCACCTACACTCACAAAACGCAAGCACTGTAGCAATGCCTTCTTTTTCAAACATTTTTCTTTCATAATTTATTAACTTTTAATTTTATAATAAGATTATTTTTCCTATATTTGCATAGGAGCATCTTATAAACACTCTTAAAACAGCACAAAGATAAGAAGATATTCTTAACAAATAAGAGCATCAGTTAAGAATATTACATACAAATATCTATTTAGACACATTCCAAACAACAAAATATGAAACATGCTATAAAAGAACGAATTATAGAATTCATCAACTACAAAGGCATCAGCAAGAATGCCTTTGAAAACGCTTGCAACATGTCAAAAAGGTACTTGAGCAACCTAAAAGGCACACCTGGAGCAAGAGTAATCAAGAATATTCACGACGCTTTTCCTGAGTTGAATACCACATGGCTCATCACCGGCACAGGAGAAATGTTGTCCGAAGGCATAGAAAACCAAGAAACCGCAATATTGGAAGAGAATCGCGCACCAATACTGCCCACCACCGTTGCAGGAAGGCCCGACACAGACATACTCAAATATGTCCAAAACAACTATGACAACCTGGAACTGTCACACGTCATAGTTCTGGATACTCCAATAGACATGTGGCACATAATACGGGACGACGCAATGTTTCCCACATTCAAAGTAGGTGACAAGATTGCGTTGCTTGCATACAACAAAGGCGAAGAGAGTCCAATCCCAGGTAAAATATACGCAGTAGACACCACAAGCAACGGACTCATAATCCGCAAACTCATCCCCGAAGAGAATGGCGCGTATATCGCCAGATCATCAAACGAAGAGAGATATCCCGATTTTATCATTAAAGAAGAGGAGATCATACGCATATTCCGTATAGTATATTTAGGCAGAAGCATTATATAGCCAGCCAAGAACAACAACCTGTTACACACCCGGCAAGTAATTCTAGGTACTTACATACAGCAAGGAGAGAACCCACAAGATTCTCTCCTTTTTCATATCCAAACACATCGTAGACACGCAACCCTATCATTTTTGGGTAAGACTGAGCATCGATATGTATAAAAGAAATTGGTGTGTGTAAGGCCTTACACACACCAATTTTGTATAATTACGGTCACTCAATTGTCACCTTGCCTGTATTTACATCATAGTAGGCTTTCTTTACCTGTAATTCGCCATTTGCTATCTTCTCAGCCACATGGGGATAAGCAATGATGCGTTCAACCTGAACCTGTGTATGATGACGGATTGCAGCGTCAAGAGATTCTGGCTTGCCAACATAGTCACTCACATCGTTACGGATAGTACCAAGGAGATGGCCGATATTTCCGTGTTCTTCTTCACCCTCGGAAATAGCTCCTGTCACTCCGCCGCAGGAACCGTGACCGAGCACAAGCAGCAATTTCACTCCAAGATGCTCAATTGCGTAATCTACACTTCCCATAACCATCTCGCTATTGACATTGTTACCGGCCGTACGGATGACAAATATATCTCCTATTCCTTGGTCGAAAAGCAATTCAACCGGCACACGCGAATCGGAACAGCCAACCACGGCTGCAAATGGGGCTTGATGGGGAGCTGTCTCCTCTACTCTATCAATATTCCCGTGCGGATGGATGCTCTTTTCATTCACATAACGCTCATTTCCGGCAATCAGCTCAGCCAATGCCTCCTCCGGTGTTGATGGTACAACCACCGACTGACTCTTGCACATTGTAAAAGTCAGCACTGACAGGATTATACCTGTCAGATTTAGAAATTGTCTTTTATTCATAATATTTAATACACACAAGTTATTTCTCTTTTTATTCAGGCAACAATGCAAGCATTGCCATAAATGACTAAAGCCTATTTACATAAATCTGCCACAAATGTAGTAAAAATTTCAACAGGCACTTTTGCAGTTCTGGTTCATTTTTTTCTTCGACAGATAAAAATAATCCATTTTTCTCTTGACTCGTACCTAAGGGCATACATTAACTTTGCACTCGCTAGCAAATAGATCGTACGATTATGAGTGAAAAGACAAAGTTAAAAATCGGAGAGTTCTCAAAGATGATGCAGGTTACGGTGAAGACCTTGCGCCACTATGAGCAGAAAGGAGTGCTTGTGCCCTATGAAGTGGATGAGTGGACCGGATATCGCTACTACAGCATTACGCAGATGCAGCGACTGAACACCATTCGCGGACTACAACGACAGGGTTTCACCCTCGAAGAGATAAAGGAACTGCTGGAGGATGGCGCGCAGACGCCAAGCATTGAGCAACTGACTCAAAAAATAGAGGAGACCGAGCGACAACTGCAATTGTTGACGGAGCGTCGCAGCCAACTGCTCAAATGGATGGACTCTCACAAACAAATCAAGACAATGGAGAAATTCTGTATTCAATCCTTGCCCGAGATAATTGTGGCAAGTCATCGCGAAGTAATTTCCGGATATAGTGCGTTGGGGCTGCTATGTGTGAACAAGATTGGTCCCGAGATGCAGCGCCTTGGCTGCAAGTGCCCACCACCCGGCTACTGTTTCACAATAGAACACAACCAGGAATTCTGCGCCGAGAACATTGACATTGAGTATTGCGAGCAGGTGGAGGAGATGGGCAATGACAGCGACATCATACAATTCAAACGCTTGCCTGCTGTAGAGAAGGCACTTTGCATGAAGCATGTGGGGCCCTACGAACGCTTCTACGAATCGTTCACCGAGGCTTTGGCCTACATGGAAGAACAGGGATACAGACTCGCAGGACATCCGCGCACCTGTTATATTGATGGTATATGGAACCAGGAAGACCCTGAGAAGTGGCTATCTATAATTCAGATTCCAATTGAGTTGTGAGGCCGACTGATACCGTATCATAAGAAAAGTTCCCTAAATGGTTGTATGCACACAACCATTTAGGGAACATCTATCACTTCTTATCGTTAGTTTCTATTATAAGTATTTACTCAACTACCACCACATTCATCACAACATCGGTCTTTGGGCGGTCGCCATTTGATGTTGCCACGTTCTGTATTGCCTCGACAACTTCCAAGCCCTCCTCTACCTCGCCGAACACGGTGTATCCGCCATCGAGGAATGGCGTTCCGCCTTGTGTGGTATAAGCCTCCACCTGCTCAGGAGTAAATGTTGGAGCGCCCATCTTCTTGCTCTTCTCCATTGCCATCTTTGCCAACTTGTCCTGCAGCTCCATCAAGCCCTCGCGGTCGCGGTTGCGGCGCAGGTTCATAATCTCTTCGCGACGTTCCATTGCAAGCGCATTGAATATGTTCTGGTCCTGCTGCATCTTCATCTGGTGTTCAAGCTGTTTAAGTTCAGCAGCTTTGTAAACCTTTCCCCAAACGACATAGAACTGGCTACCACTACTCTCCTTCATAGGGTTAACCTCGTCGCCAAGGCGTGCTGCACTCAATGCGCCACGCTTGTGGAACAGTGCTGGCTGAATCTCGGCAGGGACATTATAACCGGGACCACCGGTTCCCAGACTCTTGCCGGCTGGAGCACCCTTACTCTCTGGGTCACCACCCTGAATCATGAAATCCTTTATCACACGATGGAACAGGGTTCCGTTATAGAATCCCTCAGCGGCAAGCTTCAGGAAGTTATCGCGGTGCAACGGTGTCTCATCATAGAGGCGCACTGTAATGTCGCCCATTGTTGTAGAAATCTTAACTTTTGCCATAATTTATATCAATATATTTTATTTACATGTCACGCGTTGCCCTGAGCAAGCGTTTCCTTCGTTATTGTTGCAAAGTTATCAAAATTCAGCCATACATTATGTATTAACTTCACCCCTTTTTGTAAAGCGCCCACCGCATAATAGAAAAAGGGCTCACATGCACTTTTGCAGGTGAGCCCAAAAAAGTAGGTCAAGGATTTAAAAACAAAAAAAGCAAACAACCTTGAAAGTTATTTGCTTTATAATTTGCTTAGTTGTCGGGGTGACAGGATTCGAACCTGCGACCCCCTGGTCCCAAACCAGATGCGCTACCAACTGCGCTACACCCCGAATAACGGTTTTTATTTGTTCGAGCAGCTCACACCACCCAGGCCTTGACACAACACCGCGAGATTGTCTCTTTTACCTTTCAGTTGTCGGGGTGACAGGATTCGAACCTGCGACCCCCTGGTCCCAAACCAGATGCGCTACCAACTGCGCTACACCCCGTAACTGTTCTTTTCAACCTGCAACCCCAAAAGGTTCAGGATTTCGGTTTGCAAAGATACCTCTTTTTTTTTATACTGCAACGCTTTTTGCAATATTTTTTCAAATAAAAAGTGGCACACTCTTTAAAAAGTGCGCCGCTTTTTATTTTTTTTCAATCACCATATTTTCCACCAGCTTTTCTTCTTGGATTTCTCCAGATAAGAATAGCCATAACTTGAATAACGATGACTGCCACGCGAACCGTAGGACTTGTCAGCCAAATTCTCACCATTCACTACAATAGAGACATTATCAAGCTTCTTTTCATGAATCAATGATGATATAAAGTCTGCATCGACCTTGTGGGTGTAATTAAGACGCATCACATACACTACAGTATCTGCGACTCGGTTTATAATCATTGAGTCGGCTACAAGACCGACTGGTGCTGCATCAAGTATAATGAAATCGTATTTTTCCTTCAAGTACTCAATTGCCCTATCCAAGTTGCTGCCAGAAAGAAGCTCTGCAGGATTAGGAGGCACAATACCCGCAGGCAACAAATCAAGACCATCAACAACATTTGATGGAATAATAAAGCCATCAAGCATAGATACTTCACCCTCAGAAGCCGCAAGGTAGCTTGTCAATCCCTGGCAATTTCCTGGGAAATTGAATACTTCAGCAAGGCGTGGACGACGAATATCACAACCCACAAGAAGAACTTTCTTGCCAAGCAGAGCAATGCTGACTGCCAAGTTTGAAGCAATGAAAGTCTTTCCCTCACCGGAAACAGTAGAAGTAAACATCACAACCTTACCGGAATTTCTTTTCATCACGAACTGGAGATTTGTACGCAACGTTCTGAAAGCCTCGGCCATAACATCGTTGACATTCTTCTCGACCACAATGGGCTTCGACTGGCTCTTTTTAAGTCGACGTCTAACCATTTTCATTGGAATGGAGCCAACATATGACACGTCGAGTTTCTCCTGAATTTCCTCGATGCTATCGAATTTGTTACGCATCTTGACGCGTATATATATGAATGCGACTGGCAATACAAACGCCATTAACAAGGCAAAGACATATATCATACGCTTGTTCGGAGAGACAATTCCTGCAAGACCGGGAGCGTCAATACAGCTAAGATTGTCGGATGTAACTTCAATGCTCAACAAAGTTTCCTCGTACTTCTGCAACAGCATGACATAGAGGTCGGACTTGATGGTACATTCACGTGTTATGCTTATAAGTTTACGCTCAACCTCGGGCGACATCTCGAAACGACCGGTGTATTTATCAGCAAGAATAGCCACTGCCTTGCGCTCTATCTCCAAAGACTGATCAAGTGCCTTGAGAGCTGCACGCAAATCGTCCTGCATCGCAGATACCACTGCTGTAGATGTCTTGAGCATTGGGTTCTCTTCAGTAGTTGACTGCAACAACGCCTTACGTTCGAGCACCTTGGCATTATAATTGCTGATAAGAGTCACCAAAGCAGGATCCATATCTACTCCAAAAGAGGTTGGGATTATCTGCATATCATTCTTAGGCTCATTGACAAAGGCATTGAGATATTTTGATGCCTCAATCTTGAGATCTACCTGCTCGAGCAACTTTATATATTCTTCTTTTTTCTGACTAACCTGTTTTACATCAAGTTGCGGGTCAACCAGTTCATTCTGCATTTTATATGCAGCAAGATTACTCTCCATCTCCTCAAGTTCAAGCCTCAACGAACTCAAACGACCAGAGATGAAAGCCTCGGTACGACGAGCTACCTGACGTTTATTCTCATTGGTAACCTCATTGAAACTCACCATTATCGAGTTTAGGAAATCAACGCCTTCGGCTGGAACCGGAGTGTTGAAAGAAAGGACTGCTACCGACGCGGTTTTTGACAAAGGAGCAATAGAGAGGGCGCCTTTATATTTACCGACAACAGAATTTACAGGCATAATAGATACCGTAACACATCCCGGGGCAAGAGCAACCTTTTCATTGCGTTCAATGGTTACATTTCCGGCCGGTGTCTGAAGAAGATAAGGAGATGTCGTCAACTCAAGTTCATCAGGTCCTTTACCTTCATACTTGCATGCAAGTTTTACCTTTCCGTCTCTTTCTACAGTGAAATTGACATTGATTATACCCGACAACTCCGACAAGCGCTCCTTGTCAAATGAAACAAGGAACGGAGTTTCACTTTTGTGCAAAGCCTTTCCCTTAGACTTATACTTTACAAAGAGGTCTGAATTGATAACAGCACCACGAACTACTGCCGTAGAAGCCATAACTTCAATCTCATTCTCTATGTTGGAAGTCTGGCTCTGCATACCGAAATCGGCCAACATATCAGCCGGGGAAGATATGGCACCACCCTTTTCACTATCCTGCAAAAGAACTTTGGCAGCCACTTGATACACAGGTGTAGCGCGGCGAAGGTAAACAACCGCCAACAACATACACACTACAAACGACAAGACAAAAAGTTTCCAGTATGAGCGCAAATAGCCAATAGCCTTGATTATGCTAAAGCCACCCTCCTCTTTCTCTTCCTTTTCAATATTTATATTCTCGTTCTCGCGCATAATCCGTTAGTTTAAGATATTATACAATAGTGATACCAAAGATATGAATATAGATGTTCCGGAGAACCAAAGCGATGTACTTGAACCAATATCAGAATTCTTTGCTTTTGATTTGTTTGGTGTCACATACACGACATCATTCTGCTGCAAATTATAATAAGGCGAATTAAGAATAGAGGCATCATTAAGATCAAGCTCCACAATCTCCTTTTTACCGGCACTGTCTTCACGGATAATCTTGACATTATCTCGCTGACCATATATAGTCAAATCACGCGCAAGTGCCAAAGCCTCAAGAATATTGATTTTACCATTCTTAACGGTATATGTTCCAGGAGCAGTCACTTCGCCAAGCACAGAAACCTTGAAATTAACAAAACGGACAACAACCATGGGAGCTGTTGCAAAACCGGCACTCACCTTTTCCAGAATCAATTTCTCGGCCTCGGAAATAGTCAAGCCACCAATTTTAAGTTTGCCGGCATTAGGCATCACCACACAGCCATCAGCGTCCACAAGATAATCGTGAAGCGTAGGCTGTGTCTGCAACGCCTGAGTCCTTGAGTTATCAGAAGGCGAAACCAGATTATACGCTATTGAAGACGACGGATTGTCTGGATTTGCCACAAGGATATTCAACAAATCGTAAGGCTGAATCTTGGGTTCATACACATTTACGACCTGCTCGGTCTCACTCCATTCAGTACTATTCTGTAGATATGGTACTTTTTTGTGAGAGTTACAGGATGCCAGCATCAATACTGCGAGCAAAGAGAGAAAAACAATCTTCTTTTTCATTATCCTAATGTTTATTTTTTATTTCAAAAAAAACACAGATTTGCCGCATACAAAAAGTGCACACAACAGACCATTGAATATGCAAAGATAAGAAATAAATGCATTTACACAGCATTTTTCACCAAAAAAGTAACCACTTTTTAAATTTTACAAAAAAGAGACAAAGAACACATGTTTTACATTCTATTTTAAGCAGTTTCACATTTGTCTTTTTATCCATAATATTGTATTTTTGCACAAATTTGATTTTTTATGAGCAGAAGAAGTAAAAAGAAGAACATACTGGCAGCATTGGCAGCTATAGCCATAGCAATAATTGCATATTTCGGCTACACCTACGGATATGACTACTATTTGGTCAAAATGAAAAAGATAGACTTGAGCGAAACCGCTTATATCTACATCACCCCACAGGACAATGCCGAAACAGTCATAAGAAAAATCAAGGAGGTCGCGCCGGACGCCTCGGAAAAAGCTTTCAAAAAACTGGCAGACCGCAACAACTTCAACAGCCGCAAGCGCAGCGGAAAATATGCAATAAAGAACGGCGATACAATGAAAGACATCTACAAACGCATTGTAAGCAGACAACAGACGCCAGTCAGGGTTACGATACCATCAACAAGGGATGTACAAATGGCAATAGGAGCAATCAGCAGACAATTGATGGTAGATTCTACAGAACTTGCAGCATACACCGACCCAACCGTGATTTCATGTTTTGGACACAACAAGGAAACCACACCGGCTTTCTTCATCCCGGACACCTACGAAGTTTATTGGGATATTTCAGCCGAAGATTTCTTTAAAAAATTGGCAAACTGGGAACGACAGTTCTGGAACGAAGAGCGCAAGAGCAAAGCAAAGACAGCCGGAATGACCCCGGTAGAGATTGCAACACTGGCGTCTATAGTTGACGAGGAGACATCCAATGTACAGGAGATGCCAATAGTTGCCGGACTATACATAAACCGTCTGAAAAAAGGAATACCCCTGCAGGCCGACCCAACCGTAAAATTTGCACTTGGCGACCCCACACGCAAGAGAATTCTTAAAAAAGACCTTGAGGTAAACTCACCATACAACACATACAAGATAACAGGACTTCCTCCCGGGCCAATACGCATACCAACAAAACAAGCAATAGAAAGCGTACTGAACTATAAGAAACACGACTACCTGTACATGTGTGCAAAGGAAGACTTCTCAGGCACCCACAACTTCGCAAAGACACTTACCGAACACAACGCAAATGCACAAAAATATCAGAAAGCACTGAACAAGCTCAACATCAAGAAATAGCAAAACTGCCATTTTGTCTTTTAGCTAGACAAAATGGCAGTTTAAACTTCATTGGTTCAATATTTGTTCTCTCCATAGCGAAAGGAGATTACAAATATGGATTTCAACAAATTTACAATCAAGGCCCAAGAGGCCATTCAGGAAGCGGTGAAACTTGTCGAGCAGAACGGGCAACAAGTCATTGAACCAACACATATAACAAGTGGCATCCTGAAATGTAGCGAACAGACCGCATCATTCCTGTTGCAGAAAGCAGGAGCAAACATCGCTAAAGTAAAGGCGGAACTTGACAACGCCATCCGTACCCAGCCCAAAGTGAGTGGCGGAGAACCATACCTGAGCCGTGAAAGCAACCAGGTAATCACAAAGGCGCAGGACAAGGCTAGAGAAATGGGCGACGACTTCGTTTCGATAGAGCCCATGCTGCTCGCCCTGCTTGAGATTGACAGCAATGCTGCAAGAATACTCAAAGCAAACGGAGTCACAGCCGCAGAGCTTGAAAAAGCGATAACCCAACTAAGGCAAGGTGCAAAAGTCACATCGCAAACAGCCGAAGAGAGCTATCAGGCACTCAGCAAATACGCTATCAACCTCAACGAGAGTGCGAAAAGCGGAAAACTCGACCCCGTAATAGGGCGCGACGAGGAGATACGCCGCATACTTCAAATACTGAGCCGTCGCACAAAGAACAACCCAATACTCATTGGCGAACCGGGAACCGGCAAGACCGCTATTGTCGAAGGTCTCGCCCATCGCATAGTACGCGGCGATGTCCCCGACAACCTGCGCGACAAGCAGGTCTATTCGCTCGATATGGGAGCACTTGTTGCAGGCGCAAAATACAAGGGCGAATTCGAGGAGAGACTAAAAGCCGTAATCAACGAGGTGACAAAATCAGACGGACAGATAATACTATTCATCGACGAGATTCATACCCTTGTCGGTGCAGGTAAGAGCGAAGGAGCCATGGACGCCGCCAACATACTGAAACCGGCACTCGCCCGCGGAGAACTGCGCTCAATTGGAGCAACCACACTCGACGAATACCAGAAATACTTTGAAAAGGACAAGGCACTTGAACGCCGTTTCCAGACCGTAATGGTGAACGAACCGGACAAGATGAGCAGCATATCAATATTGCGCGGTCTCAAGGAACGCTATGAGAACCACCACAAGGTACGCATACAGGACGATGCCATAATTGCAGCGGTAACCCTCAGCGACCGCTACATCACCGAGCGTTTTTTACCCGACAAAGCTATTGACCTCATTGACGAAGCTGCATCAAAGCTACGCATGGAACGCAACTCCCTGCCCGAGGAGCTCGACGAGATTGAACGTCACATCAAACAACTTGAAATTGAGCGCGAGGCGATAAAGCGCGAAAAAGACGAGGTAAAACTATCACACCTGAGCAAAGAGATTGCAGCATTGAAAGAACAGGAGAGCCACAAACGCGCAAAATGGCAGCAAGAAAAAGAACTCGCCGACAGCATACAGAACTCAAAGCACGAGATCGAGGAACTTAAATTCGAAGCAGAGAAAGCTGAGCGCGAAGGAGACTACGGACGTGTTGCCGAAATACGTTATGGCAAGATAACAAAACTCGAGGAAGAGATTAGCAGAACCAAAGAGGCATTGCGCGTCGCACAGGGTGGCAGCGCAATGATAAAGGAAGAGGTTACATCCGAAGATATAGCCGATATCGTATCACGATGGACCGGAATCCCCATCAGCAAGATGCTGGAGAGCGAACGCGAGAAACTGCTGAACCTTGAAGACGAATTACACAAGAGGGTAATTGGACAAGAAGAAGCAATACAGGCTGTGAGCGATGCTGTACGACGCAGCCGCGCAGGCCTGCAAGACCCGAAACGTCCTATCGGCTCATTTATATTTCTTGGAACAACCGGAGTTGGAAAGACAGAGCTTGGCAAGGCACTTGCTGCATACCTATTCAATGACGAGACATCGATGACCAGGATTGACATGAGCGAATACCAGGAGAAATTCTCTGTATCGCGCCTAATCGGAGCACCTCCAGGATATGTTGGTTACGACGAGGGCGGACAACTCACAGAGGCCGTGCGTCGCAAACCCTACTCTGTAATACTTTTTGACGAAATAGAGAAAGCGCACCCGGATGTATTCAACATCTTGCTACAGGTACTCGATGATGGCAGACTCACCGACAACAAGGGACGCACAGTAAACTTCAAGAATACCATCATCATAATGACCAGTAACCTTGGTAGTAGCTACATACAGGAGCAGTTCGAAGGAATGAATAGCAGAAACCGCGAAATGATCATTGAGGAGACAAAAGAAAGGGTCATGGAGATGATGAAGAAAACCATACGCCCCGAGTTCCTCAACCGCATAGATGAGATAATTATGTTCACACCGCTCAACGAGAGCGAGATAGAACAGATTGTCCGCCTGCAGACAACAGCTGTCGCAAAATTGCTCAGCGAGAACGAAATCAAGTTCCATGCCACCGACGAAGCCATACGCTTTATCGCAAAAGCTGGTTTTGACCCCGAGTTCGGAGCACGCCCAATCAAGCGCGCAATACAGCGCTACCTGCTCAACGAGCTATCCAAGCAGTTGCTTGCCGGCACAGTCGATAAGAGCCGCCCGATAACCGTTGATGCACAGAACGGGCAACTGACATTTAGAAACAACTGACAAACGAGAAAGGGTGACCCCAAAGCCCACTTTTAGAACAAACAACCCCTGCCAGAGCATATTCTGACAGGGGTAATTCTCTTTACAAAATGACTTTTGAGTCACCCTCTCTTATCATTGAAGTTTGAATATTTTTATTCGACCTCTTGTCATTTCCATCACACTCTACCCTCTCATTACTTAAACAACTTACCCAAGCCTGTAGCTATGGAATTAAGAGTAGAAGAAGAGGAACTGCTTTCGGTAGATGTTGTTGACGATGAAGTTGTTGTTGACGATGAAGTTGTTGTTGATGATGAAGTTGTTATTGATGATGAAGTTGTTGTTGATGATGAAGAAGATGTTGTAGTAGCAACACTGTCAGCACTTCTTGTCATCTTTGCACCAAGCATCATTCCGTCATACGCATTCAGCAATGTACCCAATGTGGCAGCTGTTTGAGAGATAGAATTCAACTGCTGCAATTGCTCACCGGTTGCATTGTTTGAGAGAGCCGAAGTCACACTCTTGATAAAATTAAGCAACTTGTCAGCCTTGAAAACGATGTTAAGATTCTGGATCTCATATGCGACATTAGCCTTGAGGTTAAGTTTACCATACATGAACGAGAGGTTCATCACCTTCTCCTCGGGCACAAGTGTATATGTTCCATCAATTGTATATTTGCCTACAAGAATCGTACAAGCACCATCCTTGTTGAAGACAAACGAACAGTTACCGGGCTTGATACCAACCTTTGACAACATGCCATCCATTTTTGCCTCAAGTTGACCAGTTACGACAGTACCTCCAATCTCAGAAAGCGCATTCTCGCTCTCAAGAATACATGCCACACCCTCGTAGTTCCAAGTGCCCTCTATCGCCTCGGCCGACAATGTAAGAGAGTTGCCAAGCAATGAACCCAAGACATTCACTACCGCGCTACCGGTTTCACTGTTCGAAGATACCTCGCCAGCAACCTCGGTAGCAACCTTACCAAGAAGATCCTTCCATGACTGCGCCGATGCACCTGTTGCAACAGCAATAGTCAAAACCAAAGAAACTATTATTCTTTTCATAGTATATACTTTTTATTCTGCAACATTCTCTTCTGTCTCTTCCTCTGCCGGGAAATCTACAATACCGTTGGCAACAAGGATGTTATACCAAGCAAACATCTTCTTGATATGTGTCAGGTACACACGCTCACGGTCATAATCGGGGATAACACTCTCAAAATACTCTACAAGTTCCTCGGGAGTAGCCATCTTCAAATCAAAAGGCAATACAGCATTCTCCTTTTCATAAATCTTGGCGAAGACATTTCTCAAAGGAATCTCCTCGGTATCTGTATATATTGCAATATCATCAAGCATCACCACCTGATCACTGTTGTAAACAGGAACACGCTTCTTTGAAGCATCAACACACTCTGCAATGAACATATTACGTCCGCGAGAAAGCAAACGATAAAGACCGGGCTTACCCGAAATTGTCAAAACGGTTTCAAACATAGTAGATACAGTTATTTATTGGTTTATATTATTTTCATTAAAATATCTTTGCTAAGATACTGCGCGATTTTCTTATTACAAAATTTTATACATTTTTTAATATTCACACAAGTACCGCGCAATACACAATCATTGCCACCCCAACTCAGAGAGCAACGACATCACATCCGGCAGTACACTATTTTTACCGCTATTATAAATGGAAAAATCAGAAAGAAGCAGCAGTTCATCGGAACTCATCTGTTTCTGCATACGGGATATTACCTGGGAACGAGACATACCACTACGACTCATGGTACGCTCTATCGCAGTTTCTTTCTCTGTCCAAACAACCAACACTTTATCAACGACGTCTATCATCCCCGATTCGTAGAGCAAAGCCGTCTCAACGGCTACTACAGGAGCGTCCTGCAAAGCTGTCCAACGCAAGAAATCACTCTTGACAACCGGATGCACAAGAGCATTCACACGTGTTACATTCGCTTCGTCAACAAAAATACGTGAGGCCAGATATTTGCGATCCAACGCTCCATTGGCATCATAGCACTCATCGCCAAACATACGTTTCAGCCCTCTAACAATCGCTACATCGGAGACCATCAATCCCTTTGCACGGCTATCACAGTCATATACCGGAACGCCTATAGTCTCCATAATACGTGAGACAACAGATTTTCCACTGCCAATAGTTCCTGTAATTGCAAGTATCACCATAAAGCTATCCCGGAAAATTTTAATACGGAAGAAAAATCCCACAAATTGGCCAATGTAAAAGAGACCTTACGCACATATGGCGATGCACACTCAACCTTCACTTCCTTTTCAAGAGCCGAAAACCCGCCACCACTCCTAATGCATCTCAAGAAATCCTCATACCATATCCTGACTGTAAAATCAGTAGGAGCAACCTTGTCGGAATTGATTTCAAGAACCTCGAACTTTACAGTAACTTTTTCCGGTAGAAGACCCAGATACGATTCATCCGGGAATTCCGCATAATCCACAAGCACTGGCAACGTCCTTTCAAGATAGCGAGATACAGAAACATTCACCTTTACGACTTCTGGGGAGACACTTATATAGTCACCAGGCAAGACACGCAGTTCAAAAATCGAATCGCCAACAAGCCCGTTACATACCAAAGGCTCTGTATATACCGCGCTGATTGACGGCATAACATCCACATACGCCGTCACCTCAACAGAGTCATGACTATACTTGGGAGAGAGCAGCTCATAATCCTGAGGGGTTATAAGTTGTCTCAGATCCTTGACAACCGGAAGCTTTGACGAGACACGCTGCACCTGAGCACGCAGCGAATCCACAGCGAACCCTTGCAATGACAATGAGGATTTCAGTGCATTGTTCACCTGTCCCCTTATCGAATTGACAGACATGGACAGGCTACCCCCGTCACGAACAAAACCGGAATAATCGACAGCAACATCCACAACATCGTCAAAAATATAGCCGAACATATCTGTACCGGCGCCCTCAATACGAGCCGGCACTTCGATACAGGTGCCACCTTCAAGCCTTACGCCGTCGGGAATATTCCGGATGTGTACGCACACAGAAATATTGGTCTCGTATATCCTATTCAAGGTTAGTGACAACCAAAGACTACACGAGACCAACAAAAAGAATAAGAAACTAAAAATTCTGTTTCCTTTTACCTTTTTAAAAATATTCTTTGAAAAAAGAGTTTTCAAGGCAAGACACTTTTACTTTGTGCTTTCCTGTGCTGCTGCCGGATTTGCAAAAACAACTGAAATGTCAACACGGACATTTACATTGTGAGCAATTTCAATTACAACGATATTACCGTCAATCTCCTTAATCTTACCATATATACCACCACTGGTAACAACCTCCATACCCGGCTGAAGGCTGCGACGGAAGTTGTCAACCTCCTTCTGACGCTTGCGCTGTGGGCGAATCATGAGGAAATACATTATCGCGATAATGATAATGAACATGAACAATGGGTTACCAAGAAACGCTGCAATACCGGTAGGTTTCTGAACAGCCTCGGGTGCTGCCGGTTCTTCATTTGCAGGAACTGTTGTTGATGTATTTGTTGCCGGTGTTTCTGTATTGGCAACTGTTGGATTGACTACCGCATCATTAATTACGTTAGCCATATCAGCATTCATAAATACCATAATTCTAAAATTTTAAATTATCAATTATATTTTACTTTTCCAATTTTCCTGTAGCACGCAAGTTCTTTGTTATTGTATCGAGAACGCCATTTATGAAAGAACCACTCTTTGCAGTGCTGTAATACTTCGCAATCTCAACATACTCGTTAAGCGTCACCGACAACGGTATATCATTCATTGTCGTAATCTCAGCAAGTGCAACCTGCATGATAACAACATCCATGAAGGCAAGGCGCGACATATCCCAATTCTTTGAACTCTCGCTCATCATCAGGCGATACTCCTCGGCGTTGGCTATTGCATTGCGGAAGAGCTTACATGCATATTCCTTGTCCGCATCGTCCTTGAATTCGGGCAACAGCAAATCGCTCTCACGCGCACTTTCATTAAAGCGCTTGATTGTCTTGAGAACAAATGTATCCACAATCGCCTTGTCATCATTCCAATAAAGGCTCTGTTCCTCAAGAATATCGTCAAGTTCATCATTTTCAAAGACGAAAGCCTTGTACAACTTGCGCCACACCTCCTTATCCTCTTCATAGCTCGATTGCTCCGAAGCCATATATTCCTTATATATATCACTCTCCTCTATCTTGTCGAGCATACGACGGAGGAAATCAGAACTGTCAACCCAGTTGAGTTTACTCTTCTGCGAGAACTTGACAAGTTGCTCCACATTCTCCAACTGCGCAACAAAACGATTATCAACGAACTTGAGGTTGGGATTCATATCACTCTCTGTAGGACGCACCTTCATTCCAAGGAAAGCAATCCTGTCAGCTGCATAATGCGTGATAGCAGGCATTAGCAACAACAGATGGTGATATAGGTCATACGCCTTAGAAAGGCTGAAAAACATCTCGTCCTCGGCAGCTTTCAAACTCTTGCCACTGTTTTTGTAGTAAGCATATACAATCTGCACTACCTTAAGACGAATAAGAACTCTATTAATCATAAAACGCTTTTTCTGATATGACCACAAAGGTCGCATTTTATTATGACACTGACAAGAAAAACAAAACATTTTTTCATCGGACACAATATTAAAGTCCTCGCACCTCCTTAATGAACAAAGATCAGACTATTTATGTTTTCTCCGCCACAAAAACTATTTAACAACCGTTTTTTTCGGTAAAACAGAGCATTTTTTCAAAAAACAAGGCCAAAAACATTGGATTTTGATTTTTTTTATCCATATTTGCGGTAGGCAGTGGAAATTTATTGCAGGTCATTACACCCCGTACCGGTTTATCTGCACATCCAAGGTCAAAAGACAATTGAAAAACAAACAGAACATTTTTCGGACTATTACTTATGGAAGAGAACAAGAAGAGCGGCTGGAACGAGAGTGACAAGGAAATAGTATTTTCACAGACAATCAAAGCGGGCAAGCGCATCTACTACATTGATGTAAAGAAAAACCGCAAGGATGACATGTATATCTCGATTACCGAGAGCAAGAAACTCGTATCGGGCGAGGGAGAGAATGCAACTGTCTCATTCGAGAAACACAAGATATTCCTCTACCGCGAGGATTTCGCCAAATTCACAAGCAGCCTCAACGAGGCCATTGGCTATGTAGTTGCAGAACAGGGTGAGTTCGCACCACGCAACATCGAGACAAAGGATGACGAAAAAATGAGCATCGACATCGATTTTTGATACCTACACGCACAAACAAAAAGAATTGATTTGTATTTTCAAAAAAAAAGCGTACCTTTGCGTCCGCTTTAGAGACATCGTGTGATGGCGAATTAAGCAAAGTAATTTTAATCTTAATTTAGAGTAACACATTTTTATTATGAAATCAATCAGCATCAACGGTTCAGCTAGAACTGAGGTTGGTAAGAAAGCTACCAACGCACTCCGTAACGCAGGTCTCGTACCTTGCAACCTTTACGGCGTAGAGAAAGAAGCTAAGGCATTCTGCGTTCCAACAGAGGGTCTTCGCAAGCTCGTTTACACACCAGACATCCACGTAGTTGACCTCACAATCGACGGCGTTACTGTTAAGGCTATCATGAAGGACATCCAGTTCCACCCAGTAAAGGACACTATCCTCCACGTAGATTTCTATCAGGTAACAGAGGAGAAGCCAATCGTTATGGCAGTTCCTGTCAAGCTCGAGGGTCTTGCAGACGGTGTACGTGCCGGTGGTAAGCTCGTTCAGGTTCAGCGTTACCTCAAGGTTAAGGCTCTTTACACAGCTATCCCTGAGATTTTGACAGTTGACGTTACAGCTCTCCAGCTCGGTAAGTCAATCAAGGTAGGTGAACTTTCTTACGAGGGTCTTGAGCTCGTATCAGCTAAGGAGTCACTTGTTGCTTCAGTTAAGACAACTCGTGCATCTGCAGCAGCTGCAGCAGCCGCTAGAAAATAATCTGCCGGCAAATGAAATATCTGATTGTAGGGCTGGGAAACATCGGCTATGAGTACGAGGGAACCCGCCACAACATAGGATTTACTGTATTGGACGCTTTTGCAAAAGCGTCCAATACTGCTTTTCAAGACAAGCGTTATGGTTTTGTAGCCGAAGCATCGGTGCGTGGCCGCAAGCTCATCCTGCTCAAGCCATCGACCTACATGAACCTCAGTGGCAACGCTGTACGATACTGGATGCAACAGGAAAAGATTCCATTGGAGAACGTGCTTGTCATTGTTGACGACCTTGCCTTGCCGGTTGGTGCATTGCGCCTCAAAGGACAAGGCAGTGACGGCGGTCATAATGGATTGAAGCACATTGCATCTACCATTGGCACAACCAACTACGCACGCCTGCGCTTTGGCATAGGCAACGACTTTGGTAAGGGGCATCAGGTAAACTTTGTGCTTGGAGCATTTGACAGCGAAGAGCAGAAGATCATTGAAGAGCAACTGGAGACCACAAACGAAATAATCAAGAGTTTCTGTTTTGCAGGCCTGGCACGCACAATGAACCAGTTCAACAAGAAAGGTAACGGCAACAAGCCGCAGGAGAACAATGGCTGACCAGGCACGAATAGACAAATGGCTGTGGGCGGTACGCATATACAAGACACGCAGCATTGCTGCTGAGGCTTGTAAGAAAGGACACATCAGCATTGGTGACCGCACTGCAAAACCAGCAAACAATGTCCGAGTAGGCGACATTGTCAATGTGAAGAAAGCCCCTGTCACCTACTCCTTTAAGGTGCTCAAATGCGCCGAGAACCGCGTAGGGGCAAAACTTGTCCCGGAGTTGATGGAGAACGTAACGCCACAGGAGCAGTACGAGATTCTTGAGATGAGCAAGATGAGCGGTTTTGTGGGACGCATGCGCGGAACCGGCCGCCCCACAAAAAAGGAACGACGTGACCTTGACCAGTTTGTTGATGACTGGTACGACAGCGACTCCGAAGAATTTGATTTTGATGAACTATAATGAAGTGTGCCAAGTCTGACACACTTCATTATTTTACAAGTTCCTCTTTTGAATCGTTATTTTTTTCTCATAAGGCTAATAATCATTATCTTTGCAAATAGTATAAAAAACAGAGAATGGCATTAAAGAAAATTAAATACTTGACAACAACTATACTTTTGCTGATAGCGGCTGGCTGCCATGCGCAACAGTTGTCAACAAAATACGAACTGTCAGGAACATTCGGCAGCGGTGAATACACACCATTCTGGCACATGGCAAACAGACAAGGACTAAGCAGCCACGAGAACAGTTCTTTCTACACACGCCTTGGAATTGAAGGATGCAACATTTTCAGCGACACAGACATCACCCTCAAATGGGGAGCTGATGCTGTTGCAGGTTACAACCTTACATCTACCATAATACTGCAACAAGCCTATTTTGATTTTCAGTGGAAGAGATTCAACATTTCAATAGGGCAAAAGGAGCGCTGGGGAGAACTGCCAAACCATCTCCTGTCAACAGGCTCACTCATTGAAAGCGGCAATGCGCGACCAATACCACAGATACGACTGGAGTTGCCCCAATATTGGAATATCCCGGGCACAAAGGGTTGGCTTGCAATAAAAGGACACCTTGCCTATGGATGGCAAAGCGATGGCAATTGGCAAGAGAAGTTCTTCTGCGAAACATCACCACGCGCCTACAACACATTATACCATTCAAAAGCAGGCTTCATGAGATTCGGCAATGAGGAGAAGTTCCCATTAACAGCCGAAATTGGCCTGCACATGGTAACACAGTTCGGCGGCTCATGCTATAATACGGGAAGAAGACCTGGGCAAAACTTTGAAAACCCTGTTCGTATCAAGGACTTTTTCTACGCACTGATACCATTGGGTGGCGATGACTCATACGATGCCGGGGACCGCGCCAATGTGGCTGGAAACATGCTCGGCAGTTGGCAAGGAGCAATTACATGGAACGACAAGAGGTGGAAATTACGCACGTATTACGAACACACTTTTGAAGACCACTCTCAAATGTTCTGGGAATATGGATTATGGACAGAGCAACTTGTTGGCATAGAACTTGAACTGAAGGAGTTCACCTGGATAAAGAGTGCCGTCTTTGAGTATTTCAACCTGAAGAACCAAAGCGGACCGATATATCACGATTCAAACAGCAAGTTCCCGGACCAGATAAGTTGCGTTGACAACAACTACAACCATGGCAAGTACCCGGGTTGGTTCAACTACGGACAGATGATTGGCACCCCACTCTGCACATCGCCAATCTACAACACCGACCACATACAGTACTGTTACAACAACCGCGTAGAGGCATTCCATTTTGGAATTGAAGGAACACCACTGAGCTGGCTCGACTACCGCACGCTCTACACCCGCAGCAATAACTGGGGAACATACAACGTTCCGTTCAAGAATATCAAGGTAAATCGTTCATTCCTTTTCGAACTGACATTCCACCCACAGGCAATCAAGAACTGGAGCATTGCGGCATCGTTTGCACTTGACAACGGCGACCTGTACGGCAACAACTATGGCGGCATCATTACCGTCAAGGGATATAACATTTTCAACACTTGGAAAAAGAGATAATAAGATGAAAAGACTGATATATACATTGCTGTGCATTACCTTTTTTGTATCGTGCCAGAAAGCTGATGACAACGGAGATTTAGGAGGTTATTGGAAGTTGCTTCAAATTGAAGAGTTCAACAACGACACAATCATAGACAAGAGGAACGAGGACTGTTTCTGGGCTATACAACTTAGAATGATAACCACCAACAATGGAGGCAAAGGACGGTTCCAGCACACTGGTGACTCGCTGTTTATACAAATGTTGCAGAAGCCATCGGACGCCAAGGCTGTTGGCATGTACAACCATGAAAATGAGCATTTTGGTATAACTATGCTCAACCGCAGCAGAATGATACTGCAGTCAAAGGAAGTGGTGCTTACTTTCCGTAAATTCTAATACACAACACCAACCCAATGAACCTTGAACTATTCCTTGCACGCAGGCTTTACAGTACACGTAAAGGAGAACGACGCATATCGCGCCCGGCAGTCACCATTGCACAATGGGGAGTTGCTATAGGCACCATCGTAATGTTCATCTCCATCTGTATCATCGTCGGCTTCAAGAACCAGGTCCGAGACAAGGTTGTCGGGTTTGGCGGACACATTCAAATTACAAATCAAGAGACAAGCAATGAAGGAACTCTACCGGTAACAGTTGACAATAGGTTCAAAGAGGAGTTACTTGCTACAAAGGGAGTAAGACACATCCAGCAATATGCACAGATTGCAGGAATGATTCTTGCAGAGAATGAATACGAAGGTATTGTGCTAAAGGGTGTTGACGGAGATTATGACATGTCGTTCTTTGCAAACGGCATTGTTGAAGGCAAGAGTCCACAGTTTTGCGACAGTACTGCATCAAATGCTATAATCATATCACGATACACAGCAAACAAACTCAAAACGGGAGTTGGAGAAAAGGTAAACATCTATTTTATGCAGGGAGGCATAAGAGCCCGTAAGATGCAGGTATCAGCAATATACGATACGCACCTCACTGAGTTTGACAGGGTTGTAGCCATTACCGACATATACACGATACGCAAACTAAACGGTTGGGAGAATGACAAGGCCAGCGGCATAGAGATAAGCGTTGATGAGTTTGAGAAGAAAGAAGAATACCGCAAAGGAATTTACCGGGTGGCGGAAAATGCCGGCAGGAGAAACAACGAAGTATTAAGCACACCTACCATTGATGAATTATACCCCTCAATATTCAACTGGCTCAATGTCCTTGACCAAACCGTGTGGATAATACTCATACTAGTAATCTGCATAGCCGGTTTCACCACTATTTCGGGGCTATTTATCCTTATACTTGAAAAGAGCAACTTCATTGGAATAATGAAAGCCATTGGCGCAAGCAATGTCTCAATCAGAAAGACCTTTATCTACTACTCCTGCTTCATTGTAATCAAAGGAATGCTGATAGGTAATATTATAGCAATCACATTATGTTTTCTACAACAACAGACCGGAATGATCGCAATTGACCCGGAGATGTACTACATGGACTGTGTACCCATTGAGTTCAGTTGGCTGTTAGTTCCAATGAACGTTATAGTATTTGTCATATCAACAACAATACTGGTTATTCCATCAATGCTGATATCAAAGATCGAGCCTACGAAAGCTATAAAATTCGAATAAAGACAACAGAAGCCATCGCATGCGATGGCTTCTGTTGTCTTATTTTGATTGGACTGATGCCTATTTAATATCTGACGACAGCACCGCCTTTGGCAACGCACGACAGTTGTAACCGAAAGCCATTGCCTCACCATATGCACCGGCTGTACGAATCACAAGCATGTCGCCACGCTCTGTCGCAGGCATCTTGCGATCACGGCAGAAGACATCGGACGACTCACATACAGGCCCAACTACATCATACACTTCATCGGGCTTGTCGGATGTAATGTTCTCGATACGATGATATGCATCATATAGTGCAGGACGAATGAGGTCGTTCATTCCGGCATCCACTATCACGAACTGCTTGCAACCACCATGCTTGACGTATGTCACTCGTGTAACAAGCCCACCACATTGAGCAACAATGCTGCGTCCAAGTTCAAAATGGACATGCTGTCCCGGATATAGTTTCAGGTTGTTGGCATAGGTTGCGAAATAGAGGTCGAAATCGGGTACAGGGTATCTGTCGGGAGCATCGTAACGCACGCCCAGACCACCACCTACATTTATGTGTGGCAATACAAGACCGCGTGTCTCGTACAGAAGTTCCTGCAATTCGTTTATCCTGCCACAGAGAGCGATAAAATCGTCCATCACAAGAATCTGCGAGCCTATATGAAAGTGCATACCCACCAATGAGATATGTTCCATACCGTCAATGATGTCAATAACCTCATCGAGCAACTCATAGTTTATACCGAACTTATTCTCGGCCAATCCAGTGGTAATGTTGCTATGCGTATGCGCACCCACATTCGGGTTTATTCTCAGCGCCACATGTGCCATTACTCCACGCTCTGCAGCCAACGCCTCGATGGCCTCGAGTTCAGGCACAGACTCAGCATTAAAACAGAAGATGCCGGCATCAAGTGCAAAAGCTATCTCCTTGTCGGTCTTGCCAACACCGGCAAACACGATCTTTGACGCCGGAACACCAGCCTTGAGCGCAGCAGCCACCTCGCCACCACTCACACAGTCGGCACCCAAGCCCGACTTTGCTATAATCTCGAGCAGACGGGGATTGAAGTTTGCCTTGATTGCATAATGCACATCAAAATTGCCATAACGGGCAGCCTCATCGCGCACAGTTGCAATTGTCTTTTCGAGCAGTTCCACATCGTAATAGTAGAACGGTGTCTCAAGCCCCTTGAAATACTCAACAGGAAAATTCATTGCCTTTGTTATTTACCAGTACCGAAAATTGATGCACTGAGCGAACGCAAAGCACGCACCTTGTCCTCTTCACGCACGAGGAAAGAGATATTGTAGTTGCTACCGCCGTATGACACCATGCGGACTGGAATATCCTTCATTGCATCCATAGCACGTGCCTCAAAACCGACATTCTCCCAATTCAGGTCGCCAACAACACATACAATACACATGTTGCGGTCAACGGTAATGGTACCAATCTTCTGCAACTCGGCAACGATGTCATCAAGTTTTCTGTCATCGTCGATTGAAACAGAAACGCCCACCTCGGATGTACAAACCATGTCGATAGAAGTCTTGTACTTCTCGAAAATCTCGAATACCTTGCGCAAGAAACCGTATGCAAGCAACATTCTGCCACTCTTTATCTTGATTGCCGTGATATTCTCCTTTGCTGCAATAGCCTTTATTTCGCCCGGACGGGTAAGATTGTTATCAATGCGTGTTCCCTCGGCCTGTGGATCCATTGTATTGAGCAGGCGTACAGGTGTACCTGTCAACTTTGCCGGCAGGATACATGTCGGGTGAAGGATCTTTGCACCGAAGTATGCAAGCTCCGCGCTCTCCTCAAAGTGAAGGTTGCGTACAGGTGTTGTGTTTTCAACCACACGTGGGTCATTGTTGTGAACACCGTCGATATCGGTCCAGATCTGCACCTCCTCGGCCTTTACTGCCGAACCGATCAGGGTTGCAGTGTAGTCGCTACCACCACGCTGCAGGTTGTCATAGCTACCCTCGTGGTTCATGCAGATGAAACCTTGTGTTATATATATGCGTCCCTCGTTCTCAGCATCAAGCAATGGAATAAGATGTTCGCGGATATACTCAAGATCGGGTTCGCCATTGACTGCAAGACGCATGAAGTCGAGAGCATTGAGCAACTTCACATCAATACCCTGCTCCTGCATGTAGAATGTCACCATATTGGTAGAGATAATCTCACCCTGAGCAACAATCTCCTTCTCAAGCTCATCTGAGAGCTGGCGCTGTGCCAAATCACGCAGATGTGCAAAAATCTCGTTCACCTTATTTGTTGCAGCAGCCTTGTACTCTTCACTCTTGTAGAGTTCACTGATAGTCTGCATATACTTTGTCTGCAGGAACGTAGAGTGCTCGCACGCACCATTGGCATTACCATTACGCAAATAGTTTGTAAACTCGATGAGCGAATTTGTTGTACCCGACATTGCCGAAAGGACAACAATCTTTGTTTCACCATCACTAATGAGCTTTACAACGCCCTGCATACGCTCGGCCGAACCAACTGATGTTCCGCCAAATTTCAATACTTTCATATATCTTATGGTTTTTAGAATTCGACTTTAGTTATCTTGCGGTCGGCACAACGGTAAACCGTTGCAGGATACTCTTTCAGCCACTGCTCGTTATGTGTAATCATGAGCACCGCCATGTTCTCCTCTTTGCAGATAGTATGCAAAAGGTTCATGATGTAATTACCGGTTACATGGTCAAGGTTACCTGTCGGTTCATCGGCAAGCAATAATGCCGGACGGTTGAGTATCGCACGCGCAATTACAATACGTTGCTGTTCGCCACCAGAGAGTTCATGAGGACGTTTGTACCCCTTCTGTGGCAAACCTACAAGCTCAAGCACCTCCTTAATACGTTCCTCACGGGCAGTCTTGTCCTTCCAACCTGTACACTTGAGCACGAAATCAAGGTTGTCGTGAATGTTTCGGTCGGTCAGCAACTGAAAATCCTGGAATACGATGCCAATGTCCCTTCTCAAAGCTTGCAAATCCTTGTTCTTTATATTGCGCAGATCATAGCCATCCATCACCTCGGCACCACCATCAACAATATCCACCTCGCCATATATAGTTTTGAGCAGTGTTGACTTTCCGGAGCCTACAGTTCCTACAATATATGCGAACTCCCCGGCATTGAGAGTGAACGTTACATCCTCCAGAATCACTTTGGAGTCGATGTGAATATCTACTTTTTCATATTTTACAACAGGCATATCTCCTTGATTTTACTGTTACTTTCCAGTTTGCGCACCGCGCACTCTTTCCATTATGCAAAAATAGTGATAATTTTCAAAATTTATCCTTATTGCATCAATTTTGTTAACTCCAAGCACCACGCATTTGACTTTTCCTACATAGATATAAAATTATTTTCCTAACTTTGCAATTGCAATCAATAAACCATTGCGACAAGTCATGCAGAATCGAATGCCCGAATATACCTCAGTCCTTTTCAAAAAGATACCCAAATACCTGCTTGCAAAGAGAAACCAGATAATCATGGTTCTTTTTGTATCAATCTTCGCCATTGTCTTTATAAATGTTTACAAGCCTTTTGGCTCGGACAAATGGATGATTGACCAAAAAGAGATTACATCGACAAAATATCTGTTATGGTCAACAATACTTGTAAGCATAGGCATGACCGTGGTTGCCATAAGCAGACTCATAATGTACAACTATTCGCGCAACCCAAAGCACAGCATCACATACCTGAAATATGCCATTTGGGTATTCATTGAACTGCTCCTGCTCTCGGGTGCGTTCACTGTACTTGCGCTCATTGTCAGCAAGAACCTGAACCTGACCGACAACGATCCACTGGAAATATACAAGAATGCAATGCAGAACACATTCTTTATCATCGGTATCCCCTACTTCATCTGCATCTTCTATTTCTCGTACCAGGAACGCTCGGCAAAACTCAAGGAACTGATGAACGAGAATATCGGTTTCAAGTCGAGCAACCTCATTTCCCTGCGCGACTCGCGCGGAGTGCTGCAGCTGTCGGTGGCAAAGGAGAACCTGCTCTACATAGAATCGGCCGACAACTACATATGCATCTGGTACAAGAAGAACGAGATACTGAAAAAACAGTTATTGCACATCACCATGAAGGAGGCAAGCGAACAGTTGGTCGAAACCAGCATTGTACGCTGCCACCGTTCATACATGATTAACCTGGACCTGGTAAAGGTCATGCGCCGCGAAAAGGGTAACCTTTTCCTTGAACTTGGCGAAAACGGTGTGAGAGAAATACCCATTTCAAAAACCTATGGCGAGGCGGTACTGCGCCGTCTTGTGCCAATGTCATAACAACAATACACGATGAAAAAAATTGCAATTCTAGCATCGGGCAGCGGCTCAAACGCCGAGAACATTGCCAACTATTTCAAAGGGAGCGACTACGCCCAAGTATCATTTATCATTGCCAACAACCCACAGGCCTACGTACTTGAGCGTGCCAAGAAGTTGGGCATTGAAGCAGCCGTGGTGAGCAAGGCCGAATTCATGGAAGCCGACAGCGTCATCGCCATGCTCCGTGAGCGCGACATCGATTTCGTGGTACTTGCAGGCTTCCTGTTGCTCGTTCCACAAAAGCTCATTGCAGCCTATCCAGGCCGCATCGTCAACATCCACCCTGCGCTGCTCCCCAAGCACGGAGGCAAGGGCATGTATGGCGACAGAGTACACAAGGCCGTTGTTGAGTGTGGCGACACCGAGAGCGGCATCACCATCCACCTCATCGACGAGCAGTATGACAAGGGCACGACATTCTTCCAGGCAAAATGTCCAGTATTGCCAACCGACACACCAGACGATGTAGCAGCAAAGGTACACGCACTTGAGTACGAGCACTTCCCACACGTGATTGAGGAGATACTCCACGCCCTCGACTAAAACTCCATCATATATTTGATGACAAAAAACAGCGGCGATGAGCATCATCGCCGCTATTTCATATATAAAAATTTTACGCTTTAATCACACTTCGTGTGTTTAACCTCGGCAGCACTCGTTGCGTATGTAAATTAATTTCCGTCCACTCATTGGCACGAGATTTCACCTTTCCGTTTTAACCTTTCACCTTTCAGCTACCCCGGCCGCTATATTAACTATCGTCTTCACAGCCTTCTCCATCACCTGAACCGACACGAACTCATAACGGCTGTGGAAGTTCACACCACCGGCAAAGAGGTTGGGGCAAGGAAGTCCCATGAAAGAAAGTTGCGCACCATCGGTACCACCACGGATTGGCTTGATTAGAGGAACGACACCGGCTTTCTCCATCGCGCTCTTGGCAATATCAATTATATGCATCTTTGGTTCAACCATCTCGCGCATATTTCGGTACTGCTCCTTGAGTTCAAGAGTCACAACACCCGCGCCATACTGCGCATTGATTTTCTCCTCAACCTCCTTCATGAACGCCATGCGATGCTCAAAGATTTCGCGGCTATGGTCACGTATTATATATGACACCGATGAATGGTCAACACCACCATTGATACCCATAAGGTGATAGAAGCCCTCGTAACCAGTTGTACACTCAGGCGACTCGACTGCAGGGATTGCCTCTACAATAGCTGTCGCCACACGCAGGGCATTCAACATCTTGCCCTTTGCATAACCAGGGTGAACGTTACGGCCCTGTACTGTGAACGTTGCACTGCCGGCATTGAAGTTCTCGAACTCAAGCTCGCCCTCGCAGCTGCCGTCAATGGTATATGCCCAATCGCAACCGAAGAGAGGCACGTTGAAGTTATGCGCGCCACGACCGATCTCCTCATCGGGGTTGAAGGCTATGCGCACCTTGCCATGCTTGATTTCGGGGTGCGCCTGCAGATAGGCGATTGCCGAAACAATCTCGGCAACACCGGCCTTGTCATCGGCGCCCAAAAGTGTGTGACCATCGGTTACCACCAGGTCATGACCTTTGTAATTCTCTACCTCGGGAAAATCGGTAACCTTGAGCACTATGCCATCCTTCTCGCACAGCACAATGTCACCACCCTCGTAGTTCTCTACCACGCGTGGCTTCACATCCTTGCCGCTCATGTCGGGGCTTGTGTCAAGGTGAGCAATGAAGCCCACAACAGGAACATCCTTTTCGCAGTTCGCAGGCAGTGTTGCATAGAGATAACCCTTCTTATCAAGTACCACCTCTTCCAGACCCATCTCCTTGAGCTGTTGCTCAAGATAACGCGCAAACACAAACTGTCCCTCGGTTGTAGGAACAGTTGTTGCGTCGTCACACGACTCTGTATCAAAAGTCACATATTTCAAAAAATGCTCAAGCATTTTTTCCTTAATCTCGCTCATATTTATTGTTATTTTATCTTATTTAATTATCACCATTGTAGCACCAAAGCCATACTTCTGGAACGATGCGTCCTGTGACAGACAGCGCGGATACTTCTTGCGCAGCTCCTGACCAATTGCATTGCGCAACACTCCCTCACCCTTGCCATGTATAAAGACAATCTTCTTTCCCTTGTACTTTATGTTCTCGTCAAGTGTGCGGCGCACGACATCGAGCTGGTGGTTCAGGATGTCAAAGGCATTCATACCGGCTGTTGTCTCAAGCAGTTCCTCAATATGAAGATCCACCTCCAGAATATCGCAACCCTTTGTCAACTTGGGTTTCTGTTGAGGTTTGGGAGCATCGGCATCCTTCTTGCCAAGAATGGCCACCTTCACCTCCTCCGCATCAGTAAATATCTCCTTGACAGGTTTATCATCTACAACAACATCATAAATTAGCGCTCCTTCGTCAAAGAAAGGATTTTCACGGAACAGGTGCAACTTATAGAACTTGACTGTATCAATGCGGCGTTCAATATTCATTGCAGGCTTTAGCGCAAATGGCTTGTTTTCCTTAAACGGTAACAGTTGCACACATACGCGTTCCATACCGTTGAGTTCCTCGCGCCCGAACTCCTCAATGAACATCTTGGAATTTGGTTCAAGCAAACCATTGCCACGCACGTTCCAGCTACGGCCCTCTGCCGTCATGTATGTAAAATAGATGCTATAGTTGCTGTCGTTGATGATATAAACCTCGAAACGGGAATTACTGAGCGATTTCTCATCAATTGGCAGATATGCAAGCACCACATTGAGGCGTTCTCCCTCGGGGCGCTCGGCCGGGCGATATGTCACGACTGGATCAAAATCCCCCTCTTCATCCTCAACCTTTGCAGGCTGCACAACCTTCTTCTGCTGAGGCTTCTGAGATTCCTCCTTGGGAACAACTGTTTTCTTAACAAAGTTATACTCGTTGGTGTCAATTACCACGCATTCACGCACCTGCATCGGAATTTCAAAACCTTCCTTGTCCTCAACAAGCACAATATCCTTACCGCGAAAGCCGGTAACCACACCGCCGCCGCTCTCATATATGAATCTTACTTTATCTCCTATCTTCATCTCAATATATCTTAATATGCGAAGATAGGAATAAAAAATGGAAAATCCACACAGGAAAGCAAATAATGAGAGAATGAAGTATTATCTGAGATAGTCATTGCCATACCATTTACGACAATGAACCGTATCCAAAAGAGATACTGGAACTTTCTCGACACACTCAACCCACAGGAGACTATCGCCTTGCTCCTTGATAAAGAAAAACGAGAGTTCAACAGTTCCACGCTCCTTATCCATGTGGTACAAATCAACAGCATAATGCAGATGTGGCATAACCCTTTGCCGTGCATAACGTACAGCAAAGGGGTAAACAACACTGCTTATACTACGTTGAAGCTCGCGCGCAGGAAAGACCTTACTGCCGCAAGTGAGAAGTAATATTGCAAAAGCAAACATAAAAAAACGGGCTGTCATTCTGCTCATACAAAATAAACAACCCATTTTTAATATTGTTTAAGAAACTCCTTGAATCCTATACCATTTCCTCTACGTTACCAAAACGCTCCCACACACGGGCAAAACCATACTCACCCACACAACCTTGTGGCACACGCAACACTGTGGTTGCATAGACATCGGCATCGGCAATATCGGCCGAGCACATTGGAGCAGCCTCACACATAACACAGAGCTCCTTCAACGACTTGCAGCTGCGGAAAGCCTGGTCACCCACATTAACGACCGCAGCAGGCAAAGTAACGCTCTCAAGTGAGGAGCAGTTGTAGAAAGCACCATAGCCGATGCTCAGCACACCATCATGCAACATGGCACTGACAAGCGAAGTACAATTGGCAAGCACGCCCTGGTCGAGCATGTTCACACCCTGTGGCAGAGTAAACTCCTTCAATGAAGAGCAACCCCAAAAAGCCCCTTTCTTCAATGATGCCAATGTCGTAGGCAAAGCAACGTTCTCAAGCAAAGTGCAGTCACGGAACGCCCATCCCTCGACAGACACAACACCCTGTGGTAATTCAATGTTCTTCAACGAGGAACAACCACAGAAAGCATATTCACCCACACTCTCAACCATTCCGCCGATAGACACCTTTTCTAGCGACGAACAGCCGTCGAAGAGCGATGGTTCTATGTTTATCAAATTATCGGACAGATATACATTCACAAGTGAACGGCAACCGGCAAAAGCCTCGCGTCCAATTACCAGCACACCAGCCGGCAAAACAATCTCCTCTAGCGCAACACAACCTTTGAATGCACGCATACCAATGAGATGCGAGGCACTGCCAAACATAACATTCTCAAGAGCGGGACACTCCTCGAAAGCACCTATGCCAATGCTCTCCACATTGTCACCAAGCACAACGGATGTCAACCCCATACAACCGGCAAAAGCCTCATCGAGTATATCATTCACTACATATTCAACACCGCCATGCAGCACTGTTGCAGGAACAACAATGTCACCGCTGTAAGGAACAAGCGACTTGGTCACTGTCGCACATTTTTTGCCATCATCGAGCAAGTAAGCTATATTATCAACTATTGTTATCATAAGCAATAAAATAATTCAATCAAAGGGGGTATCAAAGAGCCTTTTAGCTGCCCTTTTTATTAAGAGGCTGAATAAAAAAAGCTATTTTTAGGCTTGCAAAGCCCGAGGAAGCGGAGTTTACTAAGCGTAAATGAGCATTTCGAAGGCAAGCGTAACAACAAAAGAGCCTTTTTAGTCAGTCTCTTACGGGATGAGTAGCGAGCTGTCTCCATAACTCAAGAAACGGAAATCATTTTCAAGAGCATAGTCATAGACCTTGCGCCAATCGTCACCTATGAAAGCCGATACAAGCAACAGCAATGTGCTCTTTGGCTGGTGGAAATTGGTTACAATAGCCTTTACAATGCGAAACTCATAGCCCGGGGCTATCATTATCTGTGTATGCGAATGTACCCTGTCGAGTCCTTTGGCATCGAGCCAGCGTAGCAGTGCATGCAAGGACTCTACAGCCGAGAGTGTATGCGGTTTGTTATATGGTGTCCATTGCCCTACGAAAAGTTCATCCTCGGCAATATCGGGTGATTGATACACCAGTTCACCAAGGAAATAGAGGCTCTCGAGCGTCCGCACCGATGTAGTTCCAACAGCTACAGCCGCACCACCGGCAGCAACAAGTCGCTCTATCAAACCACGCTGCACCTCAATGTACTCCTCATGCATCGCATGGTCGGCAATAAGTTCGCTCTTCACCGGTTTGAATGTTCCGGCACCCACGTGCAGGGTAACCTCGCCACGCTGCACTCCTGTGGCATCGAGCGCAGCAAGCACAGCCGGAGTAAAGTGCAAGCCGGCAGTAGGTGCAGCAACAGAGCCCTTTATCTTTGAATACACTGTTTGGTATGTATTCTTGTCATTCTCCTCGGTCTTGCGGTTCAAGTATGGCGGGATTGGCAATTCGCCCGCAACATCAAGCAACTCGGCAAACGAGAAACCGCCGTTCCAAGAGAAACGCACCAAATTAGCCCCATCTACACTGCTAATGCGCTCAACCGACAAAGTTACATCGACACCGGCAATGTTTATCACCTGCGAGAGCACACCACCCTTCCAACGGCTTGAGTTACCCACAAGACATTGCCACACACACTCTTTTGTCTCCTGGAATATCTGCTGGTAATCGGCTGGTTGTTCGGGTTCAAGGCAGAATACCTCAATCTGCGCACCGGTCTCCTTGCGGAAACGCAGACGCGCCTGAATCACACGGGTGTTATTGAACACCATCAACGCACCTTGAGGAATGAAACCAGGCAAGTTTGAAAACTTTTCCTCTATAATCTCACCACTTTTATATAACAGCAGTTTCGACGTATCGCGCACGGCAAGCGGATATTTTGCAATCCTCTCGTCGGGCAACGGATAATCATATTCCGCAATCGCTATCTCCTGAATGTTTTTCATTGTACAACAGATATAACCAACACTAAACTGTCATTCTGAACGAAAGTGAAGAATCTCTAAAAAGGATTTGAGACACTTCGCTTTGCTCTGTATGACAAAGTATGTATTTATTTGCAAAGATAGTGCAAGCCGAGAGCAGAACAAAATAAGCTTGATTATTTTTTATGCAGAGGCTAAGCCTATGTTATATAAAGATAAAACAAACGAGGATGAATTTCTTCACCCTCGTTGTATTGTCAATTTGCTTTATAAAAAGAGCAGATGCATGATTAACGAAAATTTTGGAAGCAGGAGTTTAGTGACCTAAAACAAAAACTAGGACAGATTTACATCCATCCTAGTTTACACTATTACTAATTCTTTTAAAAAGAGGGAGAACAAGGCTTGCGGTTTAGGCGGAAACCGGAGTTTACTAAGCGTAAATGAGGATTTACGCCTTACCGCGTAACGCAGTTATCACCTTTTTAAAGAATTAATTAAGCGAGCTTGTTATCAGAACCCAATACATTCACAATCTTGTGGATGTACTGCTTCTTCATGTTGTCGCGAGCAGGACCGAGGTACTTACGTGGGTCGAACTCTGCTGGGTTAGTTGCAAATACCTCACGGATAGCAGCAGTCATAGCAAGACGGCTGTCGCTGTCGATGTTGATCTTGCAAACTGCCAAAGAAGCTGCCTTGCGGAGTTCCTCCTCAGGAATACCGATAGCATCCTTCAATGCACCACCGTACTTGTTGATTGTCTCAACCTCCTCCTGTGGAACTGAAGAAGAACCGTGGAGAACGATTGGGAAACCAGGAAGCTCCTTCATACAGCCCTCGAGAACATCGAATGCCAATGGGGGAGGAACAAGTACACCCTTCTCGTTGCGTGTGCACTGCTCTGGCTTGAACTTGTTAGCACCGTGAGAAGTACCGATTGAGATAGCCAAGCTGTCGCAACCTGTCTTTGTAACGAAATCTACAACCTCCTCAGGGCGTGTATATGTGTGGTGCTCAGCAACCACGTCATCCTCAACACCTGCAAGGATACCGAGCTCACCCTCAACAGTAACACCGTACTGGTGAGCGTACTCAACTACCTTCTTTGTGAGAGCAACGTTCTCCTCGTATGGGAGGTGAGAACCGTCGATCATAACTGAAGAGAAGCCCATGTCGATGCAAGACTTGCAAAGCTCGAATGAGTTACCGTGGTCGAGGTGAAGAACGATCTCAGGGTTTGTGCAACCGAGCTCCTTTGCATACTCAACAGCACCCTCTGCCATATAACGGAGAAGAGTCTGGTTAGCATACTTACGAGCACCGCTTGAAACCTGGAGAATAACAGGAGACTTTGTCTCAACAGCAGCGCTGATGATAGCCTGCAACTGCTCCATGTTGTTGAAGTTGAACGCTGGGATAGCATAGCCACCCTCCATTGCCTTTGCAAACATCTCTTTAGTGTTTACAAGACCCAATTCTTTGTAATTTACCATAGTTATTTAATACTTTAAAGTAGTGAATAATCAAATCAGCCCCAAAAGGGCGTAATTCTTTGCAAAAATAATAAAATATTTGATTAACACGAGTCTGACCACTGAAAAATTGCACAGCAGACAGAAGAATGTGTTTTTTCATAAAAAAGAGGTCTGTTTTTTAATGATTTGTTTTATATTTGCCTTTATATAGAAATAGAAACATATGTATATCATAGGCATAGCAGGCGGTACAGGTTCCGGAAAGACCACCGTCGTTAAAGAGATTGTAAATTCATTGCCCGAGGGGTCGGTAGTAGTGATTCCACAGGATTCATACTACAAGGATAGCAGTCATGTACCCGTTGAGGAGCGCCAGTTCATAAACTTTGACCACCCCGATGCATTCGATTGGGACCTGCTTATTGAACAGATTGCCCAACTGCGTGAGGGTAAAGCCATTGAACAGCCTACATACTCATACATCACATGTACGCGCCAGCCCGAGACAATACACATTGAGCCCCAAGAGGTTATTATCGTAGAGGGTATCATGGCACTTGTTAACCCGGAACTGCGCGAGTTGATGGATTTGAAGATATTTGTCGATGCCGATGCCGACGACCGACTCATACGTCTCATACGTCGCGATGTCATTGAACGTGGCCGTACAGCAGAGACCGTAATATCACGCTACGAGCGCATTGTCAAGGAGATGCACTGGGAGTTCATTGAGCCAACAAAGAAGTTTGCCGACATCATAATGCCACAGGGTGGTCACAACAAAAAGGCAATAAAGGCTTTGCAGATGTCAATAGGATACTTTCTGAAGTAAAAGAATGAGAGCAAGACACCTTTTCCCGGCACTCTTGATGTTGCTATTCTCTATTGGTACAATATCGGTATATAACCTTGTGTCAAATAAGATTACAAACAGAATGAAGCAACCGGCAGAAGAGGTGGTTGAACCCGTATATACATACCTGTCGCCGTATGTTGAATTATCGCCATACGACAATTATTTCAGAGAGGCAGCCGACAGTACCGACTATGACTGGACATTTATCGCTGCCATTGCATATACCGAGTCCAAATTTGACAGCACAGCAGTGTCACATGCTGGTGCCAAGGGAGTAATGCAAGTGATGCCGAACACATTGCGTGGATTTGGCATCCCCGATTCAATGCATAGCGACAATCACACAAACATTATGGCTGCAGTCAAGCTACTCAAATCACTTGAGGAGAAGCCCTACTTCAGCCACATAAAGCCACAGGAAGAGCGAATGAAGTTTGTGCTGGCATCGTACAATGCCGGATACGGACACATACTTGATGCTATGAGTCTGGCAAGGAAGCATGGCTATAACAGACATATCTGGGACAACAGTGTAGATACCTTTCTGATACTAAAGAGCAAACCCGAATATTACACCGACACACTGTGCCGCAATGGCGAATTCAACGGCTGGCGCGAAACACTTTCTTTTGTAAGAAAGGTCCATAATAACTGGCGCAAGTTCTCTACAGCACAGCAGAATTACACCGATTCGATTATGCTTGTCCTCGCCAACGACAGCACAAAAAGGATAATGCAATAATAGAAGAAGTGCAGCCTGTTGGCTGCACTTCTTCTATTATTGCATTATCTGTCACTTCACGTTACCCTCTTTATCTATGAACTGCCATTCACCATTAAGACGAACTTTGGCAATTCCATTTTCAAACGGATTTACAATTTCATATTCGCAAGGAATAACCAACTCGCCTTTGGCATTCATAAAACCATACTTGTCGGGAGTGTAAGGATCTCTTGCAGTTGCCACAATAGCCAAACCATCAACGAAATTACCTATACTGTAATACTTCATCGGGGCAATTTCATTGCCTTGGAAATCAATCAAGCCATAGGCGTTGCGCAATTTTGCTTTGACAACGCCGTTTCCAAGCATTTGAAGATTTTGATATTTGCACGCAAGAATTTCGTTACCTGTTGAATCAATGAGACCATAAAGTTCATCACCGATATATTGTCCTCTGACAGCTACAATAGCAACACCATTCACAAGTTCACCAATACTCATGTACTTCATTGGAACAACCTCTTCGCCTTTCAAATCATACAAGCCGAACCTGTAACCATTTCCTGCAACTCCTACGCAAAGCATGTCATTACCCCAAAGTTCCATTCTATCAAACTTGATGCCTGTAACAGTTTCGCCCTGAGTTGTGATCAGGCCATATTTTGTTGGATATTCACCAAGACCCACCATTACATATCCGGGACACAGGTACGCAATACGGTCATATCTGCAAGGAATAATTTCCTTGCCTGTTTCATCTATCATACCCCAACGTCTATCAATGCAAACGAATGCCCTACCTTCATAAAAATCTTCATTAGAAGCAGCAAGCTGTCCAAAAGAGACAAATGGAGCAACAACAGCATCTGCCCACTCTTCTTTAACCTGTGCCGGCACATCAGCATTGTCAAATGGGGTTCCAAACACGATTCTATCATATTTACATGGAACGACCACATGACCTTCGCTGTTCAGCAAGCCGTACTTGTCATTCTTTTTTACACCAATCATACCGTTGGCAACACACCATATATCCTGATATTCACATGCAACGACTTCGTTTCCCGACATATCTACAACTCCAACCTTTCTTTTGTAATACTCGCCGACAGCAACACGGACAAGACTACTGTGAAGAAGATCTACCTCACTGTATTTGCAAGGAACAACCAACTTTCCATTCTTGTCAATCAGTCCATAAGTACCAAATTCCTCGGAAACCTTTGCATAGCCGTTCACAAACGAACTGACCTCCTTGTATTTACAAGGGATAATTTCCTTTCCATTGCGATCGACATAGCCACAAAAGTTCACATAATTCCGTTGAACACAAACCGCAGCCATACCTTCGGAATAAGCCAACACACTCTTATACTTACAACTCACTATTTCCTGTCCTTTATTGTTGACAAATCCCCATTTGCCATTATTGGAAACCTTCAAGATACCCTCAGACATCGATGTCTGTTGAGGAACATAGGAATAGCGTCGTGCCAAATCCTCTTGAACAGCGTCGGAGAGTGTATTTTCATAAGATTCAGATGAATTCATGTCAATTACGGCAGTCCCTTTTTCAGAACAGCCACAAAAGGCAAACGCAAGGGCAAAAATCGCAACCCAAATATTATTTTTCATACAATCAAGTTTTATTTATTAAACAACTTAAATTTACTTGCTCAAATGCTCATGCATTGCAGCTGCCGCACGACGACCGTCACCCATCGCAAGAATAACTGTTGCACCACCGCGTACTATGTCGCCACCGGCATAGATGAATGGTATTGAAGACTGCATCTCATCGTTGACAGCAATTGTATTCTTGCGGCCAAGCTCCAGACCCTCGACCGATGTTGGCACTAACGGATTTGGTGACACACCAACTGCCACTACAGCAACGTCAATATCGATTGTCTCAATTGCGCCCTCAACAGGAACCGGAGAACGACGACCCGATGCATCAGGCTCGCCAAGTTCCATCTTCTGCAGTACAATCTGCTTCACGCAACCCTTCTCATCGGCAATATACTCAATGGGGTTATGCAATGTGAGGAACTCGACACCCTCCTCCTTCGCATGCTTCACCTCCTCAAGACGCGCCGGCATCTCCGCCTCACTACGACGGTAGATAATCATAGCACGCTCTGCACCCAAGCGAAGCGCTGTACGCACAGAGTCCATTGCGGTGTTACCACCACCGATAACAGCCACGCGCTTGCCAAAACAGATTGGAGTATCAGTCTCGGGGTTCGAAGCATCCATCAGGTTCACACGAGTGAGATATTCGTTCGACGACATGATATTGTTCGAGTTCTCGCCAGGAATATTCATAAAGTTAGGCAAACCGGCACCAGATGCCACGAACACGCCCTTGAAACCCTCGTCCTGCAACTGTGCGATAGAGATAGTCTTGCCCACAACGCAGTCCTTAACGAACTCGACACCCATTGCACGCAGGTTCTCAATCTCATGTTCAACGATAGCATTTGGTAAACGGAATTCAGGAATGCCATACTTGAGCACACCACCAATCTCGTGCAATGCCTCATATACAGTCACGGCATAGCCCAACTTTGCCATGTCACCGGCAAAAGAAAGACCGGCAGGACCAGAGCCGACAACAGCAACCTTAACACCATTGGATGCAGCAACCTGCGGCGCCGGCATCTCACCACTCTCGCGTGCATAGTCGGCCGCAAAACGCTCCAAGCTACCGATAGCGACAGCCTTGTGTCCCATCTTCAAGTGGATACACTTGCTCTCACACTGCTTCTCCTGTGGACAAACGCGGCCACAGACTGCAGGCAATGAACTTGTCATCTTGAGCACCTGAGCAGCCTTGATAAACTCGCCACGCTCAATGTTCTTCACAAACGAAGGGATATTGATACTTACAGGACAGCCCTCCATACATGCAGGCTTTGGACAGTCGAGACAACGCTGAGCCTCAACAAGTGCCATTTCCTTTGTAAAGCCGGTGTTGACCTCCTCGCGCAATTTCGTTGCACGGTATGCAGGTTCAAGTTCAGGCATCGGACAGCGCTCAATAGCAGTGCGCTCCTTTGGTTTCATCTTATTACGGAGTTCAACGCGCCAAGCCGCATCGCGGTTTGTGAGTTCGTCGCACTCGCTTGCGCACTCCTCTACCTTATCCAACTTCTCCACCTCTTGTGCCTCTTGAGCCTTGAAAGAGCCAAGGCGCTGCATCATTCCGTCGAAATCAACCTCATGACCATCAAACTCAGGGCCATCGACGCAAACGAACTTGGTCTTTCCACCCACAGTCACACGACAAGCACCGCACATACCGGTACCATCGACCATGATTGTATTCAATGACACGACTGTAGGTATCTCATACTGCTTGGTAAGTTTGCAAACGAATTTCATCATTATTGCAGGACCAATGGCAACGCAGTGATCAACCTTCTCGCGCTTGATGACGCGTTCGATACCCTCGGTAACAAGACCTTTATCACCATAAGAGCCGTCATCAGTCATGATGATAACCTCATCGGACACCTCGCGTACCTCCTTCTCAAGGATAATCAAATCCTTTGAACGGCCTGCAAGCACCGAGATTACACGGTTACCGGCCTTCTTGAGCGCCGCAGCAATTGGCAACATGGGCGCAACACCCACACCACCTCCGGCACACACTACTGTACCGAAGTTCTCAATGTGTGTAGCCTGACCAAGAGGACCTACAACATCGGTAATGCAATCACCCTCGTTCAAGTCGCACAGACGGCTTGAGCTCAAGCCCACCTTCTGGATTACAAGAGTAATGATACCCTTCTCGGCATCGGCATGCGCAATGGTCAAAGGAATGCGCTCACCTTTCTCACCAACTCTCACAATGACAAAGTTACCGGCTCTGTATGCCTTTGCAATAAGCGGAGCCTCTACACGCAGACGGAAAACCTTTTCCGAGAACTGCTCTTTCGACACTATCCTGTACATAATATTAGTTTTGGTCTATTTAAAGCACATAGGGGCAGGGTTACCCGCCCCTATAATGATATTCTTTATTCAAATTCCCCGCGTAACGCAGTTATCACCTTTTTTGTGGACTTTAATCAATAATTTCAAAACCACAGTATGGAACCAACGCCTTTGGAATACGAATACCTTCGGGAGTCTGGTTGTTCTCAAGGAGTGCAGCTACTATACGTGGGAGCGCAAGAGCTGAGCCATTGAGTGTGTGGCATAGTTCGGTCTTCTTATCGGCATTGCGATAGCGGCACTTCAAGCGGTTTGCCTGATAGCTGTCGAAGTTAGAAACAGAAGAAACCTCGAGCCAACGCTGCTGAGCCTCTGAATATACCTCGAAGTCAAAGCAGAGGGCTGCAGTAAAGCTCATGTCGCCACCACAAAGACGGAGAATGCGGTATGGGAGCTCGAGTTTCTGCAAGAGACCCTCGACATGCTCAAGCATCTCCTTGTGTGACTCCTTGCTATGCTCCGGAGTGTCAATGCGTACAATCTCAACCTTTGAGAACTCGTGGAGACGATTCAAACCGCGTACATCCTTACCGTATGAGCCTGCCTCGCGACGGAAACACTGTGTGTATGCACAGTTCTTGATTGGAAGCTGCTTCTCGTCAAGGATGACATCGCGGTAGATGTTTGTAACGGGAACCTCAGCTGTCGGGATGAGATACAAATCATCAAGGTCGCAGTGATACATCTGGCCTTCCTTGTCGGGAAGCTGACCTGTACCATAACCCGATGCTGCATTCACAACTGTTGGAGGCATGATTTCGATATAACCGGCCTTACGTGCCTCATCAAGGAAGAAGTTGATAAGTGCACGCTGCAACTGAGCACCTTTACCCTTATATACAGGGAAGCCTGCGCCTGTAATCTTGACACCGAGATCAAAATCAATGAGATCATATTTTTTAGCAAGTTCCCAGTGTGGGAGAGCGTTCTCAGGGAGAACTGTTTCTGTACCACCGGTCTTCTCTACTACATTATCCTCGGCAACAGCGCCCTCGGGTACCTCGTCATATGGAATATTAGGAATTGTATAGAGTACCTGCTGCAACTCATCAGCTGCTGTATCCATTTTCTCCTGCAATTCAGTTGCCTTTGCCTTGAGGTCAGCAACCTCGGCCTTGACAGCGCTTGCTTCATCAGCCGCGCCTGATTTCATCAACTGGCCAATCTTTGCCGCAAGCTGCTTGTTCTGCGCAAGAACATTGTCGAGTTCCTGCTGTGCTGCACGGCGTGCCTTGTCGAGTTCAAGTACTTTCTCTATTGTCTCCTTTGCATTCTTGAAATGCTTCTTCTCCAGGCCTTTCAATACTTTGTCGGTCTCCTGTGAGATAACTTTAAGTGTAAGCATAATTATATTGTTTTAGTATTTTTACAAATTACGAACAATGGTATCTCTTTATTTTACAAAAATACAATTATTTCCTAATTATCAATAGCATATTGTAAAAAAATAATAAAAAAAGGCAACCCCTATTGGGATTGCCTTCAAGTCAACCGATTTTATAATCAGTTTTTCTCTGCATAAGGAGTAACCGAAACGTAGCTCTTGTCGTTCTTGCCACGCTTGAATGTTACAATACCGTCAACCAAAGCGTAGAGAGTGTGATCGCTGCCCATACCGGTGTTTGCACCTGGGTTGTGAACTGTACCACGCTGACGAACGATAATATTACCGGCTTTACAAGCCTGGCCACCCCAGATCTTAACACCAAGTCTCTGACTTGCTGACTCACGGCCGTTCTTTGAACTACCAACACCTTTCTTATGTGCCATAATGCTTTAAACTTTAAAAATTAACCGATAATTTCCTTTACAACTAACTCTGTGAACTGCTGACGGTGACCGTTCAGCTTGCGGTAGCCCTTACGACGACGCTTGTGGAACACCAACACTTTGTCACCCTTAACCAATGCAGGGTTGATTTCGCGTGTTGTAACGATGTTCTGACCGTCCTTAGACTTGCGAACAATCTTCTGCTCACGAACATTGCCGATATAGCAAACCACCTTTGCGCCTTCTACTGTAGGAGCACCTACTGTTACTGCGCCTTCATTATCCAACAACAACACGCGGTCGAATTCTACGGTTGTGTCATTCTGAGCACCCTTGATGTGGTGCACGAACAGCTTCTTGCCAGCCTCAGCCTTAAACTGCTGTCCGTTAATCTCAACAATTGCGTACATTTATTTAATCGCTTTTATTGTGAATTCCGTGAGGTGCATCCTCTTCGTGAGAACGACTTCTCCAACCCCTGCGGACTAAATCGGGTGCAAAGATAGCACAAAATTCCAACATCGCGAAACTTTTATACCAAAATCTTTGCATTATTTTATATCGCGTACAATGGCTAAAAGGCCATTTAATTCTCTTAAGCCTTCATCGCATCACTTGTTCGAGAGGTAACGCTCAGCTTCCATAGCTGCACGGCAACCGCTTGCCGCAGCATTGATTGCCTGACGATAATGAGGATCGGCAACGTCACCGGCAACAAACACACCTGGAACCAATGTCTTCACGCCGCTTGCATCGGCAGGAACAATGAAACCGGTCTCGTCGGTCTTCAAATATTTCTTGAAGACATCAGAATTGGGCTTGTGACCGATAGCAAGGAAGAAACCATCAACAGCAATATCGTAATGTTTCTCATCCGGCTCACCTTTACGATAGACAAGGTGAACACCCTCTACCCCATTCTCACCAAACAAGCCTTCTGTATTATGCTCGAAAAGAACCTCAATCTTCGGATTTGCCAAAGTACGATCCTGCATAGCCTTTGAAGCACGAAGATATGGTTTGCGCACAATCAGATAGACCTTCGCCGCCAAAGACGCCAGGTAATTAGCCTCTTCGCACGCAGTGTCGCCACCACCGACAACCGCAACAATCTTCTTGCGATAGAAGAAACCGTCACAGGTTGCACAAGCGCTGACACCCAGACCCTGATACTTTATCTCATCTGACAAGCCAAGATACTTCGCCGCCGCACCTGTTGCCACAATAACGCTCTCCGCCCCAATAACACTGCCGTCATCGAGAGTAACTTTATAAGGCAATGACTCAAAATCGACATCCACCACAATACCCGAACGAATATCAGCACCCACATTTACAGCCTGTTGGCGCATATTATCCATCAACTCCGGGCCTGTGATTCCATGAGGAAAACCAGGAAAATTCTCAATGACAGTTGTCTGTGTCAGCTGCCCACCGGGCTGCATACCCTCAATGAGAACTGGTGAAAGATTTGCGCGCGATGCATATATCGCAGCAGTATAACCGGCCGGTCCCGAACCGATAATCAAACATTTTGTACTATTCATAAGTATATATTTTTTATTTATCTCATATCAACGACCTCAACCCCGGGAAATTCATCCAACGGACATTCAAAAGCATCGGCAGAAACACCGCATCTGGGGGTGTAACCATCAAGGAGCACTTCGATTTTTCCTTGACCAGGCATATATATAAACATTGCTTCAAGACGTTTGTCACTCTTGGAAACAAGAAGTTCAACACACTGTACATCAGCATCCTCATCAGCCGCATGCAACTCCACGAACCAGCATGTCCCTTTATCAGCCAATGATGCATCATATCCCTCACGATAACACTCTACAGCATAAAGAGGAGAGAGATTCTGAGCCTCGTCGGCCGAAGCGTCGGTAACATAAATCTCATCAATCTCGCGCATATAGCTCCACTGCGTAGCGCCATTGCACCACACCATCATGTTATCCATCAACAATGCATAACGCTCATTATCCACGCACAACAAGCCTTTGTCAACCTGCAGCAGCTCGCCATCCTCATCATAGACCTTATATGAGTAATCCATGCGCACAGGAGCATCGGCCTTGATACAGGCCGCAACGTCATCCAGCAGGCCATCAACATCCACACTCTGAGCAAACACCGGCAACTGGAATGCCACTAGGAACAACAATATTATATATCTTACGGTTTTCATAATAAGTTCATTTACAACATTGATTTCAAACGGAATTCCAAATCCGCTTCGTCGGCACAAAGAACCTGACGAGGTTTGCTACCCTCCTGTTCACCAACAATGCCCATCTTGCATAGCTGGTCCATGATGCGACCGGCGCGGTTAAAACCAATCTCAAGCTTGCGTTGAATGAGCGAAGTTGAGCCGTGCTGCGCAAGAACAACCACACGAGCTGCGTCGGCAAACAACGGATCAAGTTTATCCAAAGAGATTTCGCCACGCGAGCCACCGCCACCACCGTCACTCATATCAGAAACTTCATCGGGTTCAGGCAGGATATATGGAGTGAGATAGCCCTGTTGCTTAGCAATGTGGGCACACACACGCTCAACCTCCTTGGTCTCAACAAGCGCACACTGCACACGAACCGGATCATTTCCTGCAAGGAACAACATATCACCCTTACCCTGCAACTGGTTTGCACCGGTTCTGTCAAGAATGGTGCGCGAATCGACCGCAGAAATCACACGGAAGGCCATACGTGCAGGGAAGTTTGCCTTGATTGTACCGGTAATGATATTTGTTGTAGGTCGCTGGGTTGCAATAATCATGTGAATACCGACAGCACGCGCCTTTTGTGCAATTCGGGCAATAGGCTGCTCTACCTCACGACCGGCAGTCATCATCAAGTCACCATACTCATCAATTACCACGACGATGTAAGGCATGAAGCGATGACCCTTTGTCGGCAACAATTCTTTATTAAGATATTTCTCATTATACTCCTTAACCGAACGTACTGAAGCCATCTGCAACAACTTGTAGCGGTTATCCATCTCCACGCAAAGCGATTTCAATGTACGCACCACCTTGTTCACATCCGTAATAATCGGTTCATCTTCGCCCTCAAGCTTTGCCAGGAAGTGCTTTTCGAGTACACTGTAGAGACTTAACTCTACCATCTTGGGATCAACCATCACAAACTTGAGATATGCCGGATGCATCTTGTAAAGCAACGATGTGATAATAGCATTGAGACCAACCGATTTACCCATACCGGTGGCACCGGCAACAAGGAGGTGAGGCATCTTCGCCATATCAACCATATACACCTCATTCGAGATAGTCTTTCCAAGCGCAAGCGGCAAAGCCATATCTGTTTCCTTATACTTACGGCTATTGAGGAGTGAGGCCATCGGGACAATCTGCTTGTGAGCATTAGGCACCTCAATACCTACAGTACCCTTGCCTGGAATTGGCGCCACAATGCGGACACAAAGTGCAGCAAGGTTCATGGCAATATCATCCTCGAGATTCCTGATTTTATTGATTCGCACACCAGGCGCAGGAGTTATCTCGTAGAGAGTGATTGTGGGACCTACAGAAGCTTTGATTGAACTGATTTCAATACCGAAGTTCTTCAATGCATTGATAATCTTGTTGCTATTCTCAGTCTGTTCATCCCTGTCAATCGAGCGGGCTCCCTGCTCATACTCATCAAGCAAATCAAGTGTCGGAGGCTGATAAAAACTCAGTTCATCCTTTGGATTTATCGGACGCAGCATATCGCCACCTGTATCCTCATCACCATTAAGTGCCTCAACTTCCATTGACATGCCACCTTCTCCCACTTGCACGACATCACCATCTTCGACAACCGCACCCCCTTCCGGCTGAACAGCACCAGCATCGCCAGCCTGCGCTGCGACTGTCTGAGCCACAAGTTCATCAAACTTCCTTGCAACCTCGTCATCAGTGTCAGGCACCACCGGTTCCGGTTCATCCACAATAATAACCACCTTGTTGTCTTTTCCATCCTCTTCAGAAGCGTCAATATCCACTTCAAAAAGCGGTTCTTCCACTTCGGCGCCAACAGACTCTTCATCCTTTTCTTCCCTTTTCACCTCGCAAGGCTCACTATCGGGCGAGAAACCGAAGAACTTCTGCAATCCGGCAACAGTCTTATCCGTCAGGCAAACCAAGAACAACAACAGTGTAACGACAAGAAACAACACCACGCCGACCACACCTAACATTTCATTCAGAAAACCGGCAATACACTCGCCATGTTTGCCTCCCGGAGAAACGAAACTACCACCAACCTTGGGGCCGAGAAAAAACGAAAAGAGGACAGAGAGCCATACAATGGCAAAAATATTCACAGCCACAACGCGCCTCATCGAAACCTTGCTGAAAGACGGAATACGGTGCAGCCCCATAAGGCGAAAAGCCAATAGCAGCAACAACGGCAATATCAGTATCGACGACCATCCAAAACAGCCATTGACAAAATAACTGGCAAGCACAGCCCCACTCTTACCAGAAGTATTGCCGGCCATATCCGTTTCGGACACATCGTCCAAGGCCATAGCCTCAACTACACTCTGGTCATTGCCACCGGATGAAAAAAAGGAGAAAAAGGAGTTTCCAAGAAAAACGACAAAGGCCACACAAAGCAACCCAAGCACAAACTGCACTTTTTTACTTAAAAAGAAGTTCTTTACCCACACTATCCTCTCTTTAATCCTCGTGAACAAACCGGTTCTGTGATTATCTCTTGTCATACATTCTACTTGTGTTTCTTCATTAAAACAAAGCAGTGGCACAAAGCCACAACTTAAACGCGAAGATACAAAAAAAACAAATACCTTTTATCCTATCCTCCGCTATTTTTTTGTAACTTCGCAGCAAAATAAAAACACAATCAAGATGAACGAAAGAGAGGACATCGTTTTTTCGCGCAACACGGTTGAATTCGTCACCGTTGCAGCCGAATTCTGTGCCTACATTGAGCGTACAAACGAGCACGACCGCAAGGATTTTGTTGACACCCTACTCAAGTTGTTGCCACTGCTCTACATCAAGGCACAGATGTTGCCCGACGAAGAGAAAATCAGTGACGAGGAGCAGCAGGACTTCGTTTCGGAGGATAGTTACGAAATCGTACGCATGACAATTTTTGACCTTTTGGCCGATAAGGATTCATACCTCGATGTTTTTGTCAGCGACATGAAGTACAGCGACACCCCTGTCACAAAAAGCATCTCGGAAGACATAGCCGACATATATCAGGACATAAAGAACTTTGTATCACTTTTCCAAATAGGCATCAATGAGACAATGCACGATGCAATCATCGAATGCAACGAGCATTTCCGCCAATACTGGGGACAGACACTCGTAAACACAATGCGAGCGTTGCATGACATCAGATACAACACAACATTTGACGACGAGGAAGAGGAGGGAAATGAATCATTTTGACGCACGCATTGACAAAAGCGAAATAAGCGCGATGCCCACTGCCGTATTCGAGGGGCGAATCATTACAATCGACACCGCAGACGATGTCGATAAGGCCGTCAAAGCCTTGTCACTCGAACACCTTGTCGGGATTGACACCGAAACACGCCCTTCGTTCCGCAAGGGCGTGCAACACAACGTATCACTAATACAGCTATCGACCCCTGACACATGCTTCCTTATCCGCCTGAACCGCACAGGAATGACCGACTCACTAATTTCATTCCTTGAAAACAAGAAAATTGCAAAAATAGGACTTTCACTGCACGACGACTATCAGGCACTCAACAAACGCCGCAAGTTCAAGGCCGGCGGATTCATCGATTTACAGAAAGAGGTAGGCAAATTCGGTATTGAGGAGATGAGCCTGCAAAAGATATTCGCCATCATATTCAAGCAGCGCATTTCTAAGAGCCAGCAGTTGAGCAATTGGGAAAACGACGTGCTCACCGACAAGCAGAAACAGTATGCAGCCACAGACGCGTGGGCATGCCTTATGATATATAACCAGCTAAAACAAATTGAACAGAAATAACATGGAAAAAGCCGTAATACTTAAAAGAGGCAAGGAAGAGTCATTACAACGCTTTCACCCCTGGATATTCTCAGGAGCAATACAGAGAATCGAGGGAAAACCCGAGGAGGGCGACATCGTGACCGTATATACCAATGACCACAGGTTTATTGCACGCGGACATATACAGGTGGGAAGCATTGCCGTGCGCGTACTCACCTTCAACAACGAGACTATTGACCAGGCATTCTGGAACAAGCGCATTGCCACAGCATACGACCTGCGCGAAAGGACAGGCATTTCATCACGCGAGGACAACAATACCTATCGTCTTGTACACGGTGAGGGCGACAACCTCCCCGGTCTCATCGTGGACATATATGGCGACACAGCCGTAATGCAGGCACACAGCGTGGGCATGCACGTAAACCGCATGGAGATTGCAAAGGCAATACAGGAAATTCTTGGCGACAAAATCAAGAACATCTACTACAAATCGGACACCACCCTGCCCTACAAGGCCGACATCAACAAGGACAACGGCTACATCATTGGCGGCAATGCCGACAACATATCAACTGAGTATGGCCTCAAGTTCCACATTGACTGGCTTCGTGGACAGAAGACAGGCTTCTTTGTAGACCAACGCGAAAACCGTTCGTTGCTCGAGAAATATGCCAAGGGACGCAAACTACTCAACATGTTCTGCTACACAGGCGGCTTCTCAATCTACGCGCTGCGTGGCGGTGCCGAGATTGTACACTCGGTTGACAGCTCATCAAAGGCTATAGACCTGACAAACGCCAATGTCGAGATAAACTTCCCTGGCGACACACGCCACACTGCATACGCAGAGGACGCATTCGACTTTCTGGAGAGAATGGGCAACAACTACAACCTCATCATCCTTGACCCACCTGCATTCGCCAAGCACCGTGATTCACTGCGCAATGCACTCATCGGCTATCGTCGCCTGAACGCCAAAGCAATTGAGAAAATACAGCCAGGTGGCATCCTGTTCACTTTCTCATGTTCACAGGTAGTTAGCAAGGAGAATTTCCGCACAGCAGTATTCACTGCAGCAGCAATGGCAAAGCGCAATGTGCGCATCCTGCACCAGCTGACACAGCCCGCCGACCACCCGGTAAGCATCTACCACCCCGAGGGCGAATACCTGAAAGGCCTGGTGCTGTATGTAGAATAAACCGACAACAAAAACAACTTAATAAAATATGGGCAACCTCATGGTTGCCCATATTTTATTGACACATATAAAAAACAAATGACAGCCCATCTGGACTGCCATTTATCTTTCACAAAGAAGCAATTTACTTAACCTTGTCTACAATTGCCTTGAAGGCTGCAGGGTTGTTCAATGCGAGGTCTGCGAGAACCTTACGGTTGATCTCGATACCGGCCTTGTGCAAAGCACCCATCAGTTGAGAATAAGACATACCCTCGAGGCGAGCAGCAGCGTTGATACGCTGAATCCACAACGCACGGAAGTTGCGCTTCTTATTCTTACGGTCGCGGTAAGCGTAGGTCAAACCCTTCTCCCAAGTATTCTTGGCAACGGTCCATACGTTCTTACGAGCACCGAAGTAACCTCTG
>JAZOUB010000015.1:0-287067 GCA_045657945.1 Bacteroidaceae bacterium | reverse complement strand
TTTGTTCCCGTATAAAAGAAGTTTACAACCCATAGGGCAGTCATCCTTCACGCTACTTGGCTGGTTCAGGCTTGCGCCCATTGACCAATATTCCTCACTGCTGCCTCCCGTAGGAGTCTGGACCGTGTCTCAGTTCCAGTGTGGGGGACCTTCCTCTCAGAACCCCTATCCATCGTCGGCTAGGTGGGCCGTTACCCCGCCTACTACCTAATGGAACGCATCCCCATCCTTCATCGCCGGAGCTTTCATGAGAGAATCAGGCAACTTTCTCATGTTATTCGGTATTAATCTTCCTTTCGGAAGGCTATCCCAATATGAAGGGCAGGTTGGATACGCGTTACTCACCCGTGCGCCGGTCGTCTCTCAAGAGCAAGCTCTCGCGAGACCCCTCGACTTGCATGTGTTAAGCCTGTAGCTAGCGTTCATCCTGAGCCAGGATCAAACTCTTCGTTGTAAATTATATCTGTGAATACTTCGTCTGAAGTACTAACTAATCAAATTTGTTTGTACTGGCCGGAATAAATTATTTCAAATTATTGACGGTTCGTTTTTCGTTCCTTACGCTTCTTGCTTAATAAAAAAGCAAGGTTGTACTGCTTGTCTGTATGGAATGATGTCAAGGATCTATCTCGCCCTTCGTTCTGCATCACGTTGCCGCGTTGCTTCCCGAAAGCGAGTGCAAAGGTAAGGCAACTTTTTGAAATAACAAACAAATCGAGAAGAAAATTCAAGAAAAATGCAAAATATTTTTCACCAACAACCATTTTGGTGTCATTTATTTAAACTTTTGTTTATTTATTACAATTTAAACGCTAAATTTAGATATTTCTAACGAAGGAAAACTTTACCGCGAATATATAAAATTCGCAAACTTCGGCATTGTTGATTAAAAAGAGGGCTTTTCTTTTGCACAAAGCAGAGTTTGCTGTATCTTTACACTTGTTATACCTTAATATATGATAGACAGAAAAACCATAGAACTGATAATGGACACAGCCAAGGTGGAGGAGGTTGTTGGCGATTTTGTTGCGTTGCGCCGCCGTGGCGTGAACATGATTGGACTATGCCCGTTCCACAACGAGAAAACCCCTTCGTTCACCGTGTCTCCATCAAAGAACCTATGGAAGTGCTTCGGATGCGGCAAAGGTGGCAAGCCTGTTCACTTTATCATGGAGCACGAGCAACTGAGCTACCCCGACGCACTCAGATGGCTTGCAAAGAAATATCATATAGAGATTAAGGAACGCGAGATGACCGACGAGGAGAAACGCGAGGAGAGCATACGCGAGAGCCTTTTTGTCATCAACCAGTTCGCCCTGCAGCATTTCATCGAGACATTACACGAGAGTGAGGAGGGCAAGGCGATTGGCTTGAACTATTTCCGCCACCGCGGACTGCGCGAGGAAACTATAAAGAAGTTCTGTCTAGGATATTCACTCGAACGCCGCGACAGTTTTGCACAGAAGGCCGTGAAGGCAGGCTACAACCCCGAACTTATTGCAAAGACCGGCGTGTGCTACAGTACCGACGACGGCCGCCTGCAAGACCGTTTCTGGGGACGAGTTATATTCCCCGTGCACACAATTTCGGGAAAGATTGTCGCATTCGGTGGCCGCATACTGCAGAACAATGCCAAGGCTGCGAAATATGTAAACTCACCCGAGAGCGAGATATACCACAAGAGTGACCATCTCTATGGTCTGTACTTCTCGAAGCAGGCAATAATGCAGAAGGACCGCTGTATCCTTGTAGAGGGTTACCTAGATGTAATCTCCATGCACCAGGCAGGCATACAGAATGTGGTTGCATCATCGGGAACATCACTGACAATTGGTCAGATAAAGCTCATACATCGTTTCACAGACAATGTCACCCTACTCTACGATGGCGACAAGGCCGGAATAAAGGCATCAATACGCGGTATTGACATGTTGCTCGAAGAGGGCATGAACATCAATGTAGTATTGTTGCCCGAAGGCGAAGACCCCGACAGCTACTCACAGGCACACTCTACCGAGGAGGTTGAACAGTACATCGAGAGGAACAAGGTTGACTTCATCCGCTTCAAGACAAACCTGCTGCTGAACGAAGTTGGCGAAGACCCGATACGCCGTGCCGAACTCATAGGCGATGTTGTAAAGAGCATTGCAGTTGTTCCAAATGAGATTTTGCGTAGCGAATACATAAAGAAGTGCAGCGAGATGCTCAATACCAGCGAGCAGCTGCTTGTCAAGGAGGTTGCAAAACTAAGGAAACAGAAAGCCGAGGAGATGCAGAAAAAGCCTACCGCAGTAGCCAATGCCGACGAAAACGACGGCAACGACACAGGTACAAACGGAGCTCCTGTAATCAACGAATTCCAACAAAGCATTATAAGCAGCTACAGCAACCCACTCCACCACAAGGAGAGAGCCATAATTGAGTTCCTTTTAAAGAACGGAAACAAGATGTTGCAGGTCCCCGAGGACAAAGCGTCAAATACACCGGCATTCACCGAGACTGTGGCATCACACCTCTACTACTCGTTCAACGACGATGGCATTGAATTGTCACACCCACTTTACAAAAGAATGTTTGTCGAGGCCGGAGAGCATGTCAACGACCCGAACTTTATCCCCGAAAAACACTTTATGGCTCACCCTGATGCTGAGATTTCAAGCCTGACAGCCGAGTTGTGTAGCGAGCAGCACCTATTGGGAAAAGAAAACGCAGGACAGGCCAGCGACGAACGCAACGAACAGGCTGTAATGTTCGAGCAGACAACGCGCCTTGCTGTTGCCTACAAACTGAGCATTGTAGATGACATGCTCAAGAATACAATGAACCGCCTAAAAGACCCTGCAACCGCAAGCGACCCTGCCGCATTGCAGGAAGCCATGGAGGATTTCAAATTCCTGAAAGAGACTCAGGGCGCACTCAACGATGTATTGAAAAGCTACGGATTCGGAAACGTTGCAATGAACGTCTAGAAAGGTGAAAGCTGCAATTAAGCGAGCGCAACGCAAGTCAACTTGCAAGTTGCACAGCGAGCGAAAGCAGGTTCAATCACGCGAAGAGTGATTAAAGGTAAAAACGGAAAACCAAATTTCCAGATTCTACCTTTAAGTTTTCCCATTTCAGTTTTAACCTTTCCCATTTCACCTCGATGCGCGCGTACGCGTATATATAATAAGGTGAATAAAAACGAAACAGGTTGCTCCTTTCGGGGCAACCTGCCTTATTTTGCGTGGCTAACACTTGATTAGAAACGAGATTTTTCGCTAACACTCAGAATGACAAGGTAATGTCACTTGTTTCTCAAGAGATTCATGAACTCCTCGCGGGTCTTTGCCTGGTTGAATGCACCGCAAAAGTCGGACGTAGTAGTAATGGAATTCTGCTTTTTCACACCACGCATCTGCATGCACATGTGCTGCGCCTCAACAACAACCATAACGCCAAGTGGGTTCAGCGTCTTCTGAATACACTCCTTAATTTGAAGCGTAAGCCTTTCCTGCACTTGCAAACGACGCGAAAAAACCTCTACCACACGGGCAATTTTGCTCAATCCGGTAATATAGCCATTGGGGATATATGCCACATGCACCTTGCCAAAGAAGGGCAATATGTGATGCTCGCACAACGAATAAAAATCAATATCCTTGACTATCACCATCTGGCTGTAATCTTCCTTGAACATTGCAGCACGCAGAATAGCCTCAGGATCCTCATTATAACCGGCTGTGGTATCAAGAATGGCACGCGCCACACGTTCGGGAGTCCTCACAAGCCCTTCACGCTCCACATCCTCACCAATAAGCTCAAGCATCTTACTACAGCACTCCTTGAGTCCCTCAATACGCATCTCTCTATCCTCTCCGCTCATCATTTTATCAATAAGGCAGGTTAATCATACATTTCTTTACAGAAATCTCCTTGAATTTCTTTGTTTTCCTCAAACGGTACATCACCAGCTCGGCCTCCTCGCGTGTGCGGTAATCGCCATACTCACAGGTCCTGATAGGTGATTCAAAAACGACATACACCTCGGCACCCGGATAGTTGGCACGCATATATTCAGCCATGGAATTTGCCTCGTCGCGAGCCTGACGGGAGTTGTTGCCCGAATAGACCAACACTCTGAAACCCTCGACCTGCTGCACCTCGCCATTTGCGTTGGCCATTGAACCCATCAGATCCGTAAGTTTATCGGGTTGGTTTATACGCACCTTGCCCTCACCAATGGCATAGCTCTCTATTTTGCCAACAATGTTGCTCTGTGCCCCCACGCAGAGGACACAGAACAGCATTGATATAAGTATTGCAAAGCGTTTCATTACTTGAAAGCGTCAATGATACCTTTGAAATCTGCAACCTTGAGGGCAGCTCCACCGATAAGACCACCGTCAACGTTAGGATTAGCGAAGAGTTCCTTTGCATTGCTTGGCTTGCAGCTACCACCGTAGAGGATAGAAGTGTTCTCTGCAACCTCATTGCCATACTTCTCGGCAATAGTAGAGCGGATGTAAGCATGGATCTCCTCAGCCTGCTCAGGAGTTGCAGTCAAACCTGTACCGATAGCCCATACTGGCTCGTAAGCAAGGATAATCTTAGAGAAGTCCTCTGCAGAGAGATCATAGAGTGAACCTGCGAGCTGCTCATACACAACCTGGTTCTGGATGCCCTGGTTACGCTCCTCAAGAACCTCACCGATGCAGAAAATCGGAGTCAAGCCGTTTGCAAGAGCAAGCTGTACCTTCTCCTTGAGGATCTCTGCAGTCTCACCATAGTATGCACGACGCTCAGAGTGACCCAAGATAACATACTTTGCACCTGTAGATGCAACCATAGATGCAGAAACCTCACCTGTGTAAGCACCAGACACCTTGTCTGCACAGTTCTCGGCACCAACACCAATGATAGCCTCATCAACGATAGGAGTTACCGACGCAAGGTGGATAAATGGAGTACAGATTACCACATCACAGTTTGGTTTGTCGGCTGTAAGAGCCTCGTTAAGTTCCTTTGCAAGAGCAATACCCTCCTGGAGATTCATATTCATCTTCCAGTTACCTGCAACAATGTTCTTTCTCATTTTTCTAAATTTTTAAAGGTTTGTATTTTTATTTATATCACTTGATTCTTTTTCTTTTTCTTTGGAAGGCATACTGCAGACATCCCTCATCTCATCAGATACCACGGCACTTTTTTTACGCGATTTGCGGCGGGAAAAGTACATCATGAACATGTCGAGCGCAAACATTACAGCCATTCCTACAACCAGCAACACAACCCAGAACAGCCAGTTCTCGGCCTTACCGTGTGGAACTGCAACAGAGTCGGGCATCAAGGTAGGTGAAGCCTCAAGTTCCTCAATATCCGGAATGTCCGACACATTCCACTTGCCCACAACCACACCATCTTTCAAGAGCAGAAGACCCGGGTTGGAACGTATCATGGAACGCATCAACATTCCATCGGCCCAATAAAGCGGATACTCTGCACCGGTACGCTTGCGCCACAAGGCAATAGCATCATCGCCCGACGATGTTGCTGCACAGAAACGGATTCCAACAGCCTGACAATGGTCGTATAGGTCATTTATCTTGTCAACATGTGTCATTGAGGCACCCTCGACACTCTCAATTGCAACAAGACACACATACCCTGTATCGGCAAGCAATTCATGGGAAATTTCAATGTCATACTCCCAATCCAGAATTGAGAAATTTGCAATTTGGGGTGCGGTACCGTTTTTTACAAGAGCAGGACGCACCTCCACAAGTTCCCACTCCTCACCGGGGATGCTGTCGGCAGCGAAAACAGCCTCTTCACCACCCTTTCGGTATATGTAAGCGACCTTGGCACGCAGATTCTCGCCCGTAGCATACACTCCCGAATCAATCAAGGGAAGATGCCATATACTCACAGCCTGCATTGCAAACACATATACAAGCGACAACAGCACAAACAGCCATCGTGTCTTTTGGCTTATCCGACGTACAAAAAGCCTGCGCCCACAGAACACCACGACCGCAAGTGCCAACAGCACGATATTCTTTATAAAAGTAGCTCTATTGGATATTGCAACTGCCTCACCGAAACAGCCACAGTCACTGATTGAACCGTTAATCCACAAATACAGTGACAAAGGCACAAAGACCGACATTGAAATGAGCATCAGCCATGGTATCACCCTGCGGTATATGCCTACAAAGAGATAAAGTCCAAGCAGAAACTCGAATGCAGACTGTGCAATGGCAAAAGCAAGTAACCAAGTATCGGAGATACCACCGACAGAGAATATTTCAGCATACTCCCCGAGTTTATACATAGACCCGATAGGGTCGGCAGCTTTCAGGAAACCCGACAACATCATCACCACCGCCAACAGTAGCCGGCAAATGTTGACTAAACTCTTAATACTCTTCTTATCCTTGTTCAGCAACGCCATTCTTTATCAATGCAAAGACAGCATAGTTAATCATGTCCATGTAATTGGCATCAACGCCCTCGGAAACCTTTGTAGCGCCACCCAGTTCCTCAATCTGCTTTGTACGCCAGATTTTTGTCAGGATGAGATCTGTATATGATGTAGTGCGCATGCCACGCCACGCCTCGTTGTAGTCGTGGTTCTTCTTTTTCATCAGTTCAAGCGTCTCCTTTGCCTTGAGGTCATAGAGAGCCATAGCCTCATCAGGGGTGATGTCACAATCATCGGCATACCCCTTCTCGAGCTGAACAAGCGAAATGAGACCATAGTTCACAATGCCAATAAACTCGGGGACAATACCCTCGCCCACCAAATTCTCGGCACCGGTCTCAAGGTTACGTATGCGCTTTGCCTTTATGAAAATCTGGTCGGTCAAAGACTCAGGACGCATTATGCGCCACGATGCACCATAGTCATAAAGTTTCTTACTGAACAACTCGCGGCACACCGCCAACACCTTCTCGAACTCCTTGTTTGTATTGTTTGCCATTATATGATTCTTTTATTTTGCCTTTGGATGTTTGCGGAACCAACTGCTTACCTTCAATCTTATGACACCGAAGAATGCCTCGCTGAATATACCGCCACTCATCTTTGATGTTCCAAGTACCCTGTTCACGAAGATAACCGGGACCTCCTTTATCTTGAAACCACACTTGTGGGTGGTAAACTTCATCTCAATCTGGAACGCATAACCCTTGAAGCGGATATTGTCAAGATCTATAGTCTCCAGTACCTTGCGCCTGTAGCAATTGAAACCGGCAGTCGTGTCATACACCGGCAGTCGGGTAATAAGACGCACATACTTTGATGCAAAGTACGACATCAGCACACGCCCCATTGGCCAATTGACAACATTCACACCCGTCACATAACGGCTACCCACGGAGAGATCATAACCATCCTTGGCACAAGCCTCGTAGAGCAAGGGCACATCATCGGGATTATGCGAGAAATCGGCATCCATCTCAAAGATATACTCATACCCTTTCTCCAGAGCCCATTTGAAACCCGTAACATAAGCCGTACCAAGTCCCAGTTTGCCGGCACGCTCAATTATATGCACCCTGCCGGGGAACACCTCCATCAAACCCTTCACAATGGCAGCAGTGCCATCGGGAGAGCCATCATCGACAACAAGCACATCAAAGCCGTGCTCCAGAGCCATCAGAGTTCGTATCATACGCTCGATGTTCTCTTTCTCGTTGTATGTAGGGATAATTATAACGCTGTCACTCATAATTCACAAAATTGCTACGCAGCGCGCGCAAGCGCGCCCTACAACCTACAAAATTATATAAATTACCCGTAAATATCAAAATAATAAGTAAAATAATACTTAAATTCACAACAGTTGGAATGCTTGGGGCACTTTTTGCCCTATGTTTCATTTTTTATCACTATCTTCGCAACAGATATAAAACCGGAACGACTGTGAAAAACGAAAAGAAATTATTCATTGAGACATACGGCTGCCAGATGAATGTTGCCGACAGCGAGGTCATCGGCTCAATCCTGAAGGTTGCCGGATACGAGGTATGCGACAAGATTGAAGACGCCGACCTCATCCTGCTGAACACCTGTTCGATACGCGACAATGCAGAGCAGAAGATATACGGCCGACTCGACCAGCTCAACGCTGCACGCCGTGGTAAAAGCACCATGATTGGCGTTGTAGGCTGCATGGCCGAGCGCGTAAAAGAAGAACTCATAAAGAACTACAAAGTAAACATCGTTGCCGGCCCCGACACTTACCTGTCACTACCCGAACTTATTGCACAGGCCGAGCTGGGACACGCGGCTATGAACATCGAGTTATCGACAACAGAGACATATCGCGACGTAATCCCAATGCGCATCTGCAGCGGCAAGGTATCGGGATACATCTCCATCATGCGAGGTTGCAACAACTTTTGTCACTACTGCGTGGTACCCTACACCCGTGGACGAGAGAGGAGCCGCGACATACAAAGCATCATGAACGAGGTCGATGACCTTGTTGCAAAGGGATTCAAGGAGATAATCCTTCTGGGACAGAATGTAAATTCCTACCATTTCATCGGCGAAAACGGCGAAGACGTGACATTTCCTCAACTGCTGCGTCGCGTTGCGCAACACGCCCCACAGACACGCATCAGATTCACCACATCCCACCCCAAGGACATGAGCGACGAGACCCTGCAGGTGATAGCCGAAGAGCCAAATGTATGCAAGAGCATCCACCTACCCGTGCAGAGCGGAAGCAACACTATGCTCAAGGCCATGAACCGCAAATACACACGTGAGTGGTACCTCGACCGCATTGAGGCAATACGCCGCATCGTCCCCGACTGCGGACTATCGACCGACATTATTGCCGGTTTCTGCGGAGAGAGCGAGGAGGACCACCAGGAAACCCTGTCACTGATGAGATACTGCTCATACGACGCCGCATTCATGTTCAAATACTCGGAGCGCCCGGGCACATTCGCCAGCCGACACATGAAGGACGACATTGAAGACAGCGAAAAGGTGCGCCGACTCAACGAAATCATCGCCCTGCAGCAGGAGTGCTCGGCAAACAACAACCGCAACTGCATCGGCAACACATACGAGGTTCTCATCGAAGGTGTTTCAAAGCGTTCAAAAGAGCAGTTCTTTGGCCGCACCGAGCAGAACCGCACTGCAGTATTCGACCGCAAGGACTATAAGATCGGTGATTTTGTAAAGGTAAAAGTCACCGGTTCCACAGCTGCAACCCTACTTGGAGAAATAGTCGATTAAAACAAATGATAAACAAAAAACAGTGGCGTACGCCACTGTTTTTTGTTTATATGGATTAAATACTTATTGCTTCAAGCGCTTATTCATTCTCTCGGCAAAGCTCTCTTTACCTTCGCCACTTTCGGGCATCAGGAACCATAAAATCAGATAGCACAATACAGGAGCACCTACACCCAAAATTGAAAGTATCAACCAAATAATGCGCACATTTTTCACATTCCAGCCAAAGTGCTCGGCAACACCAGCGCAAACACCAGCCACTTTCTTATCTTCCGAACGGACTAACTTTCCCATTTCTTTATTATTTTTTGATTCAACGCTGCGAAATTACTAAATAAATCGCCATCTAAATGTTAAAAAAGGTAATTTTATCCGTTTTTTTACACAAAACTTCAAAAAAGGAGAACAATTTCACCGTAAATGGTATATTTTTGTAACAAATTATGGAGGAGTGCGCTCTGACGAAACCTAAAAGAAGACAATGACAATCATCAACCACAACAAATGTCCGCTATGCAAAAGCAATGCCCTTAAAAAGCGTTTTGCCTGCAAAGACTATTTTGCAACAGGAGAGGCATTTGATATATATGAGTGTACCGATTGTCATTTCGTATTCACACAGGACGTTCCCGACGAGAAAGAGATTGGGCGATACTACGAATCACCGGCATACATCTCGCACAGCAACACAAGCAAAGGAATAACCAACAAGCTGTACCATCTTGTACGCAGGATAATGTTGCGTAGCAAGACAAACCTTGTCGAGCGGCTCACATTGCTGAAAAACGGCAAACTCCTTGATTATGGCGCAGGCACTGGTCATTTTGCCCGCGCAATGGCGAAAAAAGGTTGGGATGTAACAGCCATTGAAAAGAGCGACGAAGCACGCGAACTCGCAAAAAAGGATTTCGGTTTCGAGATGCACCCCATTGAAGCATTGGCAGGCATCAAGGACAAGGAACTAGACGTGGTGACAATGTGGCATGTAATGGAACACATCCAGGATTTGGACAAGATATGGAGCGAACTGCACCGCATACTGGACAATACCGGAATCGCAATAATCGCCGTGCCCAACTGCAAGTCACACGATGCACAGAAATATGGCAGACATTGGGCTGCATACGACACGCCACGTCACCTGTGGCACTTCACTCCAAGTACAATCATGCAATGGGGCGAGAGACACGGATTCCTGCTCGAGAGACAATGCACAATGCCTTTTGACGGATTTTACATATCAATACTCAGTGAGAAGAACAAAGGCTCACGCCTGCATACTATAAGAGGTTTTTGGAACGGATTCAAGGGATGGCTGGCGCAGACAAAAAGACGCAGCGCAAGCAGTTCCATTATATATGTATTCAGAAAGAAAAGATGAAAAGGCCTATCATTAAAATACAGACCCTCAGCGTTTACATAAGCACCACACTCGTGTTGCTGCTGCTCGGCATTATGGGGTTGCTATTCATTGGAGGAGAGTCGGCTTCGGAAAGAATCAAGGAGAGTTTCAAGATGACACTTGTTATTGACGACAAGGCCGACGATACATCAATTGCCAATCTACAGAAGTTTGTTGACAAGAAGGATTATATACAGGAGAGTAAGTACATCTCAAAGGAGCAGGCACTGCAGGAGGAGGCCGAGAGTCTTGGATATGACCCCTTGGAACTATTGGGCTACAACCCCTACGAAGCACAAATAGAGGTTACCCTTAAGAATGATTACACCAACACGGATAAGATGGCAGAGATTGAAAAGGATCTGAAGAAGAACAAACTCATATCCGAGGTCATATACCACAAGGACAACATTGACAAAGTCAACGAAAACATCAACAAGATAGCCCTGATGCTGCTCACGCTACTCTTGTTGCTCACTGTCATATCGTGGTCACTAATAGGCAATCTTGTACGCCTGTCAATCTATTCAAAGCGTTTCATACTCCACACCATGAAGCTTGTCGGGGCAACATGGGGATTCATAAGAAAACCGTTCCTGCTGAACAATATGTGCATAGGACTTGTGTCGGGCATCATAGCCAACACCGTTCTTGGAACCGGCATATACATGCTGCAGGAGAGTTCACCCGAGGTGGCATCACTCCTATCAATGGATAAACTTGCCATCGTGGCAGCAGCAGTCATCCTGTTCGGCGTCACAATATGCACGCTGTGCGCATATCTATCGGTCAACCGCTTCCTGCGTATGCGAAACAATGACCTTTATTTCATCTGATAACAATACAAGAACCATGAATAAACCAAACTTTGCATTCGGAAAATGGAACTACATACTGCTTGCAGTGGGCGTAGTAGCCATTATCTTAGGTTTCGTGCTGATGATGGGTCCAAGCTCATCCGAGACACATTTCGAACCAGACATCTTCAGTTTCAGGAGAATCAAGTTCGCCCCGGCAATCTGTTTCCTGGGCTTTGTCTTCGTTGGTTTTGCCATTATGTATAAAGGCAAGACAAAGAAGAACGATGATACAAAGGAGGGAATCAACAAATAACCCAAGACAATGAGCATATTCGAGACCATTATCATAGCCGTAGTTGAGGGTCTGACCGAGTTTCTCCCCGTCTCCTCAACAGGACACATGATCATTGCCCAGAATGCAATGGGCGTAGAAAGCACAATCTTTGTAAAGGCATTCACCTTTATAATACAGTTCGGTGCAATACTTTCAGTAGTCGTTCTCTATTGGAAACGATTCTTCAAGCTCAACCACGCACCGATTCCTGAAGGAGCAACGCCTTTAAAGCGTTTCCTGCACAAGTACGACTTCTACTGGAAACTCTTCGTCGCATTCATACCGGCAGCAGTTCTTGGTCTGTTGTTCAGCGACGCCATTGACGAGATGCTGGAGAGCGTAGAGGTGGTTGCCGTGACACTCATTCTTGGGGGTATATTCATGCTTTACTCGGACAGGATTTTCAACAAGGGAAGCGAAAAGACAGAGCTAACCGAGAAGAGAGCGTTCCGCATAGGACTCTTCCAGTGCATCTCAATGATACCCGGTGTATCGCGTTCAATGGCTACAATCGTAGGCGGTATGTCACAGAAACTCACACGCAAGGCTGCAGCTGAGTTCTCATTCTTCCTTGCTGTTCCAACAATGCTTGCTGCAACACTGTTCAAGATGTTGAAACTCTTTTCAAGCGAAGAGGGCATGCTGGTTCTGAAAAACAATGTAGATGTACTCATTATTGGTAACGTTGTAGCATTCATTGTTGCAATGCTGGCAATAAAGTTCTTTATAAATTTTGTAACAAAATATGGTTTCAAGGCATTCGGATGGTACAGAATCATAATAGGAAGCGCTATCCTGGCAATGCTCTTGACCGGACATAACCTCAATATAGCATAATGGATTTTATTGCAGGAGAAATAATACCAATAAACAAACCCTATACTTGGACATCGTTCCAGATAGTCAACAAGGTACGCTACCACTTGAGCCGTAAGTACGGAATAAAGAGATTCAAGGTTGGACACGCGGGAACACTCGACCCATTGGCGTCAGGCGTCCTGTTGCTATGTACCGGAAAGGCGACCAAGAGAATAGAGGAGCTGCAGAACCACACTAAAGAGTATGAGGCCGAAATAATGCTGGGCGCAACCACTCCATCGTTCGACATGGAACACCCCGTGGATGTCACATACCCCTATGAACACATCACAAGGGAGATGGTAGAGGAGACGCTAAAGCAGTTTGTGGGCGAGATAGCCCAGCGCCCCCCACTCTTCTCGGCCTGCAAGGTCGATGGCAAAAGAGCCTACAACCTTGCGCGTGGAGGCAGCGACATGCAGTTGGCACCCAAACAGATAAGGATTGACTCTATTGAACTGCTGGAGTGTGAACTGCCCAAAATAAGGATACGCGTAGTGTGTGGCAAGGGAACATATATACGTTCGCTTGCACGTGACATCGGCACAGCCCTTGGCAGTGGCGGTTACCTCACCGACCTTGTGCGTACCCGTATCGGAGATTATAAATTATCAGATTGTATAACATTGGAATCTTTCCAAGAATGGCTCTTACAACAATGAACAACATGATGCCTGAAGAAACCTTTAGTTTAAGCGGACAACACATGAAGTTGTCACAGTTCAAATACAAACTGCCCGAGGATCGCATTGCACTGTACCCCGCAGAGTGTCGCGACGAATCGCGCCTGCTTGTCCTCCACAAGAAGACCGGCGAGATTGAGCACCGCATATTCAAGGAGGTTATCAACTACTTCGACGAGAAGGATGTCTTTGTAATGAACGACAGCAAGGTGTTCCCAGCCCGTCTCTACGGCAACAAGGAGAAGACAAACGCACAGATTGAGGTATTCCTGCTCCGCGAACTCAACGAGGAGTTCCGCCTGTGGGATGTACTTGTTGACCCTGCCCGCAAAATCCGCATCGGCAATAAGCTCTATTTTGGCGAGGACAACTCAATGGTTGCCGAGGTTATCGACAACACAACATCACGCGGCCGCACATTACGCTTCCTCTATGACGGCCCACACGACGAGTTCAAGAAGGCGCTTTTTGCGCTTGGAGTGGCTCCTCTGCCCGAGGATTTCAAGCGTCTGCGTAAGGAAGAGCCCGAGGATTTGCAGAACTTCCAGACCTACTTCGCAAAGAAAGAAGGCTCGGTTACAGCATCGTTCGCCGGTCTGCATTTTACCCGTGAACTCATGAAGCGTATGGAAATCCGTGGCATCGACACTGCATTTGTCACAATGCACACCGGTCTTGGCAGCTTCCGCGAGATTGATGTCGAAGACCTCACCAAGCACAAGATGGACAGCGACCTCATCAGTGTTGACACAGACGCAGTGCTCACAATCAACAAGGCAAAGGCCGAAGGACGCAAGATTTGCGCTATTGGAACATCCGTACAGCGCGTACTTGAGACAGCAACCCTCACAGGCGGCATGCTCAAGGAGTATGACGGCTGGACAAGCAAGTTCATCTTCCCCGAGTATAACTTCCAGGTTGCCAACAGCATGATTGCCAACTTCTATGCGCCACAGTCAACTATGCTCATGCTCACTACCGCATTCGGTGGCTATGACAATGTGATGAACGCATACGAGGTAGCCCTTGCCGAGGGATACCGCTTTGGTCTCTATGGCGACGCAATGCTAATCATCGACTAAGCAATGCCCACAGTTTACCTTGGTTTAGGAACAAATATAGGTAACAAGAAAGAAAACCTGACGCGAGCGATAGAAGCCCTGTCGCTCGCGTTGGGCAATTATACAGCCCTCTCGGCCTTCATGAAAACCGAGCCATGGGGGTTTGACAGCGACAACACATTTCTCAACTGCGTTGTTGCATATGAGACATCCATTCCCCCAACCAGACTGCTCGACATCACCGAGAAGATTGAACGCGAGCTCGGGCGCACGACAAAATCCACTGGTGGGACATATCACGACCGCATAATTGACATTGACATCCTGTTCTATGGCAACGAGATCATTGAAAGCCCACGGCTCACAATCCCCCATCCCCTCATGCACCTGCGCGATTTTGTCCTTGAACCGCTGGCCATGATTGCCCCCGATGTCATACACCCCACAATTGGCAAAAGCATAAGCACGCTCGCCGCCGAACTCAAGGAGCAGCATGCACAAAAAGGTTAAAAAAGATTACAGGCGAGAAAAAAGCCCCGCAATGTAGAGGCAAATAGATAAAAAACAATTACCTTTGCACAGAATTAGAGCCTGGACAAAGGCCATGTGGAGAGATTTGACTGCTTGCAACCACGATAAAAAATGCTAAAAGCCCCATCAGAGGGCATTTGTAAGGCATTTCGCCAGCATTCAATATCCCACAATCGGTTCTTTCATCAGGCTTGTAATAATTAACAGGCAAATATTAACCACGCCCTGCGCGACACAAGATTATTGGTACACTCGGGGCAAAAAATTACTACTATGGGATATTTATTCACATCAGAATCAGTTTCAGAGGGACACCCAGACAAGGTTGCGGACCAGATTTCGGACGCCGTGCTAGACCAGCTTATAGCATTTGACCCACAGTCAAAGGTCGCTTGCGAGACACTTGTCACTACAGGACAGGTAGTCATTGCCGGCGAGGTAAAGTCATCGGCTTATGTTGACCTGCAGGACATTGCACGCGGTGTCATCAACAAAATCGGTTACACAAAGAGCGAATATATGTTCGACGGCAACTCATGCGGTATCTTCTCTGCTATCCACGAGCAGAGTGCCGACATCAACCGCGGTGTTGAGCGCGAAGACCCGATGTCACAGGGTGCCGGCGACCAGGGCATGATGTTCGGTTACGCAACAAACGAGACCGAGAACTACATGCCAGTATCACTCGACCTCTCGCACCTCATCCTCACCGAACTTGCCGAAATCCGTCGCGAGGGCAAGGAGATGACCTACCTGCGCCCCGACTCAAAGAGCCAGGTAACAATTGAGTATAATGACGAGAACAAGCCCGTGCGTATTGACACAATCGTAGTATCTACACAGCACGACGACTTCATCCAGCCAACAGAAGAGGGCAAGGAGGCACAGTTGGCTGCCGATGCGGCGCAGATTGCAAAAATCAAGGAGGACGTGCTCAACATCCTCATGCCACGCGTTAAGGCAAAGATTACATCTCAGAGCGTGCTCGACCTCTTCAACGATGAGATCAAGTACCATGTGAACCCAACCGGCAAGTTCGTTATCGGTGGGCCACACGGCGACACAGGTCTCACAGGCCGCAAGATTATCGTTGACACATACGGTGGCAAGGGCGCACACGGTGGTGGTGCATTCAGTGGCAAGGACCCCAGCAAGGTTGACCGCAGTGCAGCCTACGCAGCACGCCACATTGCAAAGAACCTTGTTGCAGCAGGCGTTGCCGACGAGGCTCTCATCCAGCTCTCATACGCCATTGGCGTTGCCGAGCCTGTAAGCGTGTTCGTAAACACATACGGCACAGCAAAGGTTTCACTCACCGACGGTGAGATTGCCCAGAAGGTAAAGGCACTCTTCGACCTTCGTCCAAAGGCTATCGAGGAGCGTCTGAAGCTTCGCAACCCAATCTACAGCGAGACAGCATCATACGGTCATGTAGGCCGCACACCACAGGTGGTGACAAAGGTATTCACATCACGCTACCTCGAGACCAAGACCATGGAAGTGGAACTCTTCACATGGGAGAAGCTCGACTATGTAGAGAAGGTAAAAGAGGCTTTCGCCATCTGACACCATGGGACTTGGCAGTTGGATAAACCGTAAAAGGCACAACAGGGGGTTTGGAATCCAATCCCCCTCGTCCTTTTTCTTCATCACGCAAGTGCTGAAGGAGCGGAGAGCCTACTATGCCTACTCCCAACTCGACGAAGCCATAAAAGGCAGCCGCCGACACGCGCGGGAAATATTCCGCATAACCAACTACCTGCAACCTGTAAATTGCATCTCAGTTGGTGCGCCCGACGCAGCATGCGCAATGCAGCAGGCCAAGCCAAGCGTACAGCACCATGCATTTCTGAACCCGGCAGAACTGAAAACCGAAGCCAGAACATTGCTCAACGCAAACGGTTGTCACATCATTGACAACATGGAGCTGTTCAGTACAGTTATCAAAGAATTGGGAACCATAGGCATGCTCTACATCAACGCGACCGACAGTACCATGCCATTTGTCCGTGCCGCACTCCACCACACAGATACCAAAAGCGTGATAGTTGTTGCCGGCATACACCGCAACAAGAGGACACGCGAATGGTGGCAACAGATTGTGAGCGACACAGCAACAGTCATTACATATGACATGTACAGCTATGGACTACTATTCTTTGACAAGGAGAGACGGAAACAACACTACACCCTGAAAAGATAACACGGATATGAAGAAGGCAAACATCTACACCGGCACAGGCGACTGTGGCAACACATCACTCGGTAGTGGCACACGTGTTCCCAAAGACCATCCAAGAGTAGAGGCCTATGGAACTCTCGACGAGTTGAACGCACACCTTGGTTTGCTTGCAGCATCACTCGAGAACACCGAAACCATTGGTTTCATCGCAGAGATAGAGAACAGTATCTTCACTATCGGTTGCCATTTGGCAGCAGAAGACAAGCAGGACAACCCTGTGGAGGAGCAAGAAATCATAAAACTCGAGAGAGAGATAGACACCATAAGCGCGTCACTCCCTCCATTGAGAAGTTTCATCCTCCCGGCGAATAATGAACAGGCAGCACGTGCCAATGTATGCCGCACCATCTGCCGCCGTGCCGAGCGGGCAATGGTAACCCTGAGTCGCGAATGCAAGGTGTCACACAACGCAATGGTATATATCAACCGCCTTTCGGACTATCTTTTCGTGCTCCAGCGCCAACTGTTGGACGGAGAGGAAAAAATATGGCAAAAGCCTTGCAAATAAATATTTTTAATATACTTTTGCACGCACTTAACAAAAACTTAATAAAACAGTATCAGATATGTATTGGACACTTGAATTGGCATCTAAATTGGAGGATGCACCATGGCCGGCAACAAAAGACGAGCTCATTGACTACGCAGTACGCTCGGGCGCACCATTGGAGGTTATAGAGAACCTGCAGGAGATTGAGGACGAAGGCGATGTTTACGAGAGCATCGAGGACATTTGGCCCGACTATCCAAGCAAGGAGGATTTCTTCTTTGACGAGGAGGAGTATTAAGAGGTTGAAAAAGGTTTAGAACCTATATATCAACGATTTACGATGACCGATTGGGTAGCCAATCGGTCATTTTTTTGTCAAAATACTACCCGAAAACTGCCCGAAATTGAGCGAAACTGCCCAAATACTGCCCTGAAACTACTAGCAAATCCTCCTGAAAAAAGGAGTAGTAAGTAAGAGGGATGACACTGCCCAGATGCTCTACAAGGCACATTTTGCCAAAATTGAGCGAAGACTACATACACTCCTTTAAGACGAACACGAAAGAGGAGTAGAACCCGAAGAAGAGGAATAACCGCTTTCACAATACATAAAACTATCTTCATTATGCAGCCGCCCAATTTGGTGGTTGTTCTTTATTTGCGCAACGAAGAATAATTCTTCTTTACATCGCAAACACAAAAAGGTTATCAGATTACTCGGGTGACCTTTTTCTATCTTTTTAAACCGCTACAAAGTAGAATGGAATTTAATTGTTAATATTGCTTAAAATGGTTTATTACAAAAATAAAATATTACTTTTGTAATAAACTATTCTATTTTTATAAAACTATAAAACTATGAAATGTTACGAGTATTATGACAATTACATTGAGATGACGCTTAATGTCGGTGACAAATCTGAGGATATGTCAGATATATTTTTCGAGATAGAGGCTGCGGACATTAGCCCTGCTGCGGAATTTGCTGCTTTTGTAGAAGCGGTAATTGAGCAAGGCGTGCCAGAAGATAATGAAAAGGAAGTTGCGTTGCAGGCACTTCTAATGTTCTTGTGCCAACATTTGGGCGAAAATTTTGTTGAAGACGAATTTGAAGCGGACTCTTTTTCCATATCTTTCGAAGGCGAAGTGTTGTATGCTGCCACTTGTTCTGAATATGTGGAATACTGTGAAAGCAAGGGGTGGATTTTATAAATCATGCGGCAACAGACAGGAGAAAAAGAAGACCGTGATTGAGAAGTTGAAGGTGTTCTTTGAGAAATATTTCGGAGTATAACAAAAATAAAAATTTATTATTTTTTGTTTCTTTTATCCTCCACGAGGAAGAGGAGTAGTAGATTTTGAGGTATTTTCAGGGCAATTAAAGATGTATTTCGGCACTACCCAATAAGTCATAGACTGCCCGAATACTACCCCAACGGGATAGTCAGTTATATATTGGTGGTTATCAGGGAGTAAAAAGGAGGCAAGATTTCTTTGACGAGGAGGAGTATTAAACTTCCTAAAGATTTAACGACCAACAAAACAAATAGGACAACAGATCAAAAACAGACTGACCGGTTGTCCTATTTTTATATTATTTGATTAAAAATCCTATACATACTACACTCGCTGTATAAGCCGAAGCATCCTTTATTTTTATTACCCGTTTACTATTTACGACACCGCTATGAAAACTTTTATAAAGACTGTTATTGCATTCTCTTTTTTGATACTATTTCAGGCACAGGCTCAGGCACAGAAACCCAGAGCTAAAGATATGGTTGTTACTGCACATGGATGGTATGGCACCGACATGGAGAGAACCAGGCCGAACCTGAAGACATACAGCTACATGACGTACGAGGCCGGGGTAGGATTCCAGACAAACCCAAGCGACAGCTCGGCCTTTGCACAGCAGTTCGGATACCCCATGCTGAACTTTGGATTCTCGCTTGCAAGAATGGGAGATTTCAAGTTCTATGACCAGACAAAGTTCTCGGACCTTTACTCTCTTTACGGTTCTTTTGAGCGCTCCTTGATGCGCAAGAAGTACTTCTCTCTTGGCTACTTGCTTGATTTTGGAGCAACATACAACCCCGACAGATATGACCCGGTAAACAATCCCGGCAACAATTGGTTGAGTTCTCCGGTGATGGCGTATTTTGGAGCCGGTGCTTTTGTAAAATTCCACTTGGGTGACAGATGGGAAATTGGTGCCGATGCAATGTTCCGTCACTACTCCAACGGCCGCTTGGCACTCCCCAACGAAGCTTTGAATGCGCTTGGTGTAGGCTTATTCGCGCGCTATAGGCTCGATGATTATGACCACAAGGAATATACCGGCATTCCCCGTATCAAGACCGACTACAAGCGTGGTATGCAGTACATAATTGTACTTGGTGGTGGTGTACACACATGTATGGCCGAATGGAAAGCAAAAGTGGAGACCGAGGAGGATGCATCCAAGAAAAGTAGCATAAAACTTAAGGCACACCCCAAACTTTCCATCAGCGTGGATGCTCTGTACCGCTATGCCTTGAGATATGCAAGCGGAGTGAGCCTTGATGTGTTCTACTCGTCAAACATGAAAGAACTTGAAGCCAGTGACAGAATATTGTACGGCGATGCGGCTGTTGAAAACTGTCCGGGATATTTCCCCATCTCGATTGGCGTGGCACTTGTCCACGAGGTATATTGGCACAATCTTGCCGTTCATGTTGCTGTTGGCGCATATCCGTACAGGCATAAGGGCGTCAATGGCACAGAAGCAAAAGAGGCCGGTGACCGTGAACGCGGATGGCATTATGAGAAAGCCGGCATCAGATACTATTTCCCAAAATTTGGCAACACATTCCTGGGGTTTGCGATAAAATCACACAGCATCAAGGCCGAATATCTTGAATTTTCGGCCGGAGTACGCATATAACAACTAGAGTTCCGGAATCTTTTTGCAGTACAGGCAGCAATAGCACATAAACAGATTGTACAACTGTCTTTTGCAATATTTTTCATTGCAAGGGGTTGTAAAGATGGCCGTTGATGTTGTTTTTTTTCATTTTTTGCTGCAATTTTGTATAATATTTGCGTGGGAGGCTCTCAAATGAACAACACAAGAATAATATCTGCATGCATTCCGCGTTAATTAGACAAAATGAAAAAGTGGCTACTCATAATACTGTTCATGGTCTGCATCACAGGAAAAGTGCAGGCACAGTTTGACGCGCACTTTACCCACTATTGGGAGATGAAGAACTTCTACAATCCTGCCGGCGCAGGTGCAGAGAGGAAACTGACGGCATACGCGGCATATGCTCATCAGTTATCAGGGTTCGAGAACAACCCGAAAACGATGCTTATAAATGTAGATGCCCCCATCCCATTCATCAAGAGTGACCACAGCCTTGGCCTTGGCGTAGTGAATGACGAGATTGGCCGTTTCACCAACCAACATCTCTATTTCAACTATGCATACGCTTTCAAGCTATTCAAGGGACGCTTTGCCGTTGGCGCACAGATTGGACTTGTAAACTGCACATTCGAGAACAAGGATCTTATTTTTGGCGAGAGCAACAATGACCCGGCATTTCCCTCGGGTAATGCCGACGGAAACTCCATTGACTTTGGAGCCGGCATACTCTACCAGCACAAATATTTCTATGCCGGAATATCGGGTATTCACCTTAATGCGCCGACAGTGCTTTTGGGTGAAAAGAACGAGATGAAAATCGACCCACATCTTAATTTTATGGCCGGAGGCAATATTCCTGTTAAAAACTCGTTAGTATCAATACAGCCATCATTGCAGGTGATGACCGACTTCACGGCATGGAGAGCCGACATTACGGCACTTGGCACCTACAGATATGGAGGAAAGGAGTTTTTTGGCGGTATAACATACAGTCCTACAGTATCGGTAGCATTCATTCTTGGTGTTGAGATGATGAACATTACAGCAAGCTATGCCTACGAATTGTTCACATCAAGCATTGGTGCCGAGAATGGCAGCCACGATATTTACATAGGTTACAAGATTGACCTTGACATATTTAAAAAAGGAAAAAATAAACATAACAGCATAAGAATTCTACAATGATGAAGAGAATAGCTTTTCTTTCAACAGTATTTCTATCGTTCGCGTTGATCTCCTGTTTCAGTCCTAAAAGTGGCATGACCACTACTCAAGGTGGTGAGGTCACAGGAGTACACGGCTCGGCAGTAAGTGAGCCCGCACCCTATGGCATGGTACTTATACAGAGAGGTTCCATCAAGGTTGGTGACGAGGCTAATGACTCGCTATGGGGAACAGGAGCACCATCTAAAGATATTTCGGTCGATGCATTCTGGATGGACGAGACCGAGGTTTCAAATGCCAAATACCGCCAGTTCGTCTATTGGGTGCGCGACTCAATCATCCGCGAGCGTCTTGCCGACCCTGCATACGGTGGCGACGAGACATACAAGATAACAGAAGATGAGTATGGAGAGCCCATCACCCCATATCTCAACTGGAAGAAGCCTATTCCATGGAAAAAACCGACCGAGGACGAATTGCGCGCCATTGAGAGCGTGTATATCATAAACCCAATCACCGGTGAAAAACAACTCGACGCTTCGCAGATGAACTACCGTTATGAGATTTATGACTATACACAGGCTGCACTACGCAAGAACCGTCTGAATCCCGAAGAGCGTAACCGCAACACCGACATCCCCGTTGATTATGATGCAGTAATCACCGTTTCAAAGGACACTGCATACATTGACGACGAGGGCTATATTGTGCGTGAGACAATAAACCGTCCGCTCTCGAGCGCCTACGATTTCCTTAACACGTATATCGTAAACATCTACCCCGACACAACATGCTGGGTGAACGATTTCCCGAATGCGAACAACGAGACATACCTGCAGCTCTACTTCAGCCATCCCAAATATGACAACTACCCTGTTGTTGGCGTAAGTTGGGAGCAGGCAAACGCCTTCTGCGCTTGGCGCACCGAATATCTGTTACGCGGCATGGGTCCACAGGCACGTTGGATTCAACGTTACCGCCTGCCTTCTGAGGCAGAATGGGAGTTTGCAGCCCGAGGCAAGGATGCACGCCGCTTCCCTTGGGAGCAGACCGACACAAAGAGCGAAGAGGGATGCTACTATGCCAACTACAAGCCAGGGGAGGGCAACTACACTAAAGATGGCAGCCTCATCACATCAAGCTGCGGAATATTCTCGGCAAACTCAAACGGTCTCTATGACATGGCCGGCAATGTTGCAGAGTGGACATCTACCGTATATACCGATGCCGGTGTATTGCAGATGAGCGACATAAACCCCGACCTGCAGTATCGTGCAGCAAAGGAGGATCCATACAGCATGAAGAAGAAGACTGTGCGCGGTGGTTCATGGAAAGACCCCGTAAAATACATACAGGGTGCAACACGAGCATACGAGTACCAGAACGAATCGCATTCATACATCGGTTTCCGTTGCGTGAGAAGCTATGCCGGAGCCGACCGCAGAAGATAATCAAGGAATAAAGAAATAAAGACAAGATATGAAAAAGTCAAAAAGCATTATAGGAGAATTGCAGTCATTCATGAATTCTCCAAAGGGTAAAACAATATTGAACTACCTCTATAGCTGGGGAGCTGCAATTGTCATACTTGGTGCACTATTCAAGCTCACTCACATACAGGGAGCAAACCTCATGCTGTTCCTTGGTATGGGTACCGAGGTTATCGTGTTCTTCTTCTCGGCATTTGAACGCCCTTATGATATTGAAGAGGAGGAGACAAATGATGTAAAAGCATACAGCGGAGCCGGTAGCGGACAGCCTATCATCATCAACGGTCCAATCATGACCGGCGGCACAGGCACACTGGTTGCAACAACCGAAGAAGCAAATAGCGCTACAGTTGTAGCAGCTGCAGCAACACCTGCAGCAACCGAACAGGGTTCCATTGTCATTGGTGGAGGAACTGCGGCCACAACAGGTGGTGCGGTACAACCGATACCAGCAGTTTCACCTGCAAACATCGAAGAGATGGACAAGGCTACAGAAGAGTATGTAGAGAAGGTGAAGACATTGACCGAGGCAATACAGCGCATATCGCAGCAAACTGAGGCTCTTGGCCGCAACATGGAGGAGATGGATACACTGAGCCGAAACCTCACAGGTGTGAATGCGCTCTACGAAGTACACCTGCGCAGTGCAGGCGGACAACTTAACGCAATAGACCAGGTCAACGAGCAGACCAAAAAGATGGCACAGCAGATTGAAGAGCTCAACAGCCTCTATGCCCGCATGATTGAAGCGATGACATCGAGAATGGACCGTCCACAAATTTAAACAAGCGTACAATGAAGATAAAGAAACAAAAAGTTTCACCCCGTCAGAAGATGATTAACCTGATGTATGTCATCCTGATGGCGATGCTTGCAATGAACGTCTCTTCAGATGTTCTCAACGGCTTTTCCATGGTCGACAAGAGTCTCTCACAAAGTGCAGCGAATACAAGCGCACAAAACGATACACTATACAAATCATTTAATGATATGTACCTCAAGAACCCAGATAAGGTTGGTGTATGGTTAGAACGCGCAAAAAGCGTAACGGAGCAGTCGGACAAACTCTGTAAATTTGCCGATAATCTCAAGGAGCGCATTGCCAAAGCAGCCGATGGGAGCGACGGTAACTACAGCAATCTCAAGAACAGAGAAGACCTTGAAGCATCGACATTCGTAATGCTTTCGGGAAGCAAATATGGCAAGAAACTCTACGATGCAATCAACGAGTACCGCGAATTCATGATGGAAATGGTTGAAACCCCTGAACAAAAGAAAATGATAGCCAACAGTCTCAATACCAATGAGAAGAATTGGGAGGTGTATCATTTTGAGAGCATGCCAGCCATTGCAGCCATTACCTTCCTTACAAAGATACAGAACGACGTACGCTATGTCGAAGGTGAAGTGCTTCACGCACTTGCCAAGAGGATAGACCAAGACGATGTCCGTGTAAACGAACTTAAAGCATTTGTTATCCCCAGATCGACAAGTATTCTACAAGGTGAGAAGTTTTCTGCGCAAGTCATTCTTGCTGCAGTAGACTCCACACAACGTCCGGAGATAAGCATCGATGAGAAGATAAGAGGGATGTTTAAATTGGAAGATAACTTATATACAACAAATTGCGACAAAACCGGTGATTATATATTCAGTGGAGAGATGGTTGTAAATGGAGTTGAAGAACCCATTAAATTTGAACAGCGCTATACCGTAGTAGCACCACCAACTACAGCAACAGTTAGTGCATCACTGATGAATATACTCTATGCTGGTTTTGATAACCCTGTTAGCATATCTGTACCCGGCATTCCTGCAGACAAGATATCTGCAAGAATTGAAAAAGGTAACGCAAAAATGACACGCGACAGTAATGGAGGCTACATTGTAACCCCTACCAAAGCCGGCGAAGAGGTTAATATTAGTGTCACAGCACGCAACGATGAGGGGCGCACAATGAATGTCGGCGAGTACACCTTCCGCGTACGCCAGTTGCCCGACCCGACCCCATTCATCGAATACAAAGACAAGGACGGCAACACACAGCATTACCGCGGTGGCACTAAACTGACCAAGCAGGCACTCATGAGTTCAAAGGGAATTACAGCAGCCATTGACGACGGATTGCTGAATATCGGCTTCAAGGTTCTCTCTTTCGAGACAGTATTCTATGACAACATGGGAAATGCCATTCCTCTCATATCGCAGGGAGCGGAATTCTCGACACAGCAGAAGGATATGTTCCGCAACCTTGGACGCGGCAAGCGTTTCTACATTTCTCATGTTAAGGCTGTTGGCCCCGACAATGTAGAGCGCCTTTTGCCCACAACACTTGAGGTGATAATTGACTAAACAGACATTAACAATATTACGATATGCAGTACATTAGCAGAATTTTAGTTGTTGTAGCACTTGCTTTTGCGGCACACACTGCCAACGCACAACCCCCTGCCCGCAAGAGCGACAACAAGAATAGCAAAAAGGCCGAAACGACAGCAGTTGTAGAACTGACCGAAAGAGCCAAGAGCCAGTACCCCGTCGCACAGACACCGCAGGAGGTCGATTGGAAGCGCGAGATATACCGCTCACTCGACCTTGCGAACGAGATGAATGCATCGCTTTACTACCCGGTAGAGCAAACAGGTAACAACTGCAACCTGTTCACATTCCTGTTCAACAATATTATAAGGGGAAATGTCACCGCCTACAAGTATAACCTTGACGGTGTTGAGCAGTTCACCGAGGAGAATATCATTTCTCCTGTCGATATGCTCGACAACTACCGCATATACTACGAGGAGGCAAACGGAGAGATTCTGGTTGGCAAGAGCGACATCCCAAGTGCCGAGGTACTCAGTTACTACATAAAGGAGAGTCATTACTATGACCAACGCACAGGCACATACGGCACACAGGTGACTGCTATATGCCCGGTATTGCACCGTTCGGGCGATTTTGGATCGGAGGTAACAAAATACCCCATGTTCTGGATTAAGTATGACGACATCTCGGCATTGCTTGCACAGCAGCCGGTGATGACAAGCAGCCTCAACAATGTAATGTCTATGACACTCGACGACTACTTCAGGAGAGCGTGCTACGAGGGAGAGATCTACAAGACAGTGAACATGCGCAACCTTGCCATAGCACAATACTGCAAGGATTCCACAGAGATAAAGCAGGAGCAGGAGAAGATTGAGCAGCAACTCAAGGATTTCCGCACGAACCTGTGGAACACAAAGACTGTTGCCGAGATGAAGCAGGATTCAATAAACGCCGCCATAGCAGCAGCCAATGACACAATTGACAACAATGCCAAGAAAACTGTAAATAAAGAGAAGGCAAAGCGCGTTGTCACAAAGAGTGTCAAGAAGGAGAGCACAACTAAAAGCGTAAAGAAAGAGAAGAAGAGCAGCACTCCTGCAACAAAAGCCGGTTCAGTCTCTGTGCGACGTGAACGCCGATAAACATTTTCACACAAAATATTGTTTATTTACTTATTTTATCGTTCATTTGCGATGAAAATAGGTATTAAGACAGCATTACTGATACCTTTGTAACAGTAATGCTGTCTTGCAAAACAACTAAAATCATCTGACATGAAAAAACTTTTTGGATTATTGGCAGCCATCTGCCTCTTTGCAGCAATGCCTGCAGCAGCACAGTTCAACTTTGGTGTAAAGGCCGGTGTTAACCTTCCCCAGAAACCGACAACAAATATCGAGGAACTCAAGAGCAGCCTCAAAGGAAACACTGGCTGGTTCGTTGGTCCAACTGCTAAATTCATATTCCCGGTTGTAGGGCTTGGAGTCGAGGCCAATGTACTCTACTCGCAGAACAACCTGGAAATCGAGGGCCAGAATGTCACAGCACAGAATATTGACATTCCTGTCTACCTGCGCTATGAGCTTTCATTGCCTGTCATCAACAAATACATTGAGCCTTTCATTGCCATTGGCCCGCAGTTCAGTTGGAACATAGGCGACAGCGATGTTACCCTCAAGAGCGTGCGCGACATGATAAACGAATCGGGCAATGCCAACATTGACCAGATTCTCAACAAGATTCCTAACATTGATGACCCGCTGAAAGTTTATAGACTGAAGGACAGCAACATAAGCCTGAACCTTGGACTTGGCGTGATACTGTTCGACCACCTGCAGATACATGCCAACTACAACCTGTCATTCAACAATACCGCCGAGATTATCGAGAATGGCGTGAGCATTCCCGGTATCATTGAAATTGGCAAGAGCATCTCGGAACTGAAGACAAACACCTGGCAGATTTCACTTGCCTACATATTCTGATATAGAGTCACATATAATTGATAAGCAAGCCGGTGGAAGAGATTCCTCCGGCTTATTATAAGAACTACAACATGGCAGCGACAAATACCGAAACCTATACCCCCCTACTCAACAGGATGAATATCGAGACCGACAACATCAATGCACTGCATTGGGTTGGAGTAATACTTTGCATCATACTGCTTTTCCACATAAGCAGCATCATCTGCAAAAGGATTGTAGTGCCTATCACAAACAAGTTGACACGCAAGACACAGGCAAAATGGGATGATATAATATTCAATGAAAAGACCCTGAAGAACCTATGCAACCTGATGGCCGGTGTGATATTGGCAGCTTCGTTGCCGTTGCTCATGCACGAGGAGTCCATGCTGCATGGCGTAGCATCAAAAATATGTTCTGTATACATAACACTTGTATGCATCAGGCTCTGCTGCGGAGTGCTCACATCGCTCTACCGCATATCAAACCAGGCCAAAAAGACAAAGAATCACACCCTGCAGGGAGTGTTCCAGATGCTTAAAATCGTTGTCATCTGCATTGGTTCAATCATAGTAATCGGGATTGTAATTGACAAGGACCCCTCGAACCTTCTTGCCGGACTCGGTGCATCGGCAGCTGTGCTGATGTTGGTGTTCAAGGACAGTATCATGGGACTTGTAGCAGGTGTGCAGCTATCGGCCAACGACATGCTGCGCCCCGGCGACTGGATAACAATGGAGAAATATGGCGCCGACGGTATGGTACTGGATGTATCACTCACAACCGTCAAGGTGCAGAACTGGGACAAGACAATCACAACCATTCCGCCATACACGCTCGTGAGCGACTCTTTCCAGAACTGGCGAGGAATGTTCGACAGCGGTGGCCGACGCATCAAGCGTTCCATCAACATCGACATGAACACCATTGCCTTCATCGGTGAGGAGCAACTGGCACAACTTGCAAAAAAAGGCTTGTACACAGGCGAATGCAAAGGTAAAAGGATTGTTAACCTCACTCTATTCAGAGAGTGGCTCGAGGAGTGGCTCAAGGAGCACCCACAGGTAAACAAAGAGATGATAACGATGGTGCGACAGCTGCAGCCCACCACACAAGGCTTGCCGCTTGAACTCTATTTCTTCTTCAACGGCACGGCTTGGGTAATGTACGAGCACCTGCAATCGGAGATTTTTGAATATGTGCTTGCCACACTTCCCGAATTCGGGCTGAAGACATTCCAGAGCCCGACAGGAAGCGATTTCAAGGGACTTGTAACAGAATAATGAGCCGCTTTGTCGATGTAATATTACCACTGCCGCTGCCGGGAACTTTCACATACAGCATCCCACAGGAATTACAGGGAAGAGTACTCCCTGGGTGCCGTGTGACCGTACCTTTGGGCAACAAGAAAAGCTACACGGCACTTGTGGCAGCCATGCACGACAACGAACCTGCAGATTATGCCGTAAAGCCATTGAAGGAGGTTCTTGACGAGACACCCATTGTGCTCGAAAGCCAGGTAAAACTCTGGGAGTGGATTTCAAAGTACTATCTCTGTTCATTGGGCGACATATACAAGGCCGCCATTCCGCAAGGACTGAAAGGTGAGTTCAAACCACGCACCGAACAGCGCGTGCGCCTTACCGCCGAATACCGCAGCGAAAAGTGGTTGAACCTGCTGATGCAGACACTCGGCAGGGCGCCACGCCAAAAAAGACTGCTTGCAACCTATCTGCAGCAAGCCGACCCCTTCGGCGATACCCCAAAGGAGATTGCCAAGCACCGTCTCATTGAACTTGCGCAGGTGCAGCCACCCATATACAAGCAATTGCTGGAGAAGGGAGTCTTTGAGACATACGAAGTAGAAATTGGCCGTCTTGGGCACAACGAAGCACCCTGCCAACCGGTCAACACACTGAACCCTGCACAACAGAAGGCTTTCGATGAAATCAAGGAATCATTCACCCAAAAGAGCGTGACTCTACTACATGGAGTAACATCGGCCGGAAAAACCGAGGTTTATATTCATCTCATCAGCGAAGCCATCGAGCGTGGTGAACAAGTGCTGTACATGCTGCCCGAAATCGCACTCACCAAGCAGATAACCGAACGCCTGCGCCGTGTATTTGGAGACCGCATAGGGCTATACCACTCGAAATTTTCCGATGCCGAAAGGGTTGAGATTTGGAAAAAGCAATTAAGTGATACCCCGTACGACATCATTCTTGGCGTGCGTTCGTCCGTCTTTTTGCCTTTCCAAAGGCTTGGTCTTGTCGTTGTTGACGAAGAACACGAGAACAGCTACAAACAACAGGAACCGGCACCACGTTACAATGCACGTAACGCAGCCATCGTGCTTGCTTCGTTCTTTGGCGCAAGAACACTGCTTGGCACGGCAACCCCGTCGATAGAGAGCTATTATAATGCCACAACCGGCAAATATGCCCTTGTAAACCTTGCCACACGCCACCGCCAGCTTCAACTGCCGCATATCGAGGTCATTGACATGCAGGAATATACTCGCAAGAAGCTCACGGTGGGTCCCTTCGCCGACCCTCTTGTCGAGGCCATGAGCCAAGCCCTTAAGGAGAAGAAACAGATAATACTGTTCCAGAACCGACGTGGTTACTCGCCACAGATAGAGTGCCGTACCTGTGGCTGGGTTCCGCACTGCAAGCATTGTGATGTGAGCCTCGCCTTGCACAAGAATGCCAACAAACTCGTGTGCCACTACTGCGGCTATACCATACCGGCACCCGTCCACTGTCCCAACTGCGAAGGACGCAACTTCTCTACTCTTGGTTATGGAACAGAGAAAATTGAGGACGACCTGCAGAACCTCTTCCCTGATGCACGCATAAAGCGCATGGATCTTGACACAACGCGCACACGCACAGCGTATGAAAAGATAATCAGCGATTTCCAGGAGGGAAAGACCGATATACTCATTGGAACCCAAATGGTCTCCAAGGGACTAGACTTTGATAATGTGGATGTAGTTGGCATTGTCAATGCAGACACGTTGCTCAACTACCCCGATTTCAGGGCAACCGAAAGGGCATTCCAACTCATGTCGCAGGTTGCAGGACGCGCCGGACGCAAGAACGGGCAGGGAAAAGTGTTCCTGCAGACAAAGATGACCGATGCCCCTGTGATTTCCCAGATTGTAGATAATGACTACGTCTCGTTCTATGCCGAGCAGTTGCAGGAACGTCTCCTGTTCCATTATCCTCCTTTTTATCGGCTCATTTATATCTACATGAAGCACCGCGACGTACGTGTTATCGAGGAGTTCTCGGAACTGCTCGGCAAGCACATGCGCGAGATTTTCGACAACCGCATACTTGGCCCCGACCTGCCACCCGTGGCAAAGGTGAAGCAGCTCTACATAAGGAAAATAGTGCTGAAGGTTGAGAACACACTCTCGCAGTACAAGATAAACGAAGTGCTGCGGAACCTGCAGCAAGCCTACTGCGAACAGCCCCGCTACCGCTCAATAGTGATGTACTATGACATAGACCCACTGTAAACGCATCACAAATACAAATAAATCTTAACAAAAGTTCAATTTGCCTGCTAATATTTTGCCCTCTGCTATTTATTAGGTAAATTTGCACGATTTATGGGCTTGCGTACAAGCCTGTTACACGGCATTTGCAAATAATAACAAAGCAAAATAATGAAACAGTACAAAATCTGGAACAACACCCTTGGCTGGTTCACATTCATTGTCGCAGCATTGACATACTGCCTCACTGTTGAACCAACTGCAAGTTTTTGGGATTGCCCCGAGTTTATCCTTTCTGGAAATAAACTGGAGGTCGGCCACCCCCCCGGCGCACCTTTCTTCATGCTCACCGCGAACTTCTTCTCAATGTTCGCCGATACCGAGCATGTAGCATACATGGTCAACATCATGTCGGCACTGCTCAGTGCCGGAGGTATCCTGTTCCTCTTCTGGAGCATCACGCACCTCACACGCAAGCTCATCGTGGGCAACAGCAATGAGATTTCAAAAAGCCAGATGATAACAATCCTTGGTTCGGGTCTTGTGGGCGCACTTGCATACACTTGGAGCGACACATACTGGTTTAGCGCCGTTGAGGGCGAGGTATATGGTTACTCATCACTCTTCACAGCCGTTGTATTCTGGCTCATCCTAAAGTGGGAGGACAATGCCGATGATCCACACAGCGACAGATGGCTCATACTGATAGCCTACCTTGTAGGCCTCTCCATCGGTGTGCACCTGCTTAACCTGCTCTGTATCCCCGCCATTGTACTGGTTGTCTATTACAAGAAATTCCCCAACACAAATTTCTGGGGTGCAGCACTGGCACTGGTTGTCTCTGCAGCAATTGTAATGGCAGTGCTGTATGGCATCGTACCCGGTGTCGTAAAGGTTGGCGGCTGGTTCGAACTGCTTTTTGTCAATGTACTTGGCATGCCGTTCAACACAGGTCTCTACGTCTATATAATCCTGCTCTTTGCAACAATCATAGGTGGTATCATCCTCACAGAAAAGAGCAACAACCAAAAACTTATTGCAGGAGTTTTCACCGGCGCTATAGCCTTGTTAGGAATTCCATTCTATGGGCATGACCTAACTCTCAACATCCTGTTTGGCGTACTGATACTCTCTGCTATATTATGGGTTTGCACAAAAGGCAAAACAACATACAGCAAAGCCACAATGTCGGTCAAGTACCTTGTAAGCAAAAGGATCTTCAACACAACATTCCTGAGCCTATTGCTTATAATGATTGGCTACTCATCATATACCCTCATTGTAGTACGTTCGTCGGCAAACACTCCTATGGACCAGAACTCACCCGAGGATATATTTACATTGGGTTCATACCTCAACCGCGAGCAGTATGGCACACGCCCACTTTTCTATGGCGAGTTCTTCTACTCAGAGATAAAGCGCAATAATGACGGAAGCGCAGCCTACGAAAAGACAAGTCCCATATACTCACGTGTGGAGAAGAAGAACCCGAACGATCCCGACAGCTATGAGATCATCGATTACAACAAGGAGTATAAGTACGTACAGAACATGTTCTTTCCACGTATGTACAGCCCCGACCATGCCAGCGAGTACGAACGATGGGTTGGTCACAAGATAGAAAGGAAGGACGAAGACAAGAAGATTAAGGCACCATCACAATTGGACAACCTCCGTTTCTTCATGAACTACCAGGTTAACCACATGTACTGGAGATATTTCCTCTGGAACTTTGTAGGACGTCAGAACGATGTCCAGAACAACTATGGCGAGAAGGAGTATGGCAACTGGATTTCCGGCATACCTGCCATTGATGACTGGCGTCTTGGCGACCAGGACAACATGCCGACCTCGCTCAAGGAGAACAAGGGCCGCAATGTCTATTTTGCCCTTCCGCTCATCCTGGGTATCATTGGTATAATATGGCAACTGGTCAACGGCCGCAAGGGAAAGCAACAGTTCAGTGTTGTATTGTTGCTGTTCTTCATGACCGGCCTTGCAATTGTGCTGTACCTTAACCAGACACCGCTACAGCCACGCGAACGCGACTATGCATACGCAGGTTCGTTCTACGCCTTTGCAATATGGATTGGAATGGGCGTAGCCGGTATCGCACAATATATCAAGACCCTTTCAAAGACATACAATATAAAAAACACTGAAAAGAACAACATTATAATTAACAGCATTATCATAGCCATCTGCCTGCTCGTTCCATTGCAAATGGTATCACAGAACTGGGACGACCACGACCGCAGCGGACGCTATGCTTGCCGTGATTTTGGCCAGAATTACCTGAATACACTCCCCGAGGAGGGTGCCCCCATAATCTTCACCTGTGGCGACAATGACACCTTCCCGCTTTGGTACAACCAAGAGGTAGAGGGCGAGCGCACCGATGCGCGCGTATGCAACCTGTCGTACCTGCAGACCGACTGGTACATCGACCAGATGAAACGCCCTGCATACGACTCGCCAAGCTTGCCTATCACCTGGGACCGCATCAACTATGTGGGCAACACCAACATGGTAATATATGTTGTCCCAATGGAGGAGTTCATTATGGAATACCGCAACGCTTATCCTGAAAAATATGAGCTAGCATTCGGCGACGGCAATCCATTTGAAATGAACAAGATAACAAAGCACTGGATTCTTGAGGCAAATGCTACCAAGAAATCACAGACACGCAAGGTTATAGATGAGATCATAACAATGTATGAAAAGGCACTCAACCATGGCCGCAGAGCCAAGGAGCGCATAGAACTCCCAAGAAACATCATTCCTTGCGAGGAACTATACATCCACATTGACGCCGAGGCTGTAAGACGTTCGGGCATGATGATCCCCGATGAATACATGCACGACATGCCTGAATATATGACCATCGACATCAGCGACAAGAGTGCACTCTACCGCCACGAACTTGTAATGCTCGACATGTTGGCAAATGCTAACTGGGAACGTCCGATATACATGTCAATGACAGTTGGTGAAGACAATTATCCAAAGGTTCTTACAAAGTTCTTTGTACACGAAGGACTGGCATACCGTATAACCCCGTTCGACTGGAGCGAATTGGGATATGACACAGGACAGGGCGACCGACCTGTAGATATTGACAAGTTCTACACAAATGTCATGGAGCGCTTCAAATGGGGCGGCGTGAAAGAGCACAAGGATTATTACGCCGACGAAACCATCAGAAGAATGATTTCTACCCATCGCAACCTTGTAGCTCAATTGGCAAAAGAGATGCTCACAGATGGGAATGAGACCGATGATAGGATAATTGCGCTTCTTGAAAAGATACGTACCGAGTTCCCAAGCGACATCGTGCCATACGACGCCTTGAGAGATAACACAATGAGTATCGCAAGCATATACAACATTATACGCAAAGTACAGAATGAATACAAGAAAGAGAATTCTGTCCTGTACCTTGGCGATGCCACACTTCAGCTTCTCACAGACAGAGTATCAGAGATTTCAAGCACTGTACTGAAGGACGAATATGAGCACTTAAGATGGTACAACACCATTGACGCAAAAGACCACAACGACATACTGATATACCATCGCCTGTCGTTGCTTGGAGAGGCATGGAAGTTGCTCGAGGAGACAGGCAAGAAACCCGGTATAACTCGCGAAGAGATTGTAAGGGTGCTTACAAAACTGCTCGGAACAGAGGTAAGTTGCCTGGAAAACACCAAAGACAAGAGCGATGGTGGAATTAAGAAAGAACTCATAGGCAGCATATACTATCTGCTTCAGGAGTTCAACCCGACAACAAAAGAGATGCAGGTTATCGACCGGATTCTGGACAGATATATAAAAACAGCAAGATAAACAGCAGAGAACGATGTTCATAGAGCAAGTACCCGGCTTCATCCGCAATCTTTTTCCCAAGGCGCTGTGGAGAATGGATCCTAATGAGAAGGCTGTATATCTCACCTTCGACGACGGTCCAATCCCCGTCATAACCCCTTGGGTGGTAGAACTGTTGGGACGCTACAACATCAAGGCCACATTCTTTATGGTGGGCGACAATGTACACAAGTTCCCCCAGGAATACCGGCAGGTTGTAGAGGCCGGGCACAGGGTAGGCAACCACACATTCAACCACCTGAAAGGCTTGTTCACAAGCACAAAGGAGTACATTGAGAATGTGGATCAGGCCGATGCATTCATACACAGCAACCTGTTCCGCCCCCCTCATGGACTGCTGCGCCGCAGCCAGTACAAGGAACTGAGCAAACGCTACCAGTTTGTAATGTGGGATCTCGTGACTCGCGACTACAGTTTCCGTCTTTACGGAGAGGATGTACTTGCCAATGTAAAGAAGTTCGTGCGTAATGGCTCTATCATCACATTCCATGACTCCCTACGCTCGGAGAGCAACCTCAAATATGCTCTTCCACGCGCCATAGAGTGGTTGCTTGAACAGGGATACAGTTTTAAAGTCTTTGAATGATGAAAAAGGAAGATTTGACCATATTTATCAAATCCGAGGCAGAACGTCTCGGATTTGACATTTGTGGGATAGCCAAAGCCGAAACTGTATCGGAAGAGATAAAACAAAGATATAACGATTGGATTGGGCAAAGCAAGCACGCCACAATGGGTTATCTTGAACGTAACTGCGACAAGAGATTCAATCCCACCCAACTTGTCGATGGATGCCGGAGCATAATATGTGTAGCACTTAACTACACACCAAAACAGCACATTGAGGGAATTGCCGACTATGCACAGGGAAAGGACTACCACAAGATTGTAAAGGACAGGCTATACCTGCTGCTGCAGAGCATTGGCAACGTATGCAAGGTACAAGGGCGAGCCTTCTGTGACTCGGCCCCGGTGCTTGAGCGCTACTGGGCGGTAACGGCAGGAATAGGGTATATCGGACGCAACCGCCAACTCATTATCCCCGGCAGAGGCTCCAATTTTTTTCTGGGCGAACTGCTGGTAGATATTGAACTATGCTATGACACCCCACAGTTGCGAAATCTCTGTGGCAATTGCCGCAAGTGCATAGAAAACTGCCCAGGAATGGCGTTGAACGACGAGGGGCTTGATGCCAACAAATGCCTCTCATACCTCACAATTGAGCACCATGGGGTTTTACCAGAAAACATCGGTAAAAAGATGGGAAATTGCTTCTATGGCTGCGATCGTTGCCAGGCAGTGTGCCCTCACAACCGTTTTGCCACACCAAACAGCATCCCCGAACTGCAACCCGGCGTAGAGTTGCTGGAAATGACCACAGACAATTGGAACACATTGACAAAAGAGCAGTATGATATACTGTTTGCAGGCAGCGCTGTCGAGCGATGTGGATATGAACAACTTGTGCGCAATATCACAGCGCTCAATGAAGTCAAGAGCGAAAAGTAAGACATATCCCGAATGCCACAAAAAATTCAGGAATAATCACGAAATATTCTCTCTAAAATCTTTTTTATCCCATTTTTTTGTAATTTTACGCTCCAAAGGACAAAAAGGACTGAAGCCCGTTTCGCCCTGAAGAAACACAAGGTAATATGGTCAAGAAATTCGATTTTTTAGTTATCGGTTCCGGTATTGCCGGAATGAGCTATGCTCTTAAGGTTGCAGACAAAGGTAAGGTTGCACTTGTATGCAAGACAACATTAGAGGATGCAAACACTTTTTTTGCACAAGGCGGTATAGCATCGGTTACCAACGAGCTTGTCGATAATTTTGACAAGCACATTGAGGATACAATGATTGCCGGCGACTGGATAAGCGACCGCGAAGCTGTGGAAAAGGTGGTGCGCGAAGCACCGTCACAAATCCAGGCACTCATTGACTGGGGCGTTGATTTTGACCGCAACGAAAACGGCGAGTTTGACCTTCACCGCGAGGGCGGACACTCGGAGTTCCGCATCCTGCACCACGCCGACAACACAGGCGCCGAGATTCAGGAGTCACTGATAAAGGCTGTGCGCAAGCACCCCAACATCACAATATTCGACCACCATTTCGCAATAGAGATACTCACACAGCACCATCTGGGAGTTGAGGTAACACGCCAGACACCCGACATCGAGTGCTACGGAGCGTATGTGCTCGACATTGCCACAAACGAGGTTCACACTTTTTTGAGCAAAATCACTCTCATGGCAACCGGTGGTTGCGGTGCCGTATATAAGACAACTACAAACCCACTTGTCGCTACAGGTGACGGTATAGCAATGGTATATCGCGCCAAGGGAACTGTAAAGGACATGGAGTTCATACAGTTCCACCCAACCGCGCTCTACAACCCGGGCGACCGCCCATCGTTCCTCATCACCGAGGCCATGCGCGGATATGGCGGCATACTGCGCACCAAGGACGGCAAGGAATTCATGCAGAAATATGACCCACGCCTGTCGCTTGCACCGCGTGACATTGTGGCACGCGCCATAGATAACGAGATGAAACACAGGGGCGATGACCATGTCTATCTCGACGTCACACACAAAGATCCGGAAGAGACAAAGCGCCACTTCCCAAACATCTACGAGAAATGCCTCTCGCTTGGCATTGACATAACAAAGGACTATATCCCCGTCGCACCGGCAGCACACTACCTTTGCGGCGGTATAAAGGTTGATCTGAACGCAGCATCGAGCATCCACCGCCTCTATGCAGTGGGCGAATGTTCATGCACTGGCCTGCATGGCGGTAACCGCCTGGCAAGCAACTCGTTGATTGAGGCCGTAGTATATGCCGACGCGGCGGCAAAGCACTCACTTGCGCACTTTGAGGAGTACAGCTACAAAGAGGAGATTCCCGAGTGGAACGACGAGGGCACAAAGATGAACGAGGAGATGGTCCTCATTTCACAAGATGCCAAGGAGGTGCAGCAGATTATGAGCACATACGTAGGTATCGTGCGCACCAATCTGCGACTCAAACGCGCATGGAACCGCCTTGATCTGCTATACGAGGAAACCGAGGAACTGTTCAAGCAGAGCGTCGTAAGTCGCGAACTATGCGAGCTGCGCAACATCATCAATGTAGGCTACCTCATCATGCGCCAGGCAATGGAACGCAAGGAGAGCCGCGGCCTGCACTACAACATCGACTATCCCAAACAGGAAAACGAAAAGTAAAACCATGAAGACCCTAAAAAGTATTTAAAGCAGTATTCAGCACTTGAAGAGGCTGTAAAGGCCGAGATTATTGAAATTTTGTCGAACAACCCCACCGGGCGTTACATTTGGTTCAATTGCGAAATTGAAGAAGAGAATGATGCATATTGTGATAGTGTCATTAGGGTTATGGATGGCAATGAGCAAATTATAACAATTTGTGCCGTTGGCTTGAACGACGAAAATCAGATTGTTGTCACTGATGCCGACGATGATTTTACATGGTTTACACCCGATGAGTGGACTCACGCCTATTTGGAGATGTACGAATTCGTGGTAAACAATCTGAAGTATGCCAAAATGAAGCCTTAAATTCTTTATTGGCACTTTTTTAATTTAACAACATTTAACTATTTATATCGTATTGAAATACAATGCGATATAAATTATTTTCATCGACACCTGCCTCAAAAATTGAATTTTTTGAAAAAGTTTCTATATTATGTGCGTAACGTATAAAACAAAGCACTATGGAAAACAACAAATCAAAAGTTTTTGTAGCCGGTGAAAATCTCATTTATCATTGCGAACTGCCATCGCATTTGGCAAAGAAAGGACTTCCCAAAAATGTTGCAAGGACAGAACTTTTCCGCCTCGATGAACGCAACGGCAACACCCTTACATTCAAAAGCGGCAAACGTTACGCTTCCACATACATAGCCAAAGCACTCCAGAACCCCAAAACCGGTGGTGAAATTTGCTTTGTGGAGTACAACGGTACACGCATAATGCTCGACGCAGCGCAATATTTCAAGGGCGGTCGTCGCATTTCCAGAGAGTCGTTAAACAGCACTGTCGAAGCCGAGTGGGACGAGCAAAAAGGGGATTTTGTAAAAACCAATGACTGCGGAACAACCTTAAAGGAGTTCCTAAAGAAAAAAGCAAATAAAAACAAACAATAAGAAGTTATGAAAAAACAAGAGATTGTCACCATCGCAAATGAGCTGATGAGCTGCCCCTCAAAAATACAGAAGGATATACTGTTGAATAGTTTGGTGGGACATAAGAGCATTAAGAGACTGACAGAGGAACAATTCGATACTGTTTGCACATTCTGCGAAGAAGTTTCAACAATAAGAGAGCAAATGTTTAAAGATCTCGTCACAGAAAACGACTCGGAAGTAGATGCGATAGAATCAATTTATAATGTAAGCCAAAGCATAAAAGATATGATTGAAGAGGCTGCTTTTGGTGAATTGAAAAAAAACACAGCCGATATACTCTACCGACAGTGGAAAAAGGTATGGAGAGTTGAATGTCGCGGAAATGTTGCCTGGAACAACTGCGGAACAGTGCAAATAGGGCTTAAAGAATTTGCAAAGGCTCGTTTGGAATTTGTAGGAATAAATGCAAGGAATATGTTCTTCGGGAATGAGTATAAATTGGCATTTCGCGTTGAAAGAGACATTTCCTTTGCCAATGAAATACGCGATTGGCTGATGAAAAATCCGATATTATTGCCCTGGAACTGCGAAATCAGTGAAAAAGAGAGCACCACAATTGCCATCTACAATGTGCACACGGCAAAGCCTTTAGCTGCAATGACATCAAAGCAAATGACAAAATTCCTTAATGAGCTTTATACTAAAAAACTGAATTACTGTTGTTATCTGCTTGGTGAGAGGTTCAAGGATTACAAGTAAGAAAACCCAAAGTTATGAAGCGATAAAAGCCACGGAACACAAACCTTTCCTCAATCTCATACTCAACCTTAAAAAGGGAATAGCGGCGGAATTGCACGAATGTGGTTATAGGTCGTGAGACGACTGGAATTGATTAATTACATCTTTTAGACTTATGCGACAACTGAAAATAACAAAAAGTATTACAAACAGAGGGGCCGGCCATATCATTGAGCACTTGAAAAGCAAGAACTTCAACCTCGATGAATTTATAAAAAAGATTGCAGAGACAGAGCCGCTGATTGCACTACAACGATTTAACAGAACAGATAGTAAATAAAGGGATTTGTTCTCTTAGCTAATAGGTTTGGGTTTCCAACGGAGATCCAAATCTATTTGTTTTGTAAGGAAAATGTTTTTTGTATTTTTTATCATTTCGCACCTAAAAATCGGCCTTGTTTTATGGTGGAAAATCGCACAAAAAAAAGTAACTTTGTAGAGAAATAGGGATATTTTCGCCAAGCGCATCACAACGCATTGGCTATCAGTTTTTTAGCACAAAATTTTAATACGAGAATATGTCAACAAAAAGAATTAAATCGGCATTGGTTTCCGTTTTCTACAAAGACGGTCTGGACGAGATTATCAAGCTGCTTCATGCAGACGGTGTTCAACTCATTTCAACAGGTGGCACACAGCAGTTCATCGAGTCACTTGGCATCCCCTGCACAGCAGTGGAGAGCCTCACCGGTTACCCATCAATTCTGGGTGGCCGCGTAAAGACCCTGCACCCCAAAGTTTTCGGTGGCATCCTTGGCCGCAGAGAGCTTGAGAAGGACCAGCAGCAGATGGCAGAGTATGAGATTCCCGAGATTGACTTGGTAATTGTTGACCTTTATCCTTTTGAGCAGACTGTTGCATCGGGTGCTCCTGAGGCAGATATCATCGAGAAAATTGACATAGGTGGCATATCACTCATCCGTGGTGCAGCAAAGAACTTCAACGATGTTGTTATTGTAGCAAGCAAGGCACAGTATGCTCCGCTTCACGAGATTCTGAAGAACAACGGTGCACAGACAACCCTTGAAGAGCGTCGTTTCTTCGCAAAAGAGGCGTTTGCAGTATCATCTTCATACGATTCTGCAATCTTCAACTACTTCGACAAGGAGACAAACAGCGCATTCCGCCAGACAAACGACACTCCAATGTCATTGCGTTATGGCGAGAACCCACACCAGAAGGGTGCTTTCTATGGCAACTTCAACGATATGCTCGAGCAGATTCACGGCAAGGAGATTTCTTACAACAACCTCCTCGACATCAACGCAGCTGTTGAACTTATCAACGATTTTGCAGGCGAGACAACATTCGCTATCCTCAAGCACAACAACGCTTGCGGTTTGGCATCACGCCCAACACTGGCCGAGGCTTGGGATGCAGCACTTGCAGGTGACCCTGTATCGGCATTCGGTGGCGTGCTCATCGCAAATGCAAATGTTGACAAGGCTACAGCAGAGAAGGTGAACGAGATTTTCTTCGAGGTAATCATTGCTCCAAGCTATGATGCCGATGCTCTTGAGGTACTCAAGCAGAAGAAGAACCGTATCATCCTCATTCAGAAATCGACCGTGATGCCCGAAAGGACATTCCGTAGCGTACTTAACGGCGTTCTCGTTCAGGACCGTGACTCAAAGGTTGAGACTGCAGCCGATTTGCAGACTGTATCAAAGGTTGCTCCAAAGGCCGAGGAGATCGAGGATATGCTCTTTGCGAACAAGATTGTAAAGCACAGCAAGAGCAATGCCATTGTATTGGCAAAGAACAAGCAACTCATTGCAAGCGGTGTGGGACAGACATCACGCGTTGACTCTTTGCGCCATGCTATTGAGAAAGCCGGCAACTTCGGTTTCTCACTCCAGGGTAGCGTAATGGCCAGCGATGCATTCTTCCCATTCCCCGACTGCGTGCAGATTGCACACGAGGCCGGCATTACAGCCGTTGTTCACCCGGGAGGTTCTATCCGCGACAAGGAGTCTGTTGACTACTGCGACGCCAACGGTGTAGCAATGGTAATTACCGGCTTCCGCCACTTCAAACATTAACAAAGAAAAAACAGGAAAAAGAAAATGGGTTTATTTTCATTCACAAAAGATGTTGCAATCGACTTGGGTACAGCAAACACCATTGTGTCATACGATGGAAAGATTGTTGTTGACGAGCCATCGGTTGTAGCCATTGACTTACAAAAGAAAATGATTGCGGTTGGAGAAAGGGCAAAACAGATGCACGAGAAGACCAACCCACACATACAGACCATTCGTCCATTGAGAGACGGTGTCATCGCAGACTTCTACGCCTGCGAGATGATGATGCGCGGTTTCATTGACAAAATCAACATGGGCGGAAAACTATTCACACCTTCATTACGCATGGTAATCGGCGTTCCTTATGGCTCTACCGAAGTTGAGTTGCGCGCCGTACGCGACTCTGCAGAGCACGCAGGCGGACGCGACGTATATCTCATCTATGAGCCTATGGCATCGGCACTTGGTATCGGCCTCGATGTTACAGCACCCGAAGGCAACATGGTTGTTGACATAGGTGGTGGTTCTACAGAGATTGCCGTTATCTCACTCGGTGGCATTGTATCAAACGGTTCGTTACGCACAGCCGGTGACGACTTTACAGCCGACATCCAGGATTATATGAGCCGCCAGCACAATGTACGCGTCAGTGAGCGTATGGCCGAGCGCATCAAGATTCATGTAGGTTCAGCACTCACAGACCTTGGCGACGAGGCTCCAGAGGACTACATTGTACACGGTCCTAACCGCATCACAGCAATGCCTATCGAGGTACCTGTATGCTATCAGGAGATTGCGCACTGTATCGACAAGTCAATCATCAAGATTGAGAACGCCATTATCAGCGCGTTAGAGCAGACACCTCCTGAACTTTATGCCGACATTGTGCACAATGGTATCTACCTTGCAGGTGGCGGCGCATTGCTCAGAGGTTTGGACAAGCGTTTGTCGAACAAGATAAACATTCCTTTCCACATTGCCGAGAACCCGCTCTATTGCGTGGCAAAGGGTACAGCCCTCGCGCTCAATGACCTTACATATCCATTCCTGATGAGATAAGATACATTGTGAGAGCAATACTAAACTTTCTAATAAAGCACAATCACTGGTTCCTATTCATCTTCTTGGAGGGAATCAGTTTTGTGCTTATTGTCAGTTTCAACTACTACCAGAAAGCTGCATTCTTCACATCGGCAAACAGCGCCGTGGGCAATGTCTATTCTGCAGTGTCCGACGTCAAGGAGTATTTTAACCTGAAAGACGAGAACAGGATACTTTTTGACCACAACCAGAAGCTGCTCAACGAAATTGAGACGCTGAAAGGCAGGTTGATTGTATATGAAGACAGCGTCTCGCTCGCAAACAACGAATACATCAGCAGACACGGCAACGATTACCACTACACTGCCGCACGTGTTGTAAACAACTCAATAAACAAGGTCAACAACTACCTGACCATCGATAAAGGCGTGGCCCAAGGCGTAAACAGGGAGATGGGTGTCTTCAGCGAAAGAGGTGTAATTGGCGTGACCTACACATCGTCAAGCAACTACACCGTGGTACTGCCACTGCTCAACAGCAAGAGTACCATAAGCTGCAAGGTAAAAAACAACACATTCTGCACCTTGAAATGGGACGGAAAGGACACACATTACTCATACATCATCGACCTGCCCCGATACGAGATTTTTGAAAAAGGTGACACAGTCACCACAAATGGCTTCTCATCCATTTTCCCACCTGACATACCTGTTGGAACCATTGAAAAACTTGAGGAATCGACAGACGGACAGTCCTACCGTGCCCGTGTGAAACTATTTGTAGATTTTGACAACATTGACAATGTATATGTTGTAGGTAACCGGAAAAAGGACGAACAGGATAAACTTGAGAATAGCATACTTAAACAATGACAAGAAAAGCAATCATAAGAGTGAGGAACTTTGTGCTGTTGTCACTTGCACAAGTTCTGATATTCAGCCAAATTCACCTGTTTGGCTATGCAACCGCTGTCATTTTCACAATATTCCTGCTCAAGTTGCCACGCCATACCACCAGGAACGAACTGATGATATGGGGTTTCCTTTTCGGCATTGTAACCGACATGTTCTGCAACACCCCGGGCATACACGCCGCAGCAGCGACGGCTATGGCATTTTTCCGCAATCCTGTTCTCTCGGCATTCACCCACAAGGGGTTACCCGATGACTTCATTCCGGGTGTAAGGAGCATAAAATGGGGTGGATACATGATATATGCCGTCATCTGCATCGTAATATTCTACACCCTACTCTTCTCAATAGAGCTATTCACAATAAGATATGTGAAAACTCTTCTCATAAGCACAGCTGGTAGCACTCTGCTGACAATGCTGTTTGCTGTTGTTACCGAATTCTTCACACCCAAAAAGTGACATCATGAAGAATGACAGATTCGAGAGTCGCAAGTATATCTTGTCCGGCATTGTCCTGCTCATATTCATCGTCTATCTGACACAGATATTCTCGCTTCAGATAAACAACGGCGAGCACAACAAGAGCCAATCGGACAATAATGCTTTCTATAAAAAGACTGTTTACCCTGCACGAGGACAGATGTATGACCGCAACGGCAAATTGTTGGTCTCTAACAAGGCTTCATACGACATTATTTTCATTCCAAGTGAAATAAAGGGGCTAGACACACTCGAATTCTGCAATACTCTGGGTATTACCGTTGATGAATTTTCAAAGCGCATGGAGCGCATCAGAGACAAGAAACGTAACCCCGGCTACTCTACAAAGACCGAGCAGATTTTCATGACTAGAATTCCCGAGGAGATTCTTTCCGTATTCCAGGAGAAGATGTTCTCATTCAAGGGATTCGACACTAGAAAAAGATATGTCCGACAATTTGAATGTAATGTTGCCGGAGCATTGTTTGGCGACATCGGTGAGGTTTCACAGAAGCAGATTGACAAGGACAGCTATTATATATCGGGTGACTACATCGGCACGCAAGGTCTTGAGGCATCGTACGAGGAACAGCTACGTGGCGTAAAGGGTACGGAAATCCTGTTACGCGATGCACACCGTCGTATAAAAGGCAAGTACGAAGGCGGAGCTTTCGACACTCTAGCAATTCGTGGCAAGGATCTCACTTTGAGCATTGACCTTGAATTGCAGATGCTTGGAGAACGCCTGATGAAAGGCAAGATCGGAAGCATCGTTGCCATAGAGCCTGAAACCGGGGAGATATTATGTATGGTTTCATCACCGTCATACGACCCAAACCTGCTTACAGGACGCGACAGAGGTGAGAACTACAAGAACCTCAGCGAAGACAAGCAAAAGCCCTTGATGAACCGTGCGATTATGGGAACATACCCTCCGGGCTCAACATTCAAAACATCACAGGCGGCAATGTTCCTTGAAGAGGGCGTTGTGACGCCACAGACAGCATTTCCATGCAGCAACGGTTTCATACTCAACAAATTCCGTCTTGGATGCCACTATCACTCATCGCCTACCGCACTGAAAGAGGCCATTGCAACATCGTGCAACGCCTATTTCTGCTGGGGACTGCACAAGATGTTCGGCATGAGCAAATATGGAGGAACCAAGGCTGCAATGAACAGATGGCGCGATTACATGGTATCAATGGGGTTCGGATACAAACTTGGAGTTGACCTGCCGGGCGAGGCACGAGGCATGATTCCAAACGGAGACTACTACACACGCTACTATGGTAACTACTGGAAAGCCGTAACCGTAATAAGCATATCTATTGGCCAGGGAGAGGTAACACTGACTCCACTACAGATAGCCAACCTTGGAGCTATCATTGCCAACAAGGGACATTTCATAACCCCACACTTGGTAAAGAAGATTGAGAACGATACAATATCAAGGGAGTACCTCACACCAAAGAAGACAATGGTAGGAGAAGGCTCATGGAAAGAAGTTATAAAGGGTATGCGCCATGCTGTCACCAACGGAACATGCCGCGAAGCAAACCTTTCGGGGCTGAATGTATGTGGCAAGACCGGTACGGCCGAGAATGCCAGGGGAGATGACCACTCGGTATTTCTGGGCTTCGCCCCAATGGATGCTCCCAAGATTGCCATCTCGGTATATGTGGAGAACGGCGGTTTTGGAGCAAAATATGGAGTTCCTATTGGAGCGTTGATGCTTGAGAAGTACCTTAACGGCAAACTATCGCCCGAAAGCGAAGAAAAAGCCAATGAAATGAGCAAAAAGAGAATCTACTATGGACAGAAGGAGAGGTAACATACTGCAACGGCTGGACTGGTGGACAATCATACTGTTCGCAGCGCTTGCCACAATGGGTTGGCTGGCAATATGTGGTGCAACCCACAGCAACCCAGATTCAAGCCTCATGGAATTCCTTAACCAGGGAGAGCGTAGCGGAAAACAGGCGATGTGGATGGGCATATCGCTTTTCACCGGCATTTTCCTCATGTGCATACCAAAACACACCTACCGTAACCTTGCATTTATATTCTATGCAGCCACGCTTGCACTGGGTGTACTCACCATATTCATCGCGACAGACATAAAGGGCTCGAAGTCATGGATTTCTGCCGGCCCGTTCAGCATACAGCCTGCCGAATTCATGAAGTCCGCCACAGCACTCATGCTGGCAACTTACATAGGACGCAGGGAGTTCAAGATAAGCAACAATAAGGACTTCCTGAGATGCGTCAGCATCATCATAATCCCCATGCTCATCATTCTCGCACAAAGAGAAACCGGCAGCGCACTGGTTTATCTTGCACTGTTCCTTGTACTCTACCGCGAAGGCATGACCGGTATATTTCTATTGACAGCTGTAAGTGCCATAATATACTTTGTCGTCGGGGTAAAATATGGCTCTGAGACAATGTCCGGGCTACCGGTAAACATAGGCCAATACACTCCGACAGTCATTATACAGATAATTTCGATTGCTGTCGTAAAATTCTGGTGCAAGCATGACAAGACGTTTCTGGTACTGCTAATTATAAACCTTGCCGGCACTCTGCTGTCATACTGGACAGCCGTATATATAATAGAGTTCGACATCATGGTCGTACAGTATGCACTATTGCTGTTCAATGTCATCTATCTGTTGCTCCAGACAAGACTACGCAAGGAAAAACGTAACCTTTGGGTTGCATTGTACATCGTGGGAGCCATAGCATTCAACTACTCATGCAACTACATAATGCAGCATGTAATGCAACCACACCAGAAAGCCAGGATAGAGGTTCTTTTTGGTCTGAAGGACGACCCTAACGGCGTGGGATGGAATGTACACCACTCAAAGATAGCCATAGGCTCGGGAGGAATGTTCGGCAAAGGATTCCTCAACGGCAAGCACACAAAACTCGACTTCGTACCCGAGCAGGATACAGACTTCATTTTCTGCACAATAGGCGAGGAGCAGGGATTTGCTGGTTCTGCATTTGTGATGATAATGTTCGTGGCATTCATATTAAGGATAATACACCTTGCCGAACGGCAGAACGATCGATTCGGCAGAGCCTACGGCTATGCAATAGCATCGATATTCTTCCTTCACTTCACCATCAACCTTGGCATGGTGCTTGGCATGACCCCCGTAATTGGCATTCCCCTGCCATTCTTCAGTTATGGAGGTTCATCATTCCTGGGATTTACAATCCTGCTATCGGTTTTCCTGAGAATAGATGCCGAGAGAGAGATGAAACGCTGACATCACGCATCTTTCATCATTCCCCCACACTCAATTTAACCCCGACATCGCATACACCCAAGAGCGCGCTGTCGGCCATGATATGAGAAAGACGGAGTAACAGAGCATCGTCGGATGAAGCATTCACAAAGACTTCGGCACTACCGCTCTGATAGAGCGTGCCGGCTGTACTTCCCAAACGACGACCGTTATCGTCATATATGCGGCAACACAATGTATCGACCGACAGCAAGGCGCTGTCGGTCATATTCATTGTCTCTACACGCATAAGCAGATTCTTGTATTTATAATCGGCATTGTAGCGCACTTGGGCAGAGAGGTTCATGGCATTTTCACCTCCATGTCTATCAGAGCCCTCATACACGAATGAGAGCGTGTCACAGGGCGACCACGACCGGCTGTCAACCTCCTTGAAACTGTGATACACCGTCCCGTCACAGGAGAGCAACACCATTGCCGCCAGCAACAGCAGGTTTTTAATTCTCGGAATTGCCACCCTTCTCTCTCTTTGGATTGCCTTTTCTGCCATCGCGACGGTCATCGTGGCGGTTACCACCACCCTTACGACGTTTCTTGCTGCCACGCTGGACAGAGTCGAAGCGGTTGATATTCTCCTGCTCAAGCAAATCGACAGGACGTTTATGTTCCTGGACACCCTCATTATTAAGCGATTCGGGACGCTCACCACGCTTGTTCATCTCAATGACTGCAAATGCACGACGTCCGCTTATTGTAACAAGATTTGCAGGGATGTGCTTATCGGTTGAATAAGTTACCTCACCACGCATGATGTCACACTTGAAGAAATAGTAGGTTCCATCCTTGGTCTCAAGCTCAATATCACGTTGCGGCAATCTCTTTGAAGCCTCTACATAAGCATCGACCTCGTAGTTGAGACAGCATTTGAGCTTTGCGCACTGACCTGCAAGTTTCTGTGGATTGAGCGACACATCCTGGAAACGCGCTGCCGATGTTGAGACAGAGACAAAGTTGGTTGTAAACGTCGCACAACACAACTCCCTGCCACATGGACCGATACCACCAATGCGACCGGCCTCCTGTCGCGCACCAATCTGTTTCATCTCAATCTTCACCTTGAATACATCGGCAAGTACCTTTATTAACTGGCGGAAATCGACACGGTTGTCGGCAATATAATAGAAAATTGCCTTGAGACCATCGCCCTGATACTCCACATCACCAATCTTCATGTCAAGTTCAAGATCCTTCGCAATCTGACGCGAACGGATCATTGTATCATGTTCACGTGCCTTTGCCTCCTCGAACTTCTCCATATCCACAGGACGCGCCTTGCGGTATATACGTTTGAACTCACTCTCGGGTGTAAGGCGTGTCTTCTTCAACTGCAGCAACACAAGACGACCGGTCATGGTAACCTTGCCAATGTCATGTCCGGGGCTGGCCTCGACAGCCACCACATCACCCTTCTGCAAAGGGATATTATTACTATTACGGTAATAGCCTTTACGGGTATTCTTGAACTGCACCTCCACAATGTCGGTAAACTCTTTGTTACCCGGCACATCTGCAAGCCAATCAAAAGTATTCAACGGTGCATCCATCTTGCCACAACCTTTGCAGCAGATGCCGGCACAACCGTTATTCTCTTTATATTTTTTATCCATTTATCTATTTTTTATCCAAACAATCATCCTCAATGACATATCAAAGAAGACCATTTTTGCATTAACATTCTGTTCTATGTGCCTCTGAGCCTCGGACAATTCATCCATAATGCCGAAGATGTTGCGTTCATTCACAAAAGGCGAAAAACGCACCGAGAAGTTACGCTCGGCCTGCGACATATAAATCATCTCATCCTCCTTGAAGTTCATGATAAAGTTCTCGCGTATCATACGCTGGCAATAGTCAAGCAGACGTTTCTGTCGCTCACGTCCCAACGCAGCCACCTGTTCGCTCCACGCTTTCATGTCGCGTATGTTACGCGCGTATGCCACACGCATAAGCTGCATGAAAAGGTCAAGATACAAAGCCTTCTCCTCGCTGACCGACAGCATCTCCTCGGCCTTTTCCCAGTTGCCGCCACTCTGCTGTGCCACCACCTTGGCATCATTCAATGATAAACCGTAACGAACAACAAGAGCATTCTCAACATCGCTCATGGCAATGCGCGGAACATCTATCCTCTGAGTACGACTAAGGATTGTTGAAATTATCTTGTCCGGTTCCTCCGATACAAGCAGGAAGAGTGTCTTGTGAGGTGGTTCTTCAATAATCTTGAGCAGTTTGTTGGAACCATCCTCCCTCATTTTCTCGGGCAACCATATAATTACCACTTTCCAACCGCCCTCGCGCGACTGCATCGAGAGTTTGTGCAGTATCTCACCGCTCTCACGCTCATATATCATCGGTTGTTGGTTGTCGATATTAAGCTTTGCCAACCAATCGTCATAACTGAAATAGGGGTTCTTCAATAGCTGTTCGCGCCACTCTACAATATAATCGTCGCTCACAGGCTTATCATTGCCACTGCTTTTTTTCTTTACAGGAAAGACAAAATGCAAATCACTATGGATATACTTGCCCAGCTTGACACATGCAGGACAGATGCCACAGGCATCACCGCCACCACTGCCGCAAAGCAGATAGTTTGCAAGCGCAACGGCAATTGGAAGTTTGCCGTTTCCTTGCGGACCGGTGATGAGCAGGGCATGCGCGAGCTTGTTCTCATCGACACTGCGACGCAACCTCTCTATTACAGCGCTCTGTCCTATTATGTCTTTAAAGAAAACTCCCATCAGTATATCGCTTTTGCTATTTCATAAATACTGTCAAAGGCATTGAGGGTGTAGAAATGTATGCTCGGCACCCCGTGTTCCTTGAGCTCACGGCATTGCTGTATGCCCCATTCACGGCCGACCTGTGCAACAGCGGCATCATCCTTGCATTTCACAAGTTCAGCCACCAACTCTGCCGGCAAGTCAACACGGAATGTCTTTGGCAGAATGTTCATCTGCGAGAGTCGGTGTATAGGTTTTATACCCGGAATAATCGGAATGTCAATTCCCATAGCCCTTGCGCGCTCCACAAAAGCAAAATACTTGCTGTTGTCAAAGAACATCTGTGTCACGGCATACGCAGCACCCTCATCGGCCTTCTGCTTCAAGACAGCAAGGTCAAACTCCATATTGGGAGCCTCCTCATGTTTCTCGGGATAACACGCCACACCGTATGAGAACGGCACACCCTTCTCCTTCATTGCTGTTCCGTCAACAAAGAAACCCTCATTGTAACGGTTTACCTGGCGCTGCAAGTCTATCGCATGCTTGTTGCCACACTTTGCAGGCGCGCAGTTTGTGTCACCCTTGCATTTGTCGCCCTGCAAAACAAGAATATCGGTTATACCCGAGAGTTGCAAGTCTATGAGCGCGTACTCCGTATCCTCAAGCGTATATCCATTGCACAAAATGTGCGGCACAACAGGAACACCGTAGCGTTTATGGATTGCAGATGCCACAGCCACTGTTCCCGGGCGGCGACGTATCGAGCCAAGCCTGTATGTACCATCACCAAGGTTTTGATAAACCGGCTCGCTATGGTGTGTGGTTATATTGATATAACCTGGATTAAACTCCATAAGACGGTCGATATTCCCGAAAAGCCTACCGGTTCCGGTTCCTTTAAGCGGCGGCAGTACCTCGAACGAAAAAGCAGTCTTTAAAGAAGAGTTTATATAGTCTATTACTCGCATCTCATTTTTCTTTTTCACAGGGACACTATAAGCCCTTTTATCACAAATACAAAGATAATGCATGAGGCCTGGAGTTCAAAATAAGTTGGACTATTTTTCGAGATTTTTTATCTGCCGGAATTCACTTTGGGCAGACACTATCACGCAACACGACAAGACCCTCGGGACCCATGTTGAAAAGCAGGTCAAGAACACTCAGGGAAGGGATGAAACCATTACGCTGCGCAAACACCTGATAGTAGGGTTGCAACACCACACCATTGACTGTCTCCAGAGCCTTGGGCTCGGCAATGCGTCGCAAATCGACGGCGCCGGATGCATCAAAAGCCTCATCAGACAGGAACCCGACCTTTCTTTCAAGGCCAAGCAACTCGCTCACAACCCCATGCAGGCGCAGGTTGAAATCCATAAGGAAGCCATCGCGCTCTTCATAGAAATGCGCGAAGTCATCGGCATAATAATCAAAGAACGGACTCTTGCGATAAGCACTCACTATGGCATTCCAGTGCTGATGCCGCCAGTTGCCATGCTCGCTTATACGCACATCTCTCATCGCAACCTTGCCGCCATCATGCACAACAGGAATTGTCAGGGACTGCGCCCCATTCTCGGTTGCAATCACAGCACGGTTGCGGAATGTCTGCTTCACAAATGGCGCGACATCATCAATCACCATTGATTCAGATGCATACAGCCGTGCATAGAGAGGCACGGCTGCAAGATATAACGGGTGAGTTATTATTTTCATTATTCTTTCAATCAAATGAACCTACACCACGAAACATGCGGTTCCAACGAATTTTTCCATCGAACCAGCCACGGTCCTTGTCAAGCGACAGCCACACAAACAACGCCTTACCCACAATGTGATCCTCGGGCACAAAGCCCCAACTGCGCGAGTCGGCACTATTGTGACGGTTGTCACCCATCATCCAATAATAATCCATCTTGAATGTGTAACTGTCCGCAACCTTACCATTGATATATATATTGCCATTCTTGACCTCTAGTTTGTTACCTTCGTAGGCTACAATGGGACGCTCGTATATAGCCAGATTGTCAAGTGTCAATCCAACGCTCGCGCCCTTCTTTGGTATCCATATCGGTCCATAATTGTCGTTGCTCCACCCGGTGTTGCCATTTAAAGGATATATGCCTTGCGTAGTGTTGTTATCCACAATGCTTATACTCTTGACCAAAGCAGTATTAGCCTTCAGTTTCTGATAGTTTTCCTCAGTGAGGGGCAACTGACCATAAGCATATAGCGAGGCAAGATCCTCCTGACTTATCCCAAGTTTACAACGAAGTTCCTCGGACATCTTACGTTTCAACTGCACATTATAATTGAACTGGGCATTCTTGGGCAATGGTGTAATCTTTCCATTGATATACACCTGTTTGTCTATAATCTCAAGGCTGTCACCCGGCAAGCCAATGCAACGCTTTACATAATTCTCGCGACGGTCAACGGGGCGATATACAATTTCGCCAAACTCTCCGGAATTCGACTTTATATAGTTATAACCTTTTCTGTAAATCTTCTCATACTCCTCACGGGTCGGTTCTGCCGGCAAAGCGCCATTCATTCCCATCAAATCCATACCAATACCATAACAATACGCATGGAAATCAGTAACAGTCGGATTGGTTGTTGCAATATCACCTGCCGGATAGTTGAAGACGACAATGTCGCCACGCTCAACATCCTCGAATCCTGCGACGCGCTCATAATCCCACTGAATGGCATCAATATAACTCTTGCAACCCAAAACCGGCATCGTGTGCTGTGTAAGTGGCATACTGAGTGGAGTCTGCGGTTTACGCGGGCCATAGTTCACCTTGCTCACAAACAGATAGTCGCCCACAAGGAGAGTCTTCTCAAGCGACGATGTAGGTATCACATAGTTCTGGAACAGGTAGAGATGAACAAAATAGACAGCGACCAGTGCAAAGACAATAGCATCTACCCAACTCATTATTTTGCGATGCGTCTTGTTCTCCCACTTTTTCCACCATTTCCAGGGTACAAGATGAGTTGTATAATTATCCACTATAAACGGAACGACAAGCAGACCCAACCAACTTTTCACCCAAATGAGGAAAAGCAGATAAAGAGACAGAATCACACTCATCCTGATGAGCGACCTACGGTCTGTCCTTACACGTATCTCCTTGTCACGAATCTTGAATTTATATTCTAACATCAGCCGGAATTTAGAAATTGAACAAATCCTTCATGCCCAGCATACCGCTATGCTCATGGGTATATTCGGCTGCGAGTACCGCGCCCAAGGCAAAACCGCTGCGGTTGTGAGCATCGTGTGTAATAGTGATAGTATCGGCCGGCGAATCGTATGTAACGGTATGGATACCGGGAACCTCATCGCGACGGATAGCATCAATCTTCAGTTCATTCTCCTTTGGAGCAGCACCTTCAGTAACCGAACCGTCAGGATTGGTCAAGTCGCCCATTACCCAACTCGCCTTACGGTCAATATTCTTCAATATACCCTCGGCAAGTGTAATGGCCGTACCGCTTGGAGCATCAAGTTTGTGAATGTGATGGGTCTCAACCATCTCCACATCATAAACCGGGAAACGGTTCATAATCTTTGCCAGATAATTGTTTACTGCCGAAAAGATTGCCACGCCAAGACTGAAATTGCTTGACCAGAAAAGTGTCTTTCCCTCTTTCTCACACTTCTCGCGCATTTCGACCTCATTCTGCTGAAACCAGCCGGTACTGCCGCTCACAACCTTCACACCGGCATTCATGGCATCAATACAATTGCCATAAGCAACATGCGGAGCTGTAAATTCAATGGCAACATCTGCGCTTGCAAATGCAGCACCGTGAATATCATCGTGATTATCAACATCAATTATTGAAACAATTTCATGGCCTCTCTCAAGGGCAATCTTCTCAATAGTCTTGCCCATCTTTCCATATCCGATAAGTGCTATTTTCATTTTATTCAAATTTTATGAGCGCGAAGATAACTATTTTTTTACTTAAAAATATCAATTTAATTATAAATAACAAAAAAGAGCAGCCCTTATGACCGCTCTTTTCTCTATCATCTCTTTTGCATTTTCCGTGTAAGCCACCTGCGCACAGGTTCATCATACAGTTTCAGACACAAGATTGCAAGCACTATGCTTGAAACAACAACAAGTGCGGCCACCTCCAGACACTCATTCAGCGTGTAAACTTTTTTCTCAATTAGCCAAGCATAGAAGATGTACATTATCGGGTAGTGAACGATATACAGCGGATAGGACAAATCTCCAAGCACTTTGCTGACCTTTGATGTAAAGGAACTGCCAGTTCCACCACAGGCGCCCAACCACACAATAAATGGAAACACCAGCGCGATGCACACAACCTCGTACAGGCTGTTGACACTAATACCTGAATTTTCAAAAGGAGCAATATATGGCACTGCAAACAGAACAACAAGCATTAAACTGCATTTCCAGAAAGCACCCTTAACCTTGCGAGGCTTGAATGTACGGGCAAGCAACATACCCACAGTAAAGGGGAACAACATACGTACCAGACCACCCAAGAAATTCACTTCATTGATAGTCCAACCAACACCAACCATGTCGTACCCCGACACATTCCCCACAAAGAACCATGCATGAAGACAACCTAGAACAACCGCCAGAATTGTAAGGATTTTTGTAGAAAGGCGACGGATTACAAGCGCATAAAGGATATTGCCGATATACTCAAAGAAAAGCGACCATGCCGGACCGTTAAGCGGGAACATCTCGCCATTGCCACGCACCTCGTATGGCACACCAGGAACGGCCGGAATCATGAACATGGTAAGCAACATTGCCACCATCACCCAACCCGTAGAGGATACTGCGCCGTCCCACTTTTCAAAACCGACGACCGCAAATGCGATTGTGCCTATAATCGCACCCATCACAAGCATGGGGTGCAGACGCACAAGACGGCGTTTGAAGAACTGCCACGTACTCATTTTAGCCCAACGGTCATCATAGGCATAACTTATCACGAAACCCGAAAGGATAAAAAAGAAATCCACGGCAATGTGCCCGTGATTGAGCGTTGTTATCAAGCCACTGCCGGCACCATTTGTTGCCTCGGCAAAGGCAAGTCCCTCGAAAACGTGATAAAAAAGTACAAGAATTGCGGCTACGCCACGCAAGCCATCAAGAAGCTCATAATGTGGTTTTGCATCGGCAAAATCCACCGATGAGATTGTTCTTTTTTGCATTTTATTTTCTGTTTTTGTGCGTAATACTTGTTTTGTGCAAAAATAGCACAGCTTTACTTTAAGAGATTTGCTTTGGAGCAAAAAATCATCTTTTGCTTCTGATTCTACTCAAGGTATATATTGTCACACCCAAAAATTCCGCGATATATCGGAGTTTCACCCTATTCATTAAACCAGGATAACGCTTAAGGAACTTTTCATACCGCTCATGAGGCGACAATTGCAACCTCTCCACAAATATAAGACTCAGGAGCATATTACACTCCTGATGAACGATTCTTCCCCAATTGGCAATGTCAATATATTTCTCATATAAAGCATTCAGAACATCAATTGGAATTTTATATATTACACAATCCGTTACAGTTTCGATACTCTCAAGCGAAGGAGTATTATAGTAGAGAGAATGCATGCCGAATGTTATGTCACCTTCCATACTGAACCAAGTTGTAGTGTCCACGCCATCCTTGTGGAAAACAGAACGAGCAACCCCTTCCTCTACAAAATAGACATTACGGTCAATTCTGCCCGAATGTACAATTGTTGTATTTTTAGGGCAATGCATAACAGTCATTTCACTCAACATTGCATGCAGAGCCTCATCACAAACCGGATGATAATGTTTTATTTTCGCTGTTATATTCTTCATTGTCATAATGTTTCTAATGGCGAAGATAACACATTTTTCACATTACTCCAGTAAAACGCGCTCTCGTTTATGCACCAAAGCGAATATAATAGCACACTTTTCTCGCGCGCATGCCTGCTTTTTAAAATAAAATAACTAATTTTGTCGTTTAGCGCGAGACACCAGTCTCCAACAATAGCAAAAACAAAACTAAAAAAGATAACAGATATGGAAAAGAAATTCAAAAGAACACTTGTGACTTCGGCCTTGCCATACGCAAACGGTCCCGTCCACATCGGTCACCTTGCAGGAGTATATGTACCTGCCGATATTTATGTACGCTATCTGCGCCTCAAAGGCGAGGATGTACTCTTCATCGGCGGTAGCGACGAGCATGGCGTACCCGTTACACAGCGTGCCCGCAAAGAGGGCATCACTCCACAGGATGTGGTTGACCGTTACCACGGCATCATCAAGGAGAGCTTTGAGGGATTCGGCATTTCGTTCGATGTATATAGCCGTACAACATCAGAGACCCATCACAAATTCGCTTCGGAATTCTTCCGTAAACTATACGATGACGGCAAGCTCGTAGAGCAGACTTCAAAGCAGTTCTATGATGTAAAGAACGAGAAGTTCCTTACCGACCGCGATGTCGTGGGCGAGTGCCCATACTGCCACAAACAGGCCTATGGCAACCAGTGCGAGGAAGGATGTGGCCGTGCGCTTGAGCCAACAGAGCTAATCAATCCCCGTTCAAAGGAGACCGGCGAGGCACCGATACTCAAGGAGACAAAGAACTGGTACCTGCCGCTCAACGACTACCAGCAGTGGCTTAAAGAGTGGATTCTGGAGGAGCACAAGGAATGGCGTCCAAATGTCTATGGACAGTGCAAGAGCTGGCTCGACATGGACCTGCAGCCACGCGCCATGACACGTGACCTTGACTGGGGTATCCCTGTACCCGTGGAGGGTGCTGACGGCAAGGTTCTCTATGTATGGTTCGACGCCCCTATCGGATATATCTCCAACACAAAGGAACTGTGCGACAAGAACCCCGAGAAGCATGGTACATGGGAACAGTGGTGGCAGAACGAGGATACACGTCTCGTACACTTCATTGGTAAGGACAACATCGTATTCCACTGTATCATCTTCCCCGTAATGATGAAGGCTCACGGCAAGTATGTGATGCCCGACAACGTACCAAGCAACGAGTTCCTTAACCTTGAGGACGACAAGATTTCAACATCACGCAACTGGGCTGTATGGTTGAACGAGTATCTCGTTGACTTCCCCGGCAAGCAGGATGTATTGCGCTATGTACTAACTGCCAACGCGCCCGAGACCAAGGACAACAACTTTACGTGGAAGGATTTTCAGGCACGCAACAACAACGAGCTTGTTGCAGTTTATGGTAACTTCGTAAACCGCGCTCTTGTACTCACAAAGAAATATTTCGACGGCAAGGTTCCAACCTGTGGCAAACTCACCGACTACGACAAAGCAATCATTGACGAATTCGTGAATGTAAAGGAGAGAGTGGAAAACCTGCTCGACCAGTACAAGTTCCGCGAGGCACAGAAAGAGGCTATGGAGCTTGCACGCATAGGTAACCGTTATCTTGCCGAGACAGAGCCTTGGAAACTTGCAAAGACCGACATGGGTCGCGTGGCAACAATCCTCAACCTCTCGTTGCAGCTTGTTGCAAACCTCGCTATCGTATTCGAGCCATTCTTGCCATTCAGCAGCAAGAAACTGCGTGAGATGCTCAACATCGAAAACTTCGAGTGGACAAGCCTTGGCAGCACAACACTGCTTGGCGAGGGTCACGAGCTTGGCGAGGTATGCCTGTTGTTCGAGAAAATCGAGGACGAAACCATTCAGGCACAGCTCGACCGTCTTGAGCGCATTAAGAAAGAGAACGAAGCAGCCAACTACAAGGCAAACCCGATACGCCCCGAGTGCACAATCGACGATTTTATGAAGCTCGACATGCGTGTGGGTACAGTACTTGAATGTACCAAGGTTTCAAAGGCCGACAAACTGTTGCAATTCAAGATTGATGACGGTCTTGCAACACGCACAATCCTTTCGGGTGTTGCAAAGCACTTCAACCCCGAGGAACTTGTAGGCAAACAGGTATGCTTCATCGCCAACCTGCCACCACGCACAATGCGCGGCATCGTGAGCGAGGGTATGATCCTGAGTGCCGAGGACAACGAAGGCAAACTCTCATTGCTCACCGTTGCCCCCACAGCAAAACCGGGCAGCGAGATAAAGTAACAGCAAAAAGATAGAATGACAAAGGAGAACACTACACACAGTTTGAAACAGACCGTCGCAAAGGGAATGCTTTGGGGCGGTCTCAGTAACACTGTGTGCCAGTTGTTGAGCCTTGTGTTCGGCGTATACCTTGCACGCATCCTCAGCCCTGATGATTACGGACCCATTGGAATGTTGGCCATTTTCAGCGCAATTGCAGGCTCACTGCAGGACAGCGGTTTCGTGGCCGCCATTGCCAACCGCAAGAGAGTGACACACGATGATTATAATGCCGTATTCTGGTTCAACATCATCATTTCTGTGCTGATGTATGCAGTGCTCTTCTTCTGCGCACCGCTCATTGCCGACTTTTTCAACCAGCCTGTTCTTGTTGACCTGGCGCGGTACAACTTTCTGGGATTCGTGGTAGCCGGGTTCGGAATAGCACCGTCGGCCTATCTTTTCCGCGAACTGAAAGTAAAGCAGAAGTCGATTGCATTGATGCTTGCCATAAGCATAAGTGGAACTGTAGGTATAATCATGGCACTGAATGGCAACTCCTATTGGGGCATAGCCACGCAGAGCATCGTGTATGTACTGGTGCGCACTGTTGTTTGCTGGTATTACACCCCATGGCGTCCAAGCCTAAAGGTAAACTTCGCACCTTTGCGCTATCTTTTTGCATTCAGTTACCGCCTGCTCATAACCAACCTGTTCCAACGCTTCAATTGGAACATTTTCTCGTTCATACTTGGAAAGTTCTACAAGCGCACAGATGTAGGCAATTACACAAAATCGGCCGAATGGTTCAATATGGGCGGAGAGATTGTCAACGGAATGGTAAATGCTGTTGCGCAGCCGGTACTAGCGAAGGTGGTAGATGACAGCGAACGCCAGTTGCGAGTTTTCCGCAAAATGCTTCGTTTTACGGCATTCGTGGCATTCCCGCTGATGTTCGGACTTTCACTTGTATCAAAGGAACTGATAATAATTGTCATTACCGAAAAATGGCTGGAGAGCGCCGAGATGTTGCAGATACTTGCAATTTGGGGAGGCTTCATGCCTATCCAATCAATGCTGACAAATCTTTTGGTAAGCCGCGGAAAAGCAAGGACATTCATGTGGTGCACCATTGTCCAAGGAGTACTTACACTCTCTATGCTATTGCTGTTACACCCTTATGGCATAAAGAATATGCTAATTGCGTACTGCGTATTCAATGCACTGTGGCTGCTAGTATGGCATAGGTTTGCCGACAAGGAGATCAAACTGACATTACAGATGTTCGTCAGCGACACACTACCCTATCTGCTGACTGCTGCAACTATAATGATTGCGACATATTTTGCAACAACTTTCATAACCAGTCCATACATATTACTCGCAGCAAGAATTGCTATTGCTGCAACGCTGTACATAGGTTTCAATTACCTTATGCGCAGCAAAGAACTGAGCGAAATTGTGAATTTCGTGTTCAAACGAAAAAAAGACCTGTGATATGAAAAAGATATTGTATGACAACCAGATGTTCACATTCCAGCGTTTTGGAGGTGTAACCAGATACTTTGCCGACCTAATGTACAACCTGCCGGCCGACGAATTTGTTGCCGACATACCTATGAGATATTGCGAAAACCATTATGTCACAGAGACCTACGGGCACAAGTACAAAACCATAAACTTCCCGAAAAACTATCGTATCAAGCGCCGCATATATGCCTTGGCCAACAACTATGTATCCAAGCAAGCAATCAAGCACAACGATTACGATATTTTTCATCCAACGTATTTCAGTCCATATTTTCTGGAAACAGTCAAAGAACGACAGAAACCATTTGTACTGACAATACATGATATGACATTTGAGCGGTATCCCCAGGATGTACTCATATATGACCGTACCATTCCGCACAAAAAGCTTCTCATAGCCGAAGCCGACCACATCATTGCCGTAAGCGAGAATACAAAACGCGACATCGTGGAGCTATTGGGTACAGACCCGTCAAAGATAAGCGTGGTACACCACGGTTATCGACCGGTAGCCAAAGCTGTCGCCCCTCTTTTCGACCGTTATGTCCTTTATGTGGGAGAGCGCAAGGGCTACAAGAACTTCCTGCCATGGCTATCGGCCATACGCTCAATCTTTAATCTCGACCCGGGATTGAAGATTGTGTGTACAGGCAGTCCCTTTACACACGCCGAGCAAAAACTATTCGCAAGATGGAATATTGCCGACCGCCTGCTGCATATATCGGCCAATGATGCACAAATGGTATCGCTCTACCGTCATGCACTGTGCTTTGTATTCCCGTCACACTATGAAGGTTTCGGCATACCCATTCTCGAAGCCTTCAACAACAACTGCCCCGTATGCTTGAGCAATGCCAGTTGTTTCCCCGAAGTTGCCGGTGATGCGGCTATGTTCTTTAATCCGAACAACGCACAATCAATGCATGACACCTTGAAAGAGGTACTTGCAAGTTCAACCCTGCGCGAAGAACTACGCCAAAAAGGAGCACTGCGCAGCAAGGAGTTCTCGCTCGAACGCATGGTTGAGCAGACATGTAATGTTTACCGTAAATTGTAACCAAAGGCCATGAGATTACGCTTTTCCGAAATACGACGCTTGTTGCCAATAGCAAAAAGACGCTTTGCAAACACCATTATCTCGTGGTTGCAAAAACTGTTGCTGACCGAAAAATACAAAAAGAATGTATTCAACAAGGAATACTCCAAGCATGTCCTGATGTGCCATTTGCCCGAGGCTTTTGACAAAAAAGAGTTGCCAAAATACCACTCGAATCTCACCGAATGCTACACAATAGCAAAGTGCTTTGACAAACTTGGATATTGCGTCGACTGTGTTTCACGCACAAAAACAGGTATAGACTACTCCAAGTATGATATTGTCTTTGGCATAAACGGCAATGCCTTCATGGGAGCGTTTTCTACCGATGAAAAGGTCAAGCCGCTGAAAATATTCTACCCCGTAGGTGGAGAGACATTCTTCAATTACAGAGAAACAGCATTGCGTAACAAGGATTTCCATGACAGACACGACAGGTGGATGCTGAGCGCCAACCGCTATGTCCCGGGCGATGTAAGAACATACTACGAGGCAAACTTGAGCGATGCCGTAATCTGTTTAGGCGACAGTTATGTATTCAGCAAATTCGTAAACGAGGATAAGCATAAAGGCAAATACCATTGGTTGCCGGCCTTCTATTTCCCGACAATCAAGACACCGGTCAAGAAGGACTTTGCAAAGTGCAGAAAAAGCATCCTGTGGTTCGGCAGTTCCGGAATGATACATAAAGGGTTGGATATTGCAATTGATTTTGCTGTTGAACATCCCGAATACACGCTCCATATATGCGGAGGCAGCCGCCTGGAGACCGATTTCTGGAACTATTATACCCCAAAGATCAAAGCGTGCGACAATATACATCTGCATGGTTTTGTTGATATCGAATCGGCAAAATATGCACATATACTGTCACAATGTGGTATTCTTCTCAACCCATCCGTGTCCGAAGGAGGTGCAGTTGCAGTACTCAATGTACTTGGAAATGAAGCCTTACTGCCTGTTTATAGCAAGGCAACCGGCGTAGAACTGGCACATTGTGGAATATGTGTAGCAAACACAACATACAAGGATTTTGAACAAACCCTGCTGGAACTTGAATCATTGCCTACTGAAGAGTTTGAACAGAAGGCAAAGAGCGCCCATACAATCGTAAGAGACAACTATACTCTTGAACAATACGAGGAGCGCATGTACAACCTCTTGAAGGAAATAATAAAAAAATGATATGATGAACAAGATGACTTTTTGCAAGAATTTCAACTGGAAAAGCGCTGTACCACATGTGATTGCCGTGCTTATTTTCCTAACACTGACACTTATCTATTTTAGCCCCGTGCTCGACGGCAAGGACATCAGACAAGATGATGCCATTGGTTCAATGGGATGGGGAAAGGATGCGCGCGACTATCACGAGGAGAGCGGCGAATACAGCTACTGGTCAAACGCCATGTTCTCGGGAATGCCCTGCAACTACACCTACTCGCCACAGCCCGACAACGCATTCAAACCTATTGGTGAAGTTATAACACTCAGAGTGTTCGGTGCATCGAACAGACATATAGGTTGTATATTCCTCACATTCATCGGTGGTTATATACTGCTACTCGCACTAGGTTGTAAATCGTGGCTCAGTATAGCCGGTTCAATAGTCTACACACTCGGGTCGTATAACTTCATAATCATAGATGCCGGACATATGAACAAGAGCCTTGTAATTGCCACAATGGCTCCTGTTATTGGCGGTATCATACTCTGCTACAAGCGAAAACTACTAATTGGTAGCCTGGTTACGCTGATTTTCACAGGTCTGAATGTCTATTGGAGCCACCAACAAGTAAGCTACTACCTCTTGCTCACAATATTCATCTTAGCTGTTGTATACTTCATATACGCCTACCGCGAGAAGTGGCTCAAATACTATTTTAAGGCAACCGGAGTCCTTGCAGTTGTTGCTGTCTTGGCCATAGCGCCGGCTATAGGTATCCTGTTGCCGACAAACGACTATGCAAAATCGTCCATGCGTGGCGGTTCTGAACTTGCCGCGAAAGACGGGGAGAAAGCATCGGGACTTGATGTCGATTACGCTTTTAGATGGAGCTACGGTAAAGCCGAGAGTTTTACACTGCTTGTTCCCAACCTTTATGGTGCGGCATCAAGATACAATGTAGGCACTGACTGTGAACTATACAAAGCCAACCGTAACAACTTGATTGACGACTATGCCGACATGCTAGTTAAGCATAACCCAGGCGTAAGCAAAAGCAAAGCATTACGCCACATCAACAATAACCGCCAGATAATGGAGGCCATTGATTCAGATGCCGCAAACTGCCCCACATATTGGGGTCCACAAGCCAAAGATGGAACATCTGGCCCTGTATATGCAGGAGCAATCGTTTGTTTCCTTTTTGTACTTGGACTCATCATTGTACGCGGACCAGAAAAATGGTGGTTGCTTGGTGCAACAGTTTTCTCACTTATACTTGCATGGGGTAAAAACATGTCTTGGATAAACAATTTCCTTTTTGAGTACATGCCTCTCTACAACAAGTTCCGTGCGCCATCTGTGGCATTGGTTGTAACAACACTCACAATGTCAACGCTTGCAATACTCGCTGTAAAACGCTTTATGGAATCTGTAAAAGAGAATGAGACTCAGGCGAAAAAAACCATGAATGCCATGAATATCGCGTTTGGAATTACAGGCGGTATTACGTTACTTTTTGCTATTATGCCTGATATCTTCTTCGATTTCAAATCATCAATAGACGCCCCCGATTTAATCGATGCGCTTATTAAACATCGCAAGAGCATGCTTGTCAGTGATGCTTGGCGTTCATTTAGGTTCATTTCTATAGCTGTTGTATTAATGTGGGCATACACAAGATATAACTTCAAGCAAATATATTTCATTGTCGCACTTGGCGCATTGTTCCTCTTCGATATGTGGCCAGTATGTCAACGTTTTCTAAATGATGACAAGTTCATGCCGAAGAAGGAAACTACAGCTATTCCTATGACAGAAGCGGACAAACATATCCACGATTTGGAGGGAGATAATAAATACAGGGTACTTGATTATACACGAGGTGATATATTCAATCAGGCATATACATCATATTATCACAACTCAATAGGTGGCTATAGCCCTGCGAAATTGGCCAGATATCAAGATCTATATATGTATCTTGAAGCTGAAAAAAATTTTATTAAAGATATCAAAGATAATATCGCCAACATACAATATGAATATAAGCTCACTAGAGAAGAGATTTTCGAAATGTTATTTATTAACACCCGTGTTGTCAATATGCTCAACACCAAGTATTTCATAACCGGAACAGAACCCGAAGATGTTATTGTAAACCCAAAAGCCTTTGGTCACTGCTGGTTTGTAGACAATATCGCTTGGGTAAACAATGCCAAGGAGGAGATTGCAGCCATTGAAGATGTTGACACACTGACTGCATATATTGACAAGATGTGGCTGAAGGATGTGCCCAACAATGCGCAATATATTAACAATACAAAGGGAGAAATCGAACTTACCAAGTACCGCAACCCGGGCAACATCATTTACAAAAGCGATTGTAGTGCTCCCAAGTTGGCAGTATTCTCAGATGTTTATTACAAGACCTGGAAAGCATACATCGATGGTGTAGAGGTAACCCCAATCCGTGCCAACTACATTCTGCGTGCATTGCCAATCCCTGCCGGAGAACACACCATTGAGTTCAAGTGTGTCGATGAGCTTATGATAGAGAGCCACAAATGGTCACACTACATGTCAATCCTTGTATGGATTGTAATTGTTGGTGCCATTGGCTTTGGTATATACCGCAAAGTAAAGAAGTAAAGGCATGAGCAAGCACCCAAAGTTCTCCATAATAACAATAACCTACAATGCAGCAGCGGTTATTGAACCAACGTTGCAGAGCGTGCTGTCGCAGACATACACCAACTATGAGTATCTGCTCATTGACGGTGGGTCAAATGATGACACGGTGGCAAAGGCAAAGACAAGCGGCATTGAGTTCGCACACATAGTGAGTGAACCTGACAACGGACTTTATGACGCCATGAACAAGGGCATTGCCCTTGCCACAGGCGATTACCTATGCTTCCTGAATGCCGGTGACGCCTTCTATGCCCCCGACACCCTGCAGACCATTGCCAATGCCGCAGCTACCGAGGACGAACTGCCCGATGTACTCTATGGCGAGACTGCCGAGGTTGACAATGCTCGCAACTTTGTGAGAATGCGCCGCTTGCAGGCACCAAAGCAACTCACATGGCGCAGTTTCAAAAGCGGAATGATGGTGTGCCACCAGGCATTCTATGCCAAGCGAGAGATTGCCCCGATGTATGACCTTAAGTACCGTCTATCGGGCGATGTCGATTGGTGCATTAAAGTAATGAAAAAGGCAAAAAAACTCGTTAATGTAAACACAACGGTAGTGAATTATTTGCAGAATGGGTTATCTTTGCAAAACCACCGCACCTCGTTGAAGGAACGGTTCCGGATAATGAGCAAGCACTATGGCTTTTTGCCCACGTTGGGGCGCCATCTGTGGTTCGTTATCCGCGCAGTGATAAAGAGATGAAATAAACTAAAAACTTATAACCATGTTTTCAAAAGAGACTTACATTGCACGCCGTCAGGCGTTGAAGGAGAAGGTTGGCAGTGGCTTGCTGCTGTTCCTGGGTAACAACTTCACCGGAATGAACTATGCCGACAACGCATACCACTTCCGCCAGGACTCTTCCTTCCTATATTACTTTGCATCGGACTACGAAGGTCTTGCTGCAATCATTGACATTGACAACGACAAGGAGATAATCTTTGGCGATGAACTTACAATCGACGCCATTGTGTGGACAGGCGTGCAGCCCACTATCAAGGAGAAGTGCGAGCGTGTGGGCATCACACTCACACAACCTATGGCCAACCTTGCCACATACCTAAAGAATGCACAGGCAAAGGGACAGGAGATCCACTTCTTGCCCCCCTACCGTGGCGAGCACCAGGTTTGGTTACAGGAGTTGCTTGGCATAAACCCTGCCGAGCAGGCTGCCAAGGCATCAATGAAATTCGTTAAGGCCATCATCTCGCAGCGTAACTACAAGAGCGAGGAGGAGATTGCACAGATTGAGGAGGCCGTTAATGTATCGGTCGACATGCACTGCGCTGCAATGCGTGCCGTACGCCCCGGAACAACAGAGGCTGAGATTGTTGCAGTTGTCCAGGCCGAGGCACAGAAGCACAATTTCGGACTCTCGTTTCCCATCATCGCAACCATCAACGGCCAGACACTGCACAACCACGCATATGGCACAGCGCCATTGAAAGATGGACAGATGCTGTTGCTTGACAGCGGTTGCGAGAACGCAATGCACTATGCCGGTGACCTCACCACCACCATGCCTGTGGGCACACACTTTACCGAGCAGCAGCGCATAATATGCAACATCCTGCGCCGTGCTCATCTCACAGCAACAGAAAGCCTTCGCCCGGGCATTGAATACCGCGAGGTACACAAGCTTGTGCTCACAGAGATTGCCAAAGGCATGATTGACTTAGGCCTTATGAAGGGCGACCCTATTGAGGCATCAGTTGCCGGTGCAACCTGTATGTTCCTGCCTCACGGTCTTGGCCATATGATGGGACTCGATGTTCACGACATGGAGAACTTCGGCGAAGTGAATGTAGGTTACGAGGAGGGACGCACAAAGAGCACTCTCTTTGGTTGGAAGTCACTGCGCCTTGCAAAGGCCTTGGAGCCTGGCTTCGTGTTCACCGTTGAGCCGGGTATCTACTTTATCCCCGACCTCATTGACAAATGGCGTGCCGAGAAGCAGTTCACCGATTTCATCTGCTACGACAAGCTCGAGAGTTGGAAGACATTCGGCGGAATGCGCGGCGAGGAGGATTGGCTCATACTTGGTGACGGCGCACGCCGCTTGGGTAAATACAAGCCAATGTCACCCGAGGAGATTGAGGCAGAACGCAACAAGTAAAACAACAGTAATAATATAACAAGGTGGTGGCTATTACAATAGCCACCACCTTGTTATATTATCAGTCGTTTCCGTTATTAGCCGATTCTATTTGCTATTACCTCTTTCATCACCTTCTCCGCACCAAGGATAATATCCTCGACAATGGCAGCTGCAGGCTCAACCTGCTTCACCAGACCTGCACACTCGCCGGCCATGTAACTGCCGTCTATGTCACCATCCTGAACAGCCTTGCGCAATGCACCGCCGCCGAATGCAAGAATCTCCTCTGGAGTTACATTCGGGTCGGCCTCCATCTTGGCAAAAGTGCGTGAGAATGGCGTCTTCAATGAACGAACCGGATGTCCCTGAGACTTGCCGGTAACGATTGTAGATATGTCGGTAGCACTGACAAGCTTCTCCTTATAATTCTCATGCGCGTTACACTCTGTTGCTGTAATGAAACGGGTACCCACCTGCACGGCATCGGCACCAAGCATGAACGCGGCTGCAGCACCACGGCCATCGCATATACCGCCGGCTGCAACAACAGGAATATCTACAGCATCGACTATCTGAGGGATAAGTGGCATTGTGTGCAACTCACCAACGTGACCACCCGACTCGGCGCCCTCGGCAACAATTGCATCAACACCGGCAGCCTGCATCTTTACAGCGTGGGCAACGCAAGCAATCACTGGAATAACCTTAATGCCATGTTCTTTCCACATTGGCAGATATTTTGCAGGTGAACCGGCACCTGTCGTCACAATCTTGACACCCTCTTCAACGATCATTTCGGCAATCTCTGCTGCATTTGGTGCCTGCAACATGATATTCACACCAAAAGGTTTGTCGGTCAACTCCTTGCATTTGCGAATCTCTGTCCTCACAGCCTCGGTTCCGGCATTGATGGCAGAGATGAGACCTAAACCACCGGCGTTGGAAACCGCTGCAGCTAGTGACGCGTCGGCCACCCATGCCATACCACCCTGAAAGATGGGATATTTTATCCCAAGCAGTTCACATATCCTACTTTTAATCATACTCCTTAATTATATAAGTTAGACAATCGGTTTTTGACATAGTGAGTTCAAAAACCACCACAAATGTATAACATTTGAACCAAGATATAATATTTGTTAACACACTTTAACAAAAAGCCTATACATTTAGACTTTAATCTCCAATCCCTTCAAGATGCTTGAAACGGTTTACAAAACGTTTCAAGCGTTTCCTTGTGGAAATGTCGGGGTGATACCCGGCATTGCTTTTCCTGCGATAAAGCTTTACTATTGCCTTTGCGACAAAGGCAAGAACAAGAACTCCAATTATTACAATCCACACAGTCATAGCAAAAGGCTTTTAGATTAACAATAGAGTATTTCCGCCTGCAATGTAGCAAAAAGTTCCAACAACACAAAAATACCGCGCCGTTTTAATGAAAAAAATCATTAGAAATATGTCCTGCATACACCAACAATATTTTTTTTCATTGTTGATAAATTCCGTTTGTTTTTAACACTGTAATTTGCATGAAATAATTATATTTGCACTATTCTATTTGGAAACAAAAATCCTTTAATATTGGCTGGTTCTAAAAATTAGGTTGAGACATATTCAACATGCCAATTTAAGGGTATTTTCAATTCGTAATTTATAGAACTTGTCAAAATATGATTCAGACTGTTGTTAAGCGCGACGGGCGCATCGTCGGCTTTAATGAAGAAAAGATTATCACAGCTATCCGTAAGGCCATGCTCCACACCGACAAGGGTGAGGACATGTCACTTATCCGCCAGATTACAGACCACATCTCTTTCAAGGGAGATGCGCAAATGACGGTTGAGGACATTCAGGACATGGTTGAATTGGAGCTCATGAAGAGTAGCCGCAAGGATGTAGCTCAAAAGTACATTGCATACCGCAACCAGCGTCGCATTGCCCGCAAGGCGAAGACAAGGGACATGTTCCAGGAGATTATCAACATCCAGTCGAACGATGTAACCCGCGAGAACGCCAACATGAACGCCGACACTCCGGCCGGAATGATGATGAAATTCGCGAGCGAGACCACAAAGCCTTTCGTTGACGACTTCTTGTTGAGCGAGAGCGTCGTAGATGCAGTACACAACAACTACCTGCACATCCACGACAAGGACTACTACCCGACCAAGAGCCTCACCTGTTGCCAGCATCCGCTCGACAACATTCTGCTGAACGGTTTCAACGCCGGTCACGGTGAGTCACGCCCAGCCAAGCGCATTGAGACAGCAAGTATCATTGCCTGCATATCAATGGAGACTGCACAGAACGAGATGCACGGCGGTCAGGCTATCCCGGCTTTCGACTTCTACCTCGCGCCATACGTACGCACAAGCTTCATCGAAGAGTTAAAGGCCATTGAGGAACTCACAGGTGCCAATTACTCACACCTCTACAACAAGGAGGTCGAGGACTACATCATCCAGCCACTTGATTTCCTCAGTGGAGACGAACGTATTTTGCAACACGCGATGAACAAGACTGTTGCCCGTGTACATCAGGCAATGGAGGCATTTATCCACAATATGAACACAATCCACTCACGCGGTGGCAACCAGGTTGTATTCAGTTCTATCAACTATGGTACAGATACATCGGCCGAAGGCCGTTGCATCATCCGCGAATTACTCAACAGCACATACCGTGGTGTGGGTAATGGCGAGACAGCAATATTCCCAATTCAGATATGGAAGAAGAAACGCGGTGTAAGCTACTTGCCCGATGACCGCAACTACGACCTTTACCAGCTTGCCTGCAAGGTTACAGCACGCCGTTTTTTCCCTAACTTCCTTAACCTTGACGCTACATTCAACCAGAGCGAAGAGTGGAGAGCCGACGACCCCAAACGCTACATGCACGAGGTTGCTACAATGGGTTGCCGTACACGCGTGTTCGAGAACCGTTTCGGCCCCAAGACATCTGTAGGTCGCGGAAACCTCTCATTCTCAACAATCAACATCGTACGTTTGGCTATCGAATGTATGGATATTGCAAACAAGGAGGAGAGAATCTCTATGTTCTTTGCAAAACTCGACGGCCTGCTCGACATCACAGCACGTCAGTTGCACGAGCGTATGGAGTTCCAGAAGACAGCTTTTGCTAAGCAGTTCCCGTTGCTCATGTCGGCACTTTGGGTTGGTAGCGAGAACCTCAAGCCAAACGGCACAATTGCACCAGTAATCAACCAGGGCACATTGGGTATTGGTTTCATTGGCCTTGCCGAGTGTCTTGTAGCATTGATTGGCAAGCATCACGGCGAGAGCGAGGAAGCACAGGAACTTGGTGTACGCATCGTTACTTATATGCGTGACCGTGCTAACGATTTCGCCGAGCAGTACCAGCACAACTACAGCATCCTTGCAACGCCTGCCGAGGGCCTCTCAGGACGCTTTACACGTGGCGACCGCAAGCGCTTTGGTGTTCTCCCGGGCATTACAGACCGCGACTACTACACCAACAGTAACCATGTACCTGTATATTATAAGTGCAGCGCACGCCACAAGGCCGAGGTTGAAGCGCCTTACCACGCACTTACTGGTGGTGGCCACATCTTCTATGTCGAGATTGACGGCGACGCAACACACAACCCCGAAGCTATCATGAAGGTGGTTGACATGATGGATCAGTACAACATCGGTTACGGCTCCGTGAATCACAACCGCAACCGTTGTCTCGACTGCGGTTTCGAGAACTCGACAAAGAACCTTGAGGAGTGTCCAAAGTGTGGCAGCAAGAACCTTGACAAACTGCAGCGCATCACCGGTTACCTTGTAGGAACTACCGACCGTTGGAACAAGGCAAAGCTATCGGAACTTAACGACCGCGTAATACACGAGTAAAACAACAATGCCCTTAACTACAAGTGTTGTTATTCCGAACTTTATGTGAGGAATCACAAAAAACAAAATAGGGCTTTTATTCAATAAAGATATGGCAACAATCTCCATTCTTGAGATAGTGGAAGATACAACAGTAGATGGACCGGGGTTTCGCACCTCGGTCTATTCTTCGGGTTGTCCTCACCACTGCCCCGGTTGCCACAACCCACAGTCATGGAATATTGACAACGGACACCCGGTTGAAATTGAGGAGATACTGAAAGTTATTCTTGATGACCCCTTTGCCGATGTCACCTTCTCGGGTGGCGACCCAATGTTCCAACCATTGGGATTTACAGAACTTGCCAAGGCCATCAAGCGACATAGCAACAAGAACATCTGGTGCTACACCGGATACCTCTTCGAGGATTTGTTGAGGATGCCTGCACAGAAGGCACTGCTGGAACAGATAGACGTGCTTGTTGATGGCCGCTTTATCGAAGCCCTGAAAGACGAGGAGCTACACTTCCGTGGCAGCAGCAACCAACGCATAATCAATGTACAGGTCTCGCTGGGAAAAGGAGAGACTGTTGTAATTGACATGTAATTTATGAATTCATGAGTTACTGAGAGGTGCCCCCAAAGCCCACTTTTAGAACAAGCGCCCCCTGTCAGGATACACTCTGGCAGAGGGTGTTCTCTTTGCTAAATAACTTTTGTCTCATCCTCTTTTTTTAGTGGGTTATTTTAATTCCCACAAAATAAGTCCTTGGCTGTGTAGGTCCATAGAAGTAACCCGAATCACGGAACTCACCCTTATCAAGATCTCGTTGGAAACTGTTGAAGATATTCTGCACACCGGCATTGAGCTGCAGGTTGATATGATCATGAAGAATGAATGTATAGCCCACCTTGAAGTTGAGGTCGAAGAAATCGGGAGTTGTTTCCATACGGTCGCTCTCAATGTAACCGGCATAGTGCGGAACAATCATAGAACCGGTATATGTTCCCGAGAGTGAAAGATCCAGTTTCTTCACGGGTGACGACATTATCGTAAAGTAGCCATAATAATCGGGGGTACGCATCATGCGCTTTGTGGTGAGCGCAACGCCATCCACCTCGGTCCACGCCTCAGGCTGTTTGTAGCGGCTACGCTGTGCCGTGAAGCCCATTTGCAAAGAAAACTCTTTTCCATGCGCAATCCTTGCATCGATGTTTGCACCATACACACGTGCGCCGGCACCGTTACGACGCTCCTTGATGGCATGCCCTTGGTCATTTACACCCACATCCTCAAGCACGAACACATTGTTCAATCCTGTGTAGAATCCCTCAACAAGCACATTGGCCTGCCAGTGCCCGAATGTAGTTGTCCAATCTACAGAACCACTGAAGCTATTGGAGCGCTCCTCCTTGAGACCATCGGCAAGTTCAATCTGCACACCCTCGCCACCAACGGCTGTCACGTGCAAGTCCTCGTCATATGCCTGTGGAGCACGAAAACCAGTCGAATAGGTAAGACGTGCCTGTAAATTCTTTAGCGGCTTGTAAAGGAAATTCACACGTGGACTGAAGATTGGCTTTTCAATTAGATTATGTTTGTCCATTCGCAATCCCAACAACAGCGAGAAATAGCGGGCGTTCCACTCGTTCTGCACGAAGGCGCTACCTATGCGCACATCCTGGCGCATATCGCGGTCGTAGCCGGTCATTATATCGTGTAGGCGGTTCTCCTGATACTCCACACCACTCATGAATGTTGCCGGTGAAAAGAGCAGTTTGCCTATCTGCCAAGTATATGTGGCACCGGAAACCCAAGTGAGATCGTCGGTCTTGCCATATGCATTAGGGTCGCGCTGCGCGCCATAATAGCTGTCGCGGTCAATATGCTGCAACGATGCAAACACAGAGAGCTTATGTTTGTAACCATCCCACCCATGGTCGTACGACACACCACCGCTATTGATTATATGTTTTGTCTGCTCCGTAATGTCACTTTCATGCGGCTGCAGGTCAAACTTGTTGCCTCCACGACGCAACTCGTTAGTTGTGTGGTATTCCAAACTCAGACGTCCGTTGTATGATGGACGGTAATATGTACGCATACCAAAGGTATTCATGCTCAGCTTTCCAAGCTCTGAGAAACCGTCACCGTCGTGGTCATATGGATTACGGTTGCGGTAGTTGGCATATACAGCCATACCGTATTTATTATCGGGCGAGACGAGCGACACATTTGCACCCACGCTTTGTTCCCATGAACGTCCGCCATAGCCTGCGAAATTACTTGTCACTGAGAAAGAGTTGCTTACCGGATCTTTGGTAATGATATTTACCGTTCCACCCACCGCATTTGCACCAAAAAGCGCCGAGCCTCCGCCACGTACAACCTCCACACGCTCAATCATGTTCACAGGTATCTGTTCAAGGCCATACACACCGCTTAAAGCACTCACTACCGGGCGGCTGTTAATGAGCACCTGTGAATATGGACCTTCGAGACCATTTATGCGCACCTGTGGGAAACCGCAGTTCTGGCAATTGTTCTCGACACGCAATCCCGTAACATAGTTAAGACTCTTTGCTAAATCGACCGAGTTCACTGCCTCAAATAGTGGCAATGCAGCCACCGACACCACAACCGGCGCATCTTTGCGGCTGATTTCGTTACGGTTAGCCGACACAACCACCTCGTCAATCACGAAATTGTCACTCTTCAGTTTAAAATGTACCACAGCTGTATAGTCCTTACTCACGACAACCTCCTTGGTCATTGTCTCATATCCCATCGCTGTTGCACGCAAGGTATATTTACCAGGCGCAAGGTTAGTAAACGAGAACTGTCCCTCCTCGTTACTGGTTGTTCCATCACCGGTTTCAACTATAAGCACAGCTGCAAAGGCAATATTCTCCTCGGTCACATCCTCAATAATGTGACCCATAATTCTGTTTCCCTCCTTAATGACAACCGGGTCGCTTGCAAACAGCAACATGGCGCAGAGAGAAAGCAAAAATGTTGTAAATGTTCTTTTCATATATAATTTTATCCTTTTTTATTTTTTACGGCTGCAAAATTACAAATACAAGAAAAACGGTACAATCGCAACAAATTGTTAAAAAAGACAGGTTGATTAACAAAATATCTCAAAAAAGAGCCATCCGATGCGGCAATCTCAACAAAAACATACAAAATGTTTACAAAAACTTGGAAACATAAACCATAAATCCTACTTTTGCGACCTATGACTACCTAAACGACAGAAAAATGAAAAGATTTACAGCACTTTTACTATTGTCACTATCATTGACAATCACGGTTTTTGCAAACCCTATCGACCCCGAAAAGGCCGGCGAGATAGCAATAAACTTCTGGAATTCCAAATTCCAGCATACCCAAGCAGAGCATCTGATATTGCAGTCTCCTAGCAAAATGGCAAAGGCCGGAAGCAGAATCAACATCAAGGAGAGCAATCCCCAATACTACATCTACACACACGGGAGCAATCAGGGATTCATCATTGTATCTGGCGACGATGCACTTGCTCCAATTGTGGGTTATTCAACCGAATATACAGACGAAAACAGCGAAATGCCGGCAGCACTCGTTGAATGGCTCAACGAATACAGCATGTATGTCGATGATGTGCGCGCAGGAAAGGCCACACCGGCACAAAGAGCCACGAAAACAGGCAAGAGAGCAGTTGCCCCAATGTTGCAGACAACCTGGGACCAGTCGGCACCATACAACAACATGTGCCCCGAGGTCAATGGCCAGAAGACACCAACAGGCTGTACAGCGACTGCCATGGCACAGATAATGAAGTTCCACGAGTGGCCAAGGAAACCATCGGCCAACATTACCTGGCAAAACAACATCAGCGGCAAGGAGGAGTATATCAACACTTCTTCTCACATATACAGCTGGGACAAAATGCTGCCCAACTATCGCGATAGTTACACCGATGAGGAGGCCAAAGCCGTGGCTCTACTTATGGTCGATGTGGGTAAGGCCATCCAAAGCAGTTACGATCCAAGCGGCACAGGAAGTAGTGCTGTATACGCATCATATGCCCTTGTGAACACATTCGACTACTCGCCCGATGCCACAGTTGTTAACCGTAGCGAGTACACCGAGGAGGAGTACATCTCTATCATCAGGGAGAACCTCGAAGCACGCCAACCCTTGCTTTATACAGGACACAGCCAGTCCTACAGTAGCGGACATGCATTCGTATGTGACGGTATCGACGAGAATGACCTTTTGCACATCGACTGGGGATGGAGCGGGGCATTCAACGGCTATTTCGACATGACCTACATGTCGCCCGAAGGAACCGGAATAGGAGGTGGAGATGGCCGTTACAACGTTTCACAAGCAGTGGTTGCATACATACATCCACGCGGAAAAGACGAACCCGACACCGCAGGCACTCCGGTTGTATACATAATGGATGTTGTGGATGCTACAGCAAGCGAAAATCCAGCCACTCTGCTTGAGCAGACTGTAAAATATGACAAAAACGGAGTGGCAACAACAAGGTTTGAAGCAGGCCTGCTCAACTGGTCACACTCAAACATCAACATGACAATGTATATCAGTGCAGAAAAAGACGGCAAAAGTTACGTTTCACAAATTGGCGACCCGCAAGTTACACCTTTCAACGGAGGTTTAGGATATTACATCTATTTCAGTGTAAGCAAAAACCAACAGGACGAGGATTACCTTGAAAAAGGAATATACAAGATCAAGGTTTGCTATTCGGACGACAATGGCGAGAACATTTATGTAGCCCGTGGCGCCGACAATGGCTTGATACTGGAGGTTGGCGACAATTCCGTAACCCTGCGCAAGGAACTCCCGGAAGTTGAAGTAACCGACTTCAAGTACCACACCACACCCCAGATGAATGGTGACAGATTGGCTTTTGATGCCGAATTCAGGACAAACAACGGCAAGAGCGCAACAGTCCTTATTGTCCCAGTGATAAACAAATTGCAAAGTGACAACACCTACAGCAGCACACAACTCACATCTGAGGCTGTGCTGATTCAGGTATACGACGACAGGGACATCCTTGCAAGTTTCAGCACCTCATACATGTTCCCCGACAACGGAAAATATTTCATCTCGTTCAAGTATAACATTAAAAACCAATATACCGACAGATCTATGGATGTAGACAAGGCGACACTGCAGGATATTGCCGGACGAAGCAATGACATAGATATAAGCCCATTGCCCGACGGCCTTGTACTCTCAACCACAGCTTTGAGTGCAAAATCAATAACCTGGGGCGAAAAAGCCGAGATTACAGCCACTGTAAAAAACATCTCAAGCAGCGACGACAACTTCACAGGAGGTCTTGGCATTGTACTTGAAAACAAGGAGAACGGAAATCGCCATGTTGTTGCCAAAGAAGATTTCAAAAACATTGGAAAGGGCGAGAGCATGGAGATAAAACTCTCAAATAACGACTACTTCCCTGTCATAAAGCCGGGCAGCTACAATGTTATAATTTGCAAATTAGGCAAAAACGGTTGGGAGGCTATAAAACAATCTGCGGCAACCTGCACAATGAACATCAGCGCCACATCGGCTCCAATTCCGTATGTAAGCGACATTATGGTCATAAATGACGGCCGGGATGTCCTGCAGGGCAACACATTCAAAGCCAAAGTGACATTGGGATGCATGAATGGAGATTTTGACGGATATATAAGAGTTAACATTGCACACGGCTTGAGCTACAATGTCAGAAGTGAATTTGTTGCAGTATCACTTAAAAAAGGAGAAACAACAGAGTTTACACTTGACTGCAACACAAAATCAACCATTGCACTCAATAAATACAGATTGGCCATGACTTACAATGATGCCAACAAAAAGAAAATAGGCGACATTTCAAACAACACGCTTACATTCCCCGGCAACGGCTATTTCTGGGTGTGCGATGAAACATCAATAGAGAGCATTGACAGAGAGTCGGCGACAACTGTTTGTGCCGGAGACAAGTGTATAAAGGTATTGACAGAGGATGCTGTAACAACCGTCTATAGCACCGATGGCCGCGAGGTTTACCACGGCACAGACAACACAATTACAATTGCAAAGGGACTGTACATCGTAACAGTGCAGCACGCCGGCACAACCACAGCAAGCAAAATCTTTATAAAATAACCATACTTGAAACTATTGAAACAGACGGGCAGGCACAAAACCTGTCCGTCTGTGCATTTATACTACTAAAAAATTGCTTGATTGCACGCTAAAGGTTATTTTCGCACAAAATATTAGACACGATGAAAAGAATAATGGTAACGGCGTTCATCGCCATTGCGGCATTTGTTGCCGGTGCAAGCAACTGCAATGCAAAGAGTGTATCCAAGAGCAAGACAAAGAAAATCAACACATACTTCTCAAAGGTGCTCAAGGGTGAAAAGGCTGATTACAAAGGAACCGACAAGATAAATGCCAACGATATTGACGCTGCACGAAAGGCTGTGTGGGAGTGCTGGAGCAACGCTGTAAATGCACTCGACGAGGAGAAGTTGATTGCACCGTTCGCCACCGATGAACCGCGCGACACGGGCTACTGGGAACTCCCCGAACAGCTCGAGGAGCATGCCGTCATGCCCTATTATTTCATAAGAAAGGGCGAACAGCCACAAAATGGCTATCCGCTTTTCCTATATATGCACGGTTCGGGCGAGAAGAACCGAGAGTGGGAAGCCGGAATACGCCTTTGCAGCAGCTATGACGATGCACCGTCGCTACATTTCATTCCGCAAATACCTAACGGATATGGCGAACTCTACCGCTGGGCCATACAGAGCAAACAGTGGGCTTGGGAGAAACTCCTGCGCCTTGCCTTCGTCAATGAGAACATCGATGCCAACAGAATCTATTTCTATGGAATCTCCGAAGGTGGCTATGGCAGCCAGCGCCTTGCATCGTTCTATGCCGACTACCTTGCAGGAGCAGGTCCTATGGCTGGTGGCGAGCCACTGAAGAATGCCCCGATGGAGAACCTTGCCAACATTGCCTTCTCGCTGCGCACCGGTGAGCAGGACTATGGTTTTGCTCGCAATGCAATGACCTACAATGCAGCACTCACAATTGACAGCCTTGCAAAGATGCACCCCGGCCTGTACAATCATTTCATCGAACTTATTCCCAACATGGGACACAGCATCAACTATGAGAAGACCACTCCATGGCTCAAGCAGCACAGCCGAAATGCCCACCCCTCTTATTTCTACTGGGAGGATTATGACATGTACGGCCGCCACCGCACAGGTTTCTACAACCTGAAGGTTAACGAGACATCGCGCAACAACGACGAGGAGCGTAGCTGCTACGAGGTGAGCATCGCCGACAACACCGTAACCCTCACGGTGCAGAATGTGACATACACAACCACACAGCTCATATACAACATCCCCATGTTCTTCTCAAAGAGCTATGCGCCTGCGACCAAGGGCAATGTGACAATATACCTGAGCGAGAAGCTATTCGACTTTACAAGACCCGTCAAGGTCATTGTAAACGGCAACGAGGCTTTCAACGGTATTGTTACTCCAAGCATGAAGTCCATGGTCGAGAGCTGTGCCGAGTATTTTGACCCGGAGCGAGTGTTCCCGGCAGAGATTACTGTTGATATAAAATAACAGTGACGGCACTCATTTGCACAATGGCGTTTTTTTGACTATCTTCGCACCGCTATTATGCAAGACAAGAACAGATGAATCAGGAATACCCATCAGCACTTTTGGAACGGGCAGTAAAGGAGTTCTCCAAACTGCCGGGCATCGGGCGCAAGACGGCGACACGCCTTGTGCTCCATTTGTTGCGCAAGAAAGAGGAGGAGGTTGAAGGGTTTTCTTCGGCAATCATAACACTTAAACGCGAGGCTAAATACTGCAAGGAGTGCCACAGTATATCAGATACTGATATATGCCCCATCTGCGCCAACCCATTGCGCGACCACAGCATTATATGCGTGGTGGAAAACATACAGGATGTAATGGCTGTAGAAAACACCATGCAGTTCAGGGGTGTTTATCACGTGCTTGGCGGCGTAATATCGCCAATGGACGGCGTCTCGCCAAGCGACCTGCAGATAAACAGCCTCATCGAACGCGTTGCAACAGGAGAGGTAAAGGAGATCATACTCGCACTCAGTTCAACAATGGAGGGCGACACCACAAACTTCTACATCTACCGCAAACTGCAACAGTATGATGTAAAGCTATCGGTAATCGCACGAGGCATTTCGGTCGGTGATGAACTTGAATACACCGACGAGGTTACCCTCGGCAGTTCAATAATTAACCGCCGGCCATTCACCGGCAAAACATTCTAATGCCATGAACAAGGATAATGTACTCAAATCATTAAGATTCAACTTCATCACATCAATATTCTCGGTAATAATAGCCATTGCCGCATTTGAAACAGGCTATCTTGCCAAAGGAGTTTTGGCTTCAAACCTGAACGAACAGGACAAATATTATGTTGAGGTATCGACAATCATGGTCACCATTGCAATTGTACCGTTGGCACTCAAATGGTTCAGCCGCTCAATGAACAAGGCATCAGGGCTCGACAATATTGCCAAACTGAAACTCTACAGCAAGAAGAGCATAATGCGCATGTTCCTGCTTTTCATAGCCTTGATCATCAATATCTTCGTCTATTATGGTGTAGAATATGACGGAGCAATGTACTGCGCCATCGTAAGCCTTGGCGCGCTCATTTACAGCTACCCTACGGAACAGGTTCTCAACGAATACCTGGACAAGGACAATACAAAATAACAGAGCATGAAGCTGTCGGTAATCATAGTCAACTACAATGTAAAATATTTCCTCGAGCAGTGCCTTAATTCGCTTGAGCAGGCCGCTGAAGGCATCAGCCACGAGGTTATTGTTATCGACAATGCATCGACCGACGCATCAACCGAATACATTACAGCACGTTTCCCCAATGTCAAATGGATGGCATGTAAGGAGAATAACGGTTTCTCCAAGGGAAACAACATTGCATTTGCACAGGCAAAAGGCGAGTACCTGCTCATGCTCAACCCCGACACCATTGTCACAAAGGAAGCTATAGAAGGCTGTATATCGTTCATGGACGCACATGCCGATGCCGGTGCATGTGGCGTATATATGCTGCGTACTGACGGCTCCTTCGCACCCGAATCGCGCCGTGCACTGCCCACGCCATTCGTAGCATTCTGCAAGATGTCGGGACTCTCAAAACTGTTCCCAAAATCACGCACATTCGGACGCTATTATATGCAATACCTCGACAAGAACGAGGAGAACCCCATTGAGATAATATCAGGAGCATACATGATGCTGCGCCACAGCACAATAAAAGAGACCGGTGCGCTCGATGAGGATTTCTTCATGTATGGCGAGGACATCGACCTTTCATACCGCATACTGAAGCAGGGCTACACCAACTACTTCCTGCCGCTCAAGATACTGCACTATAAAGGCGAGAGCACAAACAAGAGCTCATACAGGTATGTACACACCTTTTACCGTGCAATGCAGCTCTTCTTCAAGAAGCACTACTCACACTACTCATTCCTGGTGAGCCTGCCGATAAACATGGCAATCTGGAGCAGGGCCATACTTGCATACATAGGCAACCAGTTCTGCCACCGCAAGATACAGGAACTGCCACCGATAAACTGCGTTGTAATAGGCAATGCCGGTACAATAGACGAGGTGGGAAGCATACTGCGCGAGAAACAGAAGAACGGCAACCACAAGTTCTTTGAAGGCAATGAGACAACAATGCCACAGGGACACCTGAGCAAGGGAATTGACACCACAGGATGCAACACTGTGGTATATGACACCGACGCATACAGCTACAGCACAATCCTTGAGCTACTGCACAACACAGGCGGCAAGAGGTTGCGCCTGGCAACATATTCCACAAGAACAAAGAAACTCATAACCGAAGACGCAGTCTTTGATTATGGACAGACAGCACAGGAGAAATGAACGGAACTTGGCTGAAAAACGACAGGATTACATTGCGCTCACCCGAACCCGAGGATCTGGAGCTTATGTATGCAATGGAGAACGACACAACGCTGTGGAGCGTCGGCAACGCCACACTCCCCTATTCCCGCTACACACTGCGCGCCTACCTTGAACAAAGCCGCCAGGACCTCTTCAGCGAGCATCAGGCGCGTTTTGTCATTGAGCTTGCTGGTGGAGAAGCCGCCGGCATGATTGACCTTGCCGAATATGACCCATTGAACAGCCGTGCCGAGGTATGCATAGGGCTTCTTGGCCGACACCGTGGCAAAGGCATTGCAACAGAAACCATGCAGCTGTTGTGCGAATACGCATTCAAGAAACTCCACATACACCAACTCTATGCATATGTTCCCCAATGGAACAATGAAAGTATTACACTTTTTGAGAAAAACGGCTTTGAAAAAAGCGCATTACTCCGTCAATGGCAACGGAACGAAAACGGCTATAACGATGTATTTTTGATGCAAAAAATCGCAGAATAGTGGGATTTTGGACGCAAAAAGCAAAAAAAATCACATTTTCTTGAAAAAAAACCGCAAAAAGTTTGTAGGTTCAAAAAAAAGCCCTACCTTTGCACTCGCTTTGAGACACAAACAAAGCAGAAAACTTTGGAATATTGGTGCGTTAGTTCAGTTGGTTAGAATACATGCCTGTCACGCATGGGGTCACGGGTTCGAGTCCCGTACGCACCGCAGAAAAAATCTCCTAGATTGTTACAGAACAACGATTTAGGAGATTTTCTTTTGCTCTCGGTCCTGATTTTGGCTACAATTTGACTACATTTATCGGCACTTCAAGTTTGCTGGTGAGCCCATTTATCTATTATTTCTTTAATCCTACACTAAAACAGTGTATACCGTCTCTAAAACCGTAATTGAGGGCAAAATCGTAATAATCCGATATAGACTTCACAAGTGCCAGTCCAAGGCCGGTAGAGCCACTCTTACCGCTTGTGTAGAAGCGGTCGAAGAGCCTTGTCTCGTCAAGAGCCTCATCGCCATTGTTTGAAACGGAAAGGAGACCATGAGAAATAACCACCTCCACCATACCGCCGCTCTGCGAATGCACAAAGGCATTCTTGAGAAGGTTACTTACCATTGTAGTTGCAAGCATCTCGTCCATCTCCACAACAAAGTATCGTGGCATTTTTACACTACACCTGATGTCCTTGTCGGCATATATCTCCTTATAGACCTCGAGTTCATTCTCAATTATTGCCACAATGTCAACAGGCGACCTGTCAAGGAAGTGACCGCTATCAATCTTTGACAACAGCAGAAGCGTGCGGTTAAGGCGTGTGAGTCGGTGTATTGACTGGCGCATCTTTGACAGTTCAGCAAACTGCTCCTCGGTGAGCGTGGTGTTGTCCATCATCCACTCTATGCGGTTACCGAGCACGGCAAGCGGTGTCTGCAGTTCGTGCGAGGCATTGCCGATGAACTGCTTTTGGCGTTCAAGATGATTCTCGGCACGCTCTATGGTTTCACGGGCAGCACTGGTGAGCTTGCGGAACTCCAGCACGGAATCCTCGTCGGGGAAACCGGCTGTGCCATTGCCGGGCCGGTAACCGTCGAGCCACTTGAGCAGGGAATAAAGAGGTTTCATGCTGAACCTGAAGACAAGTATCGTGACTGCAAGTATTGTAAACACCAACACCACATAGATAATTACCAGGTGTATCAGTATGGCCTCTATGACATCTTCGCGTTCAAATGTGGGGATTGAAACCACAAGCCTGTAGGCCAGGCCATCATCATCATGGAATATCATTGTGAGCACACGAGCCGGCTCGGTCTCTCCCTTTTGTGGTAGATAGACTTCGCGGTCGTCATAGCTTTTTGAATCGCTGTAGGTTTCTGTCGTCGGCAACAGTTCGATTGCGTATGTATTATTGCTGCCATCGCCCGGTGTGGGCAGTTTTTCGCCGGTAACGACTCGCTGCGCAATCATCTCGGCATAATCCTCGAGACTGTCGTCGGTCTCATCGTTCACCTCGTTGACCATTGCGAAATAGAAGACCGTTGCCCATAGCAAGAGTACGGGCAGAATGACCAATGCAAGCCTTATGGTTACCTTGTATATCAGTTTCATAGCTCCGCCTCCGTGAATTTATAGCCGAAGCCATATACAGCCTTGATGTTCTGCGAAGCACCGGCATCGGCAAGCTTCTTGCGCAGGTTCTTTATCTGTGCATATACAAACTGGAAATTGTCGGCCATGTCGATGTGGTCGCCCCAGACAGATTCGGCAAGTACAGCCTTGTCTATTATGTGGTTTGGACGCTGCATGAAATACAGCAGTATGTCGAACTCCTTTTTAAGAAGGGCAACCGGCTTGTCATCTATCGTCACCAGACGGCTTTGCAGGTCAAGAGCAATATTTCCGGCTGTCATCTTCTTGTTCACAGCTCCGGCACCACGACGCATGACACTTTTGATGCGTGCCGAGAGCTCAGCCATATAAAATGGTTTAGGCAGGTAGTCATCGGCACCCAAGTCAAGCCCCTCAATCTTATCGTCGAGCGAGTCGCGTGCCGATATTATGATTACCCTGTCATCCTTGTCGAGCGCCTTTATCTGCTCAAGAAGACGCAGGCCATTGCCATCGGGCAACATTATATCAAGCAGAATGCAGTCGTAACTGTAGCCTGCAATCTTGTCACAGGCATCGAAATATGTCGGTGCAACCTCAACAACATACCCCTCACCTGTGAGTGCGCGATGCATAATCTCACGCAAAGAATTGTCGTCTTCTATTATCAGGAGTTTCATCTTTTTTGTGTTTAGTTTCGGTAAATATCGCGCCCGATTTCGAAATGAAGTTGAAATTACTCGTCCACCAGTTCAAAATCAAGCTGCTTACGGTCGAGGTTCGCACGCATTATACGAATGCGCACAGGGTCACCTATCGTGAACTTACGTTTGCGTCGACGCCCGATGATGCAGTAGTTGGCATCGTCAAACTCATAGTAGTCATCCTGCAGGGTGCGCATAGGTACCATGCCCTCGCATTTGTTCTCGTTGATTTCGGCATAGAATCCCCACTCTGTGACACCGCTGATCACGGCATCGTATTCCTCGCCGATATGCTCGCTCATGAACTCCACCTGCTTGTACTTTATACTTGCACGCTCGGCATTTGCTGCCACCTGCTCCTGCGCCGAACAATGCTCGCACAGATCCTCGTACTTTGGCTTGCTCACAGTGCGTGCACCAAGTGTAAGATAGCGGTTCAAGAGGCGATGCACAAGCAAGTCGGGGTAACGGCGTATGGGGGAAGTGAAATGGGTATAATAGCGGAATGCCAGGCCATAGTGGCCGATATTCTCGGTCGAGTACCTTGCCTTCTGCATTGTACGCAGCGAAATCTGCTCAATCACATTCTGCTCCTTACTGCCATGCACCTCCTTCAAAAGCGTATTGAGGGCTGCGGCCGATGTCGTTCGCCCGGTACTGCTCTTCATCTTGTAACCAAGCTTACTTGCAAACTTGGAGAGCATTGATATCTTCTCGGGATTTGGCTCGTCGTGTATGCGATAGACAAATGTCTTCAATGGAGTTTCGGGGCTCTTGCGGCCAATCTTTTCTGCCACAGTGCGGTTGGCAAGCAACATGAACTCTTCAATAAGTTGGTGCGACTCGTTACTCTCGCTGAAATAGACCGAAAGCGGCTTTCCGTTATCATCAAGGCGGAAGTGTACCTGCGCCTGCTGGAAATCGATCGCACCGGACTGGAAGCGTTTCTCGCGCATCTTCTGGGCAAGTGTGTTCAGTGTCTTTATCTCATCATAGTACAGTCCCTCGCCTTTCTCTATTATTTCCTGTACCTCGTCGTAACAGAAACGGTGGTCACTGTTGATGACAGTGCGTGCAATGTCGAACTTCTTCACCTCGGCCTTTTCGTTCATGGTAAAGATTACCGAATAGGCAAGCTTGTCCTCGTGCGGACGCAACGAGCAAAGGTCGTTGCAAAGACGCTCGGGAAGCATTGGAATGGTGCGATCCACAAGATATATTGATGTGGCACGCTTGAATGCCTCCTTGTCTATCACGCTGCCTTCGGTAACATAGTGCGACACATCGGCAATGTGGACACCCACCTCCCACAATCCCTCACCTGCAGGACGGATTGAGAGTGCATCGTCAAAGTCCTTGGCATCGGCAGGGTCAATGGTAAGGGTTGTAACACCGCGGAAATCCTTTCGCGCGGCAATCTCCTCGGCAGTGATGTAGGGCGAGAGCTGCTCGGCAGCATGCTCAACGGCAGCCGGATAGGTATATGGCAGGCCATACTCGGCAAGTATGGCATTCATTTCGGTATCATTGTCACCGCTCTTTCCAAGCACATCGAGCACCTTGCCCACGGGATTCTTACTCTCGAGCGGCCACTCAAGGAGTTTCACAACAGCCTTATCGCCGCTCTTGCCTCCTTTGAGCAGATCTTTTGGAATGAAGATGTCATTGGGCATCATGCGGTTCTCGGTGATGAGGAAAGCATAATGCTTCTCTACCTGCAATTCACCTACAAAGGTATCGTGCGTGCGCTTTACAATCTCAATAACCTCGCCTTCGCGTCCACGCCCACGGCGTCTTGCAAAGAGTGCCACACGTACAATATCATCAGTGAGAGCATGTGCCGAGTTGCGCTCGCTTATGAGTATGGGCTCGCTGCCATCCTCGGGGTAGAACTCGTTATAGCCATCCTTGCTGCGCGAGAATGTACCGGTGAGAATGGAAGAGTTATCGGCCAGGCGGTATTTCCTAAACTCGGGCTCCAGCAGATAGCCGTCGAAGACCATATCATCAAGTATCTGAACACAGAGTGTCCTTGCCGATGTTGATGTCAATCCAAGCTCCTTGAATATTTCCTTGGGACTTACAATGCGGCTGTCATTGCGATTGAAAAAATCGACAAGCATGTCAACTACTGCACCTTTGTTCAGACGCCCTTTTCCTTTTGAACCTTTCTTTGACATAATTCAAATATTTTATTGTTGCTAAATTAACAATAAAACCGCACAATTCAATTAGAAGTTGTTTTTATTTATCTCCTTTAAATATTTTTAAACAGTTTGCAATCATGCAATGACAGCACCTTTGCCGTCATTGTTTTTTTAGTTACCTTTGCAAAGTATTTTTTACAAAAAACGAAAAATGATTTCAGAACTCTTCAAACGCAAGGAGGCCGAAACCAGGTTCCTCGCAGTAGAAAAATTGGCGTTACTCTACAATCTGTTCACAACAATACTTATTGTTGTATTCTTCAACAGGTTGGCCAATCCACAAGGTATGTTATTAGGACGTTTCGTCATCCTTGTAGGAACCTTTACTCTCATTTATATATATACAAAGTTCCCTTCAAGGTTTACAATCCTTTTGCGCATTGTTCTGCAAATGTCTTTGTTGAACTATTGGTACCCCGATACATTCGAATTCAACCGCATATTCCCGAATCTTGACCACATCTTTGCATCGGCAGAGTATGGCCTCTTCGGCTGTCAGCCGGCAATGGAGTTCGAGAACATACTTAGCGGAACATTCTGGCGCGAGATGTTCAACATGGGCTATTGGCTCTATTTCCCAATGGTTGCAACCCTGTCGTTCTATTATTTTTTCAAACGCCCCGCCGAGGTTGAACGTTGCACGTTCATAATCATAACTGCATTCTTCCTGCACTACATTATATATATATTCTTGCCGGTTGCTGGACCGCAATTCTACATCCCTGTCATTGGTGAGGAGGCGGCAAGTAGCGGCATATATGAAAACATAGGGAATTACTTCAACCAAAACCCGGAAATTTCAGTTGCACAGGAAGGAAAGGGAGTGTTCTTTACAGAGCTTGTAAACATGGCACAGCGTGCAGGAGAAAGACCTACTGCAGCATTCCCCAGTTCACATGTAGCAGTAGCAATTGTAATGATGATACTCGCACTCAGGGGCAGCAAGAAACTCTTCTTTGGGCTGTTGCCGTTCTTTGTGCTGCTATGTTGTGCAACCGTATATATCAAGGCACATTATCTTATTGATGCGCTGGCAGGTGCCGTTACCGGTATCTTGACATACATCTTCACGTCGTGGCTTTACAGGAGGTTTTTCCAACGGACATAGAAACACCCCGATACGGAAGCGCAGAATATGCCTTCCGTATTTTTTTTTGCATTTTTTCTGTTTTTTCTTTTTATTTCAACTTCATTTCAGAATCACTTATAATCTTTGCATCGTAAATAACAGACAACGCTTTTGAACAGCGCGATGTCAGCAAACGTTAAACTACAGAAAACAGAACAATAACTAACTTTAAAATTTACGATTATGAAAAAGATTATTTTGGTTTTAGCTGCGATTTTTTCAATTGGTGTATTTTCAGCATCTGCTGACAATGACAAGGTGATTAACAAAAACCAGTTGCCGGCTCAGGCACAACAGTTCATCAACGAACACTTCAATGGTGTTGACCTCTCATACGCAAAAGAGGAGCGCGACATCCTTAAGAAATCATATGAGGTGAGACTGGTAAATGGTGCAAGACTTGAATTCAGTGACAAGGGAGTTTGGGAAGAGGTTGACTGCCAGTTCGGCGAGGTTCCTGCAGCAATAATCCCTGATGCAATTAAGAAATATGTCAGCGATAACTTTGCAGGAGAGAAGATTATTTCAATCGAGCGCAACCGTTACAATTACGAGGTAAAACTCTCGAACCGTCTTGAACTGAAGTTCGACAAAGACTTCAACATCTACGACATTGATGACTGATAAACTATAACAACTCCAACATTAAATGACAACTAAGAAAAACTATTATGAAAAAACTATCAATACTACTGTTTACAGTATTCGCTTTCGTGGCATGTGATTTGGATGACCATAATGTTGCACTCAACAGGACTGTAGAGAACTTTATTGAAGAGAGATATGAAGGGGCAAATATCCTGCAGGCCGAGAGTGAGGGTCTTGGAACAATCGAGGTTGAATTCATTCATGACGGACGCAAGAAAACAGCATACTTTGAGAAGAGAAGCAACGATTGGATATACACAACCTGGGATGTCACAATAGGCGAAGTTCCCGATATAGTAAAGGAGACATTGCAGAACAGTTACCCGGACTATGTAATAGAGGATATAAACTATGTTGAACGCCCGAATGCGAACTATTACGAGTTTGAACTCGAAAAGGGCATTATAGAGATTACCCGCTACATCACCCCCGATGGAGAACTGTTATAAGAAACAACAACTATGAAAAATGCGAGGTCGGCAGCTGCCGACCTCGCATACATTTTATACTAAGGTATTATCAATCCTTCAACTTTGCCTTGATGAACTCACGGTTCAAACGAGCGATATTGCTGATTGATACACACTTTGGACACTCGGCCTCGCAAGCGCGTGTGTTTGTACAGTTACCGAAACCAAGTTCGTCCATCTTGGCAACCATAGCCTTTACACGCTTTGCAGCCTCAACCTTACCCTGTGGCAACAATGCGAACTGGCTAACCTTTGCCGAAACGAACAACATGGCTGAACCGTTCTTACAAGCAGCAACACAAGCACCGCAACCGATACATGCAGCGGCATCCATAGCCTCCTCGGCTACATCCTTGCCAATGGGAATTGCATTAGCGTCGGGCATACCACCAGTGTTGATTGATACATAACCACCGGCCTGCTGGATCTTGTCGAACGCTGTACGGTCAACCATGAGGTCACGGATTACAGGGAAACCTGCTGAACGCCATGGCTCAACTGTGATAACGTCACCATCCTTGAATCGGCGCATATAGAGCTGACAGGTTGTAGCACCTGTTGCTGGGCCATGAGGATGACCGTTAACATAGAGTGAACACATACCGCAGATACCCTCGCGGCAGTCGTGGTCGAACACAACCGGTTCTTTATTCTCGTTTACCAACTGCTCGTTAAGAATATCAAGCATCTCGAGGAATGAGGTATCGCCCGGAATATCCTTCATCTGATAGGTCTCGAAAGCACCTTTAGCCTTAGGACCTCTCTGACGCCATACCTTCAATGTAAAACTTATATTTTTGTCCATTGCTTACAAATTTAGGAATGATTAGTTTTTGTAGTTACGCTGCTGTACCTTGATGTACTGATAGTTGAGGTCCTCCTTGATGAGTTCCGGCTCCTGACCCTGGCCGGTATATTTCCAGCAAGCCACATATGAGAAGTTCTCATCGTCGCGCTTAGCCTCACCCTCTTCGGTCTGGTGCTCCTCGCGGAAGTGACCACCACAAGACTCCTCACGGTTGAGAGCATCGTATGCCATCAAGCGGCCAATCTCAATGAAGTCGAGCAAGCGGAGAGCCTTCTCGAGCTCAATATTAAGAGTATCAGCCTCACCTGGGATACGAAGTTCGCTCCAGAAGAGTTTCTCAACGCGGTCAATCTCCTTGAGAGCCTTCTCAAGAGACTCCTTGGTACGTGCCATACCTACATTGTCCCACATCACGAGACCAAGTTCTTTGTGGATAGAGTCAACACTGCGTGTACCCTTGATAGCCATCAACTTGGCAATCTTCTCGTTCACAGCCTTCTCGGCAGCAACGAACTCAGGAGCTTCTGTGCTGAAGCGTGGAACCTGAATCTGGTCGGCGAGGTAGTTCTGGATTGTATAAGGAAGAACAAAGTAACCGTCGGCAAGACCCTGCATGAGAGCCGAAGCACCAAGACGGTTTGCACCATGGTCGCTGAAGTTAGCCTCACCGATAGCGAAGAGACCTGGGATTGATGTCTGCAACTCATAGTCAACCCAGATACCACCCATTGTGTAGTGGATAGCAGGGAAGATCATCATTGGCTCCTTGTATGGGTTTGTATCGGCGATCTCCTCGTACATATCGAAGAGGTTACCATAACGCTGGCGAACTACATCCTCACCCAAACGCTGGATAGCGTACTTGAAGTCGAGGAACACAGCAAGACCGGTGTTGTTTACACCATAGCCGGCATCGCAACGCTCTTTTGCAGCACGTGATGCAACATCACGTGGAACGAGGTTACCGAACGCTGGATAGCGACGCTCCAAGTAGAAGTCACGATCCTCATCAGGAATATCGTTAGGATGCTTCTTGCCAGCCTGGAGAGCCTTTGCATCCTCCAACTTCTTTGGTACCCAGATGCGGCCGTCGTTACGGAGTGACTCAGACATAAGTGTCAACTTAGACTGCTTGTCACCGTGAACAGGAACGCAGGTCGGGTGAATCTGTGCATAACATGGGTTTGCAAACCAAGCACCCTTGCGATAGCACTGGAGAGCTGCAGAACCGTTGCTACCCATAGCATTTGTAGAAAGGAAGTAAGCGTTACCATAACCACCGGTACCGATAACCACTGCGTGAGCAGCAAAACGCTCAACCTTACCTGTTACAAGGTTACGTGCAATGATACCGCGTGCACGGCCGTCGATGATTACAACATCGAGCATCTCATAACGGGTGTAAACCTTTACAGTACCCTGGTTTACCTGGTAGTTGAGTGCTGAGTAAGCACCGAGAAGAAGCTGCTGACCGGTCTGACCACGGGCATAGAATGTACGCGATACCTGAGCACCACCGAATGAACGGTTAGCCAAAAGACCGCCGTACTCGCGTGCGAAAGGAACACACTGCGCTACGCACTGGTCGATGATTGCACCTGAAACCTCGGCCAAACGGTGAACGTTAGCCTCGCGTGCACGGTAGTCACCACCCTTGATTGTATCGTAGAAAAGACGGTAAACAGAGTCGCCGTCGTTCTGATAGTTCTTTGCAGCATTGATACCACCCTGCGCAGCAATTGAGTGAGCGCGGCGTGGAGAATCCTGGATACAGAAGTTAAGCACATTGAAACCCATTGCACCAAGTGATGCGGCAGCCGATGCACCTGCAAGACCAGTACCTACAACAATGATGTCAAGCTTACGCTTGTTGGCAGGGTTCACCAATTTCTGATGTGCCTTATAATTGGTCCACTTTTCAGCCAATGGGCCTTCAGGGATTTTAGAATCCACTTTTATTGAACTTATTTTAGCCATAATTGTATGTTTTAAATTTTATTTCAAATAGCGCATTATTTTGCACACTCAATTATTTCACTGTAGGCCTTCAAGTCAATGTCGCCAAGCGAGCCAAGCCCCAATGCACCAGCAACAACCACAGCCAAGAAACCGAGAATAATCAAAGTAACGATTACATTACCGATAGCTTTCCAACGGCAGAACCATACCTTGTTGTTCCATCCGAGTGTCTGCATTGCGCTCCAGAATCCGTGTGTAAGGTGGAACCACAAAGCACCCAACCAAACAACATAAAGAGCAACATAAACAGGGCAACTGAATGTCTTTGCAATGTAGTAAGAACCATCTGTTGCCAAACCAAGTGTTACCTCCTCTACAGGCATATCCATCTTCTCAAGTACCTCGGGCAACTGCATCTTTGCCCAAAAGTTGAAAAGGTGGAGACCAAGACCCAAAACCACAATGATACCAAGAGCAAGCATGTTCTGTGATGCCCAAGATACACCCTTTGGTCTTTCGGCAACAGCATAGCGCTGTGAACCGCGAGCCTTTCTGTTCTGGATTGTAAGAATGAAAGCATAGACAAAGTGTACTACAACAAGAGCAGCAAGACCAGCTGTTCCGATGAGTGCATACCAGTTAGCTCCCAAGAACTCACAAATTTCGTTGTAACCATGCACATTGATGATTGCAACCAAGTTCATTGACATGTGGAAAAGAAGGAAGAGTACAAGGGCTGCACCCGAAACACTCATTACTACCTTTCTTCCCACAGAAGATTTAGTTAACCACATAATGAATTGATTTTAAATTATATAATAAATAAATAGTTCACATAAAAAGCCAACAAGCGTATTTACACACCTATTCAATGTCACAAAAATAAACTTTTTTTCATTAAAAATAGCAAAAGGCATCTTTTTTTTGGATTTGACCGACATTTGCTTGCTAGCACTACAGGAAAGAAACAAAAAACAGTTTTTACGGTTTCTATGGCTCAAAAAAAACATTCCGGTATTGGCATTAACGCACACTTTTGTTACATTTGCCCAAAATTCAATTAAATAACACAAAATACAAATGGCTACATTGAAAGAAAAAATCGGTTACGGATTCGGCGACATGGCATCGTCGATGTTCTGGAAAGTATTCAGTACATTTCTACCAATATTCTACGCAAAAGTGTTCGGACTTGACCTGGTTTTAACAGGAATATTGGTTCTTGTAACAAGAATATGGGATGCTGTGTCTGACCCGATGATGGGTGTCATTGCCGACCGCACAAATACAAAATGGGGAAAGTATCGCCCCTATCTGTTATGGATAGCCATCCCCTTTGCCATCTCAGGCGTACTGCTGTTTACAACCCCAAACTATGGCGAAACAGGCAAGAATGTATGGGCGTTTGTAACATACATCCTAATGATGACAGTATATACAGCTATAAATGTACCATACGGTTCAATGCTTGGAGTAATGACCGATGATACCGATGAAAAGACAGTTTTTTCATCATACCGAATGTTCTTTGCATATACTGGTTCTTTTATTGTATTCTTGCTATGGCAACCACTTTGCAACTACTTTGCAGGTACAACAGGTGAGTTGACAAACGATCCTGATGCTTGGCAAAAAGCTATGATTGTTGTAGGTGTTATTTGCTGCCTGCTATTCTTCCTTACTTTCAAAATGACCAAAGAGCGAATTAAGCCAACAATACAAAAGACTAGTATAAAGAACGACTTCAAAGCCTTGATACATAACAAACCTTGGTGGATTCTGTTAGGTGGTGTAATCTTTTTCAACTTCCTCGTTGCCATCAGATACGCTGTATTTCCATTCTATTTTGCATCGGAGATTGCCGAAAACACACAACTCAGCCTATTTGGATTAGAATTTCTCTTCTATGCAGGCCTGTTCTTTACAGTAGGAGAAGTTGCAAATATGGTTGGTGTTGCTATTGCTACACCACTAACCTTTAAATTTGGCAAAAAAAATACATTTATCTATTCGTTAATGGCGATTGTGGCACTGTGTATAGCATTCTATTATGTACCAACAGACAGCAACAGTGGATTATGGATGTTTATGATTCTACAGATTATATTCGGAATATTCACTGGTATCGCTTCACCACTGATGTGGACTATGTATGCAGATGTTGCCGATTATGCCGAATACAAGTTCAAGACAGCATCTACAGGTCTTATATTCTCTTCATCGTCAATGGCACAGAAATTCGGTGGAGCTTTTGGCGCAGCGGCTGTAATGTGGTTGCTTGCTGCTTTCGGATATAATACATTTGCAACAGATGGTACACAAATTACAGACAATAACAAAACAATAGAGGTTGTTTTTAAAGAAGAAATTACATTGAATACCGAAAATAGTGTAATGAACGACACACTTTTGATAAAAGGTGAGAACGATTACACAACATACGCCATAGCAAAACAGGATGGACAAAAACTCAAATTGAGCATCATTGAAGAGTTACCCAACGGGGATTACAAAATAGATATATCCGAAGGAGTTGTAAACAGAAAAAAAGATAATGCCAATTTTACAGGAGAGATAACATTCACTTTAAACGAAAATGGTAAGATTGAAAAACACGAAGCAAAGACAACAACCAAACAGAGTCCCGAGGCTATCAAAGGACTAAGATACCTCATCAGTTGGATACCAGCCATAATTGCAATACTCTCGGCTATATTCATTTTCTTCTACCCGCTTACAACAAAGCGTATGAGGGAGATAAACTCAAAACTCAAAGAGAGTAGGAAATAAAATTACACTCAAAATAATGGGAGTGACTCAAAAGTCCCTTTCAAAGTAAACACCCTCATCGAGGGTGTTTACTTTTTATATATTGGTAACCTGGATAAAACGGGTGATAAAACAAAAAACGGAGAGAGTCTTTCAACTTTCTCCGTTTCAGTAGCGAGACCCGGGATTGAACCGGGGACCTCATGATTATGAATCATGCGCTCTAACCAGCTGAGCTATCTCGCCATTGCGTTTTTGCGGTGCAAAGATATGTCTATATTTTTGAATTGGCAAATTTTTTCACAATTTTCGGCAAAAAAACTTTCTGTTATTTTGTTTTCATCATGAAAAAACATAACAAATTTTAAAAAAGGACACAAATAGATGTATAAAATTGGATTTGTTATTTTTATTTCCTAAATTGCGGAAGATATACAACCTATAATATTAAGTTATAATGACTAAAGAAAAGATTTTTCTTGAATACACTCTTAAAGGAAGCGCTGTCATGATATGGAAACATATTGGAACAGCAGCCGGCCTTTCACCATGGTTTGCCGACAGAGTCGAGAGTTTTGACCGTACATTTACTTTTTATTGGGGAAAGACCGAGAAGAGGGTTGCACATCTTGTGGCACAGAGAAACGGTGTGTATGTTAAGTTCAGGTGGGAAGATGAATCACCAAACACCTACTTCGAGATGAGAATTTCATACAACGAGCTCACACGCGAGAACACGCTCGAAGTCACTGATTTTGCCGATAAAGGTGAAACGGAGGACCAAAAGGAGTTGTGGAATTCACAAATCGAAAATTTGAGAAGACAATCGGGTATGTAATGGTGAGTTTTTTTTTATCTATAGATAAAATTCTCACTTTTTATGCTAAATTTGCACAGGGAACAATTGTCCATTGTTTACAATGGCACTGTTCTTCTGTGCTTAATGTATAAATGAACCAAAAGTATAAAGGTAGCATCGTGGTATAAATATGAAATTCCCAAGGTTTTATTACATAAAAAAGCTGGACCGCTTCATTATAAAAGCCTTTTTAAAGAATTTGATGGCTACCTTTTTCATCTGTCTCTTTATCTTCATCATCCAGTTGATGTGGAAATGGATTGATGAATTCGTGGATAAGGGACTTGACCTTTCTGTTGTTGCACAGTTTTTCCTTCTTGGTTCCGTTTCGCTTATTTCAAAGGCGCTTCCGCTGGCCATATTGCTTGCCGCACTGATGACATTCGGTAATTTGGGCGAGAAACTCGAATTGCTTGCGATAAAGTCGGCCGGTATTCCGCTTATCAGAACAATATCACCATTGATTGTATGCTGTTTCTTTTTTGGGTGTGTTTCATTCTGCTTCCAGAATTTTATAGCACCAATGTCGCAAAAGAAGCTTATGGAAATGATGTATTCAATCAAACAAACAGCACCGGAAAGCGACATTCCTGAAAAAATATTCTATAATAAAATCAACGGATATAACATATATGTGAATCATAAGGACAAGGAAACCGGAGTTCTTTATGATGTGACTATTTATGATATGTCGGCAGGCTTTGAGAAAGCCAATATACTTGTATGCGACTCGGCTATAATGAAAAACACTGCCGACGAAAAACACATGATATTGACAATGTATTCAGGAGAGCAATTCTCTAACCTTGAAAATCAGAATACAAACAAAAAAAGTACACAATACCGACGCGAAACATTCGCGAAAAAAGATGTTATTATTGAGACTGAGGGGGGATTTGAACTAAAAAACGCTGAATTTCTTAAAACAAAACCTGACGGAAAGGATATGAGGGAGTTGAAAATAGCAATTAACTCACTCAATAAAAACAATGACAGTATTGCAAGAAGTAACCTTTTGCATCTTAGACGTAACAATCACTACAGTGACAAGATTGAGTTAAATACATCAGACTCTACACTGATGGAAAAGGAAGCTATATACAGCATTGACATTGACAGTATATACAATGTCATATCACAAGATAAAAAGAAGGTTATATGGGCTGGTGCATTAAATGAGGTAAGCACACTGAAAAACACATATGATATAAATAACAAAATTTTATACCAGCTTGAAAAGGACCTTAACAAGCATAAAATATCATGGTGGGAAAAGATAACACTTTCATTAGGTTGTGTAATATTCCTACTGATTGGCGCACCACTTGGATCAATAGTCAGAAAGGGAGGCTTGGGTTATCCTGTAATTATTTCTGTAGCAACATTTATCCTTTATTACATCTTTGATACATCTGGTTCAAAGATGGCAAGTGAGGGTGAATGGAAAATTTGGTTCGGCGCATGGTTAAGTACAATGGTGTTGCTGCCAATGAGTATATTCTTTACCTACCAGGCAAACAAAGATTCCGGTATTCTAAAGAACGATGCAATAAAGGAGTTTTTCAAAAGATTATTTGCAATTACTGAAAAAAGAAATATTCCACTAAAGGAGATTGTAATTGACAATCCCGATTATAATAATTGTTATGCGGAATTAAAAGAGATATACCGCGACATACGTTTGTATAAAATGAGGAATAAACTGAAAAGGCTTCCAACATTGCAGAAAGTTTTTTTTAATGAAAAAGATGATACACTCATAAATTTAAATGAAAGGCTTGAGAAAAAAATAGAACAACTAAGCCAGAGCCGAAGCAGAAAAATCATACTACATTTGAACGAAATACCGATATTGATGCCAAAGGCTATATCATCGCCTTTCAAATACAGGCTTATAAATATTATATTGTTAATAACTTCACCATTCAATATATTCGTTTATCTGCGTTCAGTAAGATTCAGAATAAAATTATATATTGACCTTACAAAAGTTGAAGTAAGAATTAAAGAGATAAACCAGATTATTAAAAAAGAAAAACTAATAAACTTAAATAAATGAAGGACTTTAAATTAAATACAATTGAAGAGGCACTTGAGGATTTCAGAAACGGTAAATTCCTTATAGTTGTTGATGACGAAGACCGAGAGAATGAGGGCGATTTTATTATAGCAGCCGAGAAAATAACACCTGAAGCTGTTAACTTCATGCTTAAGAATGGACGTGGAGTACTTTGTGCTCCAATAACAATGTCACGCTGCAAGGAACTTGACCTCGCTCCACAAGTCAGTTCAAATACCAGCCTGCTTGGAACTCCATTCACAGTCACAATAGACAAGGTAGAAGGGTGTTCTACCGGTGTTTCTGCCACAGACCGTGCCGCAACAATAAAGGCTCTTGCAGACCCTGACAGCAAGCCTGAAACATTTGCACGCCCTGGACATATCAACCCATTATATGCCCAAGATAATGGTGTATTGCGCCGTGCAGGACACACTGAAGCAAGTATTGACCTAGCACGCCTTGCAGGTCTCTACCCCGCTGCTGCATTGATTGAGATTATGAACGAGGATGGTACAATGGCACGCATGCCACAGTTGGTGGAAATTGCAAAACAGCATAACCTGAAGATAATTTCAATAAAAGACCTGATAGAGTTCAGGCTCAAACAGGATTCTATTGTTGAGAAAGGAGAAGAGGTTGATATGCCTACCGAATTCGGACATTTCCGTCTTATACCATTCCGCCAGAAGTCTAACGGACTTGAGCATATTGCACTTATTAAAGGTGAGTGGGAGGAGAATGAACCGGTACTTGTAAGGGTACACTCATCATGTATGACCGGTGACATATTCGGTTCTCAGCGCTGCGATTGCGGTTCACAGTTGCACGAGGCTATGAAACTGATTGACAAGACTGGTAAGGGTGTAATTGTATATCTGAACCAGGAAGGACGTGGCATTGGACTCATGAACAAGATGCGTGCATATAAGCTACAGGAAGAGGGAATGGACACTGTTGATGCAAACCTTTGTCTTGGATTCAAGGCTGATGAGAGGGATTACGGCGTTGGTGCCGAGATTCTGCGCAAGGTTGGAGTACACAACATGCGCCTCATAACCAACAACCCGGTAAAACGTATTGGACTTGAGAGTTATGGACTCACCATAACCGAAATTGTGGGTATTGAGATTGAACCCAACAGTTATAACTCACGCTACCTGCATACCAAGGCTGAACGCATGGGACACACATTACATTTCAACGAGAATAAAGAATAACTAACAATAATACAAAGTATGAACAAATTATCAGATCGCGTAAACCGATTGGCGCCATCGGCAACACTGGCAATGTCACAGAAAAGCCAGGAGTTGAAAGCACAGGGCGTAGATGTAATCAATATGAGCGTTGGTGAACCCGACTTCAACACTCCCGATGCCATTAAGACTGCTGCAAAACAGGCTATTGATGACAACTGGTCACGCTATTCACCTGTTCCTGGTTATCCTTCATTGCGTAAAGCAATTGTGGCAAAACTGAAGAACGAGAACGGACTTGAATTCACCGAGGCACAGATTTCTGTATCAAACGGTGCAAAGCAGGCCGTATGCAATGCCATTATGGCACTTGTGAACCCAGGTGACGAGGTTATTGTACCTGCACCATACTGGGTGAGCTACCCCGATATGGTAAAGCTTGCCGATGGTACTCCTGTAATCGTGAGCGCAGGAATAGAGCAGAACTTCAAAATCACAGCACAGCAGCTTGAGGAGGCTATCACTCCAAAGACAAAGATGCTCATTCTTTGCTCTCCATCAAACCCCACAGGTTCTGTTTACACTAAAGATGAACTCAAAGGACTTGCCGATGTACTTGCAAAACACCCCGAGGTGTTTGTTGTTGCCGATGAAATCTATGAGCACATCAGCTATGTTGGCAAACACGAGAGCATCGCTCAGTTCGAGGAGATTAGAGACAGAGTAATCATTATCAACGGTGTTTCAAAGGCATACGCAATGACAGGATGGCGTATCGGTTACCTTGCCGCTGCCGAGTGGATTGTAAAGGGTTGTAACAAACTCCAGGGACAATATACCAGCGGACCTTGCTCTGTATCACAGATTGCATCACTTGAGGCTTATACAGGCTCACAGGAACCTGTTGAAGAGATGCGCAAGGCTTTCCAGCGTCGTCGCGACCTTATTGTAAAGCTCGCAAAGGAGATTCCTGGACTTGAGGTGAATGTTCCCGAGGGTGCATTCTACCTGTTCCCAAAATGTAGTTCATTCTATGGAAAGAGCTATAACGGAACAGTTATCAACAACAGTGATGACCTTGCAATGTATCTCCTTACCGAGGCTCATGTCGCTGCTGTGGGTGGAACATCATTCGGTGCACCTGAATGCTTCAGAATGAGTTACGCAACAAGCGACGAGAATATTGTAGAGGCTATACGCCGCATCAAGGAAGCGCTTGCAAAGCTCGCTTGATAATAATTTGTAATATAAGGAGGGGGCCAATATCTTTTTGGCTACCCTCTTTATATTAACAGGAAGATGTTAATATCCTGTTGAAAACTGTTGGAAAAATCAATTAAAAAAAGTGTCATTTCAATTTTGTTTTTCGGAGCAAAAGAATAAGCCGGATTGGTTGTTAGAATTCCAAATAATTCTGCCACTTTTTTAACACTATTTTTCAAGCATGATATCAACACTTTTCAACAGGTAAACAAACATATTTTATCAATACAAACAGTGTTGTACAGATTGTTTATAACAGTATATAATTCATTATAAAACAAAGTGTTGATATATTTAATAACTGTTGATATCTATCTGTTTCAAACTGATAACTTCAAAAACAAGTTTTATTGACATTTTTTCTCTACACTATCAACAGGATTTATTGTTGTTTTTATCTTTTTTTATTTTTAAAGAAGGATATATAATATATAAAATCGGTTGAAATGGGTGATAAGTTAAAAACATATTAAAAACAAGGATATATCATGACAATCATAATCACAATACTCTTGGCATTGCTTGTAATCTATCTCGATTACAAGGCTTACCGCCGAATAGAGAGCTACTCTTTACATAAGGCTGTGAAGTATACTTTCTTGTCGATAGTAGGATTGTCATACCTCATGATTCTGCTTACACCTATATTCATGTACTTCATTATAGATGAAAGCAACTGCGCGTACATGATGAAGATTTCAATGATATTCCTGACAACCTATCTTATACTATCTATTCCGCGACTTATATTCTATCTATTCTGGTTGCCTACAAAAAAGAAATACTGGATGTGGATCGGTACTGGTGTTGCATCTCTAGTTCTGTTGACTCTTCTGTATGCAGTATTCATTACCCGTACAGATTACCAGGTAAAACGCGAAAGAATAATATATGAGAATCTCCCCGATATCTTTAATGGATATAAGTTGGTGTTCATATCTGATATACATACAGGCTCCATGATAGACTCAGATGATGAGATTGAAGAGATTGTCGGGATTATAAATGATATTAATGCTGATATTGTACTGTTCGGTGGCGATATAATCAATGTACACAATTCTGAAATATCACAGTCGGTAATAGATGAACTTTCTTGTATAAAAGCCCGTGACGGCGTTTTTATGGTACTTGGTAACCATGATACCGGAGCTTATATTAAAAACTCAAATAAAACGAAAAGAGAGGCTAATATAGCTGGTCTGGTAGATAAAATGGAGAGTGCCGGTTGGTGTGTCCTTAGGGATAGTACTGTTTATATCTGCAGAGGCAATGATTCAATAGCTATAACAGGTATTGACTATAATGAAAAATTACTTGAGTACAAACATTCAATGGATGCTATCAAATGTGTAGATCTTGATAGTATTTATAACAATGTCCCCGATTCTGTATTTAATATTACAATTTCACATTTACCACAGTTGTGGCATGCTATCTGTGATGGTGGATATAGTGATTTAACCCTCTCAGGTCATATACATGCCATGCAGATAAAGATATGTTCATTTTCCCCTGCACAACTCATGTATGACGAGTGGTCTGGACTGTATAAAAGGGATAAGGGCTATCTTTATATAAATGATGGTATTGGATGTGTGGGTTATCTTGCACGTGTTGGTGTAAGACCGGAGATTACCGTGATAGAATTGAAGTCAGCCAAGTAAATTCAGTAGTTTATCTTGTGACAAGGATTTTGGTTGCCACGCCCTCCTTGCCGTTACTGTCGTATGTGAGTACATAATATACACCGCTTGCAACTTTTTCTCCACGCATGTTACGTCCGTTCCATGTATATTGGCCACCGTTTGAATAACCCTCATTCATCAAATAACCCGCCGCATCGACGATTTTTACGTTACAGTCGTGTGTGAGTCCAATGATTGATATATTTCCGCTGTAGTCCGCTCTCACAGGGTTAGGATAGACGTGTACGTTTTTCTTGTCAAGTTCTTCGGACGGGGTTGTTGCATCACTCATATAACTTGCAATTCCTTTATCTGTTCCAATAAATACTTCACCGGTTGTATTGTTTATAGCAATACTCTCTATGCAGTCCGATGGCAGCGGTGAATTTTCGGTTGTAAAATGGTGAATGGTTTCCTGTCCGTCCGCACTGACAAGATATATACCGTTATTATTTGTGCCAATCCACTTGCGGTTAGCACCGTCAATTTCAATATCCTTGATGTAAACACCGCTCATAAAATAGTCGGCAAGTCCGGTACCGTCGTTACGTGCAATTTTTATTTGCTTGAAAACTCCGTCGTTGAAGAATTTCTCGGCATCATCTATTACAAACACTCCAATATTTGTACCTACCCAAATATCCCCGTTATTATCCTCGGCTATATCATATAACTGGTATATATCATAACTGATTCCATCCTGGTTGGTGAATTTTGCCATCCACTTCTTTGTGACATCATCGCTTGTATTAAACGGAGTACCATTCATCTTTGCACAGAATAGTCCAGGTTCACCTTGCAGTGATATTACCCATAACCATCCTCTGGAGTCAATATATGGTTTTACCATAGTTTCCATATATTGTATATCCTTATACTTTAGAGTTATCCATTCTCCATCTTTTTTTAGGACCTTTACGATATCTGCTATATTTGTCGTGTTTACACACCAGAGATTTCCTTCCTTATCAAATACAACAGATGATACGCGTACATAATTCCTGTTGTTTGGCACAGCACTCTCCAATAATGAATTTTTAAAGTCATAGTGCTGTACGAATTTTCCGTTATTGAACTCACAAACACCATAACCGAACGAACTTGCAAAGTAACGTCCTGGCTGGGTAGGGTCTTCGTCAATAGAACACATATTTGAGTACTTAAGACCGGAAACACTCTTTATACTGTCGGTAGTAATGTTATTCCATCTGTCATATTCACTGTTGTACTCCATCAAAGTGCCGGTATGGTCATATTCAGGCAATCCCAAATAGTTTATACTACCGCCTGCAACAAGTAGCTTACCTGTATTGGTAAACTTCATATATTCGCAATAATTTCTTATAGGACTGTTAGGTTGTATATACTCTTTTATTATTTCGGGTTTATTGTCTTTGAGTCTATATTCAATCAACCCTTCATATCCTTTACAATCCCAATATTTTTCACCTTTCTTTACCGTGTGATTATTATTACTTGTATTGTAGGTATATTTTTTTTTATCTCCTGTTATGATAGTGAAATAATTTTTAGCAGGAGCTACAATTTCATTTCCATTACTGTATATGGTATGATATGAGCTACCTTTTGCTATGAGGTCCAATTGTTTGGTGTCCGTGTTAAAAGTGTGTATTCCTGTTGATTTCAAAAGGCAATAGAGGTTGTTACCAAGAGTGCACACTCCTTCGGTTGATAAGCCGTTCAATTTCTCCCAATTGTTTTTATCGAGCATATTACTGTTTATTTCACAACAGTATAGTCCTGAGCCTGTACCTGCATAGATTTTATCTTTAAACAAGCAGGTACTATAAGTGTTGAGTCTAAGATTATAAGTATTACTGAACTCGAGTTTTTCAAGGTCAAGTACAACTATTCCGAATCCTGTTGATAGGTATGCCGTGTTTCCTTGAATTTCAATGTTGTTTATTATCTTGTTGGTGAGAATTTTATTTTTAAAATCGGATATATTATATACTGATTCATCATTGTAGAGTATATCAATGTTTGCATTCTTGTATATAATGACCAGTCCATCAATAAATGAAGAATATCTTATATGTGTAATTTCAATATCACTGAGGTGAGTAATCTTATCGTATGTCACAACTTCATTATCGTCTGTATTGTATGAATACAATGCACCCGATGCAAGTACATAAATCTTATCACCTACCACTTCGCAATATGTTACATTGTGATATGATTGATATAATGTCCACTCCTCGGTAGAGGCTTTTGTATCATTTGCATACAGTAATGTGAACAATGTTACAAGCAGTAGTGATAATCTTTTAATCATAATTTTCTTTTAGGTAATCGCTTAGTTGTTTTGTTGCACGGAAACGATGACTGATACTGTTTTTCATCTCTCCACTCATTTGTGCAAAACTTTCGGTATAACCTTCAGGAATAAATATGGGATCATATCCAAAACCTGAATTTCCCATTTTTTCATTTGTAATAGTTCCTTTTACTATTCCATTGAATAGTTTCTCCTCTCCATTTATAATTAACGCGATTACTGTGCGAAATTGTGCATTACGGTTATTTTCGCATGTTAAATTTTGCAATAACTTGAGCATATTAGCCTCAGAGTTACATTCTTCCCCGGCATAACGGGCCGAATATACTCCTGGAGCACCATTTAGAGCTTCCACTTCAAGTCCTGTATCATCGGCAAAACAATTGAATCCGTATTTCTCAAATATATGCCTTGCCTTTATAAGCGCATTTCCCTGTAGTGTATCAGCTGTTTCCGGTATATCATCATGGCAATCAATATCATTTAGTGAAAGTAGCTCTACCCTATCACCGATAATATCTCTAACTTCCTGTAGTTTATGCTTGTTGTTTGTTGCAAATACAAGTTTCATTTTTTTCTTTCAGAATCGTTTATATGTTCGTTCTTGACTTTTTTTGACTTTGCCTTAATCTTGTCAAATCCAAGACCATATACAGCCATAACCTTTGACTGTGATATGAGTGCATTTGGATCTATCTGCTTGATTGCACTTAAAAGTTGATTTGATTGGCTTGCTTTGGCAATGGTTGTAACTACCTTACCTTCTTTTCCTGAATAATAACCCATTGAATCAAGCAATGTAACTCCTCGTTTAAGGTAGCGTGTAATGTAATATGCAACCTCGTCATATTTATTGGTGAATATGAAGAACTGCACCGATTGGCGGTTACTGTTAATCATGTAGTCAAGCGAAACATTCACTATCACAAGGTTTATGAAGCCATAGAATATTTTTTGAAGATTGTCATATTCTGGACTTCCAGCCTTTTCAGGTATAAAGAAATAACTGCTTATGATAATACATGCATCAACGCATAACATGGCACGTCCAAAGCTTATATCCTTATACTTGTTAACAATTGCAGCTATAATATCCACTCCACCTGTACTTCCGTTGCTAAGGAAACAGAATGCTATACCCATTCCAATGAATATAGAACCGACAATACATGCTTCAAGCTGCTTTTCTTCTCCTAAAACTTCAACAGCTGTAGGCCAACCTACAGTATTGAAACAGTAGTCAAAAAATTCGAGCATCAATGTCATTACAGCTATGGCATATACCGTTTTGACACAGAATTTCCAACCTAATTGTTGAATGGCAATAATTATCAGTATTATATTGATGGCAAAATATGTGTATTGCATTGGTATATTAGTAGCATAATATACAACACCACCAACACCAGTTATACCACCTGTTACAAAATGGTTGGGTTCCATAAAGAACTTCCATGTAAAGGCGTATATTGTAAGTCCCAATGTAATCATGATGTAGTTTTTCAACTCACCCATGACTGTTGGTCTTGGAATAAATCGTTTGCCCATAATATTTTATTATTTAAAATGTTACTATTGAAACCGATACATCAGAACACTATATTAACAATTTTCTTAGGTACAATTATCACCTTCTTGATAGCTTTTCCATCGATATACTTCTTGCTGTTTTCATCGGCAAGAACTGTAGCTTCAATATCGGCATTTGTTGCATCAGTAGCAAAATCGAGTGTAAAACGGGCCTTTCCATTAAATGAGATTGTGTACTTTATAACATCCTCCTTTAGATATTCATCATTGAATTCAGGCCACTCTGCATCACATACTGTTGTAGTATTGCCAAGTGTTGCCCACAACTCCTCGCAGATATGTGGAGCGAATGGAGAAAGTACTATGACAATCTTTTCAAGAATAGCCTTCTTGTTACATTTAAGTGTAGTGAGTTCGTTGAGACAAATCATGAATGCACTCACTGTTGTGTTGTAGGAGAATGCCGGAATATCCTCTGTTGTCTTCTTGATGAGTTTGTGAAGTGACTTGAGTTCCTCCTTTGTAGGCTCGTCATTTGTTACAATGCAGTTGTCGTCCTTGTCGAAGAACATGCTCCACAACTTACGCAGGAATCGGTGGCAACCGTCAATTCCGTTTGTATCCCATGGTTTTGACTGTTCAATAGGACCAAGGAACATTTCATACATGCGCAATGTGTCGGCACCGTACTTCTCGACAATAACATCAGGGTTAACAACGTTGAACATTGACTTACTCATCTTCTCCACTGCCCAACCGCAGATATACTTGTCGTTCTCGAGAATGAATTCAGCATTCTCATATTCGGGACGCCAAGCGCGGAATGCATCAATGTCAAGAATATCATTTGAAACAATATTCACATCGACATGAAGCGGTGTTACATCGTAATCCTTTGAGAGGTTGAGTGATACAAATGTGTTTGTGTCCTTTATGCGGTAAACGAAGTTGCTTCGTCCCTGTATCATACCCTGATTGATGAGTTTCTGGAATGGCTCTTCATTGACGCTGTAACCGCAGTCAAAAAGGAACATGTTCCAAAAACGTGAGTAGATGAGGTGACCGGTAGCGTGCTCTTTTCCACCTACATAAAGGTCAACTCCCTGCCAGTAGTCATTTGCCTCCTTTGAAACGAGTGCATTGTTGTTTCTTGGATCCATGTAACGCAGGTAGTATGCACTTGAACCTGCAAAACCAGGCATTGTGTTTAGTTCAAGCGGGAACACTGTGATATTATCAATGTTATCCTTGCTTGTTATGCTGTTTGCAGCGGTGTCCCAAGCCCACATCTTTGCATGACCGAGTGGTGGTTCTCCGCTTTCTGTAGGCAGGAATTTCTCAACTGCAGGGAGTTCGATTGGTAGGCACTCCTCGGGTACAGGATAAGGCACTCCGTTCTTGTAGTAGATTGGGAATGGCTCACCCCAGTAGCGCTGGCGGCTGAAAATGGCGTCGCGCAGACGGTAGTTGACCTTCACGCGGCCAAGTTTATTCTCTGTGACATACTGTTTTGTCTTTGCAATAGCCTCCTTTACTGTAAGTCCGTTGAGGTTAAGCTTGCAGCTGCTGAACTTTTCGACAGGAGAGTTGGTCATTATACCCTCCTTTGCATCGAAACTCTCCTCGCTTACATCACAGCCTTCAATGAGGGGACGTACTTCGATGCCAAAGTGTTTTGCGAACGCATAGTCGCGGCTGTCGTGTGCAGGAACAGCCATAATTGCGCCAGTACCATAACCGGCAAGTACATAGTCACTTACCCATACAGGTATCTCTTCACCTGTAATAGGGTTTATTGCGTATGAACCGGTGAATACACCTGTTACATTGCGGTCAATCATGCGCTCGCGCTCGGTACGCTTCTTTGTGCGGTCAAGGTAGGCCTCAACAGCCTCTTTCTGCTCAGCTGTCGTGAGCTGTGCAACAAGTTCGCTCTCCGGTGCAAGAACCATAAATGTAACACCAAAGATAGTATCGGCACGGGTTGTGAATATTGTGAATTCAATATCGGTGTCCTTGATGCGGAACTGCATCTCTGTACCCTCGCTGCGGCCAATCCAGTTACGCTGTGTCTCCTTGAGTGACTCTGTCCAGTCTATCTTCTCAAGTCCGTCGAGCAGGCGCTGTGAATAGGCCGATACCCTGAGGCACCACTGTTTCATCTTCTTCTGCACTACAGGATGGCCGCCACGCTCCGATACACCGTCAACAACCTCGTCATTGGCAAGCACTGTTCCAAGAGCAGGACACCAGTTTACCATTGTCTCGTTGAGGAATGCAATTCGCCAGTTCATCAAGAGTTCCTGCTGCGCAACTTCGCTCATGCCGTTCCACTCTTGGGCTGTAACCTCAATCTCCTCGGTACATGCGGCATTGATACCTGCACTACCCTCTTTGCTCAACTTCTTAATGAGTTCAGCAATTGGTTTAGCGCACTTTGCATCGTTGTCGTAATAACTGTTGAACATCTTGATGAATGTCCACTGTGTCCATTTGTAGTATTCGGCATCACAGGTTCTTATTTCTCTGTCCCAATCGAAGCAGAAACCAATCTTATCGAGCTGCTCGCGGTAGCGTGCAATGTTTTGTTCTGTAGTTACTGCAGGGTGCTGTCCTGTCTGTATGGCATACTGCTCGGCTGGGAGTCCATATGCATCGTAACCCATTGGGTTGAGTACATTATATCCGTTGAGACGCTTGTAGCGTGCAAAAATATCAGATGCAATATATCCGAGTGGGTGACCAACATGAAGACCGGCTCCAGATGGATAAGGGAACATGTTTAGGATGTAGAATTTTTTCTTGTCTCCGTTTTCAACAATTCGATAGGTTTTATTCTCTCTCCAATACTGTTGCCACTTCTGCTCGATTTCGTTAAAATTGTATGCCATAATCTTGAATATGTTTTAATCGTTCCAAAATTTACTATCCACTACGTGGATGTAGTAACTTGCAAAAATATATAAAAAATGGTTTATTTACCTATTTGGAGCAGGATTTTGTTTTTAAAAACACTTTTTTACATCAGTTGTCTCCAAAACAGGATAAAAATGACTGTATATGCCAGTGGTAGATATACTATTGCATTCGCTTTGAAAATAATCAAGCAAGCTTGATATTTTTTCGCTCATTTATTCGTATATTCGCATAATATTTTGCATAAAATCCAACAATACAAGATGGCTGAAAAAGATGTGGCCTTGACGCCAATGATGCGTCAGTTCTATGACCTCAAAGCAAAGCACCCCGATGCGGTGCTTCTGTTCCGTTGCGGAGACTTCTATGAAACATACTGTTCCGACGCCGTTGTTGCATCGGAGATATTGGGAATCACCCTTACAAAGCGTTCAAACGGCAAGAGCGACGCTTCAAAAGCCATAGAGATGGCGGGATTCCCCTTCCATGCACTCGACACCTACCTTCCCAAACTGGTGCGTGCCGGCAAGCGCGTGGCTATTTGTGACCAGCTCGAGGACCCCAAGATGACCAAGAAGCTTGTGAAGCGTGGTATAACAGAACTTGTTACCCCTGGTGTCTCAATCAATGATAATGTGTTGGATTACAAGGAAAATAACTTTCTGGCGGCTGTACATTTTGGCAAGCCAATGTGTGGAGTCTCTTTCCTTGATATTTCAACAGGAGAGTTTCTTGTAGCAGAGGGAACATTCGACTATGTTGAAAAACTATTGATAAATTTCCGCCCGAAAGAGGTACTTGTGGAGCGTGGTCTGAAAGGCCGTTTCAATGATTGTTTCGGTACAAAATTCCTTACATTCGAACTTGATGATTGGGCTTTTACTGATGAGTTTGCCAATGAAAAACTGACAAAGCACTTCGAGACAAAGAACCTCAAGGGATTCGGTATATCGCATTTGCGCAGTGGAGTGGTGGCAGCCGGTGCAATACTTCACTATCTTGAGGTGACGCTGCACACACAGATATCACATATACGCAACATTTCGCGTATTGAAGAGGAGCGTTATGTGCGCCTTGACAAATTCACTATACGCAGTCTTGAACTCTTGGGCAGTATGCACGATGGTGGCTCTTCACTTTTGTCGGTAATTGACAACACATTGACTGCTATGGGTGCTCGCCTGTTGAAGCGTTGGATGGTGTTTCCACTCAAGGATAAAAAGCCTATCGAGGAGCGTCTTGATATAGTAGAGTACTATTTCCGCGAACCATATTTCCGAGAGCTTATAGAGGATCAGCTTCACATGATAGGTGACCTTGAGCGTATAATTGCCAAGGTGGCGGCCGGTCGTGTTTCTCCTCGTGAACTTGTTCAGTTGAAACTTGCATTGCAGGCTGTGGAGCCAATTAAAGCGGCTTGTGAGAGTGCCGGTAACGAGGTTCTCAAGAAGATTGGTGCACAGCTCGACTGTTGTGCCGAAATCCGTGACAGGATAGCAAGGGAGATTGTTCCCGAGCCTCCATTGTTGCTTAACAAGGGTGGAGTAGTGGCCGATGGTGTCAATGAGCAGCTTGACGAGTTGCGCCAGATTGCATATAATGGAAAGGATTATCTATTGCAGTTGCAGCAGCGCGAGAGTGAGCGCACAGGTATTCCAAGCCTCAAGATTTCGTTCAACAATGTATTCGGTTACTACATAGAGGTGCGCAACACATACAAGGATAATGTTCCAGCCGATTGGATACGCAAGCAGACACTTGTGAATGCAGAGCGTTACATCACCCAGGAGCTCAAGGAGTATGAAGAGAAAATCCTTGGTGCCGAGGAGAAAATCCTCTCTCTCGAGACACAGATATATAACAACCTTATTGTTGATTTGGCATCGTATATCCCTTCAATCCAGGTAGATGCAACTCACCTTGCAAGGCTCGATGTACTGCTTTCGTTTGCGAATATTTCGCGTGCCTACAAGTATATCCGTCCTGTCATAAGTGAAGAGGATATACTTGATATCAAGCAGGGACGTCACCCGGTAATCGAAAGGCAGATGGCGATAGGTGAGAGTTATATCCCTAACGACCTTTATCTCGACAATGACAAGCAGCAAATTATAATTGTAACCGGTCCTAATATGGCCGGTAAATCGGCTCTGCTTCGTCAGACTGCACTTATTACACTTATGGCTCAGATAGGTTGTTTTGTACCTGCTGAGAGTGCTGTCATAGGTCTTGTTGACAAGATATTTACCCGCGTAGGTGCCAGTGATAACATATCGGCCGGTGAGTCAACCTTTATGGTCGAGATGACCGAAGCTGCCAATATCCTGAACAACCTTTCGGGTCACAGTCTTGTGCTGTTCGATGAGCTTGGACGCGGAACATCAACATACGACGGTATGTCAATTGCCTGGGCTATCGTTGAGTATATACATGAATTTTCAAAGGGTAGGGCACGTACTCTTTTTGCAACCCACTATCACGAACTCAACGAGATGGAGAAGAGTTTCCCACGCATAAAGAACTTCAATGTGTCGGTGCGTGAGATAGACGGAAAAGTAATATTCATGCGTAAACTTATGCCAGGCGGCAGCGAGCACTCGTTCGGTATTCATGTGGCACAGTTGGCAGGTATGCCAAAAAGCATTGTAAAACGCTCGGAGCAGATACTTAAGAAGCTCGAGGCGGGCAACAACAGAGGTGAATTGAAAAGTGCTCCTACGGCAGAAATAGCGGATAGCCGCGAGGGTATGCAGCTCAACTTCTTCCAGCTCGATGACCCAGTACTCTCACAGGTGCGTGATGAGATTTTGGGTATTGATGTAAATAATCTCACTCCGCTTGAGGCTTTGAATAAACTCAACGATATAAAGCGAATAGTAAAGGGTAAATAATTTGAACAAACTTGCATAAAAGCTGTTAATAGTTCTATATGAATTATTAACAGTTTTTTTATGGATAAGAAATTCTTGACAAACGAAGTGGGTGCACTTGTACCCGACAACACAAACTCACTTACGGCCGGTAGTCGAGGACCAATACTTCTCGAGGATAACTGGCTTCTTGAAAAACTTGCTCATTTTGATCGTGAGGTAATCCCGGAACGTCGTATGCACGCCAAGGGTAGTGGAGCCTTCGGTACATTTACAACAACTCATGATATTACAGTTTATTCTTGTGCCTCATTATTCTCACAGGTGGGCAAGAAAACAGATGTCTTTGTGCGATTTTCAACCGTTGCCGGTGAGCGTGGCGCAGCTGATGCAGAGCGTGATATACGCGGTTTTGCCGTGAAATTCTACACCGACGAGGGAAACTGGGATTTAGTTGGCAACAACACTCCGGTATTTTTCTTGCGCGACCCGTTGCAGTTCCCGGACCTGAACCATGCAATCAAACGCGACCCACAGACAAATCTGCGCTCGCCACAGAGTAATTGGGATTTCTGGACAATACTGCCCGAGGCTTTGCATCAGGTGACCATTGTTATGTCCGACCGTGGCATACCGGCGTCGTATCGTCACATGCATGGTTTTGGTTCACATACCTACAGTCTTGTTAATGCAGCAGGCAAGCGTGTGTGGGTGAAATTCCATTTCCGCACGCAACAGGGAATAAAGAATTTGAGCAATAGCGAGGCTGCCGCCATTATAGCACATGACCGCGAAAGCCATGGACGTGACCTTTTCAATGCGATAGAGAACGGTGATTTTCCACGCTGGAAACTATATATACAGGTGATGACTGAAGAGCAGGCTGCGACATACCGAGAGAATCCTTTTGACATTACAAAGGTATGGAGCCATAAAGATTTTCCGTTAATAGAGGTTGGCGTGCTTGAACTTAACCGCAATCCGCAGAATTATTTTGCCGATGTTGAGCAGGCTGCATTCAATCCTGCACATATAGTTCCCGGTATAGGGCTTTCCCCCGATAAACTGCTACAAGGCAGGCTTTTCTCATATGGTGATGCACAACGCTATCGTCTTGGTGTGAACCATGACCAGATACCTGTAAACAAAGCAAAGTGTCCGGTACATAGTTTTCACCGCGACGGTGCAATGCGCGTAGATGGAAACAATGGTGCCGTAAAAGGTTACTCACCAAACAGCATTGGCGAGTGGAAGACTGCTCCTACAATGTATGTGCACTCGGCTATTGTTGGCGAGGCTATGCGCTACAATCCATACGAAGACCGCACAGATGACTGTTTTTATCAGCCCGGAAACCTTTACCGCCTTATGAGTGAGGATAAGCGTGTATTGTTGATAAAAAACACAGCCGAGGATATGATGCCTGTCACTGATAATATCAAATACCGCCATGCGGCTCATTGTTACTTGGCCGATAAAGATTATGGCAAGCGGCTTTCTGAGGCTCTTGAACTGGATTCCGATGAGGTTGTTAGGCTTGCTGCAATGAATGAAACGGAAAGACTTGCTGCAACCGTGACAAAATAAAAAAAATCGGCAGTTACGCCGATTTTTTTATACCCTTTATCATGAAATACGCTCCTGTAATTATCAGCGGGATACTCAGCCACTGTCCCATTATCAAGGTCATCCCATCCTCAAACGCAACCTGATTTTCTTTTATAAACTCCACAAAGAAGCGGAATGTGAAAATTGTAAATAGGCAATATCCCATGAACAGGCCGCTGCCTATCCTTGTCTTGTATTTCTTGTAAAGCAATAATCCAAAGAGGAATATAATCAGATAGGCTATAGCCTCATATAGCTGGGCTGGGTGGTGTGGTGTTTGTGTTATATTTGCTTGTACAAAAACGACACCCCATGGAAGGTCTGTCTCTGTACCTACAATTTCACTGTTCATAAAGTTGCCAATGCGTACCATTGCCGAAAAGAAAGGAGCTGCAATTGCAATGTTGTCAAGAGTCCACACCATTTTAAGTCTGGTCTTGCGTACATATAGCAACAAGGCTATGATTACACCAATGACTCCACCGTGGCTTGCCAAACCGGAGAATCCTCTGAATTTACCATCTTCTAATGGTAAAATAATGTCAAGCGGGTTGTTTAAATATCTTTCAGGCTCATAAAAGAGGCAATGTCCCAGACGTGCACCAAGCAGGATACCTAAAAAACAGTATAGGAAAAGTGGGTCGAACAACTTTTCGTCAATATTTTGTTTCTTGTAAAGTTTCTTTACAATGAGATATGCACCCAGAAGACCAATTACCCAGCAAAGTGAATAATAGCGCACTTCAAATCCGAAAATAGAGAACGGACTGAGTGATGGATCCCAATTTATGGCACTTGGTGTCATTCTGTAATTATTTAGACATTGAAACGGAAGTGCATGATGTCACCGTCCTGTACTACATACTCCTTGCCTTCTACGCTCATTTTTCCTGCTTCCTTGACTGCAGCCTCGGAACCATAGTTGATGTAGTCGTCATATTTTATTACCTCGGCACGGATGAATCCTTTCTCAAAGTCGGTGTGGATTACACCTGCGCACTGTGGTGCTTTCCATCCCTTGCGGAATGTCCAAGCCTTTACCTCCATTGGACCGGCTGTAATATATGTCTGCAGGTTTAGTAGGCTGTAGATGGCCTTAATGAGGCGGTCGCAACCCGACTCTTTCAAGCCCAAATCCTCAAGGAACATCTGCTTCTCTTCGTAGCTCTCAAGTTCTGCAATATCAGCCTCGGTCTGTGCCGAAATGATAAGCAGCTCGGCATTCTCATCCTTGATTGCCTCGCGCACAGCCTCTACATATTTGTTACCGTTTGCAGCCGATGTGTCATCTACATTACAAACATAGAGCACAGGCTTCGATGTGAGCAGGAAAAGGTTCTTTGCAATCAGTTGCTCGTCGTCGGTGTCAAAAACCACTGTACGGGCCGATTTTCCGGCTTCCAGGGCCTCTTTGAACTTTATGAGTACATCATATTCGAGCTTTGCCTGCTTGTCACCACCAACACGTGCCTGTTTCTCAACTCTCTTTATCTTGTTCTCGACAGTATCAAGGTCTTTGAACTGCAACTCAAGGTCAATTATCTCCTTGTCACGGACAGGATTTACAGAACCGTCAACATGTACAATGTTGTCATTATCGAAGCAACGGAGAACATGTATAATGGCATCTGTTTCACGGATGTTTCCAAGGAACTGGTTGCCTAGTCCCTCGCCCTTGCTTGCGCCCTTTACAAGGCCTGCAATGTCTACAATATCACAAGTTGCAGGAACGATACGGTCAGGGTGCACAAGTTCTGCGAGTTTGTTCAATCGTTCGTCGGGAACTGTAATCTGTCCCAACTGTGCATCGATTGTACAGAAAGGGAAGTTTGCTGCCTGTGCCTTTGCACTTGAAAGACAGTTGAAAAGTGTGGATTTACCAACGTTGGGCAAGCCAACAATACCTGCTTTTAAAGCCATATGAATATCAAAATTTTATCGTTTTTTATAAGCTATTTTAAGCTTCTTTCTAAGAAGTTCTGCAAAGGTAGTGAATTATTTCGGTACTGCGAAATGCTGTATAGCTTAATGTGCCTCGAGCCAGTTGTTACCCCAGCCATGGTCGGCAATGAGTGGAACGCTGAGTTCAATGGCATTCTGCATCTCCTCTTTTACAATGTCAAGTACAATATCATGTTCATCGGGCTGTACATTGAAGTTTAGTTCATCGTGTACCTGGAGTATCATTGTTGATTTCAAGGATTCGGACTTGAAACGCTTGTATATGTTTATCATTGCAACCTTGATAATATCGGCTGCGCTGCCTTGTATCGGTGCGTTAACGGCATTTCGTTCGGCATATCCGCGTACCACAGCATTGTGTGAGTTGATGTCGGGCAAGTAGCGTTTGCGGTGGAATATGGTCTCTACATATCCCTTATTCTTTGCCTCTTGCTTGCATTTCTCAATGTATTGCTGCACTCCGCTGTATGTGGCAAAATAATTCTCTATCAACTCCTTTGCCTCACGGCGATCTACATTCATTCTCTCGGCGAGTCCAAAGACTGATATACCGTATATTATACCGAAGTTGGCAACCTTAGCCTTGCGGCGTTCGTCCTTTGTGACCTCGTTAATTGGTTTCTTATACACCTTTGCCGCTGTAGCCGCGTGAATGTCATATCCGCTGCGAAAGTCTTCAATCATGTTTATGTCGCCGCTCAAGTGTGCCATTATGCGCAGTTCTATCTGCGAGTAGTCAACCGAGAGGAACTGGCATCCGTTATCGGGCACAAAGGCCTTGCGCACCTCCTTTCCATCCTCGTCACGGATAGGTATGTTCTGCAGGTTGGGGTTGCTTGAACTTAGTCGTCCGGTGGCTGTGACGGTCTGGTTATACGATGTGTGTATCTTTCCGCTTGTTGGGTTTACAAGTTCGGGCAGTGCATCAATGTATGTGCTCAATAGTTTTTTAAGTCCGCGGTACTGCAGGATGTTCTTTACGATAGGGTGGCGGTTCTGCAACTGTGCAAGAACCTCTTCCGATGTCACATATTGACCGGTCTTTGTCTTCTTTGGTTTGTCAACAATCTTGAGTTTGCCGAAAAGGATGTCGCCAACCTGTTTTGGCGATGCAATGTTAAATGGCTCGCCTGCAAGTGAATATATCTGTTCTTCAATGTCGGCAAGTCTTTTGCCGAACAGGGCAGATGTCTCCTTCAGTGCATCGGTGTCAATGCGCGCGCCGTTGCGTTCCATGTAGGCAAGTACTGGGACAAGCGGCATCTCAATATTGTAGAACAGTTCTTCTACTCCCTCTTTTTTAAGTTCATCCTGTAGAATATTCTTCAGTTTCAGAGTAACATCAGCATCCTCGCAGGCGTAGTCGCACACGAGGGTGGGGGAGACATCGCGCATGTTCCTTTGTCCACGTCCCTTCTCGTTAATAAGCTCTTCAATCTTTATTGTTTCATAATTAAGGTAAATTTCAGCAAGATAGTCCATTCCGTGGAACAACTCGGGTTGTAAGACATAATGGGCTATCATCGTGTCGAAAAGTTTTCCCTTTACCTCTATACCGTAGTTGGCTAATACGGTAATATCGTATTTTATATTTTGTCCAACCTTCTCAATCTCCTCGTTTTCGAAAATTTCCTTAAGAACTTCGAGCCTTGACATCACCTTCTCTCTTTCGGCCGGCATTGGCAGATAGAAGGCCTCATTTTCCTTGACAGCAAGGCTTATACCTACCAATTCGGCGGCAAGAGCGTTGATACTTGTTGTTTCTGTGTCAAAACACACAGTTTTGTATTTTTTTAGAATATATACCAAATTGGCTATATCGCTCTCTGTATCAACGAGTTTATAGGTGTGTTCTATGTCTTTTAACGTCAAATGGCTCGATTTTTTTTCTTCATCTGTATCTTCGGTCGCAAAAAAATCAAAGAGAGAGCCTTGGAGCGAGTCTTGTTTTGTACTTTTTTTATTTGTTGATGCAACAGTTGCCGGAGCGGATGGCGCGTCATCAAAAAGTGAAGGAGCAAAATTTGTTTTCATCACTCGCTCTTTCAAAGCGCGCAATTCATAAAAGTTGAAAAGGTTCGAGAGTTCCTCTTCGTTCGGTGCTTCTCTTTTCAGTGAGTCCATGTCGAGTTCGACAGGAACATCGGTCTTGATTGTAGCAAGAAATTTACTGAACAAGATTTGTTCCTTGTTTTCCTCGACCTTTGTCTTCAGTGCCCCTTTGAGTTCGGCTGTATTCTCCAAAAGATTCTCAATGCTTCCGAATTGTGCAATCAGTTTCTGTGCTGTTTTTTCTCCAACGCCGGGACAGCCTGGAATATTGTCGCTTGAGTCACCCATGAGACCAAGAAGGTCTATAACCTGCAAAGTGTTTTCAATTCCGAACTTCTCCTTTACCCTTTCGGTGCCCATTACCTCGAACTCCTTGTCGCCATACTTGGGCCGGTATATGAATGTCGTCTCAGAAACAAGTTGTCCATAGTCCTTGTCGGGTGTCATCATATATGTAATAATTCCCCTTTTCTCCGCCTGTTTTGCCAATGTGCCAATGACATCGTCTGCTTCGTATCCAGGAACCTCAAAGATGGGGATATTATAGGCCTTTATGAACTCTTTGATTACAGGTACCGATTCCCTTATCACCTCGGGCGTCTCCTCGCGCTGTGCCTTGTATTGCTCGAATGCCTCATGTCGGAATGTCGGCCCTTTGGGGTCGAACGCAATTCCAATGTGAGTAGGGTTCTCTTTTTTCAATACATCTTCAAGGGTGTTTATGAAGCCCATGATTGCCGATGTGTTGAATCCCTTGGAGTTTATTCGTGGGTTCTTTATGAATGCGTAATATGCACGATATATTAGTGCGTATGCGTCGAGAAGAAATAACTTGTCCATTTAAAATTAGATTTGCAGTTTGTAAAAATACATAATTTTTGTCACTATCCATTGCTTTTTTATTACTTTTGCATCCAAAGAATGTTTAAAGTCTATACACAAGTACAATGAGTCTGCTGTCAACCATAAAAACGCCTATTGAGCAGGAGATTGCCGATTTTGACGGCTATTTCAAGTCATTGCTTAAGAGCGATGTCGTGCTCATGGATAACGCCTTGTCTTTTCTTTCCGAGTCGGTTGGGAAGATGATGCGTCCCATGCTGGTGTTGTTGGTTGCAAAATGCGCAGGCGGTATAAACAACAAGACCTTCTCGGCTGCGGCCGCTGTAGAGATGTTGCACACGGCAAGCCTGTTGCACGATGATGTTATTGACGAGAGCGACAAACGTCGTGGTCGTCCATCATTGAATGTGCGTTTCAATAATAATGTTGCTGTGTTGGCCGGTGATTACATGTTTTCAATGTCATTGGGTTGTGCTGCAAAGACCGGTGATACCCGTGTTGTGGATAGTCTTTCTGTAATGGGACAGGATTTGCCCAATGGAGAGGTTCTGCAGTTCGAGATGCAGCAGAACGGTTCCTACAGCGAGGATAATTATTTCAAGGCGATATATTACAAGACAGCATCACTGTTTGTTTGCTGTTGTGCTTGTGCTGTTTATACAGCCGGTGGAAATGATGAGCAGGTTTCCCGTTTCTGCGAGTTCGGAAAGTATGCGGGACTATGTTTCCAGATGAAGGACGATATCTTTGATTACTATAGCAACGATATTGGCAAGCCTACCGGTAGCGACATGTGTGAGGGTAAGATAACATTGCCTGCATTGTATGTTCTTTCAAACAGTAAGAACCCTCTTTTGGAACCGATACGCGAAAAGTTGGCTAATGGAATATTCCTCGATGAAAACGAGATAGAAACATTGATAGCGATTGCAAAGAACGAGGGTGGTATTGACTATACAAACAATTGTATTGAACGTTACCGCAGTATTGCAATAGAGTCGTTGCCAAGTGATATTGCGCCCGATTTGCGCGATGCACTTGTTGCTTATATCGACTATGTTATAAACAGAGAGAAATAAATCTTGTGAAAATATAACATAGAAGGGGTGTTGCAGCTGCAACACCCCTTCTATGTTATATGCGTTTTAATCAGAAGAATTTTACTTCTTCGCCAACTATTTCACTCAGGCACAGGTTTGCAAGGCGGCTTGTTCCAAGACGGAACAACTCGTTGTTCAACCACTCTTCGCCCAGCAGTTCCTTGACGATTGTATAGTATATAAGTGCATCGTGTACAGTGTTGATACCACCGGCTGGTTTGAAGCCAATCTTGCGACCGGTCTTGTCGTAATATTCCTTTATAGTACTGCACATTACATACGCCGCCTCGGGAGTTGCCGCAGGTGATTCCTTGCCGGTTGATGTCTTGATGAAATCGGCTCCCGAATATATCGATAGAATCGATGCTTTTTTAATATTCTCGGCTGTAGCAAGTGCACCGGTCTCAAGGATTACCTTCAGGTGTTTCTCGCCACATACGCTCTTGAGTTCCTGAATCTCGTCGCACACACCCTCGTAGTCACCGCTAAGGAACTTGCCTACGCTCAATACAATGTCAATCTCTGTTGCGCCATCGTGGACGGCCATGGCTGTTTCGGCAACCTTTATTTCCTGGAATGTCTGTGATGATGGGAAACCACCGGATACGCATGCGATACCTACGTTCTCTACCTGCAATGTATCATTGACAATCTTTGCAAAGTTTGGATATACACATATAGCGGCAACATTCTTCAAGTCGGGATACTTGTCATCGAATTCGTTTACCTTCTCTGTGAATGCCATTACGCTCTCCTCGCTGTCTGTGCACTTGAGGGTGGTGAGGTCAATGCAGTTGAAAAGCAGTTTCTTGACCTCGAGGGTGTTGTTCTGCTCAACCTTTTCTTCGATAAGTTTCTTTACCTTGGCAGCAACCTCTTCGTCGCTCATTGCCTTGCAGTAGTCATTCAATACAAACTCGTACTTGCTCTCTTCGTCGGCATGGTGGTGGTGTTCACCGCATCCGCAATTGTTTCTTTCACTCATCTCTGTCTAATTTTGGATTATTTATATGTCTTTTATTATCTCTTTTGGTCTTTTTATCGAGGTTTTTTTCAAGTGCTTCGGTCAGGTCAACACCGGTCTGGTTGGCAATGCAGATAAGAACCCACAGTACATCGGCAAGTTCGTCGCCAAGGTCACTCTTTTCGTTTTCCTTGAATGACTGTTCACCATACTTGCGTGCCATTATTCGTGCAACTTCGCCCACTTCCTCGGCAAGGATAGCGGTGTTTGTAAGCTCGTTGAAATAGCGTACACCATACTCCTTTATCCATGCGTCAACGCGTTGCTGTGCTTCCTTTATTGTCATAACTACTCTTTGTTCTTTGAATCGATGAATATTGTCACAGGACCATCATTAAGCAGTCTTACCTTCATGTCTGCTCCAAAAACACCTCTCTGTATGGGTTTGTTTATTGCAAGTTCCATTTCTGTGCAGAATTCCTCATAAAGCGGTACAGATATTTCCGGTTTTGCAGCCTTTATGTATGATGGGCGGTTGCCTTTCTTTGTCGATGCCATCAATGTAAACTGACTCACAGCCAATATGTCGCCACCAGTCTCAATTACGGAGAGGTTCATTACACCGTTCTCGTCATCAAAAAGGCGTATGTTCGCAATCTTTTTCGTCAGCCAAAGTATATCTTCGCGGCTATCATCTTCAGTAATTCCGATAAAAACAAGTAATCCATTGTGTATCAATGATATGGTATCTCCGTCTATGGCAACTGATGCCTCCTTTACCCTTTGTATCAGTACTCTCATTGAATTTCTCTATTTTCTTTTGCGAATATACGTAAAAAAGCCTTATGATTTCTGCCAGTCAAGTATTATTTCTGTTTTTGCCTTGCCTATTACGGCAACGAGTTCTTCTTGGCTTGCATTCTTGATCTGCTTTACGCTCTTGAAGTGCTTAAGCAAGGCGGTCTTGCTCTTTTCTCCTATTCCCTTGATGTTGTCAAGTTCTGATTCCGTTTGTCGTTTGCTGCGTCTTTCACGGTGGAATGTTATGGCAAAGCGGTGTACTTCATCCTGTATTTGAGACAATAGTCTGAACAATGTTGTTCCCTGTTTAAGTCCTATAACATTGCCATCGGCGGTTATTACTTCTGATGTCCTGTGTTTATTATTCTTTACCAAACCCAATACAGGAATGTCAAGACCTAAATTCTCCTTTGTTATGCTACGTATTGCCTCCATCTGCCCCTTTCCTCCATCTGCAAATATAAGGCTTGGTAATTCACCTCCTTCTTCAATAAGTCTTTTGTAGCGGCGTTCTACAACTTCACGCATAGAGGCGTAATCATCTGGTCCCGTAACGCTTTTTATGATGAATTTACGGTATTCCTTTTTGCTTGGCTTCAGTTTGCGGAATACGACACACGCAGCGACAGCGTCAGTGCCCTGGATGTTTGAGTTGTCAAAACATTCGATTACAAGAGGCATTTTTTCAAGTTGCAACGTTTCTTGTATCTCTTTCATCAGGCGTGTGGTCTTTTGTTCAGGATTCAGTTTGTCATCCTGTTTCATACGGTCAGCCCTGTATTGTTTTACGTTTAGTTTTGACAGTGCCAGCAAGCGTGCTTTCTCACCCTTTTGTGGAACGGTAATGTTTACACCATTTATTGGAAGTTCAATGGGGAAGGGGAGTATAATCTCTTTTGCTTCGCTGCTGAATCTCTCTCTTAATTCTACAATACCCATTGAAATCAATTCCTCGTCGCTTTCATCTAGTTTTTTCTTGTATTCAATAGTGAAAGCCTGGGTAATGCAGCCATTGTTTATGTGCAGGAAATTTATAAAAGCATTCTTCTCGTCGCTTTCAATAGAGAATACATCAAGATTCGTTATCAAAGGACTCACGACTTCGCTTCTTGCTCTGAAATTTTCTATTAACTGATATTTGTTTTTAATTTCCTGTGCTCCTTCGAAATCAAGCCGTGATGCTTTTTTTCCCATTTCAGCGAGTAAGTTTTCTTGTAGAATCTTAACATCGCCTTTCAAAACCGAAACAACTTCAATAATCATTCTACTGTATTCTTCGCATGAAACCTTTCCAATGCAAGGTGCGCAGCAATTGTTCATTTGATATTCCAGGCATGGTTTGTATTTACCCTGTCTGATGCCTTCGGGTGTTATCTTTAGGTTGCACGAACGTAACGGGTATAGTTTTTTTATCAGTTCCAGTAAAGCATGTAATGCGCCTGCGTTTGTGTAAGGACCAAAGAAACGGCCTTTTCCTTTTTCTATTTGGCGAGTCTTGAATAGTTTTGGAAAGAACTCGTTTGTTATGCATATTGACGGATATGTCTTGTCATCCTTCAATAAAACATTATAGCGAGGCTGATGCTGCTTTATGAGGTTATTCTCAAGTAGCAATGCGTCGGCCTCGCTATTTACTACGACATAGCGTATATCTGATATTTTTGCAACAAGCAGCTTTGTCTTCAGTGTCTGTTGCTCTTTGTTGAAATAAGAGGATACGCGGCGTTTAAGATTCTTTGCTTTGCCGACATAAATAATTACACCATTTTCGTCAAGGTATTGGTAGCATCCCGGAGAATCGGGTAGGTTGCTTACAATGCCTTTTAGGTATTCTTCTTTTTTGTCTTTATCCTCTTTTTTCATTATTTACTTACCTTCTAATGTTAGCAGGCATTCTATTTCGGCTTCTGCCGGGAAGATTTCTCTTCCCTTCAATCCTTCAAGTTCGATAATGAAATTGATCATAACTTTCTTAGGGTTGAGCTTCTTTACAAGGTGGTATGCTGCAAGCATTGTGCCACCGGTTGCAAGCAAGTCATCGTGTATGAGCACTACGTCGTTTTCGCCAATCGCATCCTTATGGATTTCGATAGTGTCACGACCATACTCCTTGCCATATGTCTCGCTTATTGTCTCTGCAGGGAGCTTGCCCGGTTTGCGGATTGGGACAAAACCTGCATTCAGCTTGACGGCGAGTGATGATGCCATAACGAAACCACGTGACTCGATGCCTACGATTTTTGTGATACCCTTATCCTTGTACATCTCGTAAAGAGCGTTGTCCATTTCGCGCAGACATTCGGGGTTTTTGAAAAGCGAGGTTACGTCTTTGAATTGGATTCCCGGGATTGGGAAGTCTGGAATGTTTCTCAGATTCTTGAGTAGTAATTCTGTGTTCATTAGTTATCTGTTTTTTTTAGTTTGAGCTGTTGTTTTGAATAAATGTTCCACGTGGAACAATTGTTTATTTCCGCACTAAAACCAACAGAACGTTTATGTCGCTTGGTGACACTCCTGGAATCCTACTTGCCTGTGCAAGGGTCTCGGGATTTATTGCCGTTAGTTTTTGGCGTGCTTCTGTTGATAGTGATTCTAAGTTGTTGTAATCAAACCTGCCCTTGATGCGTATGTTTTCCAAACGTATCATGCGCTCTGCAAGTTCACGCTCGCGTTCAATGTAGCCTCGGTATTTTATCTCAATCTCTGTTGCTTCTACAATCTCGTCGCGGTCGTAGCCAAGTTTGTTAAGTTCCTGCTTGAGTGGGCGTATATGTTCGGCTATTGATTCTATTGTTATTTGTGGGCGTTCAATGAGTGCCGATAATTTGCATCCGCGGACAAGTGGGGTGGTGCCAAGCTCTTCGAGGCCTTTGTTTATAAGGTCGGCCTTCACTGAGAAATTTGAGATGAATTCGGTGAGTCTTGCTATCTGTTCCTTCTTCTCGCAAAGTCTTTGGTAACGCTCCTCCGTTGCCAAACCTATTTTAAGGGCTTTTTCTGTGAGTCGCATGTCGGCGTTGTCCGAGCGTAGAAGGATTCGGTATTCGGCTCTTGATGTAAACATTCGGTATGGCTCATCTACTCCTTTTGTAACAAGATCGTCTATCAGCACGCCAATGTATGCCTCGTCGCGGCGCAAGACAAAGTCTTCTTTGCCATTGATTTTTTGTGCAGCATTTATGCCGGCAATTATACCCTGTCCGGCGGCCTCTTCGTAGCCGGTTGTTCCATTCACCTGTCCGGCGAAATAGAGTCCCTCTACAATCTTTGATTCAAGTGTATGCTTCAATTGTGTGGGGTCGAAATAGTCATATTCTATTGCGTATCCGGGGCGGTATGCGACTGCGTTTTCCAATGCCGGAATCTTGCGTAGTGCATTGAGTTGTGCATCCATCGGTAGTGACGAGGAGAAACCGTTAACATAGATCTCTTGTGTTGTCTCACCTTCGGGCTCAAGGAACAGTAGGTGGCGGTCGCGCTCGGCAAAGGTTACAATCTTTGTCTCAATGCTTGGGCAGTATCGCGGTCCAATGCTTTGTATCTGTCCGTTGTAAAGCGGAGAGTCGTCAAGGCTATCGCGCAGAATTTTGTGCACGTCGGGGTTAGTGTAGCATCCCCAGCATGGTAGTTGTCTAAGTTCGCGTTTTGTGTTGCTGTATGAAAAACGATGAAAATCGTTGTCTCCGTCTTGAATGTCAACGAGTTGTAGGTTGATAGAACGCTTATCAAGACGTACAGGAGTGCCGGTTTTCATTCGTCCCGCCGTTATGCCGAGTTTTGTGATACTCTCGGTGAGTCCTTTTGCTGCAGGTTCGGCAACGCGTCCGCCCTCTATCTGCACTTTGCCTATGTGCATAAGTCCATTGAGAAATGTACCGGCTGTTATGATGACGCACTTTGTCTTAAACTCAGCACCAAGCTGCGTCTTTACGCCTGTGACCTTTCCGTTCTCTACCAAAAGCTCTGTGGCGATGTCCTGCCACATGTCAAGGTTTGGAATGTTTTCGAGTATTTCTCGCCAGTATTGGCTAAATTTTGTTCTGTCGCATTGTGCGCGTGGACTCCACATTGCAGGGCCTTTTGAACGGTTGAGCATGCGGAACTGGATTGATGATTTGTCTGTAACGATGCCGGTGTATCCGCCAAGCGCGTCAATTTCCCTCACTATCTGTCCCTTTGCAATGCCACCAATAGCAGGGTTGCAACTCATCTGGGCAATCTTGTTCATGTCGATTGTCATCAAGCATGTCTTTTTGCCCAAGTTGGCAGCAGCAGCTGCTGCCTCACAACCTGCGTGCCCGGCTCCAATAACCAGTATGTCGTACTCGAATGTCACAGTTTCCTTCTTTGTTTGTGCACATGTAAGTGTGCATAATTTCTCAGCAACAAAAATAATACAACTTGTCGGCAAACGCAAGAGTAGTGGTGATATTTCATGGTAATGTGGCATTTAATATCTCCGTTGTTTGTGTCTGGAGAAAAAGAAACATCCTTTCTGGTTAATTTGATGATAATTTTCGTATCTTCGTGGCATAAAATAATAGACCAAGATGAGCACACCAATTGTAAAAAGCGCACGCTTCGTAATAAGCAACACCGATATAAAGAAGTGTCCCCAGGACGGCAAGCCTGAATATGCATTCATCGGCCGTTCTAATGTGGGTAAGTCAAGTCTGATAAATGCACTGACAAACCAGAAGAAACTGGCGCAGACCTCGGCAACACCGGGAAAGACATTGCTTATAAATCACTATCTCATCAATAACGAGTGGTATCTTGTGGATCTCCCAGGTTATGGTTATGCCAAGCGCAGCAAGTCGCAGAACGAGCAGTTGGAACAAATCATCTCAAGCTATGTGCTGGATCGTGAGGCAATGACGCTACTTTTTGTGCTCATAGACTGCCGTCACGAACCACAGAAAATAGACCTGGAGTTCTTTCAATGGTTGGGTGAGAACGGTGTTCCATTCTCAATAATCTTTACCAAGGCCGACAAACTCACAAAGAGTGTTCTGGCAAAAAATATTACTGCATACAAGGCTAAGTTGCTCGAGGAGTGGGAGGAACTGCCACCGGTGTTTATTACATCGTCCGAAAACGGTATTGGCAGGAATGAGGTCCTGCAGTATATCGAGGGTGTGAATTCTACGCTGTAAAATAAGACTAAATGCGTATCGGGTAAATACTCTAACTTGACAGTGGTTTTCGTCAAACTTTAAAGTAGGTAACCAGTGTTATTCGTTAGTGCTAGTTCGTATTCATCATTTGGAAGTATAATGAAAATAAAGTTCAAGCAGGTGCATATTGATGCACTTGCCTTTTTATATATAAAAAAGTACGTGTGTTATAATTAACCTAAGCCAATTATTTGTATCTTTGCACTTGTTTTTGTTAATAAAACGAATAAAAACTTAATTTTTATACTTTTATAGAGTGTGCCACGTGCTACGGCATTGCCTTGTGTTTAGAACTTATCAAGGTTGTGTTGCGGTGTGTGGGCATCTTTTTGTGTAGTAGAAAAACAACTTTTTATAAATGAGAAATAGAGTATTTTTACTGTTTGCAATTCTCTGTACATGTATGGTTCAGTCGGCCATGGCACAGTCCTTTAAGGTGAAGGGTAGGGTTACTTCTTCCGAGGACGGCGAGGGCATGATTTCGTTGACCATCATGCAGAAGGGAACACCAAACGGTGTAGTCACTGATTTTGACGGAAATTACGAGATTGAAGTCAAGGATGCAGGTGAAGCAGTGCTGCAATTCACTTATGTGGGTTACACACCTCAGGAGCATGTCGTGAATAAGGAGACTAAAATCCTGAATGTAGTTATGGATCCCGAGCAGATGACAATGGATGAGGTTGTCGTTGTTGCATACGGCGTCCGCAAGAAGGGAACAATATCCGGTTCGGTATCAACTGTGAAGGCCGAGAAACTTGAGAGTGTGCCTGCTGTGAGTTTTGACCAGGCGCTGCAGGGTGCGACTCCGGGTATGACTGTTATCTCCAACTCGGGTGAGCCCAGCAAGGCTGCTGTGTTCCAGATTCGTGGTACAAACTCAATCAACTCGGGAACATCTCCGCTGTTCATTCTTGATGGTGTGCCCATCACAAGTTCCGATTTCAATGCCATCAACCCAGGTGACATAGAGTCTATAAATGTGTTGAAGGATGCTTCATCAACCTCTATCTATGGTGCCCGTGCTGCAAACGGTGTTGTTGTAATCACAACAAAACGCGGTACTTCTACCGAAAAGGTCGATGTTACCTTTCGCACACAGCAGGGTTTCTCAAATCTTGCACATGGTGAGTGGAACATGATGAACACTGCCGAGAGAATTAAGTTCGAGAAGGAGATAGGCCTTGATGCAGGTCAGGACTACAATCTCTTGAGTCAAACCGATATCAACTGGCTCGATGTGGTGTTCAATGACAGGGCGCGTCTGCAGAGCTATGACTTGGCTGTGAGTCATGCAACCGACAAACTCAACTATTTCGTTTCGGGTGGTTTTTATGATCAGGAGGGTATTGCCCAGGGGTCTGCTTTCGCCCGTTACAATATGCGCTCAAATGTGGATGTTAAGGTTGCTCCATGGTTAAAGTTGGGTACAAATACCATGTTGGCATACGAAGAGGTTCAGCAGGCTGATGACGGCGAATATGCTCTCTACACTCCAATTTCGGCGTGTCGCTTCATGCTTCCATACTGGAATCCATACAAGGAAGACGGCTCTTTGGCATCGTCAAAGGACGGTAGCTGGAAGGGTACATCATACAATCCGTTGGAGTGGATGGAGAACAATCCGCTCGATAACAAGAAGTACAAAGCTTTGAGCGTTTTCTATGCCGAGATTACTCCAATCCGCAACCTTACTTTGCGTTCACAGTTCGGTATTGACTATTCACAATCTACTGCCGACATGAAATCATATCCAAGTTTTGTGGGTAATAATGGCGTGGGTGCTGCAGGCCGCAGCTCATATACAACTGTGAACCTTACAATAACAAATACCATCAACTATAAGTTTGATGTACAGCGTTATCATCATTTTAATGTGATGCTTGGTCAGGAAGGTGTCGATTACCGTTCCGAGGGTTTCCAGGTTGTGACACGAGGACAGAACAATGACTCGTTTACATTGCTTTCATCGGGAACAAGAGCTACATCTTGGGCCAATTCATACTCTAGCCACGCATTCCTCTCTTTCTTTGCGCGTGGCGAGTATAACTACAACGACCGCTACTACGCCGATTTCTCTCTCCGTAGCGATGCTTCTTCGCGTTTCGGAAAGGATGGCCGTTGGGCAACATTCTGGTCGCTCGGTTTCATGTGGGATGCGCGTAAGGAGAAGTTCCTGCAGCCATACCGTTGGCTCACCAATGCTCAGGTTGCCTTGAGTACAGGTACATCGGGTAACTCTTCAATCCCCGACTATGATCATTTGGCGCTTGTCGGTAGTGGTTCTAACTATATGGGCGTTGCCGGTATTGCCCCTGCAACACAGGGTAACGAGAATTTGAGCTGGGAGCAGTTGTGGACATCGAACCTCGCTCTTCACCTTGGATTCTTTGGCCGCATCACTGCCGACATTGAACTCTATCACAAGAAGACAACTAACATGCTCATGCTTGTGCCACAGTCATACGTGAACAATGGTTTCGGTACACGATGGGATAATGTGGGTGCAATGATAAATCAGGGTTTTGAAGTATCTTTGGGTGCCGATGTCATCAGTACAAAGGATTTCATCTGGAACATCAATGCCAACGCAAGTTACAACTATAACGAGATTACGGAACTCTACGGCGGCCTTGACGAGTATGAGATGTCAAATACATCAACCAAGCTTGTTGTCGGTCACTCAATCGGTGAGTTTTATATAAATAGGTACGCGGGTGTAAATCCTGCGAACGGTGATGCTCTCTGGTATGACAAGGACGGAAATATCACCAATGTCTTCAGCGAAGATGACAAGGTATTGGTGGGCAAGAACTACAATGCTCCTTGGCAGGGTGGTTTCGGAACTTCAATGAACTACAAGGGAATCTCATTGACTGCCAACTTCAGCTGGGTTGCCGACCGCTGGATGTTCAATAACGACCGTTTCTTTGAAGAGAGCAATGGTCTCTACTCGGCCTACAACCAGTCAAAGCGTATGCTTTATGACCGTTGGAAAGAGCCTGGTGATGTTACCGACATTCCACGTTATGGTGTTACTCCACAGATGGACTCACGCTTCCTTGAAGATGCATCGTTCCTGCGTTTCAAGAACCTTATGGTTAGCTACGACTTTCCGCATGCAATGCTTGCAAAGACTCGTTTCATAAGCCGTGCCCGTCTCTACGTTCAGGCTCAGAACCTGTTTACCTGGACCAAGTTCAGCGGTCTTGACCCCGAATCTACAAGCAATGTATATAAGGCACAGTATCCAATGTCGCGCCAATATACATTCGGAGTTGATATTACATTCTAATTTCAGGTGAGTTATGATGAAGAAATTTGTTACATATATACTATTGGCAACGATGCTGCTTGTACCGGTATCGTGCCTCGACAAGTTCCCCGAGAACGCTGTCCCCGAGAATTCGGCAATAACAACTGTTGATGAGGCCGACCAGGCTGTGGTAGGTATCTACTCATCGTTCCTAAGCGGTGCACTTTACAGCGGTTACCTTACGCTGCTTCCCGATATCCAGTGCGATATGGTTTATGCCGTAAATGGTTATACAAACACATTCGGTGATATATGGCGTTGGGAAATCCTTGCTACAAACCCACAGATTGAGGCCGTGTATGGTTCGCTCTACTCGTTGATAGGAAATTGTAACTTCCTTCTTGACAATGCGGCGAAACTGAAACCGACACTTACAAGCGACACTGAGCTCGACCGTCTTGAACTATATTGCGGAGAGGCCTACTTTGCGCGTGCGCTTGCATACAGCGAGCTAATCAAACTCTACTGTGTCGATTACAAGAGCGACGAGGCTGCGCAGAACGAGCTTGGCGTTGTGCTCAAGACTAAATATTACGAGGAGCAGCCAATCAAGCGTGCTTCATTGTATGATTCTTATCAGCAGGTGCTCAGTGACCTTGATGAGGCTGCAAAACTTCTGAAGCTAGACGATGATTATGACCAGGCTGTTGACGGTTACCTCTACAACTCGGTCTATTTCAACGAGTATACCGTGTATGCCTTGCGTGCGCGTGTGGCACTTTATATGCGTGATTACGAGGAGGCTATAAAGTATTCTTCAAAAATCATCGACAGCGATATGTACTTCCTCTCGAGTGTACATTCACAGATTGACGGTATGAACTACTACGATTATATGTGGCAGTATGACCACTCGTCCGAGGTTATCTGGAAGGTCGGTTTCACATCTACCAACTATGGTGGTGCACTTGGAACTGTGTTCTTCAACTACGACTACTCGTCTTTCAAGCCCGACTATGTTCCTGCAAAGTGGGTGCTCGACCTCTACGGCTCTAACGATTTGCGTTACAATGCTTATTTCTATGAGGCGCAGACCGGCTATACCCATGGTCTTACCTGGCCTTTGCTCTACAAGTATTGGGGCAACCAGACGCTCTACAGTGAGGCGCAGCTACTTAACGTGTCAATGCCAAAGGTATTCCGTCTTTCGGAGCAGTACCTTATACGTGCCGAGGCTTATTGCCAGCTTGAAACACCCGATTATGCAAAGGCCGGCAAGGATATCTCAACTCTTATGGCTGCACGTTACACCAACGGTTCGGCTGCATTGACAGCAAGCAATGCCATGGAGATTATTGAGCAGGAGCGCATCAAGGAACTATATATGGAAGGCTTCCGTCTGCAGGACCTCAAACGTTGGGGCAAGGGCTTCGAGCGTACACCACAGGACCAGTCGCTCTCAAACGGCAGCAGTCTCAAGGTGGCGGCCGGCAATCCATTGTTTGTGTGGCCGATACCACAGCACGAGATTGAGTCTCCCGGTGCCGATATTGAACCAAATGAAAGTAACAGATAACAGCTGCGAGATATGAAAATGAACATTATATATAGAATATCAAGGAACTTATTGGGCATGGCTCTTGCCGTTGCTGTTGCAAGCAGCTGTAATGAAGGTGTGTCTATGACACCTTCAACCCCCGATTACATACAGTTCTCGGACACACTCTATGTGTTGCCTGTGGCTGACGACGTTGAGTATCATAATATTCCTGTTGTTGCAACTCAGGCTTGTGATTATGACAGAACTGTTGCTGTTGAGATTATTGATGCTCATAGCAATGCTATTGAGGGAAAGCACTATTCGCTCGAGTCGAACAGCATAACCATTCCTGCCGGTGAACTTGTCGGTAATGTGCGTGTATGCGGTTACCACAGCAATATTGATGTCTACGATTCAATCGGTTTCAAACTCAACCTCATTGTTCCCGAGGAGTTGCAGTGGGATATCTACGGCACCGAGGCCAATGTGCTGTTACAGAAGGCCTGCAAGTTTGACCTGAATGCCTTTACCGGATACTGTCTGATTACATCGACATACATTATGAACTACATGGATGTTGACAAGAGACTTGTCAAGGCCGAGATTGACCCTGAGAACGAGAACACAATTATCATGAGGGACTATTTCTTCGATGGCTACGATGTGAGAATAAAGTTCGACTCTGATGATATCCTCGAGCCATTGATTGAAATGGAGGATCAGGTGTTCGGTCCAACATCCGATGCCTTCGGTACTCTCTATGGTGACGGATTGATAAGAATGTACCAGCCTACAGCATATACATCGTACTTCAGCAGCTGCGAGAAGTTCATCTTCCAGTATATGACACTCTATGTTCCGGGTATGGAAGAGGGTTACAACACCGTTGGAACATTCGTCAATGCGGTCGAGTGGATCAGTGACGATGAGGCCGAGAGACTTAAACGCGAAGGCTACTAATCAAGTATAAGATGAAGAATATGAAATATATAAGCAAATGGTATATCGCCTGTCTGGCATTGGTTTTCTGTTGCTGGGTATCGGCTTGTTCCGAGGATGACGATCTTGTGCCTGTCAATGTTTCTTTTACAGCACCGGCTGCGCTTGACATTGCGGCACTTGACACTTGCGAGAGCATTGTAAGCTCGTTTGAACTTACTTCGGACGGTGCATGGCTCCTCAGTAGTGACAAGATGTGGGTCAAACTCTCATTGCAGAGTGACGGCGAGTTCTACAATGACATTCAGGGTGGCGAGGGTGTCCACACCGTGTATATAAAGGTTACCAACGAGGCACGTGGTTTCGGCAATTCACAGGCAACCGTAAAAGTTATCGCCGGCAAAAAGTCACAGGATGTGATTAAGATTGGCCGCGCAGGTGTGGAGCACGAATTCTCTCTCCTCTCAAGTGAAGGCGAGGAGATCAAGAAAATCGAGATTGGTACCGATGCGACCGTATGGGTTGCTCCTGTTGCAAATTTCGATTGCTCAATCCTTTCATACCCAGCATGGATTAGTGAGCCAGAGGTTGTTGACAGTGGTTACACATTGAATGTAGCGAACTATTTTATTCCTTATGAGAAAGAGGGTGTGGTTACTTTCGGAAATATTGACCGCAGCAAGGTCTATGAAGTGCCTGTTGCGTATGTGGGTATGGAGCCTACCTTGATGAAAATCGATGGAGACAACACTCCTTGGGGTTGGAAGGTATCGCTCGACGGCAAGACATTCATGCAGGAGACAACAACGGCTTCGGGCGAGAATGTAGAGACAATCGTTGAGGACGCGCTCGAGTTTTCAGTAACCTGCCTGAATTATAATTATGAGCTTGTTGCTGCTGAAGAGAACAACGGCAAGCTCTCGTTGATGGCAACCGATAAGTCCTGGATTCTTGCGTCGCAGAGCGAAAATGACCCTTCATTGCTAAGCGTTTCGGTATCTGCTTCTACTGCATCTTCACGTTCTGGTTATCTTTTTGCTGTTCCGGCTGCGATGTACGGTAACTTTGCCGATTCACTTGCTGTAAGCAGTGATGTGGATACATTCATTGACAGCAACCTTTCATATGTTGTGCTGGAAGTAGAGCAGAAGAGTCTTGAAGCTACCGACGGATTCATAATCACCGATGCAAATGGTACAGCGGTATCATCTGTTGTTGAGGAAGAGTATTATGAGTGGCTCTGCAGTGAGTTCTCAATCACCGACCTCACAGCTTGTGAGCTTGTACCGGGCGAGAGTTATTCAATTGTGACAAGACTCAATGCGAGTGACTGGCAGGGTAACTTTGCCATCACCGACCTCGAGGGTGCGCACCAGCGTCCCAAGTCATGGGGCAATCCGGAAGCGATACTTGGTGAGGATGGCTTGTACAGACTAAACATCACCGTACCTGCGTCGCTGAACAAGACAATAATATTGCGTCTTTATACACCTCAGATTGTAAATATCAAGGCTCTTGTCATAAGACCTGTTACCAAATGATAAATGAATGAAACTATGAACAGGATACGAATATATTTAATGTTGTTGATGATGTCGCTCACTGGAGTGGCATTGAACAGTTGCTCCGATGAAGAGAAGACTCAGACGGTGCAGTATGGCTATGTTCAGTTCAAGGTGGGACAGGCTTTGACCCGTGCCGTTGACAGGCTGGACAATATCTCTGTTGCAAAGAAAATCAAGGTGTTTCTCCAGTATGACGGACATACAATCGAGCAGACACTTCTGCTCAATGCTTACAATGAGGAGAATGCAGAGTATGGTCTGCGCAGCGACAAGTTGCGCCTTTTGGCCGGTGAATACAGCCTTATTGGCTATGTCCTTTACGATCAGCTCGACAATGCTGTACAGACAAGGGATGTCGAGGGCTGTTCATTCGAGATTGTCCCAGGTGGATTGCATCTTCAGCACATAACCCCCGACGTGGTTGAGCGTGGACGTGTATCGTTCAAACTTGTGAAGGCGTGGGAGCAGACACGCGGTGTAGGAGGTGACGGATTCTATCCATTCAGTGATATCAGAACTGTTGATATTACCGTGCAGCACCTGTTTACAAAGGAACTCACAACTTTTGAGAAAATCCCTGTAAAGTATACCGAGGATTTCACCCCCTCTTCTGTGGAGACATCTTATGCAGTGTGCGACACTCTCGTCTGGCTCAAGGCCGGTGAGTACCGCGTGCACAATTGCATTACCTATTCCGACAAGAATGGAAAGACAATGCTTGCTGTAGAGAACAACAATACAGATGCTACATTTACTATAGAAAATGATGTTGACACAAAGGATGTCAATGTCCCCATCAACTTGTCCGAGACAGCAGAATATATCAAGGATTATATTGCGCTCAAGGAGATTTGGGAGGCACTCGACGGTCCCAACTGGAGCTATGCCGGTGATGTATACACCAATGGCGTGAACTGGTATTTCAATAAGGATATCGACATGTGGGGTGAGCAACCCGGTGTACAGCTCGACGCCAATGGCCGTGTGGCTACAATTTCTCTCGAGGGTTTTGGTCCTAAGGGTGTAGTGCCCGATGCTATCGGCCAGTTGACAGAACTGTCGATACTCTATCTTGGTAGCCACTCCGACCTCTTGGGTGGTCATCTTTTCGGTCGCATAACCCCTGACATGACTGCAGAGCAGATGAGTGCAATCCGCATGGACTATGCCGATAGGGTTCTTGACAAGGACTTCCGTACAGGTTATTCTGCATTGTGGCAGAAGACAATCGAGATGGATCCCAATGAGAAGCCAATCCGCAAAGGTATCTCATTGAAAGGTATCCACTTCGGCGATATGACAAACGGCATTGTGGGTGTTTCAAAGGCTCTTCAGCGTTGTACAAACCTGCAGCAGTTCTTCATTGCCAACTGTCCAATCACAGTCGAGGGCTTCTTCCGTGACATAGAACCCGAATCACCTTTCTACGAGGAGCGCGAGTCACTCAGTTGGGAGAACATGACAACACTCTATGATGTCGAGATCTTCAACTGTCCCAAGCTGACTGCCCTTCCAATGGAGATGCTTGCATCTATCCCCGAACTTCAGATGCTCAATGTTGCAAGCAACAAGGGTATTTCGGGCGAGCAGTTAAAAGCCGATTGGGAGACATTCATCAACGGCAACAGCGGCGACAGGCTCCAGGTGCTATATCTTGGTTTCAACAACCTTGAGGAGACCCCCGTATACGAGGAACTGAGCAAGATGACCAAACTTGGAATGATTGACTGCACCAACAACCAGTTGAAGACTGTGCATCCGTTCGGTAAGGAGATTACACTTGCAAAGGTGTTCCTCGACTACAACAAGATCGAGAAATTGACTGCAGCCCCCGACGGTTACTTCTGCGGCTTTTCGCAGCTTGAGAGCTTCAGCGCGACAAACAACGAGATGACACTGTTCCCCGATATCTTCAATGCAAAGTCGGTATACATAATGCAGTCGGTTGATTTTTCATACAACAAGATTGCAGGCTTTGAGAATGGTGACAACTTCAAGGGTATAAACTCTTCGGCGGTAAATATTACAAATAACCGTCTCGAGACATTCCCCGGCATCCTTTTCAAGACCGGTTCTCCAATGAACCAGCTTATTCTGGCCGGTAACGGAATGAAGAAGATTCCCGAAGGTTCACTCAAGGGCGAGTATACATATCTGCTCGAGGCGCTCGACCTCAGCTACAACTACTTGAGCGAGTTGCCCGATGACTTCTATGCACGTACATTGCCCTATCTTGCGGGTATGGATTTGAGTTACAACCGTTTCTCTTCATTCCCCACAAAGCCGTTGAGCATATCTACTTTGAGCCGTTTCTTCATCCGTTACCAGCGCGATGAGAACGGTAACCGCATACTCAAGGAGTGGCCGACAGGTCTCTACACCTGTCCTTCTATGGTCGTGTTCTGTATCGGTGGTAACGACCTCCGCAAGATTGAGGATACCATTTCGCCATACATCATGTACTTTGAGATTGCCGATAATCCGAATATCTCAATCGATATGTCATCGGTGTGCGACTACATCTATGCAGGATATTACACTCTCATATATGACAGGACACAGGATATCCGTGGTTGTGATGCCTTGGTTCTTGATAAATGATATTAATGCAGATAGATTATGATGGATAAATTATATAAGATAGCATTAGGATTGATTGTCTGTTTCCCGTTTGTCGCTTGTAACGATGACGAGGATAAAGGCGCAAACTTTTCTTTGGACAAGAGTGAGATAACATTCGCAGCCGAGGGCGGTGCCGATGTGTTGCTTGTTGAGAGCAATGACAGCTGGACCGTGTCGGTTTCTGAGCCCTGGTTGTCGGTTTCACCTGCTAGCGGAACAGGAAATACAGCTTGTCATGTAGTCGTTGATTCATCGCTCGTGAGCGAGATGCGTACTGCGTATGTACGTTTCACACCTGCGGCAATGCCTGCGGTGGCGCTTACAGTAAAGCAGATGGGTTATGGTAAGATGATTGTTCCCGAAAGCAGTGAAATAAGTGTTGAATCTTCCGCAAAACTCGAGGAGCGTTACTTTGAGACAACCGTTACCACAAATGTGATGTTCTCGGTTGAAATTGACCATCTTGGTGCCGAGGAGTGGCTCACATCGGAGAGTGTATCTGTTGAACTTGACAAGGGCGCACGTCCACGTACGGCGAAACTGCGTTTCGATTGGAAAATGAACACAGTTCCCGAGATACGTGTGGCTGAAATCAAGCTCGTTCCTCAGGGCGAGGGTGCAGAGTCGGTTGAGCCGGCAGTGATAACTGTGTGCCAGAAGCCTGCATTGAAGATTGAAGACAACCGTGCCGGTGACTCAATTGCACTAGTGGTTATGTATGAGCGCATGAACTGCTGGAGCGATGCTTGGGACACAAGCGAGAACCTGCAGTACTGGGAAGGCGTTGAACTTTGGGAGGCCAGTGACGAGGATTTGCCGGCTCCCGAGGCTGTGGGTCGTGTGCGTGCAGTGCAGTATAGCTTCCTCAATACAAAAGAGACTATTCCTTCCGAGGTTCGTCATCTGAAGTATCTTGAGTCATTGGCAATATCAAGTAATGTAAATACAATGCTTCTCAACATTGAATTGGGTAGCGAGATTTGCGAACTTGAGCATTTGAAATATCTGACACTCTTCTCTTATGGTATTGTCTCCTTGCCCGATGATTTCGTGAAACTTGGCAAATCTCTTGTTGCTCTTGACTTGAGCGCCAACAACTTTGCCGAGATTCCCGCAATGCTCACACAGGAGAACTTTCCAAAGCTCAAGTCTTTGAGTTTTGTGGCATCGCGTCGCTGGCAGACTACCGACTTGCGTAAGAAAGATGAATATAAGGATAAAGATGGTCTCGGTTTGCATGTCAATGTAACTACAGACAACACATTCCGTCGTCTGTTGCTTTGGGAAAATCTTGAGGAACTTGCATTCTCGAACTGCTATCTCGAGGGTGAACTCCCCGATTTTAAAGTAGGTGAAGAGGGTGTTGTGGCATATACACAGAAAGATGTGGATGCATGGGGTGGCGATACCATACAGTATCTTGCCGACAATGCACTGCCAAAGATTCTGCCAAACTGTACAATGCTCCGTCTTAATCTGAACTTCCTTACCGGCGATCTGCCCGACTGGTTGCTCTATCATCCACGTTTTATGGATTGGGCACCCGACCTGCTCATCTTCAACCAGCAGGAGAAGGGATTGAACTCTGCCGGCGAGGCCGTCCGTTTTGACAACGAACCCAAAACATTCGACTACTACTATGATGTGTTCCCCGGAACAAGGGAAAAGTATGAACTTAAGGACGAGATAACTGAGGAATGATTATGAAAACAAAACTATTTATATATTCAGCACTTTTGGCATTGTCATTGTCGTCATGTGACAGAAATGAGACTGGAAATGATGTGCCTGAGCAGCAGGAGACATCACCAGCATTGACCGCCGATGCAATTGACGGCGAACTGTTGATAAAGTTCTCTCCTGAGATGACTTCAATCCTCGACGGCTATTTTGCAACCCGTGCTGCCGGTGCTGCAGTAGCAACGCGCAGTGGAATCCCATCGACCGATGAGGTGCTCGGAATCCTTGGTGCATATAGCTTTGAGCGTGTGTTCCCTGTTGATCCACGCACCGAGGAGCGTACCCGTGAGGCGGGTCTGCACCTTTGGTACAAAGTGTGCTTCGATGAGAATGTAGACTTGAATGTTGCAATAAAGGAACTTGCAAAACTTGGTGAAATATCAAAAATCCAGTGCAATAAAAGAATCTATCGCATTGACAACCGCGTGGCAAAGGAAAGCCTTCCTATGGGTGCTACACGTGCTGCTGCTGAGTTGCCTTTTGATGATCCCGAACTCTCACTTCAGTGGGGATATATCAACAAGGGTGGCTATTCATTTGAACAGCCTTGGGCCGGAGCTTATGAAGGATGCGATGTGGGCTGTGAGGACGCCTGGACACTCTGTACAGGTGACAGCTCAATCATTGTGGGTGTGATGGACGAGGGCGTTCATTGGGAGCACCCCGACCTCTTGGCCAACATATGGGTGAACGAGGACGAGGAGTATGCTTCGGGTGTGGATAATGACGGCAACGGATACAAGGGCGACCGTTATGGCTATAACTTTGCGTCTGACCGCGGATATATCTCAACAACATCGACCAACGATACCGGTCACGGAACACACGTTGCCGGTACAATCGCGGCTGTGAACAACAACGGCATTGGTGTTTCGGGTATTGCCGGTGGTGATGCCGCTGCAGGCAAAGGCGGTGTAAGAATCATGTCATTGCAGATTTTTGACGATAATCGTGCATCAACTGTTGCTATGGAGGCAAAGGCGTTCAAGTATGCAGCCGACAATGGGGCTGTAATCATGCAGTGCAGTTGGGGCTACAACTCGGCCTATTCAAATATCATGCAGGGATATACCCCCGGTCCTGCTTCACAGGAGGAGTGGGAGACACTCTATCCGCTTGAGAAGGAGGCAATCGACTACTTTATCAACAACGCAGGCTCACCAAACGGTGTAATTGACGGCGGTATCGTAGTCTTTGCTTCGGGCAATGAGTTTGCCGGCATGTCGGCATATCCGGGAGCATACTCAAAATGTATCTCTGTCAGTGCTGTGGCTGCCGACTATACCCCTGCAACATATACCAACTTTGGTGTTGAGGTTGACCTCTCGGCACCAGGTGGTGATGGTGACTATTATGGAAAACCAGGCACAAGTTACGAGAATGGTGGTATGATATACTCTACATTGGTTGTTGAGGGGCGTCCTACATACGGCTATTACGAAGGTACATCAATGGCATGTCCTCATGTGTCGGGTGTAATTGCCCTTGGTCTTTCATACGCAGTGGAGCAGCGCCGTCACTTCCGTGCGCAGGAGTTTATTGAACTTGTATATAGCACAGCTACCGATATTGACGGTTATTTTATGGGCGAGAAGAAATCATACTACAATCACTCTTCTCCCGGTTCGGCTGCAACAAAAACCGAACTTTCAAAATACAGAGGTAAAATGGGGCGTCTTGTAAATGCTGGAGCCTTGTTGAGAGCCATTGACGGGGCTGGAAACGAGATGAAACTGCCAAACATATATCTTGCACCTGGTGAGGTGCAGACAATTGAGCTTGCGCGTTTCTTTGTCGGTGGTGAGAAACTTTCGTACAGTGCCACAGTAGCCTATTCGGGTATTGCTACGTGTGCTGTTTCCGGTAGCCGTATGACAGTTACCGGTGTTGCCGAGGGCTTTACTACCATCAAGGTTACTGTTGACGGCAAGGTACATGATGTGTTTGTCACTGTGCGCAACGGCGCCAACAGCAACGGTTGGATGTAATATCCCTGAACAATGAAACGAAGGATCCTGTATATCCTCTCACTGTTACTGCTTGCCGGCAGCGCCGTGTCAACAGCACAGGAGAAGAAAATCATATCGCGTGAGGCTCTCGATTCCCTCATGTCGCCACGGCTTATGCCGGGGGGTGACAAAGTGTTGCATTTCGAGACCTTGCAGCAGGATTTTGGCGTAATATACGAGGAGAGTTCTCCCTTAAGGATGGAGTATGTTTTTGTCAATACAAGCAGCAAGACGGTTAATATTACAAGGATAACGACAAATTGCGGTTGTACTGTAGCAGAGGTGGGTGACAGCATTATATCTCCCGGTGAAAAGGGGGTAATTGCAATACTGTTCAATCCTCATAGGCGTTCGGGAACTGTTGACACCAACACTTTCATCTACACCTCGCTCTCAAACAGGGAACCGGTGGCAAAACTGACGCTTCTTGGCAATGTCATTGACAATGATGAATGGCATCACCTGCCCTGTAGGGTGGGCGCGCTGAAACTCAAACGCAAGGATGTTGTCTTTGAACCGGTGAAGGCCGGGACTATGCCACAGCAGCGCATCCCCTGCGCCAATGTGGGAACAAGGCCGTTGTGCCTCTCGTCGGAACTGTTGCCGGCATTTGCCTCGTTTGCAACCGAACCCCGGGAGATTGCACCCGGCGAGGAGGGCGACATCGTAATAACAATAAACGGCGATATGCTCCAGTCCAAAGCACCACGCAGTTTCAGTGTGGTGATAGATGGTGTCGAGGGTCGCATATCGGACAGGACACTAAAAGTGAAACTAGAAAAATAAAGATACTTATGAAGAGATTCTTGAAGACAATGGCATTGATGCTTGTTCTTGTGCTTGCATCATGTACACGAGATGAAGAGACCGCGCCACAGCAGCTCGAGGTTACCCCGAACAATATCTCGGGCATCTGGACACTTTCCGAGGTGAACGGCGAACAGCTCCCCGACGGGTTGTACTGCTACATAGAATTCGTGCGCAGGGACAGGACATATACAATGTATCAGAAATTTGATAGCATGTATCCACGCCGTCTCACAGGCAGCTACGAGATAACAAAGGATGAATATAAAGGATACATTCTTAGCGGAAAGTATGACTATGGCACAGGTGACTGGAACAACTCGTATATCGTGACCGAACTCTACGAAGGATCAATGCTGCTCACTGCCGATGCCCAGAGTGGCGATGTGTGCAAGTATGTGCGTTGCAACGAAGTTCCTGATGAGATTGTCGAGTGGTTCGAGTCTGTAGAATAATGGTGTAACTCCAATTTCTGTAAAATGAAAATAATATTCCCTCTTCTGCTCTCCTCGCTCATTCTTTTCTCTTGCTCAAAGAGTGGTGATAAAGAGACGAGTGTCGTTTGTAAAATAGATGGCCGTTATGCATCGGCTCCCGATGGTACGGTGCTTTACATGACACCTGTTGACGACATTCTTGCGCCTGTAGATTCGGCAGTCGTAAAGAACGGATGTTTTTCATTCACAAGTTCCGATACCGCAGTTGTCGTGCGTTTTATCTCTTCTCAGCAGGTTATAGACGGTGGTTATGTTGTTCTTGAACCCGGTGTGGTTACTATCGATTTTACAGGTGATGTCTTTTTGAGCGGAACTTCGAGGAATGAACGTTTGAACCGTTTCATGGACGAGAAAGTGAAAATTGTCAACTTACGCAAGTTGTGTCAACCCGAATCCTTGGATATGCTTGCTGTTGACTGTGCTATGCGTGACAGCATAAATGATGTGCTTACATTCGCAAATGGAATATTCGATGCCTATTCATTGAAAGAGATAAAGGAGAATATACAGACTCCTGTCGGTTATTTCTATCTTGTACAGTCGGTAGGTGTCGTATCATCGGCTAAACTGTTGCCGTTGTTCGACAAGGTTCCTGTTGAGCATCGTGATAAACTCTTCGATGTGATGAAGAAGAGGGTGGAGAGCGATGTCATTGATGAGGCAATGACCGGCAAGTATCTCGATGAGATGGTCAAAAGCCTTGAAGCGACCGCAGTTGGCAAGAAATTCCAGAACTTTGAACTCAACAACATAAATGGCGGTACAGTGTTGCTGTCGGACGAGGTGTTTGCCAACAAATATACCCTTGTACTTTTCTGGGCAACCTGGCATAGCGGTGCAGAGGGTTTGCTGCAGTCCATGTCGGCGCAATATGGCAGATACAGGAGCAAGGGCTTGCAGATTGTAGGTGTTTCGCTCGATGGCAGTATTGATGACTGCAAGGCGCTTATAGCAAAATCGGGTGCAGAGTGGGTGCAACTGTGCAATCCTTTGGGCGGTAGTGCCGAAGTTGCGGCTGCATACGGCATTACCGAACTGCCAGCCGCGGTTCTTATAAACAACCGGGGAACAATCATTGCCCGTATGTCAACACTGGAAGAGGTGGCACAGAAATTCAAGGAACTCTTCTGATACTTTGTAAAAAAAAACTAAAAAAACAGCGAGTTTTAAACAAAATAACTATCTTTGCATTACAAATAATGCAGGGCATGTGTGTGCCATGCATTTTCAATCAATAAATTTTCTTTTTTAGATTTTCATTATTGTGGGCTTTCCCGTCATTGTGGGCAAGCATCTTCATCTTATTTATGTATCACATAGAACAATTGAGGAGCAAGGAGATGGCAGAATTGCAGTCTATTGCTCAAAATTTAGGAATCAAAGGTACCAGGTCTCTCGACAGGGATTCACTTATCTATCGCATTCTCGACGGTCAGGCTATGCAGAACAGCCAGAGCGGTGCGCCTGCTGTGGTGAAGGAGGAGAACAGAATGAACCGTCGTGAGCATCGTCGTAACCGTATTCATAGCGATGCTCCAAGCAAAGTATATACCGCCAATGGCGAGAAGGCTGTTAAGGTTGAAAAGGCTGAACCTCAGAAACCGAAAAATGAGCAGCCGGCTCCTGTCAAGCAAACTGCAGCCCCTGTTGTAGAAGAAAAAACTGTTGCACAGGTAGCAGATGTGGCCATTCCTCAGGTTGACACCCCAAAACCGGCGAGCGAGTCGGTACAACCAAAGAAGCGTGGCCGTAAGCCAAAGAATGAAAAAGTTGCAGCGGTAGAGGCTGTTCAGCCCGAAGTTCCCCTAGCAGAGGTTGCAACAGCAGAGCCTGCCTCAGAGGCTCCTGATGAGAAGAATGACAGCGCACCCAAAAAACGCGGACGCAAACCAAAGAACAAGGCTGCCGAACAGCCGGTGGAGCAAGTGCTCGCTGTTGAGGAGCAACCCGTTGAAACAGTTGCCGAGAGTGGAGAGGATTTTGTTGCAATTGAGAATTTGCCAACCGATTCGACAGAGTTGCCTGCAGAACTTGTAGACAAATTCGAGAAGGCTGGCAAGGCACAGAAGAATAACGACAACAATAAAAATAACAAGAAGAACCGTAGCAATAACGAAAAACGCGAGCAGGCACAGCCCGAGGAGAAACCGGCTGCTCCAAAACAGTACGATTTCGCCGATGTGCTGCGCGTTGAGGGTGTTCTTGAAATCATGCCCGACAATTACGGCTTCCTTCGCTCTTCCGACTACAACTATCTTGCATCGCCCGACGATGTGTATGTTTCGCAGTCACAGATAAAGCTCTATGGTCTCAAGACCGGTGATGTTGTCGAGGGTATAATCCGTCCAGCATCGGCAGGAGAGAAATATTTCCCTCTTGTAAAGGTTAACCGCATCAACGGTCTTGCGCCCGAACTTGTGCGCGACCGTGTATCGTTCGAGAACCTAACCCCATTGTTCCCCGATGAGAAGTTTACACTTTGTGCCGGTAGTTATGACAATGTGTCGGCACGCGTGGTAGATCTCTTCTCGCCAATCGGCAAGGGACAGCGTGCACTCATTGTAGCCCAGCCAAAGACCGGTAAGACAATGCTCCTGAAGGATATTGCCAATGCAATTTCGGCAAATCACCCCGAGGCTTATATGATTATGCTGCTCATTGACGAGCGCCCCGAGGAGGTAACCGACATGGCTCGTTCGGTAAATGCCGAGGTCATTGCATCTACATTCGATGAACCCGCCGAGCGTCATGTGAAAATCGCAGGAATTGTTCTTGAGCGTGCAAAACGAATGGTTGAGTGCGGTCACGATGTAGTTATTTTCCTTGACTCTATAACACGCCTTGCGCGTGCCTATAATACCGTTTCTCCTGCATCGGGCAAGGTGCTTTCGGGTGGTGTCGATGCCAACGCCTTGCACAAACCAAAGCGTTTCTTCGGTGCTGCACGAAACATTGAGAATGGCGGTTCGCTCACCATCATTGCAACAGCCCTCATTGACACCGGCTCAAAGATGGACGAGGTTATTTTTGAGGAGTTCAAGGGTACCGGTAACATGGAATTGCAGCTCGATCGCTCACTTGCGAACAAGCGTATATTCCCTGCAGTCAACATCATTGCTTCGTCAACACGCCGCGATGACCTGTTGCTCGATCGCCAGACACTCGACCGCATGTGGATTCTGCGCAAGCATCTTTCAGACATGACACCAATCGAGGCAATGGAGTTCTTGAAGGACAGATTGGAAAGGACGAAGGATAATGATGAGTTTTTGCTAAGTATGAATTCGTAATGGTTTGAATTATAACAACAAGGGGCGATCAATCGATTGTCCCCTTGTTGTTTTTTGACTATTGTCAAAGCTGTTTGTTGCAGTGTCCCAAAGTGGATTCTGTCAACATTATTAAAATAGCAGAGGATTGCAATATTGCAATCCTCTGCTATTTTAATGTCTATTCTTTTTTTTAGAATGGAAGGTCATCCGGGTCGTTCGCAGCTTTGCTGAAGTCGGGTACCTCAACCTTTGGTGCGTTGATGACCGGGGTGTCAACAGCAGCAGGAGCAGCTGTACCTCTCTCTACTTTCCAAGCGCGGATATCGTTGTACCAACGGCCGTTGTACTCGCGAGCGTTGATGTCGAATGATACTGTGAGCTCGTCGCCAGCCTGGATGTTGAACGCTGCTATCTTGTCTGCACCGAATACGTTAAAACATAACTTCTTTGGGAACTGTTCGTGTGTTTCCAAAACATATTCCTGCATTTTCCACTCGTTTCCTGTCTTTGATACGCCGCCTCTTTCCTGAAGCACGGCGATGATTTTTCCTGTAATCTCCATAATAGTCTTTAAATTGGTGGCGAAAATAGTTCTTTTATTCGCGAAATGCAATTTTTTCGCCCCATTTTTATCACTTTCTATATATTTAGTTTATCTTTGTAGGTAGCTCGCGCGCGAGCGAGCGCGAAGATTGAATTTGGAAATCAATTAAAACTTTTATACCATGAATTTTACAGTATCAAGTTCTTTGCTGTCGTCTCGTCTGCAGACTATCAGCCGTGTAATCAATTCAAAAAACACAATTCCCGTATTGGATTGTATCCTGTTTGAACTCGAAGGCAACAAGCTCGTCCTTACAGCTTCGGATCCCGACAATACTCTCAACACTTCGCTCGAGGTTGTTGACTGTTCCGAGGATTTCAGCTTTGCCATCTCTTCAAAGATTCTCATTGATTCATTGAAGGAGATTTCGGAGCAGCCAATCCGTTTCGAGGTCAAGAAAGAGACTCTTGAGATAACAATATACTACCAGAACGGTAAATATAGCCTCGTTGGCCAGAATGCCGACGAGTACCCTTCGGCAGCCGTGCTTGGCGAGAGCGCAGTGGCAATAACAGTTCCTACAAAGGTTCTGGCAAGCGGTATTTCTTGCTCTTTGTTCGCTGCGGCCGATGACGAGGTTCGCCCCGTTATGTGCGGTGTGTATTTCGACTTTGCTCCCGACAGCATTACAATGGTTGCTTCTGACGGTCACAAGCTTGTCCGTTGCCGTGACTATTCTGTTACAGGCGCCGAGAAGTCGGCTTTCATTCTTCCAAAGAAGCCTGCTACATTGTTGAAGAACTTGCTTGGTAAGGACGAGCAGGAGGATGTTGCTGTTGAGTTCGATGGCCGCTTCGCTATCTTCGATATGGGCGAGTATAAGTTGGTTTGCCGCCTCTTCGATGGCCGTTATCCAAACTACAATTCTGTTATCCCACAGAACAACCCTCACAAGCTCACTGTTGACCGTGCAGCGTTGATAAGCACTCTGCGTCGTGTGGCAATCTTCTCGTCACAGGTGAGTCTCATTAAGTTGCACCTTGAGGATAACAAGGTGGTGATTTCGGCTCAGGATACAGACTTCTCAACATCGGCCGAGGAGAGCATTACTTGCAGCTACGAGGGTGCATCAATGAACATCGGTTTCCGTGCATCATTCCTCATCGATATTCTCAACAATACTCCGGGTCAGGATGTGGTGATTGAACTTGCCGATCCTTCACGCGCCGGTGTAATTGTTCCTGCCGAGCAGGTTGACAAGCAGGAGTTGCTTATGTTGTTGATGCCAATGATGCTTACCGACTAATTAGCTGTTCATGAAACTGAATCTGGTAAAACCTATAATATTCTTCGACCTTGAGACAACGGGTACGGACATTTCTAAGGATCGTATCGTTGAAATATGTTACATCAAGGTTATGCCCGACGGTAGGGAAATGGAATATACCAAGCGTATCAACCCCGAGATGCATATCCCCGAGGGTGCTTCGGCAGTGCATGGTATCTATGATGCCGATGTAAAGGATTGCCCAACCTTCAAGGAGGTTGCACGCGAGATTGCAAATGAATTCGAGGGATGTGATGTTGCCGGTTTCAATTCAAACCGCTTCGATTTACCTCTGCTTGCCGAGGAGTTCCTGCGCGCACAGGTTGACATCGACCTTTCGCGTCTGAGGGCAATAGATGTGCAGGTCCTGTATCACAAGCGCGAGCCACGCACTTTGTCAGCGGCATACAAGTTTTATTGTGGCGAGAATCTTGAGGATGCCCACAGTGCGCTTGCCGATACCCGTGCGACATACGATGTGCTCAAGGCTCAGCTTGATCACTACGAAGATTTGCCAAATGACATGGAGGCGCTCTCAAAGGAGTCGTCGTTTACGAACAATGTCGATTTCGCAGGCCGCATTGTCTATGATGCAAACGGCAACGAAGTGTTCAACTTCGGTAAGTACAAGGGGATGCCTGTTGATGCGGTGCTTGACCGTGATCCCGGATATTATGGCTGGATGATGAACGGTGATTTCTCGCTCAACACAAAGCAGGTGCTTACACGCATCAAACTGCGCGGAATGAAGAAATGAACCGGCGGCGCTGGTATGCGACCGCAATTTGTGTGAAACTGTGAAAAGAGAAAGCGAAATGCTTAAAGGAAAAAATATTGTTTTGGGTGTGACCGGAAGCATTGCTGCCTACAAGGCTGCGGTGCTTGTGCGTCTGCTGGTGAAGGAGGGGGCTACCGTACAGGTGGTGATGACTCCGTCGGCGAAGGATTTCATTACTCCGCTGACGCTCTCTACCTTGTCGGGTCGCCCTGTGATGTGCGATTTCTTCCAAACCGACAACGGTGCATGGAATAGCCATGTAGAGCTTGGCCTGTGGGCCGATGCTATGGTAATCGCTCCTGCAACGGCATCAACTCTTGGTAAAATGGCAAATGGTGTTGCCGACAACCTGCTTGTCGCAACCTACCTGTCGATGAAGGCTCCGGTATTCATTGCACCGGCAATGGACCTTGACATGTATGCCCATCCCTCGACACAGCGCAATGTCGAGTTGCTCAAGAGTTTTGGAAACCATCTCATAGAGGCAACTACAGGCGAGCTTGCAAGTCACTTGTGTGGCAAGGGACGACTGGAAGAACCCGAGGCTATAGTAGAGCGCATCAAAGATTTTTTTTTCGGCAATAGGGCGCTGACGGGTAAGAAAATCCTTGTCACTGCAGGTCCTACATACGAGAAGATTGACCCGGTGCGCTTCATAGGTAACTACTCGACCGGCAAGATGGGCTTTGCCATTGCCGAGGAGTGTGCGGCGCAGGGTGCCGAAGTTACGCTTGTTGCCGGCCCTGTCTCGCTGGAGTGCAAGCATCCCGGAGTGAAGAGAATTGATGTGGAGTCGGCAAGCGAGATGTATGATGCAGCCATGGCGGCTTTTCCTTCATGCGATGTTGCGGTGCTCTCGGCTGCTGTTGCCGATTACCGTCCTGCCAAATGTGCTCCGGTGAAGATGAAGCGCACGGCCGATGATATGCTCATCGAACTAACCCCAAACAGCGACATTGCAGCCTCTTTGGGTGCGGTAAAGGGCGAACACCAGCATCTTGTGGGTTTTGCACTTGAAACGAACAATGCCGAGGAGAACGCCCGCCTGAAACTCGAAAAGAAGAATCTTGATTTCATAGTCCTGAATTCGCTCGAGGATAAGGGTGCAGGCTTTGCCTGTGACACCAACAAGGTTACAATCATTGACAAGGAGAACAAGAGTGCCTATCCCCTGAAAAGCAAAAAGGAGGTCGCAAAGGATGTCGTTGCCCACATTGCAAAGTTGTTCGTGGTTCTTGTTTTTGTGCTGTTGCCGTTGTCGGCAAGTGCCGAGGGTGAGGAACTCAATGCCAATGTGACACTCAATGCATCAAAGGTACAAGGTTCGAACACCGAGGTGTTTGAGCAACTCGAAGAGGCTTTGAAGTCATTTGTCAATGACCGTAAATGGACTGGTAACACATACGAGGAGATTGAGCGCATAAACTGCAACTTCACTTTTGTTGTGAATTCATACGCCAATGATGGCTCGTTCGACTGTTCGCTGATGGTGCAGGCTTCGCGCCCTGTATATGGCGCGTCATACACATCTACGCTTTTTCAGTATGAGGACAAGAGCATTAAGTTCAAGTACCAGCCGTTTGATCGTCTTGAATTCATTGAGGATAATCTTGACAATAACCTGACAGCGGTAATAGCTTTCTATGTCTATACAATCATTGGCATGGATATGGATTCCATGGGTGAACTTGGTGGCAGTGAGTTCCTGAACAAGGCGCTGAATATTGCCAACAATGCCCAGAATCTTGGCGATGCCGGTTGGCGTGTCGGTAGCAGCAGCAACAACCGTTACTCCATAATCGATGATTATATGAACGGTGCAATGGAGCCCGTCCGCAAACTGATGTACAAATATCACCGTCTCGGGCTGGACACCATGTTTAGGAATGCCGATGGCGGACGCAAGGCTGTGACCGAGAGCATCGCCCTTTTGAAGAAAGCGTACGAGGATCGTCCGATGGCTTATTTTACAAAATTGTTCACCGAGTACAAGGTTGATGAGATTGTCAACATCTACTCTAAGTGTACTCCCGATGAGAAGAAGATGGTTGTAGAGACTCTCTCGAGCATCAATCCGTCATTGTCATCGGAGTGGGACAAGATAACAAGAAGCAATAATTGAAAGCATAATGCTCAAACATATATCAATACGAAATTTTGCACTGATAGAGCATGTAGAGGTCGATTTCTCTGCAGGCTTTTCTGTCATCACGGGTGAGACCGGTCACGGAAAGTCTGTATTTCTTGGTGCAATTTCCATGCTTTTGGGGCAGCGTTCCGATGCTAAGGCTATACGCGAAGGTGCCGACCGTTGCGTGATAGAGGGCTGTTTCGACATTTCGGACTTCGCCATGCAGGGCTGGTTCGAGGAGAACGACCTCGACTATGACAGCGAGTGCATTGTGCGCCGCGAGGTGGCTGTGTCGGGGCGTAGCAGGGCGTTTGTCAATGACACTCCGGTGTCGGTGGCACAGCTCAAGGAACTGGGTGTGCGTCTTGTGGATATACACTCGCAGCACCAGAACCTGTTGCTTGGCGACAGGAACTATCAGCTTCGCGTGCTTGATATCCTCTCGGCTAACAGCGTGTTGCTCGAGAAATACAGGAAACAGTACGATATATATCAGTCGCTCAATAGTGAACTGAAGAAACTCAGGGAGGTACTTGAGAACAGCCGCCGCGATGAGGACTGGCTGCGCTTCCAATTGGAGGAACTGGAGTCGGCTGCAATAACAGACGGCGAGCTTGAGTCGCTTGAAGAGGAGGTACAGGAACTCTCACATGCCGAGGAGATACAGGCGGCCTTGTATGGAGCCTGTGCCGGGATTGATGGCGACGAAACTAACCTGCTGCAGTCATTGCGCGAGTCGGCAACTGCGCTTTCGCGTATAGTTGCGCATTATGGTGCCGCCGGCGAACTGTCCGACCGTCTCGAGAATTGCTACATTGAGCTCAAAGATTGCTGTAGCGAGATTGCCCAGCGTGCCGAGCGTGTGCAGTATTCGCCCGATCGTCTTGAGCTTGTGGAGCGTCGCCTGGCGTTGATATATGGTCTTTTGAAAAAGCACCGTGTTGAGACTGTTGGTGAGTTGCAGGCTCTGACTGCCGATTTTGCATCGCGCCTTGACAAGATAGTGTGCGGTGATGACGATATACATGACCTTGAACGCCGCATTGGCGTGCTTGGCAAGGAACTTAGCGCTCTTGCCGGTGAAATTACTGATACACGCAAGGCGAGTGCCGTGCAGTTGCAACAGCAGATTGTTGGCCTTTTGGTAAATCTGGGTATGCCAATGATTCGTTTCGAGGTCGATTTTGCCGCAACAGACAGCTTTACTCCACTTGGATGTGATGTAATAACATTTCTCTTCTCGGCAAACAGCAGCAGTGCGCCACAGCCGCTTTGCGATGTTGCGTCGGGTGGTGAGATGGCACGCGTGATGCTTGCGCTCAAGTCGCTTGTCGCATCGGGTAGCAACCAACCTACGCTCATTTTCGACGAGGTAGATACAGGAGTGTCGGGTGTGCTTGCAGAGCGAATGGGAAAGATGATGCAGCAGATGGGCTGCGCCAACCGTCAGGTGCTCAGTATTACACACTTGCCGCAGGTGGCAGCCTTGGGCTCACGCCATTACAAGGTGCACAAGGAGGAGACAGTAAATGGAACAGTGACAGATATTGTAGAACTTGAACAGCAGGAGAGAGTACGTGAGATTGCACAGATGATGAGCGGCGAGGTGCTCACCGATGCAGCCATAAGCGCAGCGAACCTTCTGTTGTCACAATCATAATTAAAGATTATCATGGTAAATACAAATGAAATGATATTTGGCGTACGCGCCGTTTTGGAGGCTATCGAGGCCGGTAAGGAGGTAGATAAGATTCTTGTAAAGCGTGACTTGCAGAGCGAGTTGTCGCGTGAACTGTTTGCTGCGCTCAAGGGACGCACAATACCCGTTGTGCGTGTGCCGGTAGAGAAGCTCAACCGCATAACACGCAAGAACCATCAGGGTGTAATTGCCTACATCTCGGCAGTGGAGTATGCAAGCGTGGATACGCTTGTCCCCACTCTTTATGAGGAGGGTAAGGTGCCTTTCCTTGTGTTGCTTGATGGCATTACCGATGTGCGTAATTTCGGTTCCATTGCCCGTACATGCGACTGTGCAGGTGTCGATGCAATCATTATCCCTGCACACAACAGTGTTACTGTTAACGCCGATGCGGTAAAGACATCGGCCGGTGCGCTGCATTTGCTGCCTGTGTGCCGTGAGAAGAACATTACAGAGACATTGAAATATCTCAAGGCTTCGGGCATACGCGTTGTGTGTGCAACCGAAAAGGGTAAGATGAACTATACACAGGCTTCGTTCGCAGAGCCTGTATGCGTGGTTATGGGTGCCGAGGATAAAGGTATTCCACAGGAGCACCTTGCGCTTTGCGACGATTGGGTTGCAATTCCTCAGTATGGTAACATTGAGTCACTCAATGTGTCGGTAGCTACAGGTGTTATCCTTTACGAGGCTGTACGTCAGCGTCATCTGAACAATTGATTCTCATGAGAAGAAAGGGATTGTTGCTCCTTGCAATGTGCATGTCGGCAATATTTGTTTTTGCCGACAAATTGCCGAAGAGTGTAGATAAGGTGCGTGGCTCTGTTGCAAGCGTCGTGACCTACAAGCAGGGCGTTATGCTGCATAACGGAGTGGCGGTATTTGCCGGCGAGAATGGTGACCTGCTATCCTCATACTCGCTTTTTGTCGGCGCCGACAGTGCTGTTGTGATTGACGGCAAGGGTGTGGCGCGTCCCGTGGTATATGTTGTCGGTGTCAATGAGATGTTCGACTGCATAAAAGTAAGAGTAAATGCCGACAAGAAGATAAAGCCGCTCGTTGCCTCGTCGCTTTCTGTAGCCAATGACGAGATACTGTATTTGCTTGGTTATGGTGTGGGAAAGGGCGGTTTCGTGGAACTGGCTACTGTAGAGAGGGTCGATTCAGTCTATTCCAATGCCTACTATACCTTGAAGAGACCAATGGAATCGCGTTTCCTCTCCTTGCCGGTTGTCAACGCCAGGGGAGAACTGGTTGCCGTTATGCAAGCAGCATCGGCCAGTGATACTATAAATAGTTATGCCATAAGTGCATCTGTGCTTTCAATGCTTGATGTGTCGGTAGCCTCTTTTGGTAAAGGATATTACCCCTCAATAGGAATTCGTACGGCATTGCCACGGAGTAAAGAGGAGGCTTTGTCGTGTCTTTATATGCAGACTATCATAGGTGATAGCACTTCTTATAAGAATGTGATAGATGACTTCATAGCAGCATACCCCACCAGTTGCGAGGGTTACATTGCACGTGCCGAATATGAGGCTGTGTTGCTCCGTGATATGAATGCTGCCGAGCGCTCTTGGAACAGAGCCATGAAACTTGCGGATAATGTAGCCGAAGTCCATTTTGGTAAGGCAAAGAGTATCAATTCAATTCTCCTGACAGGTGACTCTGTGTCACATAAGATGCTGTCATTTGAAAACGCGTTGGCCGAGGTTGACAAGGCTATTGCACTTGACTACCAGTCGCTTTATATCAACGGTAAGGCAGATATGCTCTGTTCGCACGGTTGTTATACTGCTGCTGCGGAGTGTTATGAAAGGCTTGCTTCAACCGATACCAACAGAGCCGAGGCTTTTGCAAAGGCTGCAATGTGCTATAAGGAGGTCAAGAACTATGATAAGTCTATAGAGATGCTTGACAGTGCCGTAAATTGTTTTGATGAGGCTGGTGGCAAGGCATCAGCGCCATACATCCTTACCCGTGCACTTGTATATGCGGCTGACGGGATGTATCGTAATGCGGTATTCGACTACAATAGATATGAGGAACTGATGGGTGGTCTCCTTGGCGCTGATTTCTATTATCTCCGCGAGCAGGCCGAACTGAACGCGAAGATGTATCAGCAGGCTCTCAATGATATTGATACAGCAATAGACCTTGCCCCTACAAATATCGCATATTATGTCGAGAAGGGCTTGTTGTGCTACCGTGTGAAACTCTCGGATGAGGGTATAAGAGTGTTGCAAGAGGCTAAGGAACTTGCACCGGATGTGCCCGATGTCCATTATCTGCTTGGACGTTTGTATATGCAGAAAGAGGAAAATGATACGGCGCTCCCTTATATGAAAAAGGCAATGGAACTTGGTCATCCGAACGCTGAGGCCGCAATTAAACAACTTGACAATTGAATATTATGAAAGCACTCTGTAAACGAATATTGTTTTTTGCAGTAGTTCTTATGCTATTTGCACCAACCCGGGTTCTTGCATTGTGCTCTTTTGAGAATTCATGTGTGCTCAATCATGCTGACACACTGCGCAGTGATGAGTACCTGAAGGGACTTGAGGCTTACAAAGCCGGCAGTTATTCATCAGCCGTAAAATACTGGAAAAGGGCTGCCAATGGGGGAAATGCTTATGCTCAATGCAATTTGGGTGTATGCTACTATTCGGGCAAGGGTGTTGAACAGGACTACTCCAAAGCGTTGAAGTGGTTTCGTCGTTCTGCTGCGCAGGGCAACGATGTGGCACAATGCAACATCGGTAACTGCTACAATAATGGTACCGGTACCCGCCAGAATGTTGATGAGGCTGTGAAGTGGTATATGCTTTCGGCCGAACAGGGGAACGTGATGGCGATGACCAACCTAGGTCTTTTTTACAAGTTGGGCGAAGGAGTTGAAGCTGATAGTGTCAAAGCGTTTGATTATATATACCGTGCTGCAGACATGGGCTATCCTGTTGCATGGAATGAGGTCGGTGACTGCTTCTTTTTCGGCATCGGTGTTCCCGAGAGTAGCGACGAGGCCTTCTATTGGTACAAAAAGGCTGCCGAGCATGGATTGCATGCAGCGCAGTATAATCTTGCAATGTGCTATGCCTATGGCGATGGAGTGGAAAAGGATGAGGCTGCGGCTGTCAAATGGTTGCAGGAATCGGCAAGGCAGGGGAATGTTGAGGCTCAATACAATCTTGCCGAAAAATATTCAGCCGGTGTAGGGGTTGCAAAGGATTCGGTTCAGGCTGCAAAGTGGTACGAGAAGGCTGCTCTTCAGGGACATGTCGATGCCCAGTATCTGCTGGCCTGCTGTTATTATTCCGGAAATGGTGTAAAGGAGGATCATTACTTGGCGGCCGAGTGGTATGCCAAGGCTGCAAGAAATGGAGATGCAGATGCTATCTGTCAATTGGCCGGGTGCTACTATTGGGGTGATGGTACTGTATGCGATTACAATCAGGCCATGTCGCTTTATAAGAAAGCTGCCGAGCTTGGAAGTGCCGAGGCTATGTTCTGTCTTGCCGAATACTCTGTATATGACGACGAGGAGATAAGCATGGGCATGGCTTTTGATTGGTATAGCCAGGCAGCGGAACTTGGTTATGTGCCGGCATATAACAAGGTTGCGAATTACTATTATACAGGAATTGCAGGTAATGTTGATTATCAAGAGGCGTCGAGGTGGTACACTATGGGTGCTGAAGCCGGTGATGCAGACGCGCAATACAATATTGCCCAATGTTACTATTCGGGACATGGTGTGGAGCAGGACTATCTTACTGCCGCACGTTGGTATATCAGAGCTGCGGAACAGGGTAATGCCGATGCACAATATGTTCTTGGCGCCATGTTCTATAAGGGTATGGGTGTCATGCAGAGCTATGAAGAGGCTGTGATGTGGTATAGTAAGGCTGTTGAACAGGAGCATCCTGCGGCACAGTATGATCTTGGAATCTGTTATTACTATGGCAAGGGAGTTGCCCAAAACAGTAAAAAAGCTGTTGAGTTATGGAAACTGGCAGCAGAACAGGAGTTTGAAGATGCTGTGGATGCCCTGAAGGATTTAAAGAAATGACTCTTATCTATTCCATTCAAGTATAATCATACTCTTTGTCTTTTCGTTTATGCTGCATTGTGCGGCTGGTCGTTCATTGACTAACCATACGATGTCTCCTTTTGCATCAACAACGAGCAGTTGTGCCTGTTTTTCAAGAAGACTCTTCTTGCGGTCGGTAAGATAATCGCTCACGAGTTTTGTTCCGCGCATTCCAAACGGAGTAAAGCGGTCGCCTTGGCGCACGCTCCTCAGTGTGAGCGGCAGGCGTAGTCTGTCAGCATCAAGAGATGCGATATTGCACTCTTTGTGGATTTCTCCGTTGAATGTGGTGCGTGTGATTGATAAAACACCTTGTGAGGTCACAACAATCCCTTCTTGGGGCAATTCGAGATTCTCCAGAGTGAGACTCCTCTTTGGTAGAATAATAAGCTTTTCACGGTCTTTGATGACGCTCCATTCTGCAGAGTGGAACTGTTTGGAGCCTTCGCTCTTCATGCTTGCAACAATATCTTCTATCTGTGCACTGTTGAACCCCAATGGAGAAAGAATCACGTGTAATACAGTTGCCGGCGCAATCTCCTGTAACAGTTTTTTTATGCTTATGACATCTCCCTGCTTGACACGCTCCACGGCATCTTTAATAGCGTGGCTAAAGATTTTTTCGGCATCACTGATGCGTTGTGCCGTAGCTGCAAGCGTAGCAATGATAGAGGGATTTATCTCGGCAAGTTTGGGGATAATCTCAAGTCTAATCTTGTTGCGTGTGTAGTCGCTTGTGAGGTTGGTGCTGTCGGTGACATACTTTTCTCCTCGCCTTTCAAGGTATCCGGTAATCTCATCGCGTCCAACACACAATAGTGGACGGATAATGCGCCCATTTCTTGGTTGGATTCCGCGCAGACCTTTTATCCCTGTACCACGGGTGAGGTTCAGGAGAATTGTCTCGGCTGAATCGTCGCGGTGGTGGGCAACGGCAATTGCTTTTGCTCCTGTTGCAACCTGGTACTCCTCGAAGGCAGCGTAGCGTTGTTCGCGTGCAGCCATCTCTATTGAGATTCTTTTTTCCTGTGCATATTCCTTTGTGTCAAAATGTACGGTGTGGAGTGCAATGCCAAGGCGTTGGCACAACTCCTTGGTGAACTGCTCGTCGCGGTTGCTCTCGTCGCCTCTCAGGTGAAAGTTGCAATGTATTGCCTCACAGTTGTACCCGAGCTTTTGAAGCACAATAAGAAGTGCGACAGAGTCCGCTCCACCGCTGATGGCAACGAGTACCTTGTCGCCTTGTTCCAGCAGTCTGTGCTCGTTTATGTATCTCTCAATCTTGTATCTCATTGCGCTATTTTGTCGCGAAGATAGGATATAAAAGTTTATAATTTGGTTAATTAAGTGAAATAATTGCCTAAAAATGGCGTTTTGCCACAAAAAATGGGTTCCTTTGTTTGTTCTTCACAAAAAATGTCTTACCTTTGTCATCGCTTAACGTGCTTAGTCGCATAAGGCATCCGGTACCTTGGATGAGTGGCTTAGTCAGTGGTCTGCAAAACCATGTACGGCGGTTCGAATCCGCCAGGTACCTCAAAGAGTTCTTAAAAGGAACTCTTTTTTTATTTTTACAACATCTCTTATTATGGCCGACAATTATCTGGAAAAACGCATGGAACAGTATCGTTCCCATTCGGGTGCGGTGTCAGGTTCCAAATCAAAGGACGGGCTTGTAGCATTGCTTGCGAAAAACCGTAGTACAAGGGGTTATGATAGTTCCTATTTGGTGCGTGCCGACCAATTGCGTCGCATCGTTTCGGTTAACAGTAAATTGGCTTCTGCACGCAACCGTCAGGTCTTGCGTTTCAGACCGGTGACAGCCGATGAGGCTCATAAGGTGCTGCCTTTTATAAGAATGGGTGCTGGCTTGAAGGAACTGCAGCTGCCTTTTAAAGGAACCGAACCTAATGCATTTATTGTAGTCTGCTCGACGATAGAGCCACGCAACAGTACCTATGTCGATTTGGGCATCTCAGCTCAGAGTATGTTGTTGCAGGCTGTTGAAATGGGCTTGAATGGCTTGTGTATTATGGATTTTGATGCAGACAAGCTTGTAGATTCGTTGCAGTTGCCACATAAACCATTACTTGTTATTGCTGTGGGCAAGAGTGGCGAGAAAGTACAGCTTGTGGATATAAGGGATGGTGATGACCATGCCTATTACCGTGAAAACGGTGTGCACTATGTCCCGAAGGTGGTTGTTGAGGATTTGATAATAGAATGAATGTTATGAAAGAGAAGAACGGACGTCTGCTTTCACTCGACGTGTTGCGTGGATTTGATATGTCATTTATCATGGGTGGCGAAGTTGTGCTCATTTGCCTTGCATCGCTTTTCCCGGGTCTGAAATTCCTTGGTGAGCAGATGGGGCACTCACAGTGGGATGGTTTCACGTTCTATGACCTGATATTCCCTCTGTTCCTGTTCCTTGCCGGTATATCTTTCCCTTTCTCAATGGCAAAACAGCTGTCGCTTGGGAAGTCCCGAGGGAGTATCTCGCTTAAGGTTGTTAAGCGCGGCATGATACTTGTACTGTTGGGTGTCGTGTACAACGGCTTGCTGCAGTTTGACTTTGAGACGCTGCGTTATGCGAGTGTGCTCGGGCGCATCGGATTGGCATGGATGTTTGCCTCATTGCTCTATATATGGCTCAAACGCAAATGGCTGCTGGCGCTGCTCTCGGCTGTGATTCTGCTTGGATATTGGGCGTTGCTTGCGCTTGTAGTGGCACCCGATGCTCCTGATGGTGCATCATCATTCTCAATGGAGGGTAGTATTGTCGGTTATGTTGACCGTTACTTCTTGCCCGGCGCATTGCACAATGAAATACATGATCCCGAAGGCCTGCTCTCAACCTTGCCGGCAATCGTGACTGCCATGTTGGGTATCTTTACCGGTGAATTCGTGCGCTCAAAGAGTTTTGCAAACGAATACAAGAGGGTGATGGTTATGCTTGGTGCGGCAACAGTGTTGCTTGCTGCAGGTTATCTGTGGGACATTACGTTTCCTATAAACAAGAACCTTTGGAGCAGTTCGTTTGTGTGCTGTGCCGGTGGCTGGTCGCTGTTGTTGTTCGCACTGTTTTATCTTGTTGTTGATGTGTTGCAGTGGCGCAATTGGGCGTTTCCTTTCCGCGTGATTGGAATGAACTCAATAACAATATACCTTGCACAGCAGTTCCTTGATTTCGGGAAACCTGTCAATACATTATTTGGCGGTCTCCTTAAATCTTTACCCGAGGATTATTATGCACTTGGATGGTGGTGCTCTTATATGCTTGCCAGTTGGGGATTGCTTTATTTCCTCTACAGAAAGAATTTGTTTTTGAAAGTATGATTTCGGGTCACTTGCAAAATTGGGGGATGTTTAGGAATCACTCGCAACCGCTTGCCGTTATGTTTTACAGCAGTCCTCAACCTTAATCGTTCACTTGTATTTTCTTCATGTCTTTCTATACGTTCTTTTCATAACTGAAAAGAACCAAAAGGTTCCGTCACCGGCAAAATCAGTCATAACAGCCTTTTGCTCACGAGTCGCAAGCGACGTCCCTCGGTTGGCTGTTATTTGCCAACAAATCCTTTCATTCTGTTTTTGGGTGGTGCGGAACTCCTTCAGTTAGCCACTCGCTAAAGCGAGCATCTAACTAGCAGTCAAACAGTCCTGGCCACTTTATCCAAAAACAGAATGGGATTTGTCTGTGATTTTGATGGTGCCGGATTTTCTTTGAAATTACCAAAGTACGCGCTAAAGTTCGTGAAACATATCATAGCAAAGGTAATCCTGTAAAAACGGCACCGTAAGCAACACAGCGGAGAGCCCTGTCGGCAGCAGGCCATTGTGCGAGGACCGTCCAAACGTAGTACGGCAATTATATTTTTCCAAAAATGCCGTACGCAGTGCGATCCGCAGCACCCTGCTGATGGCAGGAAGGCTTGCAGCGACAAGGTTTATGCAAGCGAGTAAAAACCAAGCTTGCTTGGGTTTTGCAACGAGCGCAGCTAAAGCTCGCCAAAGGCAGTGAGAGGGACGGACGAGTTATATTGCCTGAAGGCAATTCACGAGCAGGAGGAGTGAGCGGCTGGTGCGCCCGTGTGCCGAAGTTTTTCGTTCTTTTTCAAAAAAGAACAAGTACGAAAAGGACGTAAGACAACAAATCAATGGTAAAATCTACTGCCGGATAAGATTTCAAGTTGCTCCCCCAAACTTTGCAGGTGAGCCCTTTTTTAGTGTACAAGTGTATAAAACAACAAAAAACGAGCCATGCGGCTCGTTTTTTGTTGATTTGTTATGCATCAATGTTTGCGTATGTTGCGTTGTTCTCGATGAACTCCCTGCGTGGGCCTACATCGTCACCCATGAGCATTGAGAAGATGTAGTCGGCCTCTTGTGCATCGCGGATTGTAACCTGCTTCAGAGTACGTGTCTCCGGGTTCATTGTTGTGTCCCAAAGCTGCTCCGGGTTCATCTCACCAAGACCCTTATAGCGCTGGATGTTGATGTCTTTCTCGTTACCGCCTGCATACTCTTGGATGAATGCCTCTTTCTCCCTGTCATCGTAGCAATACTTCTTTACCTTACCCTTTGAGCAGAGATAGAGTGGTGGCATCGCCTTGTATAGGTGGCCGGCCTCGATGAGCTCCGGCATATAACGGTAGAAGAGTGTCATGATAAGTGTACCGATGTGTGCACCATCGACGTCGGCATCGGCCATCATGATGATCTTGTGGTAGCGTAACTTCTCGAGGTTTGCCTTTTTGCTGTCCTCTGGGTCAAGACCGAAGCGAACGCCGATAGCCTGGATGATGTTGTTTACCTCGTCGCTCTCGAAAGCCTTGTGCCACATTACCTTCTCCACGTTCAGAATCTTACCGCGCAATGGAAGGATTGCCTGGAACTTGCTCTTGCGTCCCTGTCTTGCAGAACCGCCCGCAGAGTCTCCCTCGACGAGGAACAACTCGCAGTTCTCTGGGTTCTTGTCTGAGCAGTCAGATAGCTTGCCTGGAAGGCCACAACCACCCATTGGGCTCTTGCGCTGTACGCTCTCGCGTGCCTTGCGTGCTGCAATACGCGCTGTAGCTGCAAGAATCACCTTGTCAACGACCATCTTGGCCTCTTTCGGGTGTTCCTCAAGGTAGTATGCAAGCGCCTCGCCTACGGCCTGGTCAACAGCACCTGTTACCTCGCTGTTGCCGAGCTTGGTCTTTGTCTGTCCCTCGAACTGTGGCTCTGCAACCTTAACCGATACGATGGCTGTCAATCCCTCGCGGAAGTCCTCACCCGAAATCTCAACCTTTGCCTTCTCAAGAGCCTTTGTGTCGTCGGCGTATTTCTTGAGTGTGCGTGTGAGCGCTCGGCGGAAACCTGCAAGGTGTGTACCACCTTCGTATGTATTGATGTTGTTTACGTATGTGTGTACATTCTCGCTGTAGCCTGTGTTGTAAAGAATGGCTACCTCGATGGGGATGTTGTTCTTCTCTGTGTTGAGGTAGATTACATCTCCGATGAGTGGAACGCGTGATGCGTCGATGTGGCGAACGAACTCTCTCAAACCCTCGGTAGAGTGGAATGTCTCGCTCTTGTAGTTGCCGTTCTCGTCGGTCTCGCGTGCGTCGGTCAATGTAATTGTGATACCTGCGTTCAGGTAAGCAAGCTCGCGAAGGCGTGTGGCCAGAATCTGATATTGGTATTCTGTTACTGTGAATATTGAACCGTCGGGCTGGAATGTCTGCTTTGTACCTCTGATGTCAGTATCGCCAACGCAGTGTACAGCGTCAAGCGGCTTACCGCATGAGTAGTTCTGCTCGTAGTGCTTGCCGTCACGGAACACCTCGGTCTTCATGTGGGTTGACAAGGCGTTCACACACGATACACCTACACCGTGCAGACCACCTGATACCTTGTATGAGTCCTTGTTGAACTTACCGCCGGCGTGCAACACTGTCATTACCACTTCGAGTGCCGAACGGCCCTCTTTCTCGTGCCAGTCAACAGGGATACCACGTCCGTTGTCCTGAACAGTGATTGAGTTGCCTGGATTGATGGTTACGTTTATGTGAGTACAGAAGCCTGCCATAGCCTCGTCGATAGAGTTGTCAACCACCTCATATACCAAGTGGTGGAGACCCTTTTCGCTGATGTCGCCAATGTACATGGCGGGGCGTTTACGAACTGCCTCAAGACCTTCGAGTACCTGGATACTGTCGGCTGAATAGCTGGCTGCTGCGTTTTTGTTGATTTCTTCGCTCATAATATTTATTACCAATATAACTGAACAAAGTTACTAAAAAATGCGCTATATAACAAGCGCTTTTTCCGAAATATTTGCCCCTTTTTGTGCTCTTTTTTAGGCTTTTGGAGCCGGTGGTCTGCTGAATTTCTTTCTACGCTCTCTAGCCGGGTTGGGGTAGGGGTAAAGGCAAAGAGGCCGGAATAAATCCGGCCTTCTTAAAGGTAAATATATTTGTTAAAAATTAGGCTAATTTTGCGATTTTAGCGCAAAGACCTGACTTGAGGTTAGCAGCCTTGTTCTTGTGGATAAGACCGCGCTTAGCCATTCTGTCAAGCATCTTCTGTACCTCTGGGAACTTAGCCAAAGCCTCGTTCTTGTCAGTGATAGCGCGCAAGCCGCGAACAGCTGAACGCATGTTTTTGCCCAAATAACGGTTCTGAAGATTTCTCTTCTCAGTCTGTCTGATTCTCTTAAGTGATGATTTGTGATTTGCCATCTCTTTAATAATGTTTTTAGTTTTAATTGTAGCCCATAGGGGAATCGAACCCCTCTTTCAAGAATGAAAATCTTGCGTCCTAGCCGATAGACGAATGGGCCATCCTTTGATGAAATCCCTTTTGAGGATGGCTTTTGACTCTTTAGTGGTCAAAAGCGAGTGCAAAGGTAAAACCTTTTTTTGAATTGGCAAAGATTTTCGCATTTTTTTTATAGTTTTGCCCTGTTATTTGTTGTTTTTACAATATGATAGAGAAGTTTGAGGGTATTGTTCTTCGCACGCGCAAGTACAGCGACGGGCTTATGATTGCTGATATATACACTGCCCAGCATGGTCGCATGTCGTTCCTGTTGCCTGTTTCGCACAGCAAGCGAAGCAGGGTGCGAAGTGTGCTGTTCCAGCCACTGTCAATGCTCTCGTTCACTGCATCTGTAAAGGCAAGCAGCACTCTGTCACGTATCAGCGAGGTCTCTCCTTATTCAATGTACTCCTCTATCCCTAACGATGTGGTGAAGTCGTCCATTGCGCTTTACCTTGCAGAGCTATTGACTTACGCTCTGCGCGAGAGTGACAGGGATGAGTCGTTGTTCACGTTTCTTGACCGTTCATTCGCTCTCTTTGATAATCTTGAACAGGGTTATGCCGACTTCCATCTCGTGTTCATGGTGCAGCTACTCCGTTTCCTTGGCATATATCCTAATGTCGAGGATTATATTCCCGGTTGTTATTTTGACCTTGCGCAGGGATGTATGACACGCGACTACCCCTCGCATCCGCATTTTCTTGTGCCTGCCGACACTGCATCATTCATGGAGTTGTTGTGCACCGGATATGAGTCAATGCATCAGCTCACTCTAAACAGAAAGTTGCGAGGTGAGTACCTCGCAACCCTTGCTGCCTATTATCGTCTGCACATACCCGATTTTCCAGAACTGAAATCGGCCGATGTGTTGCGTGAACTGTTCGACTGATTCTTGGGAGAATCAGGCAAGTAACTGTTTAACTATTGCCGATATTGTTCTGCCTTCGGCCTTTCCTGCAAGTTGCTTTGTGGCAATGCCCATAACCTTTCCCATGTCCTGTGGACCGCTTGCTCCAACCTGTGCAATGATTTCCTTTACTATTGAGGCGACTTCTTCCTCGCTCATCTGCTTTGGAAGGTACTTCGACATCACCTCAACCTGCGCAAGTTCCTCCTGCGCAAGTTCGGGACGGTTCTGGCTCTGGTACAACTCGGCCGACTCCTTTCCTTGTTTAACGAGTTTCTGAATAAGCTTGATTGCAGTCTCGTCACTTACTGTGTCACCGGCTCCAGGGGCAGTCTTTGCCTCAAGAAGCACCTTCTTTATATTACGGAGGGTGTCGAGTGCAACCTTATCCTTTGCCTTCATAGCCTCCTTGATGTCGTTGCTGATAATGTCAAACAAATCCATAATCGTACTTTTTTAGTTTTCAAATCCGGACTCAACCGTTTGATTTATATTCTTGTTGTTTATCTCATTATTGTAGTAAACAGGAACTCCCGGAGTGAAATCATCATCGTCGTCCTTCTCCTCTTCTTTGACGGTCTCATTTTTGTTCTCTGCCACACTATCCGCCGGTTTGCCCTCGCCGAGCATGGCTACCATCCTTTCCAATTCCTGAGCCGTGCGCTTGTATGTGGGAGAGTTGTCAATGGCAGCAATGAACTCCTCGTTGTACATTTCATCGCCCTTGAAGATGTATATCTTGTAGTCGGGTTTGTAAAGGTTGCCTATCATCTCCTGGAGCTTCTTTTCCTCTCTGTCTTTATTTTTCTGCTCCTGTATTGTCAACTCTTCCTGCTCCTGCTCAAGTGCAATTACCTCGGGCTCCATGTCCGGGATATTCTTCATTCCGAAACCCGAAGCAAGCACGGTTACCTTAACCTCACCTTCATTGAGGTTCATGTCCTGGCTGTATCCCCAGATAACCTCAATATTCTCGTTCTTGAATTGTGACATGAAGGTATTGACTTCGGCCATCTCTTCAACAAGAATTTCGGAGTTTGGGTTTTCGTAAATGTTGAAAAGAATCTTTTTGGCCTTGTGTATGTCGTTATTGTTGAGCAGTGGCGAGTGAAGAGCCTTGTAGAATGCGCGTTCAACACGCATCTCTCCGCTCTCAATACCATAGCTCATTATGGCTACGCCTCCGTTCTTGAGTATCTTCTTGACATCGCGGAAGTCCAGGTTAATAATACCTCGTGCCGTGATGATTTCGGCAATACTCTTTGTGGCTGTGGTGAGCACATCGTCAACCAGCTTGAATCCTTCTGTTACCTTCATCTTGGGGAACATGTCAATAAGACGTTGGTTGTTGATGACCAACAGTGCATCAACATGCTTCGAAATCTCAATGACACCGCGTAGCGCCTGCTTGATTTTTCCGGTCATCTCGAACTCGAATGGAATGGTAACGATGCCTACGGTCAAGATGCCCATGCTACGTGCAATTTCAGCAACGACTGGTGCTGCACCGGTTCCTGTACCACCACCCATGCCAGCGGTGATGAATGCCATCTTTGTACCGTCGTTAAAGAGTTTCTCTATCTCTTCGCGGCTCTCTTCGGCTGCTCTGCGGGCAACAGCCGGGTCGTTGCCGGCTCCAAGTCCTTCGGTAAGTTCCATTCCCAACTGCACTTTCTTTGGGATAGGTGAGTTCTGCATTGCCTGCAGGTCGGTGTTACATACCGCAAACGATACATTCTGTATGCCTTTACGGTACATGTTATGTACTGCGTTGCTGCCACCGCCACCTACACCGACAACTTTTATTATGCGTGGGGTATCGGTCTTGAATCCAAATGCAAGGGGCTTTTTTATAGGTTCGTCCATACTATTGTATCATTTATTGGTTGTCATTATCATTTTCTTGCTCCTCATCAGTGTCATTGGTGAATTGAATAGTCCATTGTTTGACACTGTTCTTGACTTTATCAAATATGCTTGGTTTACGTTTAACATCTGGTTTTATCCTATCTTTCTCGTTTACTGACTCATTTTGTGTCGTTACTTCCTTGACGACTTTCACAACTTCATTCTCTTCAATCTTTACATTTGCATTGTCATTTTTACCCTCCATCTCTTCTTGAGAGAAGATATTCTCATTCTGTTGTGCAGCCGGCATGATCTCCTCGCAACAGTTCTCCTTTCCCTGTTTCAAGAGACCGTAGAGTACCGTGTTTATAACACCATCTACATTTATTCCGTTTTCGCTTATGAGGTTAAAACGTGGTTCTGGTTTAATCTCGGTCTTGAAGTTTGGCAGGAACTCTTCCAACAGCAGGCTCAAATTCTTGAGTTTTGAACCACCACCGGTGAAGATGATGTAATGTACTCTTTCGCCCGACTCCTCCAGCTTGTATCTCACATTCTGTAATATCTCGCCCATTCTGGCATAGATTATACTGTCGAGCTTATCGCTGTTGATGTGCTCGTTGTCATTGCCGGCCGATTTGTAGCCTCGTATAATTTTTATCTCCTCGGCATTGGCCAATGAGATGTTCTCGGTTGCGATGTCACGTGTTATGTTGTTGCTGCCAAGAGGTAACACTGTGAGCATTCTGGGTCTGTCGTTGTTGTATATTGAAATGGTTGTAGTGTCCGAACCAATGTTAACAAGTGCACATCCGTTACGGCGTTGGTCGTTTGACAGCATTATGTCTGCGTCAAGACGTGCAGCACTCAAACTGTCGGCAATGCTAATTTGTGCCTGGGTGAAGCTCTCCTCCAACTGCTTGTAGAATTGCCCCTTCATTACGATATTCAAGTAGTTGCACTCGATTGAAGATGCATGTACGCCAATAGGATTTTGCTCGATGTTGCCGTCAAGCCTGTACTCTTGAGTGTTGCTAAGTATTCTTATATAGCCTTCCGGTGCAACGAATGTCGCCTCGTTTTCGCATTCCAGGCTGTCAATAATCTCTTTTGTAATCTTGGTATATTGGCCGAATCCTTTGCTTACCTTTGATTTAATGCTGTGTACACTAAGTCCCGCAAAGGAGATATATGCTTTTTTGATTTCTACATCCTTGAGTTGTGGATCAAGCATATTTATAATTCCGGTTATTGCTTCGCTTGTCTTATCGACATTACGTACAATACCTTTTGATATGAACCCGTCAACAATCCTACTTGCAGTCGCCAGGATTTTGATACCCTCGGTTGTCTCAATTCCAACGGCTCCTGATACCTTGGATGAACTTAGCTCAATGGCTACAATGTAATAGTTCTTTCCCATATTTATTTTTCGGTGCAAATGACTTTATTGTTTATTTTTACATTCAGTTTACTGTATTCGTCCCATCCGACTATGTTTAGTCCGTGAGTGTAGAAGGTCTTGATGTTTTCAAGTTTCTCTTCAAGGTTGTTTACTGTTCCAAGTTCAATAATATGGTCTCCCATACGTGGAATTATTACAGCTTCTTTTGATTTGTCAAAATGTATCTGTTCTATCTGTGCCAGCCAGAACGGGTCATTCTTGACAACTTGTGCAATGGCCTTCAACTCCTTGCCAATCATTTTGTCATCAATTTCCCCCGATGCAACGGGTAACATGAGTGGCTTTGTTATATCTGATATCTTGCATCCTTCATAATCGACAAAATACATTGTTCCGGTCTTGTCATAGACCTTCAGTAGCGGCTCTCGACAAACGAGCGTTATGTTGATTCTGTTGTCGTTGGTCTTGTAAACCTGACACTCCTTGATTAGCGACATTGTCATTATGTACTTCTCGATGTAATGACAACTCACATTCTCCATCTTCTCTCCTTTTGGATAAAGACCTTCGTTCTTGAGTGCATTTACAATCTCTTCCTTGTTGATAGCGCCAAGCTCATTTCCTGAAATTCTTATCACAAGCTCGGTACAATTGTCCTTGTCCTCTTGACGGGGGACAATGACAAACAGAAAGAGTAGATAGCATGCTATTGCTGCAAACAGAAGAAATCTTAAAAACTTTTTCAACATTATCTCTTGGTCAATATCTGTTTAATTTGTGCAATGTCATTCTCAATGTCTCCGGCACCAAGTGATACAAGCACCTCAATGTTGTGCTTCTCCTTCTCAATGGTGCTTATTACATCGGCACGGCTGCACATGCTTTTTTCAATCTCTCCAGCAAGTTGGTCATATATAAGCTTGCTTGTTACTCCGGGCATGGGTTTCTCCCTTGCAGGGTATATATCAACCAATATGACTTTATCGAATAGTGAGAGACTCTCGGCGAACTCTTTGTAGAAGTCGGCAGTGCGGCTGAACAGGTGTGGTTGGAACAGGACTGTTATCTTCTTGTCGCTATAGAGTTCCTTTATTGACCTTGCACAGGCACGTACCTCGTCGGGGTGGTGTGCGTAGTCGCTTATGAGCACAAGGTCGCTCTGCTTTATGTGGAAGTCAAAACGTCTTTCGGCACCGGCAAAACTTCTCATACCGTTCTTCATCTCCTCTGCCGTAGCACCGCAAATCTCAGCCATGGCCATTGATGCAATGCCATTCTCAATGTTTATGCTCATTGGTACGCCCAGTTCAATGTCGTCAATCCTCTGCCATGGCGATACATAATCAAAAATTATAGTTCCGCCTCCAATGCGTATGTTCTCGGCATGGAAATCGCCGCTTTCGCGGTTGTATGTGTATGTTTTGACGCCCGGTTTTGTGCGCGGAGTGACCTCGAGTCCCTCGTGTATTATAAGGAAACCATCCTCACGGATTCTCTCTGTGAACTGTGCGAATGCTTCAAGATAGTTCTCTTTGTTGCCGTAGATGTCCAAATGGTCGGGGTCGGCCGATGTAATGGTCGCTATATATGGCTGCAGGTGTAGGAATGAGCGGTCATACTCATCGGCTTCAATTACTACAAGGTCGCTTTTGTCGGTTGTGATCAGGTTGCTCTTGTAGTTCTTTGATATACCTCCAAGGAATGCCGCGCAATCAACATCAGAACTATGCAGCAGGTGTGCTGTCATTGTGGATGTTGTGGTCTTGCCATGTGTTCCGGCAGCGCATACACCACGCTTGCCCTTGGTTATTATGCCAAGCACCTCGGCTCTTTTCTTTATGGTAAAGCCACCGTCACGGAACAGGCTCCATTCTTTGTGGTCGGCAGGTATTGCCGGGGTGAATACAACAAGTGTGGTCTCTGGCTCCTTACATTCGGTGGGGATGAGGTTGATATTCTCCTCGAAATGCAACACTGCACCCTCATCAATGAGTCTATTTGTCAACTCACTGGGTGTGCGGTCATATCCTCCCACGAACTTGCCTTCGCTCAGGAAATATCTTACAAGTGCGCTCATTCCGATACCGCCGGCGCCAAGGAAATATACCGATTTAATATCCTTAAGTTCCATTACTTCAAATTTTCTTTTTTTCGTCGTGTCTCTTTCTCAATATATGCATCGGCAAGCATCATCACCTCATTGGCAATATCCTCTGCCGCATTTGGCTTGCCCATCTTTTCAATGTTGCTCTCGAGCTGTGAAATCTTGTTGTCATCGTTCACCGTCTCAATGGCTTTCTTTATAAGTTCCTCCTTCACATTTGCATCGGCTACATATATCGCAGCATCTTTTTCTACGAGTGCCATTGCGTTCTTTGTCTGGTGGTCTTCTGATACATTTGGCGAAGGTACAAGAATTACAGCCTTTCCGAGCAAAGCGAATTCCGATATTGAACCGGCACCTGCACGTGATACCACCAGGTTTGCAGCACTCAGGGCATTGGCCATGTTTGAAACAAAATCTGTGATTGTGAGGTTCTCAGGCATTCCAAATTCCTCAACTCTCCTTTTCATCTCCTCAAAATAGAGTTTGCCGGTCTGCCAGACAAACTGTATGTCTCTGTTGGCCTTTATAAGCTCAAGGTTTGCCAGCACTCCCTCGTTTATGCTTCGGGCACCGAGGCTACCACCAACAATGAGCACGCATTTTTTATTCTCATCAAGTTGCATGGCCTTCATCGCTTCCTTGCGGTTTGCGCGCATGTCAAGCAGGTTCTTGCGTACTGGGTTACCTGTTTTCTTTATCTTCTCATGTGGGAAGAAACGTTCCATGCCGTCATAGGCGACACAGATTAGTTTTGCGCGTTTTGACAGAATCTTGTTTGTCACGCCGGCGTATGAATTCTGCTCCTGTATCAATGTTGGTATGTTCATCTTTGCGGCCATCTTCAATGTAGGTCCGCTGGCATATCCTCCTACACCTACAGCTGCTTGTGGCGCGAAATCCTTGATAATCTTCTTTGCCATGCGTTGGCTCTTTAGAATGAGCCAAAGTACCTTGAAGTTCTTGAGCAGGTTCTTGCGGTCGAAACCGGCAATGGGTAGTCCAACGATGTCATATCCGGCATCGGGCACTCTTTGCATCTCCATTCTGTTGTTGGCACCGACAAACAGAATCTTTGCCTCGGGATGTTTTGTTCTGATGGCGTCTGCAATGGAGAGAGCCGGGAAAATATGTCCTCCTGTGCCTCCACCGCTAATGATTATTCTGTACTCCTTCTTCATAAGTGTAGTGTTTTACAGTGTTATGCTTTCTTGTTTTTATCGGCATACTGGCTAATGCTTAACAGGAAACCGATATATATACAGTTGATTAGTACCGATGTTCCGCCCTGGCTCATCAGAGGCAAGGGCTGTCCGGTAACGAAATCGCCTACCGATATATACATGTGCAATAGAGCCTGCATCACGATTATCATTCCAATACCCATGGCCAGGTATGCCGGGTAAGGATCATCACACTTCTTTGCAATCTTGCCACTCCTGTAGAGCAGTGTCAGGTACAGCAATATGACGACAGCGGCGCCTAAAAGTCCCAACTCCTCAATGATAACAGCAAAGATAAAATCGGAGTAGGCGTGCGGAATGAAATCACGTTGTATGGAGTTTCCGGGTCCGCAACCAATTATGTTGCTCGATGCTACTGCAATGTGCGAGTATGTCTGTTGTGCGTTCTTGTCTTCGTCTTCCTTTGATTTAGACTCTTCATCATCAAAGAAATTGTCAATTCGGTTATGCCATGTCATAGCCTTGTTCTCTCCTACTATGGGAGCGAGCATCTGTGGCGCTTTCCAGATTATTCCCACTACAAGCGCTGCACCAGCTGCGGCTATACCTATTGTCTTCAGCAACTGTTTTCTGGGTATCCGTCCGATAAACATCATGAAAAAGGCTGTAAAAGCCAGAAGTACTGCCGAAGAGAAGTTTTCCTTGAAGATTATGAGCAATGGTGGAATTGTATATTTTAATATTTTTACGAGAGCCTTGCTGTCTGTTCCATCACTGCTCTGGTGGCTTGAAAGTATTCGTGCAATCATCATGATTACACCCATTTTCGCAATCTCCATTGGTTGTATTGTCATACCTATGCCCGGGATGGTTATCCAGCGGGCACTATCATTGAGCTTTGTTCCGCTAAGCTGCGCCCAAACCAGTCCTGCAAGTCCCAACCAATAGAGTGCAACAGTAAACTTGTCAATCCATTTTGCTTTCAAGGTATGTATGAACCACGCAATGACAATGCCACCTACAAGAAATCCTGTGTGCTTGATGATTGGTCCCCAATAACTGCCGGTTTCGTATGTCTGTCGGCTTGTCGCGCTGAAAACTTCAACCCAGGAGATAGCGCATAGGGTGAAAAAGACAATCCAGATTATCTTATCACCTTTGAATAATATACGTTTTAGCTTTTCTCCTTTCATGGTCTTAAAGTTTACAAACTTGGTTCTTGAATTGTCTGCCTCTGTCCTCATAACTCTTGAAGAGGTCGAAACTTGCACAGCATGGGCTCAGCAGGACAGCCTCTCCGCATTTTGCCATGGCATGTGCTGCTTTTACGCACTCTTCAATGCTGTGAGTGTCGGCAATAGGCAAGCCGTATCCCTTGAAGAACTCCAATAGTTTGCTGTTGTCTGCTCCAAGGAAGATGAGTCCCGAACACTTTTCCTTTATAAGTTCGGCAATTTCGTTGTAATCATTGCCCTTGTCCTTGCCACCCAATATAAGTATGGTCTTTTTCTTCATGCTTTGCAGTGCATACCAGCAACTGTTCACATTGGTAGCTTTTGAGTCGTTGATATACTCTACGCCATTTACCATAGCAACCTTTTCAAGACGATGTTCTACACCTGCAAAACTGCCCAAAGCCTCTCTTATGGTCTCTTTTCGTATGCCTGCGACATTTGCCGAGATGCCGGCTGCCATTGAATTGTAGAGGTTGTGCTTGCCGGTAAGTGACAGTTCCTCAAGTTCAAGGTTGAATGGGGTAGGTTCTGTGAATATGAGTTTCTCTTCATGTACATAGGCGGCAGCACCTTCATGCTTCTCCTCGGCAAACGGGTAGAGTTTCCCGTGCCTGTACTTAGGAAGTTCCTTTCTTATTATCGGGTCATCGTTCCAATAAACGAATGCATCGTCGGGCTGCTGGTTCTGCAGTATTCGTAGTTTGGCATCTACATAGTTCTGCATGTTGTGTCCGTAGCGGTCAAGGTGGTCTGGTGTTATGTTCATGAGCACAGCCACATTGGCACGGAATTCGTACATGTTGTCAAGCTGGAAACTGCTGAGTTCAACAATGTAATAGTCCCTGTCACCTTCGGCCACCTGCAGTGCAAGGCTGTTTCCGATGTTACCGGCCAAACCCACATCCAGTCCGGCTTTCTTGAATATATGGTATATGAGCGATGTTGTTGTGGTCTTGCCGTTACTTCCTGTGATACATACCATCTTTGCTCTTGTGTAGCGTCCGGCAAACTCAATTTCTGAAATTATTGGGATTCCTGCATTTTTTATCTGTACGACGATAGGTGCTTCGTGCGGTATGCCCGGGCTTTTGATGACTTCGCCTGCATTCAGAATAAGTTCCTTAGTATGCTTGCACTCCTCCCAGGGGATATTGTGCTTGTCAAGCATCTGCTTGTATTTGTCGGCAATGGTACCAAAGTCCGACAAAAAGACATCGAACCCTAGTTTGTTGGCCAGAATGGCAGCTCCGCAACCGCTTTCGCCTCCGCCCAATATGACAATCCTTTTTTCCATTTTATCTGATCTTTAGAGTCATTATTGTAATGGCCGCCATTACAATTGTTACAATCCAGAAACGTACGGTGACTTTTGCCTCGTGCAATGGTCTTTGAGGGCCTTTGAACACATACCTGCAATCCTTGTCAAGTTTCTCATCTTCAATATTGTAGTGGTGGTGCAGTGGGGCGCGGCGGAACAGTCTCTGCTTCACGCCTTTTCTCTTTCCTCTCTTGAAGTATGCCACCTGAGCCATCACCGACAGGTTCTCGGCAACAAATACGCCACAGAGCAGAACCAGAAGAATCTCCTTGTGCAGCAGAATTGCAATGACGCCAATCAGGCCACCGATTGTGAGGCTTCCGGTATCTCCCATGAAAACCTGTGCCGGGAAAGAATTGTACCATAGGAAACCGATAAGTGCTCCTATGAAGGCGAAGGTGAATATTACTACCTCCTCTCCTCCGGGCAGGAACATGATATTCAGATACCCCGACCATGCAACATGGCTCGATGCGTATGCCAGTATTGCCAGTGCAATGCCTATGATGGCTGCATTTCCGGCAAGCATTCCGTCCATTCCGTCATTCAGGTTCGCGCCGTTGGAAACAGCTGTGACAACAAGGATTGTTATTATTACAAAAAGCGCCCATCCGGCTTCCTCCTTGTAGTCACCACAGAATGACATTATCTCGCTGTAGTTTATGTCGTGATCCTTTACAAATGGAATAGTCGTCTTGTTCTCCTTTGTTGCCTTCTCGCTCAACTTTACGGTTTTTACACCATTGTTCTCAACGGTTACATTGTCACGCATGACTGCCTGTGGGCTGAAGCAGAGTGTGAGGCCGATAACAAGGCCAAGACCCACCTGTGCAAAGATCTTAGTCTTGCCGGATATGCCGTCTTTGTTTTTCTTGAATGTCTTGATATAGTCATCGGCAAATCCAAGGATTCCCAGCCAGATGGTGGAGATTATGAGCAACAGCATATATACATTGCTCAAGTCACCCAACAAAAGACAAGGTACAAGAATGGCAATGATGATGATGAGGCCTCCCATGGTTGGAACACCGGCTTTCAAGTTGTTCTTGTCAAACTCGCGCAGAGTTTCAGTTATCTGTTTCTTCTTGAAGTATTTTATGAGATAACTGCCGAACCATGCCGACACGACCAATGAAATGACAATGGCCAAAAGTGCACGGAATGATGTATAATGCATCAATCTTGCACCTGGCAGATTAGATTTTGCAAACAAGTCGAATATGTAGTACAGCATATCTTTTAGTTATTGAATATTTCGTTTATGATTTCCTTGTCATCGAAGTGGTGCTTCACACCATTTATCTCCTGATAGTTCTCGTGTCCTTTGCCGGCAACAACAATTACATCACCTTTCTGTGCAAGTGCACATGCTGCCCTTATCGCCTCCTTGCGGTCAGTAATGGCAATGGCTTTTTTCTTTTGCTCGTTGTCCAAACCAGCAAGCATGTCGTTTATAATATCCTGTGGCTCCTCGTTGCGTGGGTTATCCGATGTCAGGATTACGCGGCTGCTGCCTTTGACTGCCTCCACTGCCATTATCGGGCGCTTGCCCTTGTCGCGGTTACCTCCAGCGCCGATGACTGTGATGATGTTGCCTCTTCCACGCAGCACGTCGTTCACAGTGCCAAGTACATTCTTTATGGCGTCGGGAGTGTGTGCGTAATCGACAATAGCCGAGAAGCCTTCGGGCGAATGTAGTGTCTCAAAACGTCCCGATACAGGTTTCAGCGTGCTGAGTATGCGTAATACCTCCTCGGGCTCCTTCCCGAGCTCAACGGCTGCGCCATATATTGCAAGCAGGTTGCTAATGTTGAAACGGCCAGTGAGCAGTGTTGCAAATTCGCGGTTGTTGAATTCAAGCAGCATACCGTCGAGGTGAGTTTCTATCAATCTTGCCCTAAAGTCGCAAATGGTGCGTGTTGAATAGTTCTTCACGTCGCATCGGCAGTTCTGCACCATAACCGGACCGTTCTTGTCGTCAAGGTTTGTAATCGCAAAGGCATTGCGTGGCAAGTTGTCGAAGAAACTCTTCTTTGCCTTCAGATAGTTATCCATGGTCTCGTGGAAATCCATGTGGTCGCGGGTAAGGTTGGTGAATATACCTCCGGCAAACTCAAGGCCTCCTACACGCTGCTGTGCAAGCGCGTGTGAACTCACCTCCATAAATGCGTACTCACATCCGGCCTCAACCATTTGTGCCAGCAGCCTGTTGAGTGAGATGGCATCGGGGGTCGTGTGTGTCGATGGGTACGCTGCCCCGTCTATGTAGTTGCATACGGTCGAAAGCAGGCCACAGCGATGACCCATCTTTCGGAACAACTCGTAGAGTAGTGTGGCAATGGTTGTCTTGCCGTTGGTACCTGTTACTCCAATAAGTTTCAGCTTCTGCGATGGGTTGCCATAGAATGATGTTGCCAGTTTGCCCATAACATCCTGTACATTCGGGAATGTTATGTAAGCGACGTTGGGTAATTGCCTGTCGGGTATCTTTTCGCACACGATGGCTACTGCACCCTTCTCTTCTGCTGCAGCAATGTACTGATGTCCGTCGGTCTGTGTTCCTCTGACGGCTAGAAATACATCACCCTCCTTCACAAGGCGCGAGTCAATGTTTATACCACGAATGTCAACCTCCTCCTTTGGAAGTACCATCCTGGTGCATTGTGTCTCTCTTAACAATTCGCTGAGTCTCATTGTCCGTATTTGTTCTTTTATTATTCTTTAATGTTGTTACTTTAACTCCAATATAATGGTATCATCTCCTTCTCTTGTCTGCTTTTCAACTATGCCATAACCATCAATCTTCACTTTGTAGTTATACTCTTGCAGCAGATATACAGCCTCCTTTGCGCCCATGCCGGTTACATCGGGAATGCCGTTCTTGAACTTTAGATTTCCCCACTCTTTTCCTTTGTCTATTTGTGGAATAGAATCCAATGCTCCAATATCATGCAGCAACCAGTATGCTTCCTTTATGTTTCCCTTTTTTACTTTAGGACCTTTGTAGTCGTCTTTGGCCTTCTTGGTCTCTTCAATTGGAGTAGCAAGCTTGCCGGTCATTATCTTTTCGGCAATCTCCTTGAATACTTTTGCCGAAGTGCTGCCGCCGCCAAAGCTTCTTGTCTCGTTCAGTCTCTTAGCCAGGTCATGGTCATACATTGTCTGCACGATAAGAGTATATTCCGGTTCCTCGGCAGGGAAGAAACCGCAGAAGCTCATCAGTTTGTCTTTCTCATTTTTCGCCGATATGGCCGTACCAGTCTTACCAGCAATGGTCATAAGCTCGGAATAAGCGTTAGCACCTGTTCCATCCCTTTTTCCATACCTCCAGTCGCTCTTATCAACAATTATGCTTTTGCCGTTTACAACCTTCACGAGCATACTTGTTATTGTGTCGGCTACAGCTTTTGGGAAAAGCTGCTTGTCCAGCACCTTTGTGGGGAACTGTTTCACCGGCTTGCCGTTTTTTAGTATTGCCTTTACCAGTCTTGGCTGCATCTGTCGTCCGCCGTTTGCAATGGTGTTGTAGAACGAAACCATGTTTATTGCAGTCATTTCAACTGCATATCCCATTCCCATGGAGTTAAGGCTGTATCCATCCCAATCCTTCGTTCCTGGTTTCTTGATGTACGGCGTAGCCTCCTTGTCTATTAAATTGTAGTTGCGCTCCAATCCGAACCTTACCAAAGTGTTGGTGTATTGCTCTGGGTTGTCAAGATATGCATCCCTGATAAACTGCACCAGGCTAATGTTTGACGAGTACATCATTGCATCGCTCATGCTATATTTGCCTGTACCGTTGTCGCGGTACATCTCGTCGTGAACCTTGTGCCCCTTGAAATTGTGTACTCTCTCCTTGTATGCTTTCACCGAATCCTTTGTTGTCAGCTTCCCGTCGGCGAGTATTGCCGTGAGCGCCACGGTCTTGAAGATAGAACCAGGTTGGTATCTCTCGCACAAGGCGTGGTTTCTCTGTAGAGGCATGTCATTGCTAATGGCATCAACATATCTTCCTTTTTCGTTTCGTGACAGGTTTACGATGGCCTTGATGTCTCCGGTCTTTGTCTCCATCAATATTACCCATCCGGCTGCAAGATGACAATTTGTGAGAATACTGTCCAGCGCTGTGCGGCAAATATCCATCATTTGGGTGTTTAGTGTTGTCTGTATTGCAAATCCGTCCGTTGGTGGCTTCTCTTCGCGCAAAATGCTTTTTCCACCAATTTTTGACCTCGTTCCAACACCTGCTTCTCCCTTCAGGTATTCGTTGTATTTCTTCTCAAGTCCACTCAGTTCTTCAACCTTCTTTCCGTCAATCTCAGCCAATCTGACAATTCCGAATGTGCTGTTTCCGATATTGCCATTCATGTTCAAACGTTCTATATACTCTTCTGTATAGCAACCACTGTATTTCTTTCCAAGATTGATGATTGGCAACTTCTGTATCTTCTTGTATTGAAGGTATGAGATATTTCCTCTGTATGGCTCATATCCTCCCCTTTTTTTAGCCCGTCCTTCGCGAAATCGTTTCTCGAGTTCGGCAACGCTGGTTCCCGACAGAATATCATTCATTCCCACGCACAGTTCATGCATGTTCTCGTTCCATATTGAATCTCTTTCGGCATTAACCTGCTCTTCGTCTTTTTTATTGCGCGGATTGTAGTATTTGAAATCAAATTTCAGTCGGTATCTTGGTAGAGTACTTACAATAAGTTCGCCGTTGTCGGCAATTATGTCGCCACGGCGTGGGGCAATTTCAACATTGCGCTCAATACTCTCCTCTTTTTTCTTGTTCCATTCATCACGTTCAATAAACATTATAATGGCAGCTTTGCCAAGTATTATAATGCCTATCAAGGTGAAGAAGAAAATCACCAGTAGGTTGAATCGTAAAACTGCATTTTCACGGAACTTGAACATGTTCTATTTACTTTATATATATTATAATTAAGGTATGTTGTAAAGGGCGACAACCGCTTCTGTCCTCCGCCGTTTGCAATGGTGTTGTAGAACGAAATCATGTTTATTGCAGTCATTTCAACTGCATATCCCATTCCCATGGAGTTAAGGCTGTATCCATCCCAATCCTTCGTTCCTGGTTTCTTGATGTACGGCGTGGTTCCATTGTCTCTGCCTTGCTGTTGTCGCCACAGCCAATACACGCCAACAAGGTGATAATTGCCATTATCACCAAGAAATTTAGCCGTGTTGAAAATTTGAACGTAACCGTAACATCTTTATTCCTCTTTATCTGTAATATCTATAATATAGTTTGTCGGTTTTTTATAATCTTTCAATCGTTCGGGGAGTTTTTTGCACACATCATCAAACTCGTTTTTCTTTGTGAGCAGGTTGTTCCTTATTTCGTTTCTTCTTTTTGTGAGTTTGTCTATTCTTACAAGTTCTTTTTCGTATTGGTAGCGGTTGCTTACATAAAAGAAACTATATAATACAATCATACCTAAAAGGAGCGCGTTTTTCGTAAAGATGTTGCTCGTGAAAAAATGTCCGCCCACCAGATATTGGAACAGACCCCCTTTTTTCTCCTTCTTTTCTTTCTTATTATCCTTGCTCATTTTTTCTCCTCCTTTTTGATAGCTATGCGTAGTTTTGCACTGCGTGAGCGTGGGTTACGTTCCATCTCCTCATCTGTTGGTGCAAAGACCTTTTTCATGTCAAATGGCGATGTAGTGTTGCCAAAGAAGTCTTTCTCTACCTTGCCTTCGAAATTGCCGCTCTTCATGAAATTCTTTACGATGCGGTCTTCAATGGAATGGTATGTTATGACCACAAGTCTGCCACCGGGCTTCAATAAGTCTTTTGCTCCAATGAGCATCTCCTGCAAGGCTTCAACCTCTTTGTTTATCTCAATTCGTAGTGCCTGGAAAACCTTTGCCATCTCTTTCTTCTCGCGCTGTGGAGGACAGAAGGGCTTGGCTATCTCAATGAGCTCGTTTACGCGCTGGATGGGCTTGACGGCTCTTGTCTTTACAATCTTTGCAGCAAGCTTACGTGCACAGTTTAGTTCGCCGTATAATTTGAAAATTCTTGTGAGCTCCTCTTCTGTGGCACGGTTTAGCAGGTCGGCGGCGGTCTCACCACCACGCTTGTTCATTCGCATGTCAAGGTCGGCGTCAAAGCGGAATGAGAAACCACGTGTCTCGTCGTCGAAATGGTGTCCCGAGACTCCTAGGTCGGCAAGTATCGCATCAACCTTTGTTGCATTGTGGTAGCGCATGAAGTTGTAGATGAATCTGAAGTTGCCGCGTACAAATGTGAAACGCTTATCGCTTGGAGCATTCTTCTCGGCGTCCTCGTCCTGGTCAAAACTGTACAAGTGGCCTTTTGCACCCAGGCGTGAGAGAATCTCGCGCGAGTGACCTCCGCCGCCGAATGTCACATCAATGCATGTGTTACCTGCGGCAATCTCCATCCCGTCCACGCTCTCTTTGAGCAGTACCGGCGTGTGATACACTTCGGGGTTATTCATTGTGGCCTCCTTTCTCGTTTGTCATAATCTTTTCGAGTTCGCGGCCAAAGTCGGCCGGGTTCATAAACGGCTTGTCCAGTTTTTCCTTCGCCCAAATCTCAATGGTGTCGTCCATGCCGATGAAACGTACCTCCTGTACAATGCCTGCCATTGCCAGGTATCTTTTGGGCAGCAGTATTCGTCCATTGCTGTCGAGACTCAACTCTTCGACATCGGAAACAAATTGACGGAATATCATTTGGTGTGCTGCGTTCCAACGGTCGAGCTTGCTGCGTAGTAAATCCAGTTGCTCGTTCCAGCTCTTCTCGGGGTACAATACAAGGCAATCCTGATAGACATCCTTGCGTAGCATGACCTTCTCGCACCCTGCCTCCTGCAGGATACGGCGGAAACTGGCCGGTATGAAAACCCTGCCCTTGCTGTCGCTTTTTGCCTCTATGTTACCTATGAAACGCATACTTTCTACCGAAAATATAATATTCGTTTCAAAATTACATAATTCCCCACAATTCCCCACATTTTTCAAAGGAAAAATAAAATAAAGTTTTCAACAGCTTGTTAATTTGGCGCTTCGAATCTTATCGTGTTGAAAGTAAATGTTTTGTTTGTGTCGTCTCTGTGCCTTGTGTGGTGGGGTGGTGATGAAAAATAAAGCCGTAAACACAGTAGTGCTTACGGCTTGGAAAATACATAGTGTATAGAATATTACTTCTCTGTCACGGCATCCTTGGGCAGGTTGTGCTTGAGCAGCAAGCAACCAATTACTGCCGAGATGGTTGATCCGCACAATATTCCAAGTTTTGACTGGTTCAGCAACACTTCGCCGTTCTCGCCAGTGGCCGAATATGAAAGTCCGGCAATGAAAATGGATACAGTGAGGCCGATACCGCAAAGCATGCATACCGATGCGAATGATTTCCAGTTTGCTCCCTGTGGTAGTTGCACGATACCTAATTTGATGGCAATCCAGGAGAATGTGAATACTCCGACAAATTTGCCTATGACAAGACCTGCTATAACCGATAGGGCAACGCCGGCAAAAAGGTCACTGAATGCCATGCCCGAGAAGTCAATGCCTACATTGGCAAGGGCAAAGAGTGGAATAATGAAGTAACCGATGATATTGTGCAGGCTGTCCTCAAGTTCCTGTAGTGGGCTGATAAGTTTGTCGGCAGCCGATTCTATGCTCTTTAGTTTGTGAATCTCGTCATTTGTAAGAATTGCAGTGTGATGCTTGCCTACGGTGTGGACCTCATCGAAGCAACTGATGTTCTCCTTTATGCGCTCGATGTAACGTGTTGCTCCCTTGCGCAGTGAGCCGGGTACGCAGAATGCTACGATTACTCCGGCAATGGTAGAGTGTATGCCCGAATTCAGCATAAAATACCATAGTACAAGGCCTGTTACAATATAGAAACTTTTTGACATGACCTTCCTGTTGTTGCCAATCATTAGTATGGCAACACATGCACCGGCTAGCAACAGGTAGTCAACGCTTATTGTTGAAGAGTAGAATATTGCGATGACAATGATACCTCCAAGGTCGTCGGCAACGGCAAGTGCCGCAAGGAAAATCTTAAGCCCAATAGGCACTCTTTTGTCGAATATTGACAGCACGCCAAGTGAGAATGCAATGTCGGTTGCCATTGGAATGGCCACGCCTCGCATCATCTCGGGGTCATTGGGGCAGGTTACCCAAAAGAAAAGCACCGGAATGAGCATGCCGCCGCAGGCGCCAATGATTGGTAGCATTGCCTTTTTGCGTGATGACAATTCGCCCACAAGTATCTCTCGCTTGATTTCAAGACCAACCGACAGAAAGAATATTGCCATGAGGAAGTCATTGATTACATCTACAAGTGCCATAGGATGGCCGTTATGGCTGAACAGGTTGAAATCTCCAATCGAAAGGCTCACTTCCCTGTTCCAAAAACTGAAAAACTCCCCTTTCAGCGATGAATTTGCCAGAATAAGGGCGAGTACGGTGCTGATGATGAGAACAGCACTGCTGTTCACATATTTCTTCACCATGCTCTTGAAACTGTAATTATGTGTCATATTTTATGCATTGTTTTTTCTCGGCTGCAAAAGTACCCTCTTTTTATTGTAAAATGAGTGTTGATTTATTGTTTATAGCGAATGATATAATCGGTTATAACGATAAGAAGCTGCACCGGGGTGCAGCTTCTTATCGTGTGTGGATATTTATTCCTCGGGTGTAAACATTGGGTCCCATGCGGGCAACAGGGTTGGCTTCTGCTTGAGGATGTCAAGAATCTTCGCAGGTACGTACTTCTTGTCAACGACAAGGCGGAACATATATTCGTTGAACCACTCATCGGTCATGATAAGTGTACCGTTGAAGCCCGATTTAGCGCCCCAGCTGTTCTCTACCTGCCATTTCTTTGGGTTGCCGTTCTTGTCAAGGTCAACAGCCATCAGTGTCATGGCGTGCGATGAACCGCTGTCGAATGTAATGATGCGCTCGCGCTTGTCCATGCCGAACTCAATGCCAAAGAGCTCCTCGTACTTGAAGTTGTTGAGGTCGAGTGTTCCGCGCTCCGAGTTAAGGTACTTGCCCACGTCGCAAGAGAAGTACATCATTGTGCTGTCCTTGATCGATTCAATTGCCATGGCCTTGATCTCCTCTATAGGCAGGTTGATGTAGAGCCAGTTGTGTCCGTCGTAGAGGTGACGGTCATACTCAATCTCATAGCTCTTCCAGTATGGGCGTGCAGGGTCGTTCATGAACATGATGTAGTCGTCCTGCATGTTGATGTTCACATACTTCTCATAGAAACTCTTTGGAGTGTAAAGCTGTGGCTCCTCGCGGTATTTGCCGTTGGCATCCTTGGGTGCCCACATGAATTCTGTCGGCGGAACGCCATATACATTGGCAAGCATCTTGTAAACCACCTTCAGCTGCTCTTTCTTCATGTTCAGCAGTTCCTTCTCCTTAGCACCATTCTCGTGTGCAGTACGCAACTCGATGGCGAACTCGCGAAGCTTGCGTGTGAGGATTGATGAGAATGCGCTTGTGTTGTCGCTGGTGTATGTCTCCTTCATCACGCCCTTGGGTACAACACCATATTTTGCAACAAGGTCGGCAACGCCGGTGAATGTGCCGCCGTCGCTCAATGGGTGCTGCAGCAACCACTCTACAGTGCGGTCGTCAATAGGCTTCTTGCGTGTGTCGATGATGCCCTGGAGGAAAAGATTCGATTTCTCCAACTGGTCAAAGAAGAAGTTGTACACCTGTGAGAACTCGAATGCGCCGAGGTCCTCGTTTGCAATCATCTTGGCGCGCATTACGTTGAGGCCGGTAAACAACCAGCAACGGCCCGATGACTTCTGGTTTGTGATGCCCTTTGATTTCACACTGTGGCTGAAATAGGTATCAAGTTCGTTTAGGTTCTCCTGGTTCAGTGCAAGCTCTTTGATGGGCTGTGAAAGCAGGATGTTCTGAAGCGCCTTCTCGGCTGTTGTGGGTTTGTAGCTGTCGCTCAGCTCCTTGAGCATCTGCGAGTCAATGCCGCCGTTGTTCTGCGCCAATGCTCCTGCCGAAAGCAGCATAGTTGCAGCATAGCATAAAAATCGTTTAGTGTTCATGTATATATGAATTTTAGTTAATATCCCAATTTTTAATACGTTTGCGCGAAGATAATGATAAATTGTCAAAATACAAAAAGGGTGAGCTTGCAATGCCGTGTCGGTGGGGAATGGATTCAAATGATGTTCAAAACTTTGCCATGAAGTAGAAATGTGCTAATTTTGCACGCTCAAGACACCGTCACGTAAATGCGTGGGTGTAGAGTAAACTATTAAACACAAACACACAAAAATGAAGAAACAGTTGCTGTACGAGGTGTCGGTGATCCGTCCTGTTGTTATAATTCTTCTCCTGTTCATGCATTGCTTTACCCCATATCAGGGTGTTTGGGAACCATTTGATGGCTTTATACCCAACAAATTCTATTTCTGGTTGGCAAGGTTTATTACCGGTTTCAGAATTGAAACCATCGCCTTGGTTGCCGGTTATGTATTCTCATATCAGTGCCGAACACTCGGCCGTGAGTATCCTTTTATTTCGTTTGTAAAGAAAAAGGCTTTCAGGTTGCTGATTCCGTGCTATGTATTCGGTATTTCCTATTATGCAATGTTTTACAGTGGCGAGACAATAGACGTGAAGGATTATATATTGACTGTTCTTAACGGTGCCGGTCATTTGTGGTTCCTGCCAATGCTTTTCCTTTGCTTTATATCTGTTTGGGTGCTGAACAGATTCAGACCAAACAGCATGATGACATTCTGTCTCTTTTCGGTACTGTCGATTGTTCCTGCACCGGCTGTATTTCCTTTAGGTCTTGCTCGATATTTTCACTTCTTGCTTTTTGTCTATGCCGGCTATCTGCTCTGGTTGTACAGAGATGCAGTCTTGAACAAGCTGATGAAGCCGTTATCTATCTTTGCGATAGTGGTGTTGTATGCTTCAATGGTCTATTGCTTTGAATATGTAGGTAATATATACCTGAAATCGATAATTGAGTATGTGATGAATATGTCGGGTATCATGGCGTTGTATCTTGCGGTTTCGTCTTTTACCACCAAGAAGGGATTTGAACTGTCGCCGTTTGTGGTGAACCTCAGCTCACAATGCTATGGACTGTATGTTTTTCATCAATACTTTCTGAACTATTTGTATTATGAGACATCATTTACAGCCAATTTAGGGCATTTTACACCCTGGATCACATTTGTGATAATATTGTTGTTGTCGTTCCTGGTGACAAAATTGTTCATGAAGTTCAGGTTCGGAAGGTTCCTAATAGGTTGATCTCTGTTATTGTCATGACCAACACTACGCTTTTATAGTGCTGTGTCGTTGAATCTCCTCAATGAAGGCAAGTGCTGTCTCCACATTCTTTACGTTTTCAACGGTGATTATGCAGCGTCCGCCGCTTTCGCGCACCTGGCACTTGAACTGGCTTGTTGGGATGTAGCCCATTATTCCGCCAAAGAGTTCGCTTGCATAGTACCGTTCGTTGCGTGTATCGACAAGGAACAGGTTCATCTTGCCACCCTTGAGATAAATTTTCTCAACGCCCAATCGTTGTGCATGGTGGCGCAGTGATACCATGCGTATGAGTTCCTCGCCCTCCTTTGGCATCTTGCCAAAGCGGTCCTTCATCTTGGCCTTGAATTGTTCAATCTCCTTGGCATCGGTCAATGAGTCGAGTTCGCGGTAGAGTAGTATGCGCTCGTTGCTGTCCGGGACATATATAGCAGGGAACAGCAACTCAAGGTCGCTCTCCACGAAGCACTCCTTTACATAGTTGTCGGCAACAGTCTCGCCCTCCTCCTCCTGCATAAGTATGTCGGCAAATTCATCCTCCTTCAGTTCGCGCACGGCCTCGGCGAGTACCTTCTGGTAGGTCTCGTATCCAAGGTCGGCAATGAAACCGCTCTGCTCTGCGCCAAGTAGGTTACCTGCACCACGTATGTCAAGGTCCTGCATGGCAATATTCATGCCACTGCCAAGTTCGCTGAAACTCTCGATGGCCTCCAGGCGTCGGCGTGCGTCGGTACTCAGGTTCTCGCGTGGTGGGGTGAGCATGTAGCAGAATGCTTTGCGCTTGCCGCGTCCTACGCGGCCACGCATCTGGTGCAGGTCGCTGAGTCCAAAGTTCTGCGCCTGGTTTATTATGATAGTGTTGACATTCGGGATGTCTATGCCGTTCTCCACAATAGATGTGGCAATGAGCACATCGTGGTCGTGGTTGATGAATTCGTAGAGTCTTTTTTCCAGTTCTGCCGGCTCCATCTGCCCGTGTCCAATGCATACACGTGCATCGGGGACATGCCTTTTTATCATGCCGGCAAGTTCTTCCATTCCCGAAATCCTGTTTGTAATGAAGAATACCTGTCCGTTGCGGCTCAACTCAAAGTTGATAGCCTCCTTGATGACCTCGGCATCGAAGTTGTGAATTTCGGTGTGGATGGGGTAGCGGTTTGGTGGCGGTGTCTGTATGGTAGAGAGATCGCGTGCTCCCATGATGGAGAACTGCAGTGTGCGTGGTATCGGGGTCGCAGTCATTGTGAGTGTATCTACATTGACCTTGAACTGGCGCAACTTCTCCTTCACGGCAACACCGAACTTCTGCTCCTCATCGATAATGAGCAGTCCAAGATCCTTGAACTTGACATCCTTGCCGGTGAGTTTGTGTGTGCCAATAACAATATCCACCTTACCTTCCTTTATCTCCTCGAGCACCTTCTTTGTGGTGGCGGTACTACGCGCGCGACTCAAATACTGCACATTGCAGGGAAACTCCTTCAGTCGCTCCTTGAATGTGAGGTAATGCTGGTAGGCAAGCACGGTGGTGGGCACGAGCACGGCAACCTGTTTGCCGTCGGTGGCGGCCTTGAATGCCGCACGTATCGCTACCTCGGTCTTTCCAAAACCTACATCGCCACAGATGAGGCGGTCCATGGGGCGTTTGCGCTCCATGTCCTGCTTCACCTCGTTGGTGGCTTTCAACTGGTCGGGTGTATCCTCGTATATGAAGCTTGCCTCAAGTTCGTTCTGCAGGTAACTGTCGGGCGAGAAGGCAAAGCCCTCCTCCTTGTAGCGTTGTGAGTAGAGCTTGATAAGGTCTCGCGCGATGTCCTTTATCTTGTTCTTTGTGCGCTCCTTCATTCTCTCCCATGCGCCGGTGCCAAGCTTGCTCACCTGTGGCGCATCGCCCTCCTTGCCCCTGTACTTGGAAATCTTGTGCAGGTTGTGGATTGAGACAAACACAACATCGTCGTTCCTGTATATGAGCTTGATTGCCTCTTGTGTGGAGTTGCCGTTGGGTATGCGCACAAGACCACCGAACTTGCCAATTCCGTGGTCTATGTGCACTATGTAGTCGCCGATGCCGAACTCCTTCAGTTCCTTCAGTGTTAGTGCCACCTTGCCACTACGTGCGCGTTCACTACGTAAGCGGAAATTATGGAAGCGGCCGAATAACTGATGGTCGGTGAAAAGGGCGATTTTTAGTGTATTGTCGCAGAACCCCTCGTGGATTGTGTGCTCTACGGGGGTGAACGGGATATCGTCGCCACGCTCCTCAAATATTGCTTTCAGACGGTCGGCCTGGTGCAGGTCGTCGGTGAGCAGCATGAGCTTGTAGCCGTTGTCTATGAACTTCTTGAAACTCTGGCTCACAAGGTCAAAGTCCTTGTGGAAAAGTGGCTGTGGCGATGTGTCGAATTTCAGTCTTGTGTTGTTGCCAGCCGTCTGTGGGCGCAGCTCCCAATGTTTGGTGTTTTTTACGTATTGTTCCAGTTCGTTCACGGTCATCAGTTCCGGCATCTCGGGCAGGGTAGTGTCCGATAGTTTTGCCTGGAGCGTGAAACCCTCGGTATTCAGCTTGTCAATGCAGCCTTTGATGAAGGCGAGGTCCTTGGTGACAAGGATTGCGTTCTTGGGCAGGAACTCTGTTATGGCAACAGCCTCGCTGCCACTGAGCTTGGGGACAATGATTGCCTCGTTGGTGCGCTCCTTGGAAAGCTGGTCTTCAACGGTGAATGTCCTTATGCTATCTACCTCATCTCCAAAGAAGTCGATGCGGTATGGATATTCCGATGAAAAGGAGAAAATATCGATGATGCTACCTCGCACGGCAAACTCGCCTGGCTCATAGACGTATGTCACTTCCTTGAACTTCAACGCCGCCAGTTTCTTCTCTACATTGTCGCGGCTTATGCTGTCGCCCACGGCAATTGTAAGGGTCTTCTCCTCAAGATGGCTCTGCGATACGACCTTCTCGGCAAGCGCGTCGGGGTGGGTGACGATTACGACACCTTCGGTGCGTCGGCGGTTGGCAAGACGGCTCATTACCTCGGTTCGCAGAATGCGGTTGGCATCGTCCTCTTGTCCATATTTCATCGCCCTGCGGAACGAGGAGGGGAAAAACAGGATGTTGCTGTCGCCTGCGAGCTGCACCATGTCGTGGTAGAAATATCCGGCCTCCTCGACATCGTTCATCACCACAAGCAGTGTCTGTCCCGGAGCACGATTCTTGAATCCTGAAAGTACTGTGGCTGTAGAACTTCCAAAAAGTCCCTCAAGGAAAACGCTCTTCTTGCTTCCCTCTTCGCGCAACTGCATCAGGGCGTCAACCCCGGGATGCGATGCGTATATGTTCTGTAGTTCTTTCGCTTCCATCTTCTCTTCCAACGCAAAAATAGAAATAAAATCCACAAAAATTCTATAAAAACTATAATAATTATTTTATTGTTGTATATTCGCGGTAAATATATAATACATAGCAGATGGAAAACTATAGCTACAGGTTGGAAATGAAGGTGCGCGACTATGAGTGCGACATACAGGGTGTGGTGAACAATGCCAATTACCAGCACTACCTGGAGCATGCGCGCCATGAGTTTCTGGAGCATATCGGCGGCAGTTTCTCGCAGTTGCACGAGCAGGGTGTGGATCCGATGGTCTCGCGCATAACTCTTGAGTACAAGCGTCCGCTGCGTGGCGGCGACAGGTTTGTTGTCTGCATAAATATGCTGCGTAAGGGCGCAAAGGTCATTTTTCAGCAGGATATATACAACCTTGGCGACGGCTCTCTAGCATTGAAGGGCGAGGTTGATGTGGTATGTCTCAGGGATGGCCGCCTGACACGCGGAGAGGTGTTCGATGAGATGTTCAAGGAGTTTTTTACTAAAAACAGCATTTGACAATGGAGACAATAGTATCATTACTGGTTCTTGGTGCGATATACCTTGTGTCCTATGTGATGAAAAGCCTCTCGGCTTCATCGGGTGAAGAGGGCGGCAAGAGCATCTTTGGCGAGGGCTTCCCCACTATTGAGGTTCTGGAACCGGAGCATGAACCGGAACCTGAGCCAAAGCCGGCGTTTGAATCCAAACCCGAGCCCAAGCTTGAGATTCCGCGTCCATTGGCTGTTCCCAAGGTATATACCATGCCAAAACCGCAAGTGAAGCCGGCTCCGGCAGTGGAAAGAGTGGCTCCGGCTGTGCCGCAGACGAGCGTGCAGGTTCACTCTTTTGAGACGGAGGAACCGGTGAAGCACAAGCGATTGGTGGCTTTGAACAGCAAGTCCGATGCAAAACGGGCATTCATCTATTCCGAGATTTTCAACAGAAAATATTGATTTACAAAAGAGACTGCTATGACATATCCAATTCTGACAGCCCAGGAGGCTGCATGCTACATAAATGATGGTGATGGCGTTGGTATCAGTGGTTTTACTCTATCGGGAACTCCTAAACTGGTGCTGCCCGAGGTTGCAAAGCGCGCCGAGGAGGCGCACGCTGCAGGTAAACCGTTCAAGATAAATCTCTTTACGGGTGCGTCAACAGGCGATTCTATTGACGGTGTGCTCACACGTGCAAAGGCGTTGAACTTCAGAGCGCCGTTCATCTCGAACCCTACAGTGCGCGATGCCATCAACAGGAAAGAGATCGTATATGCCGACCTCCACCTCTCTCTCATGGCGCAGGATCTGCGCTATGGCTATCTTGGAAAGGTCAATGTTGCAATTCTTGAAGCCATTGACATAACCCCCGACGGCAAGGTCTATCTGACAACCGCCGGCGGCATTGGACAGACTGTGGCGAACCTTGCCGACAAGATCATAATTGAGCGAAATACATTCCACCACACAATGGGTCTGCACGATGTGTATGAACCCAAAGATCCGCCTTATCGCACAGAAATACCCATTTACAAGGCTTCGGACAGGATTGGCAAGCCCTATGTGCAGGTCGATCCAAAGAAGGTTGTCGGTATCGTTGAGGCTTGCATCCCCAACGAACAGGTGGTGTTCAAGGAACTCGACCCGGTGACACGCAAGATAGGTGAGAATGTCGTCGGTTTCATACTCAATGAGATGAAGCACGGAATAATCCCGGCTACGGGATTGCCAATCCAGAGCGGAATTGGCAATGTAGCCAATGCCGTGCTCAAGGCTCTTGGCGACAGCAAGGAACTGCCTGCGCTAGACTTGTACTCCGAGGTGCTCCAGGATTCTGTTATCGAACTTATGGAACTTGGCCGCGTTAATGCCGGCAGTACATGTTCGTTGTCACTCAGTCAGGAGTGTTTGCAACATGTGTATGACAATCTCGATTTCTTCCGTGACAGGCTCATACTGCGCCCGTCCGAGATTTCGAACCACCCCGAGGTTATCCGTCGTCTGGGACTCATAGCAATGAATACGGCAATAGCAGTAGATCTTTACGGTTGTGTGAACTCGTCGCACATTGGTGGCACGCGCCTGATGAATGGTATCGGTGGTTCGGGCGACTTCGCGCGAAATGCATTTGTGTCAATATTCATGTGTCCATCTACCCAGAAGGGTGGCGCCATAAGTTCTATTGTGCCAATGGTGACACATGCCGACCACACCGAGCATGATGTGCGCGTTGTGGTTACCGAGTGGGGTGTTGCCGACTTGCGTGGCAAGGGACCCGACGAGCGTGCGCGATTGCTGATTGAGAATTGTGCTCATCCCGAATACCGCAACCTTTTGTGGGACTATCTGAAAATTGCTAACACAGGCCACGTCTCCCACAATATTGCGGCATCATTGGCAATGCATGCTACATACGACCGCGAGGGTGATATGAGAAAAATTGATTGGAGCAGATTCAAATGAACAGGAAAAAACTTGTGACAGAGATGGGACGCATTGACCGTGATGCGTTCTTGGTGGCCGAAAAGTTACCGTTGGTTGTGGTGCTTGACAATGTGCGTAGCCTGCATAATGTAGGTTCGGTGTTCCGCACAAGCGACGCCTTTAGGGTTGAGCGTATAATGCTGTGTGGCATAACTGCCACACCGCCAAGTGCCGAGATACACAAGACAGCCCTCGGTGCCGAGGATGTTGTTGATTGGCAATATTTTGAGTCAACAATGGATGCTGTTGCGATATTGCGTGAGCGTGGCTACAAGATATACTCTATTGAACAATGCGAGGGCAGTATCGCGCTCCAGGATTTTGTTGCAGTCACAGGTGAAAGCTATGCCGTTGTGTTTGGAAACGAGGTGAAAGGTGTGCAGCAGGCTGTTGTTGATGCCTCGGATGGTGCCATTGAGATTCCACAATTCGGAACCAAGCACTCGCTTAATGTGTCGGTCACCGCGGGAATGGTTATTTGGGAGTTTGCTAATAAACAAGGACTGGTTTAGATGAGGTGAAAGGTGAAATCGGAAAACGGAAAGGTGAAAACTGAAAACTATAAGGTTTTAGGTAAAATCTCAAAACTGAAAAGCAAAAAGCGGAAAGTTTTCTGCTTTTTGCTTTTTTATAATTTGTATGCTTGAACCTCGGTTGCACTCGTTGCGTGTGTGAGCAAGCTCCCACTCACTCGTTTGCACAAGTTTACCGCTTTCCGCTTTCACCTTTCCGCTTCTTGTGGGTTGTTCTTGTAGTATTCGTTCCACTCTTCAAGGACTTTCTGCCAATCGACAACCTCGCCGTCGGCTATGGCTTCGGCCTGTTGTACGGCTTCATCGTGTAGTTTCTTCTCGGCATGACGCAGCTTCATTGCCTCAATTGTGGCATCGTCGAGCACATGTATGCGACCGCGGCGCAGGCACTCGTCAAGGTCGGCAGGGCCAAATGCCTGTCCCTGTATGTTGAAGTCGGAAATGTTGAACTCGAACACCGTGCGCAGGGTGTGTCGCACCATCTTCTGCTGTGCACGGTTGCCGCGCATCTTGCTGCCAAGCAATTTGCGGATTACATTGTATTCCTTCTGTGTGAATTTCTTTCTTCCCATTTTTTTCTTCTTGCTTTTGTCCTTTAGTGGCTTTCGTTTGTAAAAGTAGTTGTTTCTTGCAATACAGGCAACAGAAGTGTGCTTAATTTGAAGTGCTGGTGCTGTTTTTGTGCATGTTGTCACGGCTTTCGTGCGCGCGCTGCATGTTAAATCTTTACTGAATAGTCTATTTAATAATAAAAAAGCGTATCTTTGCGAAGATTTAAGTGTTTCCCAGGAATAAACAAAAGTTCAATAATATGAAGGAATTCTTTAAAATCCTGAAAAGGTTTGTGCCGCCTTATAAGAAGTATCTGATCTGGTCGGTATTTTTCACATTGTTGTCGGCGATACTCAATGTCTTCTCGTTCATGGTGCTTGTACCGATATTGAAGATTCTGTTCGAGGTAGAAAAGGCAGAACCTGTGGCTTTCATAGAGTGGAGTACCATGACTGTTGATAATGCCAAGGAGGTGCTTATGAATAACATGAAGTATTTCATCAATGATTATGGCCCCTCTACGATGCTGCTGTTGCTTGGCGTTTTTCTCGCTGTGATGACATTGTTGAAGACTGCATGTTATTTCGCCTCATCGGCTACGATAATTCCTTTGCGTACCGGTATTGTGCGTGATATGCGTACAAAGATGTATGACAAGATAGTTTCGTTGCCAATAGGATTCTTTTCAAAAGAGAAGAAGGGAGACATTATCGCACGTATGACCGGTGATGTCAACGAGGTGGAGAACTCAATTGTAACCTCGCTCGATACGCTCATCAAGAACCCGATATTCATTATCATCTATTTTTCGACAATGCTTTATATCAGCTGGGAGCTGACGCTGTTCACTATCTGTGTAATGCCTGTTATGGGATGGATAATGGGTGCGATTGGTCGAAAACTGAAAGCAAAATCACTTGTCGCACAGCAGAAACTTGGCGAAACAACCTCTCAGATGGAGGAAACGCTTGGTGGCTTGCGTATTGTGAAGGCTTTTGTTGCCGAGAAGAAGATGTCGGGACGTTTCAACAAGTGTAGCAATGAGTTGCGCTCTGCGACAATGCGTGTTACAATGCGTCAGGCGCTGGCCCACCCTGTGAGCGAGTTTCTTGGTACCTGCGTAATTGTCATTGTTCTGTGGTTTGGCGGTACGCTTATTCTTAACGAGAGCAATGATACTATAGATGCTTCGACATTTATTTATTACCTGACAATACTCTATAGTGTCATCAATCCGCTGAAGGAACTTTCCAAGACTTCATACAATATTCCGCGTGGCTTGGCGTCAATGCAACGTATTGATGAGATTCTGAATGCTGAGAACCCTATCACCGACGGTGCAAAGGGTGTTGAGATTCCTGACATGGTAAAGGGTATAGAGTTTAAGAATGTCTCTTTTACATACGATGGCGAACGTGATGTGCTGAAGAATATAAATCTTAGAATCGAAAAGGGAAAGACTGTTGCACTCGTGGGTCAGTCTGGTAGCGGAAAGTCAACTATGGTTGACTTGATTCCTCGCTATTACGATATTGAAAGGGGCGAGATTACAATTGACGGTGTCAATGTCAAGGATATGAAGGTCAAATCATTGCGAGGCCTCATCGGTAATGTTAACCAGGAGGCAATTCTGTTCAATGATACTTTCTACAACAATATTACATTCGGTGTGGAGAATGCTACAATGGAGCAGGTTATAGAGGCTGCCAAGATTGCTAATGCGCACGATTTCATCATGGAGACAGAAGAGGGATACAATACCAACGTCGGTGACCGTGGTTGTCGTTTATCGGGTGGTCAGCGTCAGCGCATAAGCATTGCACGTGCAATTCTCAAGAATCCACCGATTCTTATCCTTGACGAGGCGACATCGGCACTTGATACCGAAAGCGAGCGTCTGGTGCAGGAGGCTCTTGAGCGTTTGATGAAGACACGTACTACAATTGCAATTGCTCACCGTTTATCTACAATCAAGAATGCCGATGAGATATGCGTTATGCGTGATGGCGAGATTGTGGAGCGCGGAAAGCACGAGGAGTTATTGAAACTTGGTGGTGTCTATAAGAAACTTAACGACATGCAGTCGCTCTGATATGGCTGATATGAAGAGTGTAGCTGTATTTTGTGCCGCGTCGGAGAATATAGCTCCGGGGTATTTCGAGGCTGCCGCCGAGGTTGGCGCTATGCTTGGGCGCATAGGTGCGACATTGGTCTATGGCGGTGCGCGCTTTGGCCTTATGGAGGCGACAGCCAAGGCTGCCAAGGCTGCCGGTTCGTATATTGTGGGCGTTGTTCCCGAAATTCTTGTTGAGCGTGACCGTGTGAGCTACCTGCTCGATGAACATGTTCCTTGCCGTAATCTCAGTGAGCGCAAGGATATTATGCTCGAAAGGAGTGACATCCTTGTGGCACTCCCGGGTGGCGTGGGTACTCTCGATGAAATTTTTCATGTCATGGCAGCTGCGACAATCGGATTCCATTCAAAACGTGTTGTGCTGTACAATGTCAACGGCTTTTGGGGTGGATTGATCTCGGTACTGGATGAGATGAACGGAATGGGTTTTGTGCGCGGTGGCATTGAGAAATATCTGTTTGTGGCAAATAACATTACTGAACTTGAAAGAACTATAGAGGAGGTTTATAAATAATGGCGAAGGTAATTGGCATTGGTGAAACGGTTTTTGATATATTGTTCAAGAATAATCAGCCTATAAAGGGTGTCCCCGGTGGCTCGGTCTATAACTGTGTAATATCGCTCGGGCGTTGTGGCGTGGATGCCGAATTTATAAGCGAGGTGGGCGATGACCGCATTGGCAATATAATTCTTGAGCATTTGAATGATAGCAATGTAGGCTCATCGGCTGTGTGCTGTTTTTCGGGCGGAAAATCGCCACTTGCACTTGCTTTTCTTAATGAAAACAATGACGCTGAGTATCTTTTCTACAAGGATTATCCCAACAACCGCCTCGATGTGGAGTTCCCCGTTATAAACGAAGGCGACATTGTGGTCTATGGCTCATACTTTGTACTCAATCCAGTGTTGCGCAAGAAGACCAAGGCCTTTCTGGAGTATGCTCATGAACGGGGCGCATTGCTATACTACGATATAAATTTTCGCAAGAACCATGTCAACGAGCGCATAAAGCTTGCCGAGGCTCTCATAGAGAACCTTGAGTTTGCCGATGTTGTGCGTGGTTCGGCCGACGATTTCAACTATCTCTATGAAATGGCCGATGCTTCTAAGATATATAATGAAAAGATAAAGTTCTATAGCCAGAACTTCATTTTCACAAGCGGCAGTGGCAATGTTCAGCTCTTTGCCCGTGGTGGGAATGCAACATACGCAGTGAGGGATGTCGATGTTGTGAGCACCGTTGGCGCCGGCGATAACTTCAATGCCGGAATTCTCTATGGCTTTGTAAAGAATGGTGTTACCCGTGAAAGGTTGGCACAACTCACTGCTCAGGAGTGGGACAGTATCATTGCCCATGGGCTCGATTTCAGCGCTCATGCCTGCACGCTCATTGAGAATTATGTCGATAAGAAGTGGGCAAGTAAATATGTTGAGGGATAAATGACCCGGTAATGTTTTTAAAACAGAGTTTTCTTTTGTCTGATAATTGATTACTATGAAAAAAATATTTTTTATTCTAATCTCTGCTATAGCTTTGTGCTGTTGCTCCAATAATGAACATAAAAGCACAGAGGCTCACGAGGAGCATGTTCATGTTCACTGTTATACGGCTTATACGCATAATGCTGAATTCTTCCTTCAGCACGAGGGGCTTGAGGTTGGCGAGAAGTCCTGCTTGACACTTTATGCAACAGCATTGTCCGATTTCAAACCTATGCATGCAAATGAGGCAACCGTTCTGCTCAGGGCCGGTGGTAAGAGCATCAGTGCAACTGCACATGCTCATAGTGCCGGAATGTTCCATTTTGAATTGACACCAGAAGTCGCCGGTGATGGAATGTTGTATATAACTGTTGGCGAGGAGACTGCGCATTTTGATGTTTGTGTAACAGAGCATGGTGAAGAACACGCCCACGGTCATGAGCATAGCCCCGAGGAACATTCACATTCTCATGGTCATTCTCATGCCGGTCATGACCATTCGGCGCACAGCCATGCGCCCCATCCTGGTCATGGAATGGAAACAGAGGGTAAGCCCGGTGATGTTACATTGACCAAGGAGCAGAGCTGGAAGATAGATTTTGCCACAGAAGTGGCAACTGAGAGTGACTTTGGCGGTTCAGTAAAGGTGATTGCAAAGGTTGAGGCTCTTCCCGGAGATTTCACCACCATTGTAGCAACAGCAAGTGGCAAGGTGCAGTTTGCAGGTAATGTAGTTGCCGGAACGAGAGTGTCGGTGAACGAACCGTTGTTCTATCTCGAGGGCAGCGATGTGACAGATAATGACGCCGCTGTGAAATTTGCCGAGGCTGAAAGTAACTATGAACTTGCAAAAGCCGATTATGAGCGTAAAAAGGAACTTTTCATCAACAAGATAGTGGCCGAGCGTGAATATCAGGCGGCCGAGGCTCTCTATCGCCAGGCCGAGGCACGCTTCGAAAGCATGAAACGCAGTTTTGGAGAGGGGAAAGTTACATTGAAGCCGGCCATCAATGGATATGTGGCTACAGTGCTTGTTGCCAATGGTGATTATGTGCAGCCGGGAACGCCGCTTGCCACAATACAGCGAAGTGGCGGTGTAAATGTGGTGGCTGAACTCCCTGTGCGTTATGCTACAGTGTTGCAGAATATCATAAGTGTAAATGTTGAGACAGACCGGGATGTCTATGATGTAGATGCCGTTGGTGGTAACTGTACCATAGGCAGTGCAGCAAACGAGTGCAATATGTTGCCTGTTACAGTTTCTCTATGCGAACTTCCCGGAGTGGTTACCGGCAGTGTCGTAACATTGTACCTGTCATTTGCTTCAACAATAGGTCACACGGTTGCAGTTCCACGCACAGCACTTGTAGAGGAGATGGGCAACATCTTTGTCTTTGTGCAGAACAATCCTGTCTCTTTTGAAAAACGTAGCGTGAAGGTGGGTGAGACTGATGGCCGTTATGTTCAGGTCCTTTCTGGAATAGAACCGGGCGAGCGTGTCGTGAGCAAGGGAGGAATAATTCTCAAACTATCGCAAGGTGCTGCTGCGCTTGATCCGCACGCAGGTCATGTGCACTAATATCCGTAACTATGCTGAACAGAATTATTAAATTCTCATTGAGCAACAAGCTGCTGGTTATGCTGGCAGTTGTGCTTGTCACGGTCGGCGGCATATATTCAACCAAAAAGATAGAGGTTGATGTCTTTCCCGATTTGACTATGCCTACCGTTGTAGTGCTCACCGATGCCCATAATATGGCTCCCGAGGAGGTTGAACGCCTTGTGACTTTTCCAATAGAGACAGCGGTGAACGGAGCAACAAATGTGCGCCGTGTGCGCTCTTCGTCATCACAGGGATTCTCGTTCGTGTGGGTGGAATTTGATTGGGGAATGGATATATATAAGGCCCGTCAGATTATAAGCGAGAAGATGGGTCTGCTGTCGGGGCAGTTGCCCGATGGCATTGTTCCTATGCTTGCACCGCAATCAAGTGTTATGGGTGAGATTATGTTTGTCGGCATGCAGGCCGACAGCACATCTATGATGGAGTTGAGAACGCTTGCCGAATGGGTCATAAAACCTGCTGTTCTTGCAACTGGCGGTGTTTCCAATGTAACAATCATAGGTGGCGATTACAAACAGTATCAGGTGCTTGCCGACCCTGTGAAGATGGACTTGTTTGGTGTGACGATGGATGAGCTGGAGGCTGCTGTTGGGGCCATGAATGTAAATATCGGTGCCGGAGTGGTGCGCGATTATGGCAATGAGTACAATCTGCGTGGTGTGGGTCGCACCGATAATCTTGATGAGATGGGCAGCACACTGGTGAAGATGAACGGTGATCTTGCCGTTCGCATAGCCGATGTTGCCGATGTTATCATAGCACCTGCTGTAAAACAGGGATATGCATCGCAGAACGGCGAGCCTGCAGTTATACTTTCAATATCAAAGCAACCAGGAGTGAACACGCTTGATGTAACCCAAAATATTGAGCGTAATCTTGAGAGCATAAAGAAATCCCTTCCGTCGGATGTCAGAATAGATTCAAAGATTTTCCGCCAGGCCGATTACATACAGTCATCGGTCAACAATGTGGGACGCTCGCTCATCGAGGGTGCGATATGCGTAATACTGGTACTATTCCTTTTCCTCACCAGCTTGCGCTCTACGATAATCTCACTGCTTGCAATCCCTCTCTCATTGCTCGGTACAGTAATTGTCCTGTACCTTATCGGTATGGACATAAATACCATGACATTGGGTGGTATGTGCATTGCTATCGGCTCTCTTGTCGATGATGCAATCATTGATGTTGAGAATGTATATAAACGTTTGCGCGAGAATCATCTATTGCCAAAGGAGCAGAGACGTTCTGCTGCGCAGATTGTTTTCGAGGCATCTTCCGAGATACGAGCATCAATAATACATGCAACACTCATCATTATGGTGACATTCGCTCCGCTCTTTTTCCTCAGTGGTCTCGAGGGACGCATGCTGATGCCACTTGGTCTCTCTTATCTTATAGCTCTTGCAATGTCATTGATTGTAGCCATGACGGTAACTCCATTGCTCTGCAAGGTTATGCTTTCGGGCGACAAGTACCTTGCGCGCAACGAGAAGAAGAGTTGGGTTGACCGCTGGCTGTTGCGTGGTTATGGCAATGTGTTGCGTTTGGTGCTCAAACACGCAAGATTAGTCGTTGGAGCCGTGCTGTTGCTTTTTGCAGTCTGTGTATTCCTGTTTACGCAGATGGGTCGCAGTTTTTTGCCCGAATTCAATGAAAGTGCATTGACAATCTCTGCGGTATCCCGTCCCGGCATTTCGCTCGAGGAGAGCAATAAACTTGGCGCTGTCATAGAAAAAGAGTTATTGCAGATACCCGAGGTGACAAGTACCGCGCGCCGTACCGGTCGTGGCGAGTTGGATGAACATTCTCAGACATCGAATGGTGCCGAGATTGATGTGAACTTCAGACTTGGCAGCCGTAGCAAGACTGAATTTGTAGCCGAGGTTCGTGAGCGTCTTGCAAAGGTTCCCGGTGTTGTGACTTCTGTAGGTCAGCCACTTGAACACCGAATTGACCACATGGTCTCGGGAACTCAGGCCGATTTGGCGATAAAGATTTTTGGCCCCGATCTGAGCACACTCTTCCGCAAGGGAACAGAGATAAAGGAACTTCTTGCCGAATCTTTTCCCGAGGTCGTCGATGTGAATGTTGAACAGCAGGTTGAGATTCCACAGATACAGATACGTGCCAACCGTGAGAAACTTGCATACTTTGGTGTTACAATGACCGAGTTCAATGCTTTTGTAGAGGCCGCATTCCCCGGGAAGACGATGGGTGCTGTATATGAAGAGGAGCGTAGCTTTGATATAATACTTCGTCTCAACAAGGATTATACCGAGACTGTCGATGGTGTAAAGATGGCGCTTATTGATACACCAAAAGGAAAAGTTCCGCTTGGTGATGTTGCCGATATTGTATCTGTTGGTGGTCCGGGAAGCATCAGCCGTGAGAATGTGCAGCGCAAAGTGGTTGTGTCGGCGAATATTGCAAGCGGTGATGTTGCCGGTACCGTTGATCGTGTGGCCGAATATCTTGAAGATGAACTCTATCTCGAAGAGGGCTATCGTCTTGAATATGGCGGTCAGTTCGAGAGCGCTGAGTCTGCATCGCGCACCCTTTGGCTCACAACCATAATGGCAATACTTGTGGTGTTCGTTCTGCTGTATACCGAGTTCAAGAGTCTGCTCCTCTCAACCGTAGTGCTGCTTAATCTGCCGTTGGCTCTTATAGGTGGTATTCTGGCAACCTATTTCACTTCGGAGGTAATGAGTATCCCTGCAATAATTGGACTTATTACCCTCTTTGGTATTGCAACCCGCAACGGCATCCTGCTTGTTTCGCGCTATCAGCATTTGAGAGCAGAGGGACTTGAACTAGACGATGTAATAAGGATAGGTTCGGCCGACCGTCTGACCCCAATTCTCATGACAGCCTTCACTTCGGCTCTTGCTCTTGTTCCAATGATTATCAACGGCTCGGCATCGGGTAACGAAATCCAGAACCCAATGGCAATTGTAGTGCTTGGCGGTCTGCTTTCATCTACCCTGCTCAATATATTCGTTGTTCCGGCAGTGTATCGTTGGGTTGTGCGCAAGGGTTGGGTTTAATCATTTGAATATTGTTTATATGACAGCTCCGGGGCAATCCTCGGAGCTGTTCTTTTATGTAGCTAATAGTTTAGTTTTAAAAAAAGTACCGTACGTATAATATATTTCCATATTTAACATCGGTTAACATATTTATGCTTTTTAATAAGATACTTTCGTTGCGGAATAAATATTTTGTGTATGAAACGGTTACTTTTATCTTTGTTATTCATCAACGTGTTTCATCTGTATGTTGCTGCTTTCCCCGACAAGGATTTGGTTGTAATCTCTTTGGATGCTGTTTCCGGGTCTGGGATTAAAAGTATACGACGTATTACCTTCAATGAAGGAGTGATGATTGTTGACATGAAGGACGGAACTGCCATGAGTTGGGACACTGATTGGGTGAACTGTGTTATGTTTCGGGACAGTGAACCAGAACATGAAACCGTAGTGTCCGGCGTGGCTCCCCCTGTCTTATTTTCGGTAAAGGAGAATATGTTGTTTGTCGATTGTTTTGTATCTGTAAGAGTCAGCTTGATTGCATGTGACGGCAAGGTGGTGTATGATGGCTTCTGCACAGGAGAATTCTTTTTGGATATGAGTTCTTTGCCAGCCGGAATGTATATGTTGAAACTGGATGGTTGTACCTATAAAATTATCAATCGATGAAAAAGGCATTTCTTTCTTTTGTACTAATACTGTCGGCCCTGTCTGCTTTTGCCGACAAGGATGTACGTTTCTACATGTCCGGTGGTGAGGTAAAGTGCATTGCCCAGGAACGCATTGACAGCATCTTTTTCGATGACAATGAGGAGTATCTCTATCTGGCATTCGAGGGTCGTCTTGAATACCTCGCTATTAATGACATTGATAGCATTAAATATGGTTCCTTGCCACAAATGGTCGAGGTGACATATTCGGGTAATGTGGCAACAGTGGTGAATCCCTTTGCCTTTGACAGTGTTGCGGTGAACATCAATGGTGCAAAGGTGGTGGTTACATCATTGACGACAAAAGAGATTGACTATTGCCTACAGGGTGCAAGCGACGATGGTTGCTTCAAGATCTATGGTTCACGAAAGTATAACCTTTATCTCAACGGAGTGTCGCTTGCCAACGGCAGTGGTGCGGCAATCAATAGCCAGTGCAAGAAGAGGGCAAGGGTGTTTGTGAATGATGGCACAGTCAATACTTTGACCGATGCAGCCAAATATACGACCGTTTCGGGCGAGGATGAGAAAGGCACCTTCTTCAGCGAGGGACAGATAATATTCGAGGGTAGTGGAAAGCTTGTGCTCAACGCCCTTAACAAACACGCAGTGTGTAGCGACGACTATGTCGAGGTGCGCGGTGCGACAGTCGAGGTGGCAAGTGCTGCCGGTGATGCAATCCATGTGAACGATTCTGTAATTGTAAAAGGCGGAACTCTTGTGCTCAATTCCCAAGGTGATGGCATTGACTGCGATGGCTATGTGAAACTGCTCGGTGGAAAGGTCAATATCTGCACCACTGGCGAGGATGTCAAGGGCGTGAAGTCGGCCGTGGATGTAATTGTTGACGGTGCAGAACTCTCGGTAATTGTTTCGGGTGATGCGTCAAAGGGCATTAAGAGTGGACGCGATTTCAGTTTGTTGAGCGGTGTGCTCGATGTTGAGGCTACCGGCAATACAATAGTGCTTGGCGGTGACCCCTCATACGCAACATGCATCAAGTGCGATTCAATCGTTACCATTTCGGGCGGTGCAGCGACATTGAAGGCAACCGGCATTGCAGGCCGTGGAATTTCGGCCGACGGTGATGTTGAAATTACCGACGGAACCACAACCATTGTATGCAGTGGAAACAGCGAGACATATGACCCTACCTATGACGAGATTCTCGGTGGCGAGGAAGAAGAGGAGCCAAAGAGCTATGTGGTGTATGTGAGCGTGCCTTCATCTACCACAAGCAACCGCCCGGGCGGAACATCTTCATCGGCCTGGAAGAGTGTCTATCTCTACAACAGCAGCAACACGCTTGTCGCGACGCTCACCAATAAGGTGGTAATCAACAATACAACATTCTACTATTATGATTTCGGTAGCGAGCAGACAGGCACATACTACTTCAAGAGCGACAACTACACAAGCGGCAGGACAACTTATACAATACAGAGTTCGTCGTTTACAGGTCTTTTATCTGATACCTATTACCAGATAGCATCGAACTATTCGACCTCGGGCTCTACACGAACCTATTCCATCACGGATGTAACCGGTAGTTATGCAGGCGGTTCAACAGCCTCATCTACCGAGGACTCCTATGCTGCAGCAGGCATAAAGTGTGACAGGGGTTTTACACTCTCCGGTGGCAACCACACAATCACCATGAGCGGCAGTGAGTCAAAGGGTATAAAGGTAGAGGGAACAGCACTATTTGAGGGTGGTAAGTTGACAATAAATACCTCGGGGGTAGCAAAGGTGATAGCCTATGACCCGTCATATTGTACTGCAATAAAGTGTGACGGCGCGCTGACAATAAATGGCGGTGATATTGAGATAACCGCAACAGGACAAGGTGGTATGGGAATCTCGGCCGATGGTGTCCTTACAATGAACGGCGGTATGGTGGACATCACAATATCGGGTGCTGGATCATCGTATACCGCAACTACCGGAACTGATTACTACTCGACAAAATGCCTCAAGGGTGATGTTGCTGTCAATCTCTTTGGTGGTACGCTCAATTGCCTTGCAAAAGGCAATGGCAGCAAGGCTATTGTTGCATCGGGTGAGCTCACTATTGGCCGCGAGGGTGCCGCCAATGAGCTGTTGAGCATCTCGGCCATTACACAAGGCTCATCTCTTGGCTCTACATCGGGTGGTGGCGGCGGAATGAACAGTGGTTTCAATGCCGCTCCCAAGGCCATAAAGGGTGCTGCAAATGTGTATGTCAACAGCGGTAATGTATATGCCGAGACAAAGAACGATGGTGGTGAGGGCCTTGAGAGCAAGGCAACCCTTACAATCAATGGTGGCGTAATAGAGTGCAGCACATACGATGACGGCATCAACGCCAAGAGTGCCCTGGTGATAAACGGCGGTTACATATACAGCCATGCAAGCAATAATGATGGAATAGACTCCAACGGAACAATAACCGTGAATGGCGGTATTGCGCTCAGTTCGGGTGCTTCGGCGCCCGAGGAGGGCTTCGACTGTGACCAGAACCAGTTCATTATCAACGGTGGTATAATGATTGCTACCGGAGGTGCGACAAGTAACCCGACATCGGCTTCACAGCCCTATTCTGCAGTGAGTTCGGTGTCAGTGACATCGGGTAAGTATATTGCCGTAAAGAACAGTGCGGGAACCGTGCTTTTCTCTTATAAATGCCCTAACACGGTTAGCAGTGCAACGGTATTGCTCTCGTCGCCCGAGTTTACAAAGACATCTCACACATTGATGTATGGCGTGACATCTGTTTCCGGTGCAACCGAAACTCTCTTTGACGGTGTATATAGTGTGGGCGGAACGCTTTCAGGTGGTTCGTCAAAGAGTTTTACACCGGCTACGAAATAAAATCGTTGCATCTATAAATAAAATATCCTGCTCCTTGTGATGGAACAGGATATTTTCATATTCTTGTGTGTTGTCAGAAGCTGATTGTCAGTGCCAGTCCATTGGGTGAAGTTCCAATCTGCAGTGATGTGTTGTATTTCTTCTCAAGGCGGTTGAGGCGTGTCTTGTAAACACAGAGTGTGGGTATTCCGGCAATGAAGCACGCTGCACCAGCAACCATGGAGCCGATGCCAAGAAACATGGTTGCTTCTGCACATGCAAAAGATATGTCACCATCGCTTGTCCATGCCCAAATAAATCCACCCAAGAACATACCATAGCCCACAGGTATCATTGCAGCGCCACCGATTGTCAGTCCAAGACCGGTCTTGTAACCTCTCCTGTAATTGAGGTAATCATAGCTCCTGTCCACGCCGTCAAGCGAAGAGAAGCAGGCCGCAGCGCTGTACTTGTCGAGCTTCTGCCCGTCAACATACACCTTGCTTCCACGGATGTCAATAGGCTTTTTGTCAAATGTGTTCTGGGAAAACTCCTGTGCCATGGCATTTATGCCACTAAACACAAATAGCAATAGAAAAATGTACCGTTTCATTGCAAATGATATTTTTGAAATGTGAATGTCCGTTTTCGCAAAAATATGCATAATGCATGGATTTACCCCCCCTGGTTGTTAATTTTTGTTAATAAATCACGGATTAGTGATTTTATTTGCAATTCCGGCAGGTGAATGCGGGTTTTGAACCATTCTTACTCCCTTATGTCGGCACCCCACATCAGTTTCTCCTGTAAGTTGTGTATGAACGAGTGTTCGCGACGGCGGATTATGAGCTGTCTATAGCTTGCCTTCTTTATTGTTACTGTGGTGTTCTCGTCGCAACTCTCGTTGCGGCCGTCAATGGCAATCAGGTAGTTGCCGCTACGGCTGTTCACGCTGATTTCAATGCTGGTATTGTCGCCGACAATCAAAGGCCTTGCGCTGAGGCTGTGAGGTGCAATAGGTGTTAATGTCAGTACATTGGCATCGGGGGCGATGATTGGTCCGCCAACGCTCAGTGAGTATCCTGTTGAGCCCGAAGGGGTAGCTACAATGAGCCCGTCGGCTTGGTATGTGATAGTGTCGCATCCGTTAAGGGTTGCTTTCAGGGTTATCATGGAAGAACTGTCGTGCTTCATGATAGCAATCTCGTTAAGGGCAAACGGGTAGCTCTTCAATTCTGCTCCGTTTGTGCTCGCCTCAATGAGTATGTGTTGTTCAATGTCATACTCCCCATCATGAATGTTGCCGATTATGTTGTCGAGGTTCTCGTTTGATGTTGCAGTGAGGAATCCCAGGCGTCCTGCGTTTATGCCAAATACGGGAATCTGTTTTTTGCCCACGCGGCTTGCTGTGCGTAACAATGTGCCGTCGCCACCGAAACTTATGGCAACGTCGGCCGTGAAGTTGTCGTCGGTGATTAACTCACTGGCTGTTGGCTGTGCAATTCCCTCTTCGCACAAGAAATCATAGAAAGGCTTGTCAATGGCATAGCTGTCGCCACGCTTTGTAATGGCCTCGAATAGTTCTCCGATGCTCTCCGATTTCTTTGTCTGGTGCTTGTTCCCAAATATTGCAAACTTCATAAATCTAAACAGCTTCTTGGTTTCCAATACAAAATTAAGACAAATTATAATATAATTTTTTTTATTTGTGCTATTTTTGCAGTATAAATGAGAAAATGTCCCTTGGATTGGGGTATTTTGATTATAAATAAGTGAATATGAGGACTAAACTCAGCGTAAACATCAACAAGGTTGCAACCATCAGGAATGCCCGTGGTGGCAATAATCCCGATATTATAAAAGTGGCAAAGGACTGTGAGGCCTTTGGCGCGGATGGCATAACGGTGCATCCCCGTCCCGACGAGAGACACATACGCCGTGCCGATGTGCCGGCTTTGCAGGCAGTGCTACGCACCGAGTTCAACATCGAGGGTTATCCGTCAAGGGATTTCCTTGATCTTGTGTTGCGTGTGCGTCCTTCGCAGGTGACTCTTGTTCCCGATAAGCCGGAGCAGCTCACCTCGAACAGTGGTTGGGATACCGAAAAAGAGCAAATGTTCCTTCGTGATGTGCTCAATGAGTTGAGAGAAGCCGGAATACGCAGTTCCATCTTCATTGATGCCGATGTGCGCATGGCCGAGTTTGCAGCAGAGGCTGGTGCCGACAGGGTGGAGTTATATACCGGGCCTTATGCACATGGATATGCAACTGACCGGGATGCCGCAATAGCACCGTTCCTTGAGACTGCAAAGCGTGTAAGACAGTTGGGTATCGGGCTGAATGCCGGTCATGACCTTAGCCTCGAGAACCTCAAGTTCTTCACCGATGTGATTCCTTGGGTCGATGAGGTGTCGATTGGACACGCGCTGATATGCGATGCGCTTTACATGGGACTTGAGGCTACAATTGCAGCTTACAAGGATTGTCTTAAAAAATAATTAAAAACACAAATGATAATGAATACCGATACACTTACTATTGTTGGCGATTCGTTGGCAAGCACACTGTCGCCTGCTACGGGAACAGCTCAAGAGAGTCTTAATGTACTTGATTTGGCCATGAAAGGCGGTTGGATAATGATAATCCTTGCCATCTTGTCTATTATTGGCGTATATATCTTCTTTGAGCGTTTCATGGCGCTACGTAATGCGGCGCAGAAGAACCCCTCTTTGTTGGCGCGTCTGCACGATAATATAAAGGAGAAGGATTTCAAATCGGCAATCAACTATTGCAATAAGGTAAATACTCCCATTTCGCGCATTCTTGCAAAAGGTGTGAAGGATTACCGCCTTGACAATGCCTCAATCCGTCAGGCGCTTGATAACAGTGCCGGTCTTGAAATTGCGGCATTGGAGAAGGGCTTGCCCGTGTTGTCCACAATTTCGGCCGTTGCCCCCATGCTCGGTTTCTTGGGTACAGTAACCGGTATGGTGCAGGCATTCTGGAACATGTCACAGGCCGGTGACAACATTGAGGTCTCTTCTTTGTCGGGAGGTATATACGAGGCGATGGTGACAACTGTCGGCGGTCTTATTGTGGGTATTGTTGCAATATTTGCCTATAACTATCTGGTTTCAAGGGTTGACAAGGTGCAGAACTCAATGGAGGCAGACATTATCTCTTTCCTTGAGATTGTGGTAGAGACAAAAGAGGATGCGGCTCCTGCTGTGGCTGATGTGACAGTTGTAAAGGTTGCTGATGAAACAGACGTGAAGGTTGCAGATGAACCTGAAAAACAGGATTCATCCGTGGTTTTCAATGTTCCCGAAATTTAATCAGTGTAAAATGCTATGATAAAGCGTAGAACCAAAGCCATAGGCATTTTTTCAATGTCGTCAATGACGGATATTATATTCCTATTGTTGATATTCTTCATGCTTACATCTACCATTGTGGTACCAAATGCCATAAAGGTAAACCTGCCTCAGGGGAAGGAGAGGGCGCATACACAGCCTATGGCGCGAATAACAATAAAGAAAGACCTTACATACTATGCCCAGTGGGGTAAAGAGGAGGTGACGCAGATTGAGGAGACCGAGGTGGCTGCTTTCCTTGCCGAGTGCAGCGCGAAGGATTCAGAGATGTTTGTTGCACTTTATGCCGATGAAGACATCCCCTACAGCGAGGTCGTAAAGGTACTTAATATTGCTAACGAGAACAAATACAAGATGGTGCTGGCTACACGCCGCCCCGACAGCAAGTGATGAAGAAATTTCCTGAAGAGAAGATAATAGGTGTTGCCGGTACAGTGCTTGTGCATGTGGTACTTGGCTTGCTGTTGTATTTTCTGGTGTTGAAGACTCCTCCCACTCCTCCCGAAAAGGGTGTTGAGGTTATGCTGGGTGTTGATATTGAGGATGGTACGCTTGACAAGCCTGTCGCAGCGCCGAAACCGGTGGTGAATACAACACCACCACCCACCAGACCGGTTGCTCCAACTCCCGAGGAACCTATCATTACACAGGACACTGAGGAGAGCATCGCATTGCCAACCGAAGAACCCAAGAAAGTGAAACCGCAGAAGGAGAAACCGAAAGAGCCTGAAAAACCAAAGAAAGCTGAGAAGACTCCCGAGCAGATTCAAAAAGAGAAAGAGGAGGCTGAACGCAAGGAGCGTGAGCGCATAGAGGAGGAGACTCGCAAGAATGCCGAGAATTCAATTGCCAATGCTTTCAACAAGGGAAGCAAGATGAACAAGGCTGAGAAGAGTGAAAAGAAAGAGGCTTCAATAGGCTCGCCCGAAGGTAACTCAACAGCCGGACAAAAGAGCGGCGTGGGAATCGGATTCGACCTTGAGGGTCGCCAACCGGGTCGTGATGGCCTTGTAGTGCCGTCATATAATATTCAGGATGAAGGTACTATTATCGTGGCTATAACAGTTGCTCCTAACGGCAAGGTTATTTCAGCCGAAATAGACAAAAGGACAATCAATGCAAACAAAGCTTTGCGCGATGCGGCCTTGAGAGCTGCCAGAAACACGACTTTCAATAGCATTGATGGTCTTAATAACCAGCATGGTACAATTACCTATAACTTTAAATTGACTGAATGATATGAATAAAGTATATGTTTTCCTGGCCGACGGCTTTGAGACCGTTGAGGCTTTGGCTCCCGTTGATGTAATGCGCCGTGCAGGCCTGCAGGTGGTGACAGTGTCAATCATGGGACGCAAGGAGGTTGTCTCGGCTCAGAATGTTACAGTTGTGGCCGACGAGGTCTATGAGGCTGTAACCTTTGGCGACGCCGATGCGCTTGTGCTGCCGGGTGGCGGTGTTGGAACCGACAACCTTTCGGCTCACGGACCACTGCGTGCATTGTTGGTTGATGCATGTTCGCACGGAACATTGGTTGCCGCTATATGCGCAGCTCCAATGGTCTTTGGACGCATTGGAATTCTCAAAGGAAAGAAGGCCACTTGTTACCCTGGTTGCGAGGGTGACCTGTTTGGCGCCGAATATACAGCAACCGCAGTAGAAAAGGACGGCAATGTCATTACAGCCTGTGGTCCCGCTGCCTCGTTCTGCTTTGGTTTTGCCATTGTAGAGCGTTTCTGTGGTGCGCAGGTAGTTGAGACACTTCGTTCTCAAATGCAATTCTGATAAAGGACAAATCTTATGAAAAGGTATCTTATAGTAGTTGCAGGGGGCAAGGGTACCCGCATGGGTGGCGAAATGCCAAAGCAGTTCCAGTTGCTTGCCGGCAAACCGTTGGTAATGGTTACCTTGGAGCATCTGAATGCCATTGACCCTACCATGCAGCTTATATTAGTGCTTCCGGCACAGCATATTGAATTATGGAAGCAACTTTGCAAGGAGCACTCTTTTGCAGTGCCTTTGATTCTGGCACAGGGTGGCTCGACACGCTTCCATTCAGTGCAGAACGGCTTGGCTCAAGTCGATGATATTACCGATGCTCTTGTCGGCGTGCATGACGGTGTGCGTCCTTTTGTGTCGCCAAGAGTGCTTGACGACTGTTTTGCACAGGCGTGGGTGCATGGCTCGGCAATACCGATGATCGATGTGCAGGACAGTCTGCGCCATATCGTCGGATGCAATGGCGTGACAGAGGTCGTTCCTCGCGACAGGTATCGCCTTGTGCAGACACCTCAAGTGTTCAAGCTGTCGCTTTTGCGTCGTGCATACGAACAACGCTTTGTGGAGAGTTTTACCGACGATGCATCGGTTGTTGAGGCTCTTGGTGAAACTGTCACAGGTGTCGAGGGTAACCGTGAGAATATAAAGATTACGACTCCATTTGATATGCTTGTAGCCAAGACATTGATGGGATGCTGGATATCGCAACAAGGGATATAAAATTTCTGCCCGGTGTGGGCGAACAGCGTGCCACGCTGCTCAGCAGGGAACTGAACATACGCTCCCTGTATGATTTACTCTACTATTTCCCCTATAAATATATTGACCGCAGCCGTGTGTTCAAAGTGAGCGAACTTGGCGGCCAGTTGCAGCATGTGCAGCTACTGGGTGAGATACGTTCGTTTGAGGAGATGGGCGAGGGTGCATCGCGTCGTCTTGTGGCGCATTTCACCGATGGTACGGCTTTTGTCGATCTTGTCTGGTTCAGGGGCATAAAGTTTGTGAAGAACCGTCTGAAACTCAACACGCAGTATGTGGTCTTTGGTAAACCCTCCATGTTTAACGGCAGGGTGAACATTGCCCATCCCGATGTTGATGACGCATCGTTGCTGAAACTCGACACTATGGGGCTGCAACCCTATTACAACACTACCGAGAAGATGAAGCGCAGTGGCCTGAACTCCAATGCAATGCTCAAACTGGTGCAGAATCTTCTGGAGCTGCTGAAGTATCCGTTGCCGGAAACTCTTTCGCCGGATATTGTGCAGAGGAATGGACTCATGTCGCTTGACGACGCCCTGCGCATAATACACTTTCCACGCAACGGCAAGGAACTGCAGCTTGCGCAGTACAGGCTAAAGTTCGAGGAACTCTTCTTCATACAGCTTAACATCCTGCACTACGCCCGTGAGAGGCAGACACGTTATGTGGGGCACCGTTTTGCCAAGGTGGGCGAGATGTTCAATCGTTTTTATAGCGAACAGTTGCCTTTTGAATTGACAAATGCCCAAAAGAGGGTTGTCAAGGAGATACGTGCCGATGTGAACAGTGAAAGACAGATGAATCGACTGCTGCAGGGAGATGTCGGTAGTGGCAAGACGCTTGTTGCATTGATGTCTATGCTGTTGGCCAAGGACAATGGCTATCAGGCTTGTCTGCTTGCCCCAACAGAGATTCTTGCCGAACAGCATTTTGCCACCCTGCGCCGCATGTTGGGAGCATTGCCCGTCAGGGTAGAACTGTTGACCGGCAGTACAAAAGCAAAGGAGAGGGCGCCGCTTTTCGAGGCTCTTGAAGATGGCAGTATAGATATTCTTGTTGGCACTCATGCCGTACTTGAGGACAATGTCGTGTTCCACAATCTTGGTATTGTGGTGATTGACGAGCAGCACCGCTTTGGCGTTGTGCAGCGTGCAAAGATGTGGGCGAAGAACACGATTCCGCCGCATGTGCTTGTGATGACGGCAACACCGATTCCCCGTACATTGGCAATGACACTCTATGGCGATCTCGATGTCTCAGTCATTGACGAGCTACCCCCCGGCCGCAAGCCTATTACAACATCGCATATATTCCGCAATCGCACCGACAGTCTCTATTCATTCATCCGTGCGCAGATAAACGAGGGACGTCAGGCATATGTGGTATATCCTCTCATCAGCGAGAGTGAAAAACTTGACCTCAAGAACCTTGAAGACGGTTACAAACAACTGTGCAATGTGTTCTGCGACTACAGGCTCAGCAAGCTCCATGGCAAGATGAAACCAAAGGAGAAGGACGAGGAGATGCGCCGCTTTGCGTCGGGTGAGACACAGATACTGGTATCTACAACTGTCATAGAGGTGGGGGTGGATGTGCCGAATGCCTCGGTGATGGTAATTGAAAATGCAGAGCGCTTCGGCCTGTCGCAGCTGCATCAGTTGCGTGGCCGTGTGGGGCGCGGTGCTTCGCAGTCTTATTGCATATTGGTGACCGACTATAAACTCTCCGAGGATACGCGCAAGCGCATGGAGATAATGACATCCAGTAACGATGGCTTTGAGATTGCCGAGGCCGATTTGAAGTTGCGCGGTCCCGGTGACATGGAGGGTACACAACAGAGTGGCATTGCCTTCGATCTGAAAATTGCAAATCTTGCACGTGACGAGCAGTTGCTTAAATTTGTGCGCGAGGTAGCCCGTGGTGTCATTGAGGCCGATCCGCAATGCGACAATCCGCTGTACCGTGTCGTGTGGGAGAGACTGCGCAATATAAAAAGGATGAACGACTGGAATTGGGGTGCAATATCATAATCAATCCCTAAAATTCATTGGTTTTCATTTATTTTGAATATATTTGTACTTTGTGCGTGCAGGTAACTCCTGAATTCTGGCGCACTTGGTCTAACAAAATGAACATAATATGGAAAAGACACTGATTCTCATTAAACCTAACGCTATTCAGCGTGGATTGACAGGCGATATTATAACACGCTTTGAGCGTAAGGGACTGCGTTTTGTCGGTATAAAAATGCTGTTTATGGACGACGAGCTCGTTGCCGAGCACTATTCTCATTTGAAGGATCGTCCGTTCTTCCCATATTTGAAGGCCTCTATGCAGGCTGCTCCGCTCATTGCTTGCTGTCTTGAGGGTGCCGAGGCTGTAGAGACCGTGCGTCTTATGGTTGGCGCTACCAACTCACGCAAGGCGTTGCCCGGTACGATACGCGGCGATTTCTCTATGAGCGGCGAGCAGAATGTAGTTCATGCTTCAGATTCTGTTGAAAATGCCCTTGTCGAGATTAACCGTTTCTTTAAGCCCGAGGAACTGTTTGATTATCAGTCTGCAGTAACCAATTTTGAGTATGGCGGCGAGGAAACCATAAAATTCAAGTAAAGGACAAGTGAAGAGTATAATAGGAAAAATAGGATTCGCAATTATCCTTGTAGCTGCAGTTGGTAGCGCGAGGGCGCAGGATGTCATGCCTGAGCCGGTGCAGCTTCAAAAACACATGGAGCCGGTTGATACGCTGGAGCTACGCAATATGTTGTTGAACGAGGCAAATATCATCCCGTCCGATGAGATGTACCCTGTGTGGAGGAACAGTGTCGTGCACTACAACTCCACCATGCCCGACTCTTTCAGAATTGACCTGCGCAATTATGTGATGCCTACTGCGAACACAAAGATTACAGATGTGTTCGGTTATCGTCCTAACCGTAAGCGTGTGCATCAGGGGCTCGACATAAAGGTGCAGACAGGTGATACAATATATGCTGCCTTTGACGGCAAGGTGCGTATTACGGCATTTCAGCGTCGTGGGTATGGCCATTACATTGTTGTGCGTCACAACAATGGTATTGAGACGCTTTATGCTCACTTGTCAAAGAAACTTGTAAAGGAGAATCAGAATGTAAAGGCCGGCGACCCAATAGGCATTGGAGGAAATACCGGTCGTAGTTCGGGCTCGCACTTGCATTTTGAGACGATTCTCATGGGCAAGAGCATAGACCCGGCTGCAATGTTTGATTTCAAGAACCAGAAAGCTACCGGTGATAGTTATGTATATCGCAAGCCGGGTAGCAAGTATGTAGAGAATGGTAAGGTAAAGACAGCCGGACCCGAACCAAAATACCACAAGGTAAAGAGTGGTGATACAATAGAAAGAATTGCCAGGAAATACGGTGTTCCGCAAAAGCAGATATTTGATTTGAATGGTCTTAACTCACGTTCTGTCATACGTCCGGGACAGTCCCTCCGTTACCAATGATTGCAGTCAATCCTAAACTGATACTTGGAAATAAATGTTTAATTTAAAATAGATGATTATGAAGAAGTTTTTTATGGCTGCTATTGCAGTGTTCATGATGTCAGGTGTAGCAGTTGCTTCAGAAAATGTTGTTGCAGAAAAGAGTGTGGTTACTGCAGTTGCAAACGATAATGTTGCTGATAAGTTGCTTGCATTGATGAAGAACTATACAACAAAGGCCAATGCCGCTACATCAATGGAGGCTCTGGAGAAGATATATGCCGAGTTTGAGGCTGCCATGACTGAATTCGGTGAAAAAAACACCGATGAGATTGCTGAATTTGATGCAAATATCAGCGAGGATGCCAAAAAGAAATACAAGGTTGCACTTCAGAAGGCGATGGAGCAGCTGACCAAGGCTTTTGAGAAGAAGGCTCTGCAGTTCATGGGTGAATAATATAATGTATCCTTATAAAGTGATGAGGCTCAATTTCTTGAGCCTCATTTGTTTTTTTATTTTTTCGCGCAATATTTTGTTTTTCTCGGGGAATCATATACATTTGCGGTATAACATGTTGATAAAAATGTTGAACCATAAAAATACAAGATTATGAGAAAGTTTTTGATGGCTGCTATTGCAGTGTTTATGTTGTCAGGTACAGCAGTTGCTACAGAGAATGTAGTTGTAGTCAATAATAATGTAACAACAGTACAGTCGGGCAATGCTATTGACAAGTTGATTTCCATGGTAAATGGTTATACAAAAAAGGTCAATGCTGTAAAGACAATTGACGAATTGATGAAAGTAGCTGAGAAGTGCTTCGAGGAGATGATGTCATTTGAGGAGAAGTATGCAGATGAGATTGCGAGACTTGAGGATACTCTTACTGAGGCGCAGATGGAACGATATGAGGCTAAACTTGAGAAGGCTATGGAGGCGTTTGAGGCTGCAGTAGAGAAAAAGACCGAGCAGCTAATGGAGAGCTACGATGTTGATGATTATGATTTCTAATCAGTAATTAAATGTATAATGCAGGTAGTGTAAACTAAACTGTGTCAAGTTATATTTTCAGAGCCGTTTTGAGGTATTAAACCACAAAACGGCTCTGAAAAGTTATCAAAGAGGGTGATCACATCACAATGTGTCACCCTCTTGCATTATTGTCCTGTTCAAATGGTTTTTACTTTCTTTTTCCGCATAACTGGCCTTTCAGCTTTATGTCAACACCTAAGAATTCCATGATTGTCAAAGGAATGTCTGTGTTGTCGATGACACCATTGAATCTGTCAGCTCCCTCGCCAATGGCAAACAGGGGAACGAATGTGCCCGAGTGGTTACCGCTTGCCCATGAGATGAGCGCCTTGTGGTTAAGGTCATAGATGGCATCATAGGCAATCCTGTTTGCAAGGTCGTGGGTCATCTCCACAGCATCGTTGGCGCTGTGCTTGCCGCGTGGCTCAACGCCAACATTCTCCTTTACCATTTCATTGATTTTGCCCCATGTGGTTTCCTTGAGGCTTTCAAGCATTGAGACAAGGTGGTCAACGCTTACCTTCTGCGATTCAAGTACCTTCAGGTCGAGCTTGTATTGGCCTGTGTAGCCAAGAACAATACCACCGGTCTCGTGGTCGGCTGTAACGATGATGAGAGTCTCGTCCTTGTGCTTCTTGTAGAACTCATATGCCTCCTCAATGGCTGCATTGAAGTCGAGTACCTCGTGAATCATGGTCGCGGCATCGTCCCTGTGTGATGCATAGTCTATCTTGCCACCTTCAACCATCATGAAGAAACCCTCTTTCTTGCTCTTCTTGCTAAGGAAATCAATGCCCGCTTTTGTAATCTGTGCAAGGGTGAGATCGTCCTTTGTGCGGTCAATTGCATAAGGAACCTCCTCGGCAACGTTCTTCTGGTAGAGCATCATCTTTTCGGCCTTCTTGGCTTTTGACTTGTAGTCGTCATATCCGCGTGCAATTGTGTAGCCTTGCTTCTCGGCTCTGCCATAGAGGTCGTTGCGTTGCTCGGTTGTGCACTTTGCATCGCCGCCGGCGTAGAAATCATAGTCGGCCTCGAGCATCCACTGTGCAATCTCGTTGTAGTTGTTGCGGTCTATGTTGTGGGCGTAGAATGCCGATGGGGTAGCGTGGTTGATGCATACGGTAGTGGCAATGCCCACTGCCATGCCGCTGTTCTTGGCATCGAATGCAACACTATAGACATCGTTGCCCTCGGCATCTTTTCCAATACGGCCGTTGCTTGTCTTGCTGCCGGTAGAGAGTGCTGTGCCCGATGCTGCGGAGTCTGTCACGCCGTTGCTTGCCGAGAAAGTGGTGACAAACGCGCTCTCGGGGAACTGTGTGAATACCAGCTTTTGTGGGCGGCCTATCACACCCTGCAGCTCGCCAAGGTAAAGCTCTGTGGCAAGTACATGTGATGGTCCCATGCCGTCACCAATGAAATAGAATATATACTTTGGTTTTGCAAAACCTGTTGCCACTACAAGTAACAACAGCAGTGTTCCTAAAATTCGTTTCATATTGCTCTATCTTTATTTTTCGTTAGGGTTGCCCACCTTGCCTGCAAACAGCACCTCGTTGCCACTGTTCTTTACTATTGCATATATGAATGGGCGGTCAAAAGTGATGACCTCAATCTTTGGTGGTCTCATTGAGAGTAATCCTGCGACAGCCACAGTTACAGCTGCAGCCTCTGTTCCCTTTTCGTTTACATTAATGTAGGTCTTCTGTACGACATCGCTGATGTAGAGAGCCTCGTCTGATATGCCACCGAACTGCGCCTTGCCGCCGAAAGCTCTCTTGATACCCAGGTTGGCAAGTGTGTTTTTAAGGCTCATGCCAAAATCTGTTGTGAACTTGGGCAGTGAAAGGCTTACATCCTTCACCTCCATGTTTTTGAGGAATGTATCAAAATCCTTAGCCACATATTCTGCAGCCTCATCGCATTTCACGCCTTCGCCGGGCAAAATGAACAGCATGCTGTATCCGCCCTGTAGGTTTTTTGTGACCATGGAGACAACATCGTCCTTGTAGAACTGTTCGTTAGAACGCATCATCATCATGGGGACTTCAATCTCCTCGCCCCTCTCTGTGGTGAACTTCTTGTCTGTTGTGTTGCGCTCCTGGAATGGCTTGCTCCATGCCGCCTTCAGGTAGAGTGCATTGATAAGGAGCATTCTGTCGCTCTCTGTAAAGCGGTCGAGTATTGTCGGTATCTTGCCGTTGGTGTTTTCGTTACACCAATCATTGACACGTTTGACAGTCTCTTGGTTGAACTCTGCGCTTTCAACAAGCGCATCAAAATATTCTTTGTTTGTGTCAACAAACTTTTGCTTTACTTCAAAACCTTCTTTAATCCAGATGGAATTTGCAATCCTGACGTCACCATGCTCGTTCCAGACGGTCTTTTCGGCAATATCATTCAGGAGTCTGCGGCCCTTTATGTTGGCACTGTCACCAAGTTGCATGACATCGAGAATCTCTGTTCTGGTCTTGCCTTCGGCGCCACCAGCAACCATAGCCATTGCAAGCTGTGCACTCAGGGGCGACAGGCAGATGTTCTCCTTGTTCATCTCCCTGCACGCCTCGCCAAGCAGCTCACCCCAAAAGGAGTTCGAGGATTCTGCTGTGGTAATGTTTGCAGTCTTGTTCTCTATGTTGCTTTCCATGGTAGTTCCATTCGTGTTCACCTTGGTTGTGCCACACGATGCCAGAGTTGCAATTGCTGTTATGTATAAAGCCTTTTTAATCATGTCAGAAAACAAATTTCATAAGGTCATTGTATGTCGCCAATACGAATAGGCCAAGGATAATGAGGAGGCCCACCATCTGTGCGCGCTCCATGAACTTGTCACTTGGCTGTTTGCCGGTAATCATCTCATAGATGAGGAACACTGCGTGTCCGCCGTCGAGCGCGGGGATTGGCAGGATGTTCATGAATGCCAATACGATAGAGAGGAAGGCTGTCATGAGCCAGAACTCGTGCCAGTCCCAAAGTGCTGGGAACATGCTTCCTATTGAGCCGAACATACCTACAGATTTGGAACCTTCAGATGTAAATACATACTTGAAGTCCCCCACATAACCACGTAGAGCATCCATTGCATAACCTACACCGGCTGGGAATGACTCAAAGAATGAGTAGGAGATATGTTCAACAGGGTAGTTGTTGCCCAGGTTCATTACACCTAATCTGTAGGTGGAATCGGCAGCTGCTGCCAATGATATGATTTCATTGTTGCGTTCAACCTTTATGTCTAGGGTCGCGATGTTCTCGCTATTCATCTTGTCCATCACGAGCTTTATATCACTCCATGAATTTATCTTCTCGCCGTTAATCGATACAATACGGTCTTTTACCTGAATACCGGCATTCAATGCTGTGACAACCGTGCTGTCAATACCATCTACAACGGGTGCTCTTCTAATGGATAAAAAGTTCGTAGGTTTGTTTATATTCATCAAGTCGAGTGACTCCGGCATGTCAATATTTACCTCATTGCCATTGCGGAGTACTGTTACTGTTTTTGCTTCGCAAAGATTACGGAACAGATTCATCGCCCTGATCTTGTCATACATATGGAACTCGTCAAAATAGAGCTCATGTACCTCTTCGCCATCCATCTTCAGAATCTTGTCTCCATCCTTGAATCCGATATTCTTGGCCTTTTCGCTAAAAGCGAAGCCGTTGTCCATCTTGTGTGTGTCGATATAATCCTCACCCCATGTGAAGAGAACCATTGAATAGATGAAAAGGGCAAGTATGAGGTTGAACAGTACACCTCCCACAATGATGAGCAGGCGCTGCCATGCCGGTTTAGAGCGATATTCCCATGGCTGTGCAGGCTGTTTCATCTGCTCGGTATCCATAGACTCGTCAATCATGCCCGAAATCTTGCAATAGCCGCCAAGTGGAATCCAACCGATACCATACTCTGTGTCGCTCTTCTTTGGTCTCCATTTGAAAAGCGAGAACTTCCAGTCAAAGAAGAGGTAGAACTTCTCTACGCGTACCTTGAAGATTCTCGCGAAAAGAAAGTGACCGAACTCGTGAACAAGCACCAGCAGACTCAATGCCAGAATCAGCTGCAGTGCGCGTATCAAAAATATTTCCATAATGTATTATATTGTTTTTTATATTCTTTAAAGTTTGTGTTTTTACTTTTTACTACGCCAGGCTTTAGCCCACGCTTACTCGCAGTTTTTAGTTTTCCGTTTTAACCTACCATTTTGTCAAATCCATGACTTGACAATCTCCCTTATCTCCTTGTCTGTTTCAAGATAGTCTTCGAGCGTGGGCTTCAGTATGTATGTTGCCTTTTCCATTGCTCGCTCTATCAATTTAGGCATGTCGGTGAACTTTATGCGCTCCTCAAGGAATGCTGCGACGCATATCTCATTTGCCGCGTTCACAACACAGGGGATGTTGCCACCCTCGGCAAGTGCCGTATATGCATGACGCAAGTTGGGGAACAGATCCAAGTTCGGCTTCTCGAATGTCAGCTCTTTGAGTGTATTCCAGTCGATGCGCTCGAATGATGATGAGAGGCGTGTGGGGTAGGTGAGTGCGTACATGATTGGAAGTCGCATGTCGGGAGTTCCCAGTTGGGCTTTTATTGCACCGTCGGCAAACTGTACCATTGAGTGGATGACCGACTGTGGGTGAACCACCACCTCAATATCTTCGGCTCCAACACCGAACAGCCATTTTGCTTCCATAACCTCGAATCCCTTGTTCATCATGGATGCGGAATCAATGGTGATTTTAGCTCCCATGCTCCAGTTTGGATGCTTAAGTGCCTGTTGGCGTGTCACATGCTCAAGCTGTTCTTTCTTAAAGGTGCGGAAAGGGCCGCCAGATGCTGTAAGTATGAGTTTCTCGATCTTGTTGTGCATTTCGCCGGCAAGGCACTGGAAGATTGCCGAGTGCTCCGAATCGACAGGCAATATCGGTGTCTGGTACTTCATTGCCAGTTCATTTATCATTTCGCCGGCAACAACCATTGTCTCCTTATTGGCAAGGGCTATGGCCTTGCCTGCCTTTATGGCGTTGATGGTAGGGTGCAGTCCCGAGAATCCCACCATTGCCGTAACCACAATGTCAATGGGTTTTGATTCTACAATCTGGCATATCGCTTCGTAACCGCTGTAAACCTTGATTGGAAGGTTGCCAAGTGCCTCTTTTAGTTGCTGATACTTGCTTTCGTCGGCAATAACAACCGCTTCGGGCATGAATTTGCGTGCCTGCTGTATAAGTTCCTCAACACGTGTATTGGCTGTTATCGCATAGACCTCGAACTTGTCGGGATGCTCATCTACAACTTGCAGGGTCTGTGTGCCGATTGAACCTGTTGAACCTAATATGGCAATTGTCCTTTTCTTTATCTCGTTCATCATTGTTTGCCGTTTTAGAATGCTATATAAATGTTGGGGTCAAGAGGCTTGCTCCTGTGCCACAATTCCAAGTGCAGGAATTTCTTGTCTTTCCTTTTCTCTCCGCTTCCGTCGCTCAGTGTGCCTATTACCTCTCCGCCATAGACCTTGTCGCCAACCTGTTTCAACAGACGGTAGCAGTTGCGGTAAATTGAGATAAGGTTCTCGCGGTGCTGTACGACGATGGTGAAACCGTCGTTGGCGCTGTAGTCGCTGAATACGACAATGCCGTCATGAATTGAGACGATGCTCTCGCCGGCAACCTCGTCGATGTCAACACCAAAATGACCATCGGCCGGGTTGAACTCTCTTATGATTTCGCCTTTTGTCGGACGGAAAAGGTTCAGTTCCTGCAGGGCTGCCACACTGGCTGCCTGTGAAGTAAGATTGTATCTCTCTCGCTCTTCCCACTCTTTCACAAATTGTGCTTCAAGTTCTGTTGTCTCAATGTCAATGCTGTCTTGAGATACCGGCATGAGTGTTTTCTCGAGCGAGTCGATTGTAATTTCGTCGTTAATTATTGCGCGTATGTTGGCAAGGTACAGATCCTGTTTCTCAACCTCGTGTATCAGTGAATCAACGCGCAGGTTGTTGCTGACAAGTTTGTCCTTTGCCGCTTCGTCCATATAACCGGGTAGCAGCTTGCCTACGGGAGTAAATACCACAACCATGTACAATATTGCTGCAACAAGCAGGAATGATAGCACAAGCGAGAGTATCACCCATAACGGTGATATGTAGAAACCGAGTACATTCTCCAGTTTGTTCTCGTTGTGTATCGTAAGGCGATATTTGCGCAATAGTCTGCTTCCGAAACCTCTCTTCTTTTTCATGTCACAATTGTTTTAAAGCGAAACAAGTCCCTGTGGCAGGTCGAACAGGATTCTCTGCCCGTCATGGTCAATATCGGCAATGAACTCCTCCTGTACAGGTATCAGTATCTCTTCGCCATCTTTTTCCACAACGAACAATGTGTTTATGGTGCTGTCGTCAATCTCCACTATCTCGCCGATGTGTCCCAGACTCTTGTCTGTTGCTGTGAAGCCGATAAAATAGCCCAATGAAACCTCGTCGCTCTCCTCGACCCACTTGCGTGGAATGAAAGCCTCACGGTTGGTGAGGTAGCGTACCTCTTCGGCGCTTTCCATTCTCTCCATCTTTGCAATGAAAGTGTCGCCGTTCTTCGGTCGCAGTGACTCGAAGAAGAACGGTACCAATATGCCGTCAATGTCGCAGGCAACGAAATCGTATCCGTCGCCAAGCGCGAAAGTGTCGGCCTGCAGGCCAATTTCTCCTTTAGTCCCGTGGGGCTTAAGGAACTTGCCTAAATATACGAAATCCTCTTTTTTGAGCATATCCGGTATTCTCTTATGATCGTGTTATTTTCGCACCAATCTGGTTCAGTCTCTCTTCAAGGTTCTGATAACCGCGGTCAATCTGCTCGATGTTGTCAATGCGGCTGACACCGTCGGCGCTCATGGCTGCAATGAGCAGGGCTATACCAGCTCTGATGTCGGGTGAACTCATTGCGCGTGGTTTGAGAGTGAAGCGTCGGTCGTGTCCGATTACCACGGCACGGTGTGGGTCGCAAAGGATAATCTGTGCACCCATGTCAATGAGTTTATCTACAAAGAACAATCGGCTCTCGAACATCTTCTGGTGTATGAGCACGCTTCCCTTTGCCTGGATTGCTGTCACCAGCAAAACGCTCAAGAGGTCGGGGGTGAGACCCGGCCATGGCGCATCACTTATGTTCATGATGGAACCGTCGATGAATGAGTCAATCTCATAGTGTTCCTGTGCGGGAATGTATATGTCATCGCCTCTCTGCTCGAATTTGATGCCAAGACGACGGAAACTCTCGGGGATAATTCCAAGATTCTCGAAGGAGACATTCTTTATGGTAAGTTCACTCTGCGTCATGGCTGCCATGCCAATGAAACTTCCAACCTCAATCATATCGGGTAAGGCGCGGTGGGTGCATCCGCCAAGTTCCTTCACACCCTCGATGGTGATGAGGTTGCTGGCGATGCCCGAAATCTTTGCGCCCATCTTGTTGAGCATGCGGCACAACTGCTGTATGTATGGTTCGCACGCTGCATTGTATATGGTTGTCTTGCCCTCGGCAAGTACGGCCGCCATTATTATGTTGGCGGTACCGGTAACCGAAGCCTCATCAAGCAGCATTGAACAGCCTTTGAGCTTTTCGGCACTCATGCGGTAAACCCTCTTTTCTGTGTCGAATGAGAACTGCGCACCCAATTTCTGCAAGCCGATAATGTGTGTGTCCAGTCGGCGGCGTCCTATCTTGTCACCTCCGGGTTCAGACATTGTCGCCTTGCCGAACCTGCCGATGAGTGGTCCTATGAACATTACCGAGCCTCTTAATCTTGCACAGCCGTTGATATACTCCTCGCTCTCGATGTATTCAAGGTTGATGTTGTCGGCTTGGAATGTGAAGCATCCGACACCATTGCGTGTTACCGAAACACCCATGTTGATGAGCTGGTTTATCAGGTTGTTGACATCGGCAATATCCGGGATATTCTCAATGGTGACCTTTTCGTTTGTAAGTAAAGTGGCGCAAATCTCCTGCAATACCTCGTTCTTGGCACCTTGTGGTGTAATTTCGCCGTGCAGCTTGTGCCCGCCCTCTATTATGAATGAAGCCATAGTGAATGTCGAGTGTTTTTATTGGTTCTTAAAATTTTCTTTTGAATGGCTTTTTGCCATTGTTGTTGCGCTTGCCGTTGTTCTGGTAGTGACGTTGCGCCCCATTGTTGTTGCCCGGGGTTATTCTTATCTCCCTGTCGCTGATGTCTATGGCACCTTTGGTGTAGAGTCTCAAGTCTTCAATGATTCTCTTGTCCTCAACACCGTCCTTATTCCAGGCGATGTAGTTCTTTTTCATCTGGATGAGAATCAATTCTACGAAGCACTCTTTTTCTTCTCCATCTTCAAGTGTCATTGCGTGGGCAATCATACCCTCGACAACACGTCCATAGTGCCTGTTCCTTATTTCACCGTCGCGGTATGGAATGCGTTGCGGTGCTACATGGAACTCCTCGGGCTTGATTACCTCGCATGGATAGTCTATGTCGAGCTTGAATTCGGACATTATCGCCAAGTGGTCCCACAACTTACGTTCCTGGTCGGGAAGGTTCGGGAACATGCTCCTCATTATGTTTACGATTGCCTCCGCGCATCTCTGACGCTCCGTCCTGTCTTCAATGGTTAGCGCGTGGTCAACCATCTTCTGTACCGAGCGCCCATATTCTGGGAGCGGCAATCTCTTCTGTCGGGTGTTGTATTCCATCATAGCGGTATGTTTTTAATTGTTCTTCAAAAGTTCCTTAGGTTTGGTTGCGATGAAGTTCTTTAGATAGAAAGGTTCAAAATAGGCGATATCCTCGAACTTCTCCTCGAACCATGCCTTTTCGGCAAGTGGCATCATGTTCTTTGCCAATGCGTGGCAATGCTCGCTCAAGAAACGGGCGTTGGGGTGGTTGATGATCTTGCTGCACTTCTCGGCACCGCCACCAAAGAAATATACAGGCTGCTTGTCGAGCAACTCCTTGTAGCTCTCCTCGGTAACCACCTCGGCATGCGTGGGCTTGATGATATTCAATGCGCGGTCATAGACGGTTGCATATACCTCGTTGCGGCGTGCATCAATCATTGGGCAGAGCAGCGCATTCTCGTCAATGTCCTCGCGGAACAGTGCCGGCACGCACATTACAGCGGTTGTGGGTATGGCTATGAGCGGAATGTTACGGCCATAGCATACTCCCTTTGCTGTTGACGAGGCAATGCGCAGGCTAGTATATGAGCCGGGGCCACAGCTCAGAGCCACGGCGTTTATTTTAGCGCCTTGCTCATCGGCAGTCTGCAGAGCCTCTTCGACAAATGGGGCAAGCACCTTGGCGTGTGACATCTCCTCGCGGTTCACTCTCTCAAAAAAGACATGTCCGTCCTGGCTCAGTGCAACTGAACAGACGCCTGCCGATGCCTCAATGTGCAATATAATTGTTGTCATAATTTTGAATCTTTTTATTGTCGCAAGTGCGATTTCGGGTAATTAAATGCAAATTTATAAATTTATTGTCATAATAACTAATAAATAATATTTTTTAATAATATTTATGGCGATGCAATAAAAAAGAGGGTTGTGACGGTATGTCATAACGAATATTTGACTAAATTTGCCCAATTGGATTAAATTTTAATTGCATGGGGCAGGCTCCCTGCGGTAATAAGACAGAATATGATATATTCAATGACAGGTTACGGAAAGGCGGTAACCATTTTTAACGATAGGAAAATTTGTGTCGAGATTCGTTCACTCAATGGCAAGGCAATGGATTTGTCAACTCGTATTGCTCCTCAGTTCAAGGGGCGCGAGATGGAAATCCGTTCGCTTATTACAACAGAATTGGAGCGCGGAAAGGTCGATTTCTCATTATGGGTGGAGCAAAGTGAAAAGGCTGATACCCCTTCAATCAACGGTGCTGTAATGCAGGGTTATCTTGAACAGATGACCGAGATTTCCAAGAACAGCGGTATGGCGTTGCCCGACAATCTCTTTGAGGTTCTCCTGAAAATGCCCGAGGTTATTGCACGTAAGGAGATTTATGAAGTCACCGACGAGGAGTGGGCGGTGGTTCTTGATGGTATCAAGGCGGCGATTGCCGATTTGATGGCCTTCCGCAAACAGGAGGGTGAAGCTCTCTCGGCGAAGTTCAATAGCAAAATATCCAACATATCGCAGTTGCTTGCTTCTGTTGCGCCGTTTGAGAAGGAACGTGTAGAGAAAATCCGCACCCGTATCGAGGAGGCACTGCTTAATGTCGCAGGAGTTGATTATGACCGCAACCGCTTGGAACAGGAGCTTATCTTCTATATTGAAAAACTCGATGTGAACGAGGAAAAACAGCGTCTTGCCAACCATTTGCAATACTTCCTCTCTACCATGGATGAGGAGCGCGGACAGGGTAAGAAACTTGGTTTTATCGCTCAGGAGATGGGACGCGAAATCAACACTCTCGGAAGCAAGAGCAATCATGCCGAAATGCAGAAGATTGTAGTGCGCATGAAAGATGAACTTGAACAGATTAAGGAACAGGTGCTCAATGTGATGTAAAGAATTTTTAAAACAGCTTCAAGAATATGAAAAAGGGAAAAGTTGTTATTTTTTCGGCACCGTCGGGCTCTGGTAAATCGACATTGGTGCACTTTTTGATGGAGCAGGACTCCTCTTTCGGTTTTTCGGTGTCGGCAACAAGCCGTCCTCCCCGTGGCGAGGAGAAACATGGTGTCGATTACTATTTTTTTACACCCGACGAGTTTCGTGCACGTATTGCCGCCGACGAGTTCGTTGAGTATGAAGAGGTATATCCGGGACGTTTCTACGGTACGCTCAAATCGCAGGTAGAACACCAGCTCGAGGTGCAGAATATCCTTTTTGATGTCGATGTCAAGGGTGGATGCAGTCTCAAGAAGTACTATGGTGAGCGTGCTCTCTTTATCTTTGTTCAGGCTCCTTCGATTGATGTGCTACGCGAGCGTCTTGTTGGTCGTGGAGATACCTCAATGGATGAGATTGAAAAGCGTGTCAGCAAGGCCGAGTATGAGATGACGTTCTCCAAGTTTGCCGACAGGGTGATTGTTAATGATAACCTTGACGAGGCAAAACGGAATCTGATGACAATTGTTGAGAAATTTCTTAATGAATAAGACGTCCAAGGTTGCTATATTCGGCGGTAGTTTCGATCCTGTCCACAATGGTCATCTTGCTCTAGCTGCCGAGGTCCTTTCACGTGGTCTAGCCGCCGAAGTGTGGTTTATGGTTACCCCACAGAATCCTCATAAGCAGGGCTGTGCATTGAGCGACGAGTCGCTACGTTTTCAAATGGCGCAGTTGGCTGTGCAGGACAAACCTGGTATGGTGGCCAGTGACTTTGAATTCAGCCTCCCACGTCCTTCTTATACGCTGAACACGCTCACTGCGCTCGCAGCTGCCTATCCCGAAAAGGAGTTCTCACTTCTCATTGGTGCCGACAACTGGGAAAAGTTTGACCGTTGGTACAAGGGCGACGAAATCCTCGCCCGTCACAACGTGATAGTCTATCCTCGTGGCAATGAGGCTGAGCCACAGTTGCCCATGGGCGTGCAATGGTTGCCGGCAAAACTGCACGATGTGAGCTCTACAATGGTGCGTGCGGCGGTTTCTGCAGGCGAGGATATTTCGGGCTACGTTCCGCCGGTTGTTGCCACGTTCATTACCGAGAATAAAATGTACTATAATGAGAAATAGACTTTTTGCACTTTTGTTTCTCTTTGTGCTGCCGGTTATGGCGCAGGACAAAGTGAAACTCTATGACGAGATGTGTGATCCGTTGCAAGCTGTGTTCTGCGACTATGTACGCGATCACTCGCAGACAAGCCGCATTTCCAATGCCGGTGGCGAGTACGTTGGCACGCTTATCGACTACAAGTTCTATGGTTGGGGGCTTTTCAGTTTATCGTCAGGCATTCGTTCTTATGGGCAGTACCGTAATGGGAAACTACTGTTCGGTATGCTCATTAACAGCAATGTTGTCCGGGTAGGAAGCGATGAGCATTATGTGATGTATGACCTCGCAACAGGCGAAATAATTCGTGTGCATACAAAAGAAGGTGATTTGCCGTTGGAGTTTCCGCTTGTCAAGTCGGTAAAGGGCGAGCCTTCACCATATACATTCAAGAAAGAGACATATAAGAACGGCGATGTCTATTTTGGTGAGTTCTACAATGGACGCCGTCATGGGTATGGCGTCTATCAGTGGGCAAACGGCGATTTGTGGTATGGCGCCTACCGGGGTGGCTACCGCGACGGATACGGTATGCTGGTGAAGCCCGACCATCGTGTCTATTATGGCAAATGGGTGGGTGATACCAAGGTCGAGTAATTGAAAAGGACTTATAAATTGATATTTGTATGAAAATTAGAAATCTATTGTTGGTGCTGGCTACGGTTCTGCTTCACGTTGTGCCGTCTGTTGCACAGGATGAGAGTGTTGTTACCTTGGCAGGTAATGCGTACGTAACTGCTACGTCAGAGGGCGGTGACTCCAAAAACGTATATATCGACGAGCACAATTGTGCATTGCGCAATTGGGATAGCACTGAAGATGTCGTGAGCTTCTACTTCAAAGTGGAAAAGAGCGGCAAGATGAATGTTGCGCTCCAGGCAAAGGGAGACTCAAAGATTGAGGTGACCGTATTGGGTAAAAAGAAAAAAATCAGACTCGACAGCGATGATTTGTCGCGTGTGGAGGTCGGTACATTCAAGGTGAAGGCACCCGGTTATGTTAAAATGGATATCCGTGGCTTGAAAATAAACAACGGTACAGGTTTTGGCAATGTGTCGGCTGTTCTTGTGAGTGGCGATGCGGCTCCGGTGGTTTGTGTTGCCCCCGATTTCAGTACCCATTTTGGCCGTCGCGGTCCATCGGTCCACATGGGTTATGCTCTCCCCAAAGAGAATATAGAGTGGTTCTACAACGAGGTTGTAGTGCCCGAGGAGGGTGATATCCCCAGTAGTTATTATATGGCTTGCGGTTTCGGACAAGGTTATTTCGGAATGCAGAACAATTTTCCTTATCCAAGAAGAGTGCTCTTCTCGGTGTGGAGCCCTTTTGAAACAGACAACCCTGCAGATATTCCCGATTCTTTGCGAGTGCAACTCGTCAAAAAAGGAGAAAATGTGAAGATAAATGATTTTGGTAATGAGGGTTCCGGCGGTCAAAGTTATATGCACTATGACTGGAAGGCCGGTGAACGTTGCCGTTTCCTTATGGGAGTGAAGCCCGACGGTGATAACAGCACGGTTTATACAGCCTACTTCTACGATAACCACCAGGACAAGTGGGTGCTTGTGGCATCGTGGCGTCGTCCAAAAACCACAACCTGGTACACAAACGCACACTCTTTCCTTGAGAACTTCAACCCTGTGATGGGATACATTAACCGCAAGGCATGTTATTACAATCAGTGGGCACGCACAGCCGATGGCCGTTGGATTCCTGTGGCACGCGGACGTTTCACTTGTGACACAACCGGCCACCTCAGACACCGTCTCGATTATACCGGTGGTGTTGAGGGTGAGGGTTTCTTCCTTTCAATGGGTGGTTTCTTTGATGATTATTTGACATCGGGAACCTGGTTTGAGCGTGCAGGCAATGTTACCGAGGCTCCTGATATTGATTTTTCAACACTTGAATAAGACATTGTTTTTGGTATATAAGGGACATCGGTGTTTGCCGTTCTCTAAAAAAAGCCTTGAATAATTGTAAAATAATATTATTGTGACTATTTTTGTAGTCATGAATCGGCGGAGCATCCTTCTTTTAGGTCTCCGCGGTGACTGATAAAATGATAAAACACATCATATTAATTAATTAACTGTAATTATGAATTTGAAGAAATTTTTTGGTGCAGCCCTTGTTGCTGTAATGGCGTTTGCCGGCACAACATCACAGGCTCAGTCTCTTTCTCCCTCTACAAAATGGCATTGGGACAAAGGTACTATCGTCGTTGAGACTCCAGAGCGTCCTGCTGGTCAGGAGCATGTTCTTAACCTTGCTGTTGCTCCAATCAAGACTGTTCGCGTAGCGTTCGTCGGTCTTGGTATGCGTGGTGACGGTGCAGTTATCCGTTTCTGCCGTATCCCGGGTGTTGAAATCGTTGCTCTTTGCGACTATGAGTACGAGCGCGCCGAGGAGTGCAACAAGTTCCTCCGCGAGCAGGGTTTGATGCCTGCCGACATCTACTATGGTGCTGATGGTTACAAGGCTCTTTGCGAGCGTCCCGATGTTGACCTCGTTTACATTGCTGCCGACTGGAACCACCACTATCCAATTGCAAAGTATGCAATGGAGAACGGCAAGCACACAGCTATCGAGGTGCCTTCTGCAATGAACCTCGAGCAGTGCTGGAGCCTTATCAACCTCTCTGAGCAGACACGTCTCCACTGCTTCATCCTCGAGAACTGCTGCTATGACGACTATGAGATGAATGCTCTTGCCATGGCTCAGGATGGCGTGTTCGGTGAGATTATCCGCGCCGAGGGTGCTTATATCCACAGCCTCGAGTGGTTCTGGGATGCATACTGGAAGGACCCTGCCGACAATGACGTTGACAACCTCCACTGGCGTCTGAAGTACAACAAGGAGAACCGTGGCGACCTCTACGCTACTCACGGCCTTGGCCCCGTTGCACAGTGCATGAATATTCACCGTGGTGACCGCTTCACAACTCTCGTTGCAATGGATACAGATCCATTCTTCGGCAAGGAGCTCGTTAAGGAGAAGACCGGCAAGGAGTGTGGCGAGTTCCGCAATGGTGACCACACAACAACTCTCATGCGTACAGCAAAGGGTAAGGTTGTTGAAATCCAGCACAACGTTATGACTCCACAGCCCTACAACCGTCTGTTCAAGCTCACAGGTACAAAGGGTTATGCTACAAAGTATCCTACTCCTGAGCTCGCACTCTCTGGTGAGGCTCTCAAGGGTACAGGTGCTCCTCAGGTTGACAACCTCAACGCTCACGGCTTCATGAATGCAGAGCAGAGAAATGCCATGATGGAGAAGTACTATCACCCAATCCTCAAGAAGTATGTTGAGAAGGGTCGCGACCTCGGTCACGGTGGTATGGACTTCGTAATGGATTCACGCCTTGTTTACTGCTTGCAGAACGGTTTGCCACTTGATATGGACGTATATGACATGGCAGAGTGGTGCTGCTTGGCGGAACTCGGTACATTGTCAATGGACAACAACTGCGCTGCCGTTACATTCCCCGACTTTACACGTGGTCACTGGAATGAGGTAGAGGGTTACAAGCATGCATTTGCAACTGCTGAGGCTGAGGCTGCTACTGAGGCTGAGGCTGAGGCTTACACAGCTGCACAGAAGAAGGTTACTGCACAGAAGAACCTTTGGGCTCTCTACGATGCAGTAAAGGCTGCTAAGGCTGCCGGCAATGCTAAGGCTGAGGCTGCTGCGCAGAAGAAGCTCAACGCTGCAAAGGCTTCTGCAGAGAAGGCTATTGCAAAGGAGTTGAAGAAGGCTCTTAAGAAGTAATAAACTACTAGGCTTACAATAAAAAATGACGACCATACAGTCGTCATTTTTTATTTTTTCTATCTGTTCACTGGGATTTTGCTTTTCTTCTTATTTGCCTTTCATTGCCTGCTCCTTTACTTGGCGCAGGATTTCGCTCGAGAAGAGGAAATCGTTCAGTGGTTTGTTGTCGGTGTTCAGGATTTGTGTCTTGTCGCCCTCCCATGCAAGGTTACCGCCCGAGAGGAACAGAATGTGGTCGCCGATGTTCATCACCGAGTTCATGTCGTGTGTATTGACGATTGTGGTTATGTTGTATTCCTGAGTGATGCTGTGTATCAGTTCATCGATGATGAGTGATGTCTGTGGGTCGAGTCCCGAATTGGGCTCGTCGCAGAAAAGATATTGCGGTTTCAGGGCTATGGCGCGTGCAATGGCTGCGCGTTTTTGCATGCCGCCCGAAATCTCCTCGGGTAGCTTCTCCTGTGCCTCAATCAGGTTTACGCGGTCAAGACAGGCTCTTGCGCGTGCAAGTCGTTCCTTATAAGTCATGTTGGAGAACATGTCGAGTGGAAACATTACATTCTCCAGCACACTCATAGAGTCGAACAGGGCTGCGCTCTGGAACAACATTCCAATCTCGCGCCGTATGGCTATTTTCTCCTTCTGCTTCAATGTGGTTATGTCGCGTCCGTCATAGAAGACCTTGCCTTTGTCGGGTGTAAGCAATCCCACTATGCATTTGAGCATGACGGTCTTTCCGGCACCGCTCTGGCCAATGATGAGATTGGTGACGCCATTATTGAAGGTTGCGGTGATGTCATGGAGTACGCTCTTGCCCTCGAACTGCTTGTGTATGTTGATTACTTCAATCATTGCATCATTATGTTAGTCAGTATTATGTCCGAGAAGAGTATCAGCACGCTGCAGCTGACAACGGCATTTGTGCTGGCCTTTCCCACTTCAATTGAACCGCCCTTGACTGTGTAGCCGTAGAACGACGCCACCGATGTTATTATGAAGGCGAAGAAGAGACTCTTGATGATACTGTACCAGATGAACCATGGTGTGAACTCGTGCTGCAGTCCTAGGGTCAGTTCTTCGGCTGTCATGATGTTTGTCAACTGACCTATGAGGAAAGCGCCGCCTATTCCGGCTGCAATACTGAAGATGACCAGCATCGGGATTGTGAATACAAGGCCTGTGATTTTGGGCAGAATCAAGAAGTTTGCCGAGTTTACGCCCATCATGTCAAGTGCGTCAATCTGTTGGGTTACTCTCATTGCGCCAATCTCGGATGTGATGTTTGACCCGACCTTGCCTGCAAGTATAAGGCACATGATTGTTGATGAGAACTCGAGCAACAGAACCTCGCGTGTGGCATAGCCGGTAACGAATTTTGGCATCCATGGACTTTCGACATTGGTCTTCATCTGAATGCAAAGTACTGCGCCGATAAACAACGAGATGACGAGTACAATGGGGATGGAGTTTATTCCCAACTGGTATATTTCGTGGAGCGTGCGCCTGAAATACATCCTCCATCGCTCGGGGCGCTTGAGAACCTGCCGCATGAGTATCAGGTAGCTGCCAAAAGTCTTTATTGAGTTTATGATAAACATTGTCTTCAAATGATAAGATATGCGCAAAGGTACTACTTTTTGTTCAATAAACATTGCTATGTCTGTTATTGCTTGCAATTGTGCTATAAAATGGTGGTTTTTTTGTTGGAACGGCAAAAATGCATTATCTTCGCCGTGATGAATAGTTTACAGGAACCAGATATGGAAATGGAGATTACCGGCAAATATGAGGAGGCTACGGTGCTGCGCACCGAGAACCTTGTGAAACGATATGGCAAACGCACTGTCGTGAATGATGTGTCATTCAATGTTAAGCAGGGCGAAATTGTTGGTTTGCTTGGTCCCAACGGTGCCGGGAAAACGACCTCTTTCTACATGACAACAGGACTTGTCATTCCAAATGGCGGCCGTATATTCCTTGATGATAAGGAGATAACCAAATATCCTGTTTACAAACGTGCACGCGCCGGTATCGGTTATTTAGCGCAGGAAGCAAGCGTGTTCCGCAAGATGACTGTTGAGGATAATATCGCGTCAGTGCTCGAGCTTACAGGAAAACCTCTTGATTATCAAAAGGATAAATTGGAGAGCCTTATTGCCGAGTTTCGCTTGCAGAAGGTGCGCAAGAACCTTGGAGACCGATTGTCTGGTGGTGAAAGACGCCGCACCGAAATTGCGCGATGTCTGGCGATTGATCCAAAGTTCATTATGCTTGACGAGCCTTTTGCCGGTGTCGACCCCATCGCTGTCGAGGACATCCAATACATCGTATGGAAGTTGAAGGATAAGAATATCGGTATCCTTATCACTGACCACAATGTGCAGGAAACGTTGAGTATTACTGATCGCGCCTATCTGCTCTTTGAAGGTCGTGTGCTTTTCGAGGGTACTCCCGAGGAACTTTCAGAGAATCCAGTTGTGCGTGAGAAGTATCTTGGCCGTGACTTTGTGCTTCGCAAGCGTGAATTCCAGATATAAATGTAGTGTGCATAAACTCGTGTTACACAGTTTTTGGTGAACCCCCTGATTATTATGAATAAGTTCAAGATTTTTACAGTAGCATTTCTTCTTTGCTTCTGTACTCTTTGTCATGCTCAGCAGAATAGTGCAATTGACGAGGAATTACTGTCGCTTTTTGCAGATTCTGACAACGAAAAGATTACTATAAACGTTATTCTCAAATCCCAGGTCGAGTCTGCAAAGATAAAGGCCCGTACCTCGATGTGTAAGGATAAAAGAGCCGCGAGGGAGATGGTTGTCGACGAGTTGAAGGAGAACTCGATCGATAGTCAGGCTGCTGTTCTTGAATATCTTGAGAGGGCTGTAGCTGATGGTCTGGTTTCAAATATCAGATGTCACTGGGTTGCAAATGTGGTTACATGCGATGCAACAAAAGAGGTTGTTCAAGTGTTGGCTTCGCATCCCGATGTGCTCGCTGTGGGGCGGAGCAAGGAGGTGCAGGTGATTGACGGCTTTGATGTTTCTCCTGCGCGGGCGGTTGCTGCTGCATCAGTGCATAGCGCAACGCCTCATGTCCTTCAGGTAAATGCCGATGATGTCTGGGAACAGGGATATACCGGAAAGAATGTAGTGGTAGCGATATTGGATTCCGGAACCAACCCCGACCACTATGACCTCAAGGACCATCTGTGGTGTGGATATGCCGATACTGACGGTGACGGTGAAAAGGATGACCCTATAAATGGCTGGAATTTCGTATCTGGCAATAGTGACATATCCGATGACTTTGGTCATGGAACCCATTGTGCAGGAATTGTGTGCGGTGACGGAACTGTCGGTAATGTGACGGGTGTGGCTCCCGATGCTACACTGATGACCGTGAAGGTCGTGAACAGGATCGGTGGCGGAACACCTGCGCAGATGATGTCGGGCGTAGAGTTCGCAATTGAGAATGGTGCCGATGTGTTAAGCATGTCGTTGGGCTTCAAGAGGTCACAGATAAGCGAGACGGATATTGTGCTTCTGCGCAGGACATTTGAGAGTGCACTGCTGCTTGGCGTGCCTGTGTGTGCTGCAGCCGGAAATGATGGAGATAGTTTTGGCGCGCCCGATAATGTCGATTATCCGGCGGCTTGTCCTCCGCCATATCTTCATCCCGACCAGATGGTAAATGCCGGTGGGTTGACAAGTGTTATTTGTGTGGGCTCGGTCAATGCAAACGATGAGTATGTGACTTCGTCGTCAAAAGGACCTGTGACTTGGGAAAGTACAAGTTTTGGCGATTATCCCTACGATGCGGAGCATTTTGGCCTTATACGTCCCGACATTGTTGCGCCCGGTGACTTGATCTATTCATTGAAACACGATGAGAACGACAAGTATAAGTATATGTCGGGTACATCGCAGGCTACTCCATGCGTAGCCGGCGTAATAGCTCTTATGCTTGAAAAGAACCCTATGCTGACACCTTCACAGATATGCGAGACTATCGAAACTACGGCAAAGAAACTGACCGATAAGAAAAGTAATATGACAGGCTCCGGCCGCATTGATGCCCTTGCTGCCGTAAACAGTGTTGAGGCGGCAAATGAACGTCCGTACATAAGGCTTGTGGATTATTCTCCAAACTCAATGTCTGCGGGTGGGAGTAAGGAGATTGCCTTTACAGTTGCAAACACAGGCAAGGGGGCAAGCAATGGCAGTGTGAGTGTGCTTCTCTCGACAACCGATCCTTTTGTCAATATTGAGAATAGTGTGGCAGATCTTGGTGTTCTCTCATCCGGAGATTCTGCCGGTAGTGTATTTGCTGTAAGCACGGTAGCCGGTATTCCTAATGGCCATACAGCATATATGACTGTAACAATTACCGATGATGTGCATGAATGGAGTGATGAGGTTGTTCTGCTGTTCGACGATTATGCGCGTATTCTATGCCGTTCAGTATGGCCCGAGAAGGTAAAACCTGGCAAGAATGTGGCAATAAATGTGAACATGGTTAATGAGGGTACTGCTCCCACTATTGGCGAGACTATGGTCAGGATGAGCTGCTCGTCACCTTATGTAACAATAGTCGATGGTGAAGCACTGCTTGGCGCTATGGGTGTTGGCGAGGAGTATGCGGCGCAGTTCGTGGTGGATATTGACGAGTCTGCCCCAGATATTATATCAGTAAACTTTGATGTCTATGCGACCCCTGACAATTATACTGCGGTAAAGAGTCTTATGTATGAGTTTGAGCCGGGACTTGATGCCGACGGCTATGTGAAAGACGGACTTTCCGGCTGGACGACTTTTGATGCCAGCAATGACGGGCGCAATCATCCGTGGTGGCACTCCTCTGTTTTCGGAGTACACAAGGTAGAGCGTGTAGGCGAGGCGCATTCAGGTGTGGGGCAGATGATGAGCGAGACCTATTGTCAGGCGTCCATGATGGAGTACAACATCCCTATCGACAATTATCTTGTCTCGCCCAAAGTGAGGGTGGCCAAGGGTGGAAAATTCAGCTTTTGGGCACGCGTACATTCGAGTACATGGTACGGTGAACATTTTGGCGTTGCAGTCTCGGAGAACGGCAATGCTTCGGCTGCCGATTTTGTGATGCTTGATGAGTGGTCGATAACAAAAGCCGATGGTGGCGGGTGGATTGAATATTCCGTTGACCTTTCAGCCTATGAAGGCAAGGAGGTCTATGTGGCAATACGTCATTTCTTTACTGATGAACAGTGGGCTGCATTGGACTATGGCTATGATGTGTACATACTGCATGTCGATGATGCCATGTTCCAAAATGTAGTGGATGTCTCGTCTGGCTTTGTTTATGACAACTACAGCCGCTTCTCGTTGGCAGTAGAGGGAAATCCGTTGCCAGCTCCCGATAACGTGGCCGCAACTGCTGTTGGTGCAACTACCGTGAATATCAAATGGGATGCAGTCGTTAATGCCCAGAGCTATAATATATACCGTGATGGTGTATATATTGCGGATACAAAATCGCTTTCATATACCGACAGCGGCCTATCTTCCGATACGGAGTATAGCTACAGTGTGGCTGCAGTCTATAATGGCAAGGAGTATGAACGCTCGGCAGTGGTGACGGCTGTTACCGGCAAGGCCGATTATAGTGTGAAGATAAAGAGTATTGTTCCGGGTGTGCTTGCCGTTGGCGAGAACACTCTTGACATAACCATGGTCAACAATGGCAGGTATGAGCAGAAGTCAAGAAGTACACTTGTGCTCACGACTACCAGTCCTTATGTTACAGTAGTGACCGGTAATGTGGGAATGAGTTACTTGCCTGTGGGTGCAGAATCTACAAAGAATTTCAAGGTTGTGGTGGATGAGTCTGCTCCCAATGGACATGTGGCAGAGTTCAATCTGAATGTGACCGAACTTTATGAGGACAAGAATGTCTGGGACTGTCCTTTTGTGCTGACAGTTGGCACTCCTGGTGATGACACCTCTATTTTTGATGTGGTTGACAGTAACAAAATGGTAGAAGATGCAGTATATGACCTTGGTGGCCGTCGTGTGCTGAATCATAAATCCGGCATATACATTGTCGAAGGTAAAAAAACAGTTGTAAGGTGATGCCCGTTTGGTGGTGAATGCCTTGTTTGTTCTGTGTTAGTTTACAACAAAATCGGTTTTTGCTTGATTTTCTGCACAACTTGTTGTATTTTTGTGCGCTCTAAATTAAGGGGTGCTGTATGCCTTGTTGAGTGGAATGCAAGGTTATGCCCTTTAGAACAGATGAAATTATTAAAATTTTTATATAATGGAATTTACACTTAAAAATCAGGATGCTACAAGTGCAATCCTTTCGGTAAACATTCAGGAGGCCGATTACTCGGCTTTGGTTGAGAAGCAGTTGAAAAATTTCCGCCAGAAGGCAAATATCCCTGGTTTCCGTCCAGGTATGGTTCCTATGGGCTTGATCAAGAAGCAGTACGGTACTGCTGTTAAGGCCGAGGAGATCAACAAGTTGTTGCAGACAAAGATATTCGAGTATATCAGAGAGAACAAGATCGATATGCTTGGTGAGCCACTCCCAATCGAGGAGCAGCAGGCTAACATCAATATGGTTGAGGACAAGGAGTTTACTTTTGAGTTCGAGATTGCTCTCGCTCCAAAGTTCGATGCTGTCCTTGACAAGAACGACGCTCTTGCATACTACAAGATTCAGCCAACAGAGGAGATGATTCAGGGTCAGGTTAACGCTTTCGCCCAGCGTTGCGGCGAGTACAAGCAGGTTGAGTCTTATGAGAACGGTGATATGCTCAAGGGTACATTGACAGAGGCTGTTGAGAATGGCGTTGTTGTTCGTGAGGCTGTGATGATGCCTTCATACATGAAGAACGATGACCAGAAGGCTCTCTTCACAGGTTCAAAGGTTAATGATGTTGTTACATTCAATCCTTCAGTTGCATTCGACGGCAACGAGGCAGAGCTCGCTTCACTTCTCAAGGTTGAGAAGAGCGAGGTTGCTGCTCACAATGGTGAGTTCACATTTACAATTAGCGAGATTACACGCTTTGTTGCAAGTGAAATCAACCAGAATGTGTTCGACGCTGCATTCGGTAAGGATGCTGTTAAGAGCGAGGAGGAGTTCCGTGCAAAGATCGCTGAGCAGTTCGAGGCTCGTTTCGAGGTTGAGAGCGACTACAAGTTGTTGATGGATACACGTGAGTACCTCATGAACAAGGTTGGCAAGATGGAGTTCAACGAGGCAATCCTCCGCCGTATCATGGATTCAAACAAGGCAGAGGGTGAGACTGTAAGCGAGGAGGAGTTCCAGAAGAGCCTTACAGAACTCAGCTGGCACTTGATCAAGGAGCAGCTTGCGAAGAAGTTTGAGGTTAAGATTGACGACAACGATGTTCTCAATGTTGCCAAGGGCGCTACACGCGATCAGTTCGCACAGTACGGTATGGCAAATGTTCCCGAGGATTTGCTCGAGAACTATGCTAAGGAGATGCTCAAGCAGGAGAAGACACGTGAGGCACTTATCAACCGTGCAGTTGATGTCAAGCTTATCCAGTCAATCAAGGCTGCTATCACCTTGAACGAGGAGAAGATTTCTGTAGAGGACTTCAACAAAAAGGTGTCTGAAAACGCTTAATATATAATATTGGGTATATAATCCGGCCTATTGGCTTTGCCCGATAGGCCGGATTATTTTAATAATGACAAATTAAAAACCGGTTGTTATGGAGAGAGATGATTTTAAAAAGTATGCTACCAAGCACCTTGGAATGAACAGCATGGTGCTTGACGATGTAATAAAGGCTCAGGCACAGTATCTGAACCCATATATTCTCGAGGAGAGACAGTTGAATGTTACACAGATGGATGTGTTCTCGCGTTTGATGATGGATAGAATCATCTTTTTGGGAACCCAAATTGATGATTATACTGCAAATACCTTGCAGGCGCAGTTGCTCTACCTTGATTCGGTAGACAGCGGCAAGGATATCTCTATCTACATCAACTCTCCCGGCGGATCAGTATATGCCGGTTTGGGTATATACGATACAATGCAGTTCATCTCTAGCGATGTCGCTACAATCTGTACCGGTATGGCTGCGAGCATGGCTGCTGTGCTGCTTGTTGCAGGTGCCGAGGGTAAGCGTTCGGCCTTGACACATAGCCGCGTGATGATACATCAGCCTCTTGGCGGTGTACAGGGACAGGCAAGTGATATTGAGATTACCGCTCGCGAAATCCAGAAACTTAAGAAAGAATTATATACTATAATCTCTGATCATAGCAAGCAGCCTTTCGATAAGGTATGGGCAGATAGTGACCGTGATTACTGGATGACAGCTGCCGAGGCGCAGGAGTATGGTATGATTGACCGTGTCCTTACACGCAAAATATAATTCGACAGATGGCTGAAAAAGGAAAAAAGCGTTGTAGCTTCTGTGGAAGAACCGAAGAGCAGGTAGCTCTGCTGATGACCGGTATGACCGGTTACATCTGCAACGATTGTGTCGAGCAGGCTCATAACATACTGCGTGAGGAGGCATTGTTGCCAAAGAGCGATTTCGACATGAAGGAACTACCCAAACCAAAGGAAATAAAGGCATTCCTTGACGAGTATGTCATTGGGCAGGATGAGGCAAAGTGTGCTCTTGCGGTTTCGGTGTATAATCACTACAAGCGTCTCATGCAGCGTGATGCTGCCGACGAGGTGGAGATTGAGAAGAGCAACATTATAATGGTTGGCAGCACAGGTACTGGCAAGACACTGCTTGCACGAACTATTGCCAAGTTGTTGAAGGTTCCGTTCACTATTGTGGACGCGACTGTACTTACCGAGGCCGGCTATGTGGGCGAGGATATCGAAAGTATCCTTACACGCTTGTTGCAGGTTGCCGATTACAAGGTTGAAGAGGCTGAGCGCGGTATTGTGTTCATTGATGAGATTGACAAGATTGCACGCAAGAGCGACAATCCTTCGATTACACGAGATGTAAGTGGTGAGGGCGTACAGCAGGGACTGCTTAAGTTGCTCGAGGGTTCGGTGGTGAATGTTCCTCCCCAGGGTGGACGCAAGCATCCCGACCAGAAGATGATTGCCGTGAATACGAAACATATTCTCTTTATCTGCGGTGGTGCGTTTGACGGTATTGAGAAAAAAATTGCACAGCGCATGAATACTCATGTTGTGGGATATAATTCGGTACAGAACAAGATGCATATCGACAAAGGCGACATGATGCAGTATATCATGCCTCAGGATTTGCGTTCATTCGGTCTTATCCCCGAGATAATAGGCCGTCTGCCAATTCTCACTTCATTGCGTCCGCTTGACCGCGGTGCATTGCGCAACATCCTTACCGAGCCCAAGAACTCCATTATCAAGCAGTACAAGAAACTCATGGAGATGGACGGCGTGGAACTTGTGTTTGAGAACGATGCACTTGAGTATATTGTGGATACAGCTGTTGAGTATAAACTTGGTGCGCGTGGCTTGCGTTCCATTGTTGAGACCATTATGATGGAGAAGATGTTCGAGATTCCATCGAGTGATGTGAAGGAGTGTATGATAACAAAGGAATATGCTCGTAAGCAAGTGGAAAAAAGCACTGCGTTGATGTGCGCGGTCTGATAGATCGTTGCGCGTTTAAAGTGCTTTCAGACGATATTCAGCGGCAGGCTTCGTTGACGGGGTCTGCCGTTTCTGTATGGGGTTGCTGAAATTTTTACGGCCTTTGCAAAAAATATATTCAAAAAAAGTTGTGCTTTTAATTGATATATTTATAACTTTGTTTTCAAATAGGCATGTTATAAAATGGCAAAGAAGTGTAATTTGACAGAGGCTCTCAAAGAGAACTTCGGTTTTGACAAGTTCAAGGGTGATCAGGAAGCGGTCATCAAGAACTTGCTTGCAGGCAATGATGCCTTTGTTCTGATGCCTACCGGAGGCGGAAAATCGCTTTGCTACCAACTCCCTTCGCTCGTTATGGATGGTACAGCGATTGTTATCTCCCCACTTATCGCTTTGATGAAGAATCAGGTAGATGCCATAAGAAACCTCAACGAAGAGGATGGCGTGGCGCACTTCCTGAACTCGTCATTGACAAAACAGGCGATAGAGGAGGTAAAGGAGGATGTGCTTTCCGGTAAGACAAAACTATTGTATGTCGCTCCCGAATCTTTGACCAAAGAGGACAATGTGGAGTTCCTAAAAAGCATAAAGATTTCGTTCTATGCGATAGACGAGGCGCATTGTATCTCAGAGTGGGGACACGACTTCCGTCCTGAGTACCGCCGTATCCGTCCAATAATGAACGAGATTGGCAAGGCTCCTATCATAGCGTTGACCGCTACTGCTACAACCAAGGTGCGTGATGATATAAAGAAGAATCTTGGAATACAGGATGCTCCTGATTTCAAATCATCGTTCAACCGCCCGAACCTTTACTACGAGGTTCGTTCAAAGACCAAGGATGTAGATAAGGAGATTATAAAGTTTATTAAGGCAAACCATGGTAAGTCCGGTATTATATATTGTTTGAGTCGCAAGAAGGTTGAAGAGCTTGCCGAGATTTTGCAGACGAATGAAATTTCAGCAAAGGCTTATCATGCCGGTATGGATTCAGCGATGAGATCGCAGACCCAGGACGATTTCATCATGGAGAAAATAGATGTCATTGTTGCAACGATAGCTTTTGGCATGGGTATCGATAAACCCGATGTGCGCTATGTGATACATTATGACATACCAAAGAGTCTTGAAGGGTATTATCAGGAGACTGGCCGTGCCGGACGTGATGGCGGTGAAGGCCAGTGTATTGCCTTCTATAACAACAAGGATTTACAGAAATTGGAGAAATTCCTTGAGGGCAAGCCACTTGCCGAGCAGTATATCGGCCGTCAGTTGTTGCATGAGACAACAGCCTATGCTGAGTCGTCGGTTTGTCGCAGGAAATTATTGTTACATTATTTTGGTGAGAATTACGACGTGGAAAATTGTGGTAACTGTGACAACTGTCTCTCTCCTAAAAAGCAGGTGGAAGCAAAAGAGTTGCTCGAGGCTGTGATAGAGACGGTTTTGGCATTGAAGGAGAATTTTAATACCGATTATGTAATAGATGTCCTTTTAGGCAAGGAAACGGCCGATATTATATCGCATAATCATGATGAACTGGAGTGCTTCGGTTGTGGTGACGATGAGGATGCCAAGCGTTGGAATGCGGTAATCCGTCAGGCTCTGATTGCCGGTTATCTTGACAAGGATGTCGAAAGTTATGGCCTGCTGAAGGTTACAAAGCAGGGACATGCGTTCTTGAAAAAACCTGTGTCGTTTAAGATTGTAGAGGACAGGGATTTTGACGAGGAGGAAACTGTAGTTCAGGCAACAAGCACATTTGCTGTTGATCCCGAGCTTTTTGCAATGCTCAAGAATCTGCGAAAAAAATTGTCGAAGCAGCTTGAACTACCCCCATACGTGATATTTCAAGATCCATCACTCGAGGCTATGGCAACAACATATCCTGTGACTATTGATGAGTTGAAGAATATTCCGGGCGTGGGAGAGGGTAAGGCAAAACGCTATGGTGAGGAGTTCTGTGCGCTCATCAAACGTCATTGCGAGGAAAATGAGATTGATCGCCCCGAGGATATACGCATCCGTACTGTTGCAAATAAGTCAAAGTTGAAGGTCGCTATCATAAATGCAATTGACCGCAAGGTGGCTCTTGATGATTTGGCGATAAGCAAGGGTGTCGAGTTTGACGAGTTGCTTGACGATGTGGAGTCTATCGTCTATTCAGGCACAAAACTGAATATAGACTATTTCCTCGAGGAGATACTTGACGAAGAGAATCTGTGTGAGATCTATGACTATTTCAAGAGTTCTGATACCGATTCTATTGATGTTGCCATTGAGGAACTTGGTGGCGAATATACCGAGGAGGAGATTCGTCTTGTGCGAATCAAGTTTATCTCCGAGGTCGGGAATTGATAATGAATGAAAAATATATAGCTATATGAATGATTTTATAAAAGAAAAGATTGTGATGGACGGCTTGACCTATGACGATGTATTGCTTATTCCTGCATACTCTGAGGTTTTGCCTAAAGGGGTTTCTTTGAAAACCAAGTTCTCAAGAAATATCGAACTGAATGTGCCGTTCGTGACTGCAGCCATGGATACTGTTACCGAGGCGAAGATGGCGATTGCCATTGCACGCGAAGGTGGTATAGGTGTTATCCACAAGAATATGTCAATTGAAGCACAGGCTCATCAGGTTGCAATTGTAAAGCGTGCCGAGAATGGTATGATTTATGACCCTGTTACAATCCAGGCGAATTCAGCGGTAAAGGATGCCCTTGATATCATGGCAGAATATCACATTGGTGGTATTCCTGTGGTTGATGACTGCAAGAAACTTGTTGGTATTGTCACCAACCGCGACTTGCGTTTCGAGACAAACATGGAACGTCCTATCTGTGAGATTATGACTCCCGCCGACAGACTTGTTGTGACTAATCAGAAAACAGATATGGAGGCTGCGGCCAAGATTTTGCGTGAGAACAAGATTGAGAAACTGCCTGTTGTTGACGGTGATGGTAAGCTTGTTGGCTTGATTACATACAAGGATATTACAAAGGCAAAGGATAAACCAATGGCTTGTAAGGACAGCAAGGGTCGTCTGCGTGTTGCAGCAGGAGTTGGTGTTACCGGTGATGCAATGGAGCGTATCAAGGCTCTTGTCGATGCCGGTGTCGATGCTGTAGTAATTGACACAGCCCATGGTCATTCAGCAGGCGTGGTACAGAAGTTGAAGGAGGCAAAGGCTCTCTTCCCACATATTGACATTGTGGTGGGTAATGTGGCTACAGGCGAGGCTGCCAAGATGCTTGCAGAAGCCGGCGCAGATGCAGTGAAGGTTGGTATTGGTCCTGGTTCAATATGTACAACACGTGTTGTTGCCGGTGTGGGTGTGCCACAGTTGTCTGCAGTGTATGATGTAGCCAAGGCGCTTGAGGGAACAGGTGTGCCTTTGATTGCCGACGGTGGCCTGCGCTACTCGGGCGACGTTGTCAAGGCTTTGGCAGCCGGTGGTTATAGCGTTATGATTGGTTCGCTTGTTGCCGGTACCGAGGAGTCTCCGGGTGACACTATCATCTTCAATGGCCGTAAGTTCAAGTCATACCGCGGTATGGGTTCTTTGGAGGCTATGGAGAATGGTTCAAAGGACCGCTATTTCCAGGCAGATACAGCTGACAAGAAAAAGCTTGTCCCAGAGGGTATTGCAGCGCGTGTACCATACAAGGGTACACTTTTCGAGGTAATCTATCAGTTGGTGGGTGGTCTGCGTTCCGGTATGGGTTACTGTGGCGCAAAGGATATTGAGGCTCTTCATGATGCAAAGTTTGTACGCATTACAAACGCCGGTGTGCTCGAGAGTCATCCGCACGATGTCTCAATCACAAGCGAGGCTCCCAACTATAGTCGTCCAGAATAAAAAAACAAAAAATGAAATTTAGGAATATAGCAGCATTTTTGTTGCTGGTATCAACTACTGCATTGGCACAGGTTTCAGACCCTGTGCTTATGCGCGTTAATGGTAAGGAGGTAAAACGTTCAGAATTCGAGTATGCCTTCAATAAGAACAATACGAATCTTGCAGGTGAGGGTCAGACTGTTGAGGAGTATCTGCCAATGTATATCGACTTCAAACTGAAAGTTGCAGAGGCCGAATCACTTGGCTTTGATACATTGCCCTCGTTCAGGGAAGAGTATGAGCGCGACCGTAATCTCTTGGCCGAGAACTATCTTGTAGATACTTGTTATATCAATGATGAGGCATATAAGATATATGCAAAGGACTCTGCTACAATTGGTCGTGACGGCTTTGTGGAGGTTGCCCATATTGTGTTCCTTGTCAAGCAGATGGCTCCGGTGGCTGAAGTTGCACAGGCAAAGGCTAAGATTGATGCAGCGTATGCAATGCTCAATGACGGTAAAACTTTTGAGGAGGTTGCTGCATTCTTTGAAATCCCTGCACAGGCAATACGCTCATTCGAGATTGTGCGCGGCCAGGTGTATCCCGAGTTTGAACAGGCTGCATATTCTATCGCTGACGGTACATATTCAGCGCCGTTCGAATCTCCGGCCGGCTACCACATAGTAAAACGAATATCGACACGTCCCTTCGGCTCATTCCAGGAGTACAAGCCCGCGATTGTAAACATGCTTGAGCAACAGAATATACGTGAGGCAGCTCGTATCAAGAGAGGACAGGATCTTGCCAAAGAGTTTGGTGGTGGCCTATCAGCAATGGATGCACTTGCCCGCGAGGATAGCCTGCTTGAGAGTAAGTATCCCGAGTTCGGCAACCTGATGCGTGAGTACTACGAGGGGCTGCTTTTCTTTGAGGTCTCTACACGTCAGGTTTGGAACAAAGCTGCAGAGGACGAGGAAGGGCTTGTAAAGTATTTCAAGAAGAACAAGAAGAACTATAAGTTTGATGCACCCCGTTTCCGTGGTGCGGTGATACAGGCTAACAGCCCCGAGAATCTTGAGATGGTAAAAGGGTTCCTTGCCGGTCAGGAGTTTGAGAACTATAAGTCGGTCATTGAAGCTAACCTGCCAAAGGACTCTGTGCGTACGGTGCGTGTCGAGGTTGGAATCTTTGCTATTGGTGACAATGCTTTTGTTGACAAGGCTGCGTTCGGTCAGGGCGAGGGCGGTAAGCTGCGCCGTGGCTTTGTGGTTTCTGATGTCGTGGGCAATGTTATTGAGGCTCCTGAGACATACAAAGATGTAAAGGGCACCGTTACAAATGATTATCAAAAATATCTTGAAGAGAAGTGGGTTAAGTCGCTCCGCAAAAAGTATAAAGTTAAGGTTGATAAAACAGTGCTAAAAACAGTTAATAACCACGAATAAGTAATTAGTTTTTGTACCTTTGTTGTGAGAAATGGCCATGTTGCACTTTTGATTCATTGCAAATTGGAAAAACCGATGTTCGGTAAAGGATTCTGGAAATATATATACCTGTTTGCTCTCCCGGCTTTGCTTTTGGCTTGCCGGGAAGAGGCGTCTTATGTAAAGAGGGCATCTTTGGCAAGTGTGGGTGATACACATTTGTACAAGGATGAGGCTGATATAAAGTTTGCCCAGCAACACAGGGGTGATAGTGCAGCCTTTATGCTGAATTACATTGAGCGTTGGGCTATAGACGTGCTTTTCTATGAAAAGGCAAAAGAGAATGTGCCCGAAACAGATGAAATAGACAAGATGGTCGAGAACTATCGCAAGAGTCTTATCGAGAATCTATATCAGGACAGGCTGATAACACAGCAATTGTTGCCTGGTATAACCGATGAGGAGGTGCAGGAGTTCTATGACCGGCAGCAGATGCTGTTTGAACTGAATGAACCATACATAAAAGGTTTTTATGTGCAGATTCCTTCCAAGGCTCCAAAAGTGCGTGATGTGCGTAAATGGTGCATACGAAAGGGACAGGAAGATTTGGAGGAATTGGAGAAATTGTGTACCGAGAACGGCTACGAATACCAGTTCTTTACCGAGGATTGGATACCATTTGTTGACCTTGTGCACAAGATGCCTTTGACCCAGCAGCAACTTATGGACAGGTTGTTGAGGAACGGTACAATTGAGTTCAATGAGAATAAATTTACATATTTTGTTTGTGCCGACTCGATTCTGCAAAAGAATGACACCAAGCCGATAGAGATGGTCTCTAATGAAATCAAGGAGTTGTTGTTGAATTCAAAGAAGGCTGATTTTATCAAGGATGTGAAACGCTCGCTATATGAGGAGGCTTTACAGAGCGGTAAACTTGTAATATACTAAGATATAACATCTCGTAACGGATAAAATAAATATATGAATATCAAGGAGAATTTTATAAAGTGGTTGCTTTGCACAATGTTCCTTTCTTTTTCGGGTCAGGTTGCGGTAGCCCAGGATAATGTTATAGACAGAGTAGAGTGGGTTGTCGGTGATAAATTCATTCTGCGTTCCGATATTGAATCTGCAATCCGTTTTTGGGTCGCCTCGGGCAGGACGTTCGAGGGTGATCCTTATTGTGTCGTCGGTGAGGATTTGGCAGTTCAGCAACTGTTCCTGCATCAGGCTGCTATAGACAGTATTGAGGTTGATGAGGGTAACATTATGCGTCAGGTTGAGATGCAGATGGAGTATGTAATGCAGCAGATTGGCTCAAAAGAGAAGATGGAAGAGTACTTCAACATGACTTCATCTGATATTCGTGAGATGTACCGTGAGCAACTCTACAATAAGGAGATGGCTGACAGGATGAAAATGAAGATTGTTGGTGACATAAAGGTCTCTCCGGTTCTTGTGAGACGCTATGTAGAGTCGTTGCCCGAAGATAGTATCCCTTTTATACAGCAACAGGTCGAGGTGCAGATAATTACCATGCAACCAAAGGTCGATCAGGAAGAGATTGATCGCGTAAAAGAGGAACTCCGTGAATATACCGAGAGAATAATGAGCGGCGAGACAGCTTTTTCGACTATGGCATTGATGTATTCCGAGGACCCTGTTTCAGCTCGTCAAGGTGGTGAGTTGGGCTTCTCGGGTCGTGGTCAGTTCCAGCCGGAATTCTCGGCGGTTGCATTCAATTTGACAGACCCGGAAAAGGTTTCCAAAATCGTAGAAACTGAATATGGTTTCCACATTATTCAGCTTATAGAGAAAAGAGGAGACAAGGTTAATGTCCGCCATATCTTGAGAAAACCCCGTCATTCAACCGAGAATCTGAAAGCGGCGTTGCTACGCCTTGATTCGTTGGCTACCGGAATAAAGGAGGGTGAGATGACTTTTGATGCTGCTGTTGGAGTTTATTCGGATGACAAGGATACCCGTAACAATTACGGTATCATGTATAATAAAGAGAGTGCGTCTTCACATTTCGCACTTGATGAACTGCCTGTTGATGTGGCTCGTGTCATAGAACCGTTGCCGGTTGGTGAGGTTTCGCAGCCTTTTGCATGGTTGCTTGATAATGGTAAGACCGTGTGTGCTATTGCAATGGTAAAGTCAAGGACTGATGCGCACAGGGCTACCTTCAGCGAGGACTATGAGGTACTGCGTCAAATGTATGAGGCAAAGTTGAGCGAGGAGCGTATTAAGGAATGGATCAGAAAGAAGCAGCGTGATACATACGTCCGTATAAACAAGGATAGCCGTGATTTTGACTTCCTGTATCCTGATTGGAACTTCTACGAGGAAAAGTAATATCTCTTGATGCAAAGGTTTATCTTATATATAATCCTTTTGTTGACCTCATTGCCTTTGTCTTCGCAGGAAATAATGGTTGATTCTGACAGGCAACAGCCTGTCAAGCGAAGTTATTTGCATTTGCTGCATACAGATATTACCCGTTTTGACGAGGCTGTCAACCCTGATGCCTGGATCCTTGTAGGCAATGTCCGTTTCCGTCGTGATAGTATGTATATGTATTGCGACAGCGCCCATTACTATCAGAAGCAGAACTCTTTCCAGGCTTTCGGTAACGTAAGGATGGAACAGGGTGACACGCTTTTTCTATATGGTGATTATCTCGATTTTGATGGCGTTACCAACCTGGCAAGAGTGAGGAACAATGTAAAGCTTATCGACAAATCGACAATTCTTGTGACAGATAGTCTTGATTTTGATCGTAATCGTAACGAAGGGTACTTTTTCGAGTATGGAAACCTGTATGACGAAACAAGTTCGCTAAGGTCTTATTACGGCAATTATAATGTTGACACAAAGGTTGCAGTGTTCATTGACGATGTGACATTGGAGAACCCGAAGTTCCTCTTGTTGTCCGATACTTTGCATTACAACACCAATGATAATATTGCAACAATCGTCGGTCCGACGAATCTCTATTCTGGGCAGTCCGAGGTTTATACTGAGAATGGTCGTTACAGTACCGCGGAAAAATATGGTATCCTGCTCGACAGGTCTGTGTTGTACAATGGTAAGAAAACTGTGACTGCCGATTCCATATATTATGATGCGAACAGAGGATATAGCGAGATGTTCGGCAATATAATGTACTTGGACACGATAAACAGGAATATGCTCACTGGTGAATATGCCTTCATGGATGAGATTCGTGATTCAGCGTATGTTACACAGAGAGCCTTAGCCGTTGATTTCTCTCGCCGCGATTCACTGTTTATGCACTCCGATACGATTTGGACAGTGACGTACAATATTGATACAGATTCTGTGTATCGTCTTGTCAAGGCATACAATAAGGTACGTGCATGGGCTCCGGATATGCAGGCTGTCTGTGACTCGCTTGTCTTTGACTCAAGGGATACATGCATGGCAATGTATAAGGATCCAATTCTGTGGAATGGTGATGTGCAGCTGCTTGGTGAGGTTGTTAAGGTGTATATGAAAGATTCAGCCATTGATTGGGTAAATATACTTAACCAGACTCTTTATGCCGAGAGGCTGGATTCCACCTGTTATAACCAGATTCGGGGAAAGGAGATGAAGTTCTATTTTGTCGGTGGTGAGTTGAATGAGATGCAGGTGATTGGCAGCGTGGAACAGATTTTCTATCCGTTGGATGACGGGAAAGGCTTCTTGGGTATGAATACAATGACTGCAGGCAAGACAATAATATACATGAAAGATCGCAAGGTTGATAAAGTTGTCGTGCCTAAAGAGTCAAAGGGTGTCTTTTATCCAATGAGCAAGCGTCCCGGCGAAAAATGCTTCCTCGAGAATTTTGCTTGGTTCGACTATGTGCGGCCGCTATCTAAAGAGGATATATTTGATTGGAGAGGCAAAGGCTCCGATAAAGAGTTGAAGGTTATTAAGAAAGACAAGATTCCTTTGCCAACGCTTGACCGTTTTAAAAAATAAATAGACTATGGCACGATTTAAGATGCGCGAACCACGAAAGTTCAACCATAAATATATATATGTAGATGAGCGCAAGGAAAAGCTCGACAAGATTGTTGAGAATGCGAAACGCGACTTGGGTATGCTTCCTCCAAAGGAGCCTACGTATGAGGAGCGTTTGCGAGGTGCGTTTATCGCTGACAACTCTCACCTGCAACGTAAAAAAGCCAATGGCTCCCGTATATCGTCACGCTTTGCAGTTGCAGCACTGTTTGTATGCGTGTTTATTGCCTATTATATAATGAAAACCGTTTATGATTTGGTTTGATATATGAAGGATATAATACATTTGTTGCCCGATGCGGTCGCTAACCAGATTGCTGCCGGTGAGGTTGTCCAGCGTCCATCATCTGTTGTCAAGGAGTTGATGGAGAATGCAATTGATGCCGGTGCGACAAAGGTTCAGGTTGTGGTGACCGATGGTGGGCGTACCCTTATACAGGTGATAGACAATGGTAAGGGCATGTCTGAGACCGATGCGCGTTTAGCTTTTGAGAGGCATGCAACTTCTAAGATTGCGAGTGCCGATGACCTGTTTGCCCTCACCACTATGGGCTTCCGCGGAGAGGCTTTGGCCTCAATCGTGGCAGTTTCCCAGGTTGAACTTATTACCCGTCGTCTTGATGATGACCTTGGTACTTGCATAGTAATTGCAGGTTCGAAACTTGAGAGCCAGGAGCCTGTAGCGGCACCGGTTGGCTGTAATTTTAAGGTAAAGAACCTCTTTTATAATATCCCGGCCCGTAGAAAGTTTCTCAAATCTATCCAGACAGAGTTGAACAATATCGTAACGGAGTTTGAACGTGTTGCCTTGGTTAACTGCGATGTCGAGTTCTCTCTCTCACACAATGGTAACGAGATGATATTGTTGCCTCCCTCATCATTTCGTCAAAGAATTGTGAACCTTTTTGGCAAAAGGATAAACTCGCAGCTCATAGAGGTGGATGTCGCAAGTTCGCTTATAAATATAAAAGGTTTTGCCGGTGCGCCTGAGAGTGCGAAGAAAAAGGGCGCATTGCAATATTTCTTTGTAAACGGTCGCTACATGCGTCATCCCTATTTTGCAAAGGCTGTTGCCGAGGCCTATGGCGAGATAATACCGCAGGGCGAGCAAGTACCGTTTTTCTTGTGTTTTGACGTTGATCCTTCGCGTATTGACGTTAATATACACCCGACAAAGACCGAAATTAAATTCGAGGACGAATTCAGTTTGTGGAAAATAATATCGGCGGCGGTGAAAGAGTCTCTTGGGCGTTTTAATGCCGCACCGAGTCTTGATTTTGATGATGACGCAATACCGGATATTCCTGTAATGGATTTTTCCTCTTACGACAATACCCAGGTTCCTGCTCCTAAAGTTTCATATACACCGGGTTATAATCCATTTGACAAGCATAAGCCTGAATATCGGAACCCGGCAAACGAGTGGGAACATCTTTATGAGGGAATAGGCAGAAGTGGCAAACCGCTCGACCTTTCTCCTTTTGAAGATGACATGACCGATTTCGTTGCAAAAGAACCGAAGGCGTACGAGGTTCAATTATCCCAACCGCTTGACCAGCCTCAGGAGACGGATTTTGTGCCAATGTCGCAATACAAAGGGCAATATATTCTTGTTCCGGTGAAGTCGGGTCTGATGTGGGTACACCAACGTAATGCTCATATCAGGGTCTTGTTCGAAAAATACCGTCGCCAGATTTCCGACGGTCGCAGTGCCTCTCAGGGACTGCTCTTCCCCGAAAGAGTAGAACTGACAATGAATGAGTCTCTTGCACTTGAATCTGTTTCGGAAGAACTTCTCTCTTTAGGCTTTGATATATCATCGCTGGGTGGTGGTACATATGTGCTGAATGGTGTACCGGTCGGTATTGAAGGCTTACAACCGGTAAAGTTATTGTTGGATATTCTCCATCAAACTTTAGAGCAGACCGGTGATGTGAAGGAGAAGGTATATGATCGTATGGCAAATGTAATGGCAAGGGAGGTTGCGATCGTAAGTGGACAACTCCTGTCGCAAGAGGAGATGACGGTTCTTATCAACGACCTTTTCAGAACTTCAATGCCTGGAAACACCCCGGATGGGAACCCCATAATACATATAATGAATGACGCCGAAATTGACCGCAATTTTGTCAAATAGAGTCTTCGATTGAATTGTTTACAGCTTAAAGAGTTAAAAAAAGTTAAATCAAGGCCTAAATATATTTCAAGTTTGTTTTAACTTGTGAAAAAAGTGTAATTTTGCAAATAATTGGATAAAGACTGTAACTGTGTCTGCTTGTCACGGTGGCAGATTTGCCAATGAAAACATTACAATGAGTTGTATGTTTATTAGTATGCAGGTTTTGTAAAATAGGTATTTATATATAAATCTAATTAGTTTTAAGTATGAAAAAATTTATGATTTCACTGGCTCTTGCCAGTTTCGCAATGTTCTCTACAGCTCAGGAGACTGTTAGCGAGGTCGTAGTTCCTACCAAGTCTAAGTCGGTAGTGACAAACAGCTTCGGCAGCAACTGGTTTGTAGGTGTTAACGGCGGTGTAAACTTCTACAACGGCGTGTTTATGAACGGTGAGACAATCTTTGATCACATGTCTCCTGCTCTTGATGTTTATGTAGGTAAATGGCACACTCCTGGCTTCGGTTGGAGAATCGCTTACCGTGGTCTGAATATCCAGACATACAAGGAACTCGATCACGCAGCATTCATGAACTTCCACTTTGATGCAATGTTCAACTTGCGTAACCTTATCCTTGGTTACAAGCAGGGTCGCATCTGGGAAATTACTCCTTATGTCGGTGTTGGTTGGGCTGGTCGTCACGGCTTTGACACTGATAACGAAAACAGCATGACTTCAGGTGCTTTTACCGGTTCACTTTCTGCAAACTATGGTATTATCAACTCATGGCATGTGTCTAAGCGTTGGGCTATCAACCTTGAACTCGCTGGTGCTTTCTTCCGTAACGGTTTCAGTAGCATCCCAGGTTGGAGCGGCCATGATATGATGTGGACTGCAACTGTCGGTGTTTCTTGTGACCTCGGCAAGTGTGGTTGGGATAATGCACCCGATGTTGATGCTCTCCAGGCTATCTACGGTGGTATGATCGACGGTCTCCAGGGTCAGCTTGACGACGCTTTGGCTGCTAACAAGGAGAAGCAGAACCAGATCAAGGCTCTTGAGGATGCAAACAAGGCTCTCGAGGGTAAGGTTGAGGAGTTGAGCAAGGTTAAGCCAATCAGCGTTTCTGAGTCTATCTTCTTTGCATTCGATTCTCACAAGATCGCTTCTAAGAAAGAGGAGTTGAACATCAAGGCTTATGCAGAGGCTGCTAAGGCTGCTGGCGTTAAGGTTAAGGTTGTTGGTTTCGCCGACAAGGTAGGTTCAAACGAGTACAACAACAAGTTGTCAACAAAACGTGCTGAGGCTGTTGCTGAGATCATCAGAAGCTATGGCGTTGAGGTTGAGGTTGTTGCAGGCGGTGAGTCTGAGGAGTACAAGGAGCGTATGCTCAACCGTCGCGCGGTTATCACTGTTGCTGAATAATTATTGATTGAGCAATATAATGATTGAGCAGGCATATAGCCTGCTCAATTTTTTTATATGTAGCGGGAGCGGGCGTTTTTGTGGTTTGTAAAAGAAAATTCAGGGTTTTACAAAAATAAACGCCGAAAAATTTGGTGGTTGAAATTATTTGATGTACTTTTGCATCGCAATTGAGAAACGGTTGCGACATTTTGGACGTTTAGCTCAGCTGGTTTAGAGCATCTGCCTTACAAGCAGAGGGTCGGCGGTTCGAATCCGTCAACGTCCACAAAACTTTTTATCGGACGTTTAGCTCAGCTGGTTTAGAGCATCTGCCTTACAAGCAGAGGGTCGGCGGTTCGAATCCGTCAACGTCCACAACGACAAGGCCTGCGCAAAGCGTAGGTTATTTTTTTGCCCTTTTGCGAGGGGTTTGTTTGTTGTAACCGCAATAAATGTTTATTTTTTGTAAACTTTATCTATATATTAGGTGTTTATGCCTAAAAAGTGCTATTTTTGTACTTTAAAATTATTATATACACAAAATAATGGAATTGAATATTTTGACAGCCATCTCTCCTGTTGACGGACGCTACAGGGGCAAGGCAGAGCCTTTGGCCGGTTATTTCTCAGAGTTTGCTCTCATCAAGTACCGAGTATTCGTGGAAATTGAGTATTTCATCGCTTTGTGCGAGTTGCCGATACCACAGCTTGCTGCTGTAGATAAGGCTTTGTTCCCACGCTTTCGCGAGATATACTCCAACTTTACACTGGAGAACGCGAACCGCGTAAAGGAGATTGAGAAGGTAACAAACCACGATGTCAAGGCTGTTGAGTACTTCATCAAGGAGCAGTTCGATGCAATCGGCGGTCTTGATGCATGCAAAGAGTTCATCCACTTTGGTCTGACTTCACAGGATATCAACAATACATCTGTTCCCCGTTCAATCAAGGATGCTCTCGATGAGGTATACTATCCAATGATTGAAGAACTCATTGCTCAGCTCAAGAGCTATGCCGAGGCATGGGCCGAGATTCCAATGCTTGCGCGTACACACGGCCAGCCTGCATCTCCAACCCGTCTAGGCAAGGAGGTGATGGTGTTCGTGTACCGTCTGGAGGCACAGCTCGCAGAGCTCAAGCGTTGCCCTATCTCTGCAAAGTTCGGTGGCGCGACTGGTAACTTCAATGCACACCGCGTTGCATATCCTGGCATCGACTGGAAGGCATTCGCAAACAAGTTCGTGAGTGAGACCCTTGGCCTGCAGCGTGAGCAGTACACCACACAGATTTCAAACTATGACAATCTTGCGGCATTGTTCGATGCAATGCGCCGCATCAATATCATCATAATGGATATGGACAAAGACTTCTGGCAGTACATTTCCAACGAGTTCTTCAAGCAGAAGATCAAGGCCGGCGAGGTAGGCTCAAGCGCAATGCCTCACAAGGTGAACCCAATTGACTTTGAGAACAGCGAGGGTAACCTTGGTATAGCAAATGCTATTCTCGACCATCTCTCAATGAAGTTGCCAATTTCTCGTTTGCAGCGTGACCTTACCGACTCTACAGTGCTCCGCAATGTTGGTGTGCCTATGAGCCACATGCTCATTGCCATCAAGAGCTCGCTTGTCGGCTTGCGCAAACTTTTGCTCAACGAAGAGGCAATATACAATGAACTCGACAATTGTTGGAGCGTTTGTGCCGAGGGAATACAGACAATCCTGCGCCGCGAAGCTTATCCTAACCCATACGAGGCACTCAAGGCCTTGACACGCACCAACGAGGGTATCAACCAGAATACACTCCTTCAGTTCATCGATGGTCTCGATGTTTCCGAGAGTGTAAAGGAAGAACTTCGTGCAATAACACCACACACATATACAGGCTTGTAAATAATTTGGACCGTGAGGTTCGTAAAATATTTTTTCGATGAGTAATTATAAAGACAGTTTTTCGGGTAATTCAAATCCTCGTGGAAACAGAGGAAGATCATCTTTCAACCCGAACTTCGATGGCGACAACAGATTGAAGTCTCGCCCGCGTTTTAACAAGAGTGAGGAGCGTCCTCAGTACAAGAGAGTGAACCGTGAGGACAATAATAACGGCGCAGAATTCGGCCGTTACAAGCAGTACAAGCGTTATAATAACGAGAATACTCCAAACCGTTTCAACAACAATGAAAGAAACGGCCGTGGTGGCGATTTTGAGCCACGTTATGGCAATGAGGTTCAGTCTGTAGGCCGTGGCGGCTATAATAAGGGTGGTTATCGTGGCGGTTACAATGCCGAGAATAATAATGGCGAGAAACCGTTTGCAAACAAATATCAGTCAGGTCAGCGTCCACAATACGGCAATAAGGGCAACCGCAAGGGTGCATACGACCCAAGTGCAAAATACAGCGCAAAGAAGCGTGCTGCCTACAAAGAGGCAACACTTGATCCTAATGCACCTGTTCGCTTGAACAAGTATCTTGCAAATGCAGGAATCTGCTCACGCCGCGAGGCCGACAACTACATCGAGGCCGGTCTTATCACCGTTAATGGCGAAATCGTGACCGAGTTGGGTGTAAAGGTAGTTCCGACCGATGATGTGCGCTTCAACAGCGAGCGCATCAACCCCGAGCGCAAGGTATATGTTCTCCTGAACAAGCCAAAGGATTGCGTTACAACTGTTGACGATCCACAGGAGCGCAAGACAGTGCTCGACTGTCTTCGTGGCATCGGCAAGGAGAGAATTTATCCTGTAGGCCGTCTCGACCGCAATACAACAGGTGTGCTGCTCCTTACCAATGATGGCGACATGGCTGCAAAGCTCACACACCCCAAGTTTATGAAGAAGAAGATATATCATGTTACCTGCGACAAGAACGTTGCAATGTCCGACATGGATCTCCTTGTAAACGGTATTGAACTTGAGGATGGCCGTGTATATGCCGACGAGGTTTCTTATGTAAACGAGGCCGACCGTTCACAGATCGGTATCGAAATCCACTCTGGCAAGAACCGTATCGTCCGCCGTATGCTCGAGCACCTTGGTTATCGTGTGAACAAGCTCGACCGCGTGCTTTTCGCAGGTCTCACCAAGAAGAACCTTCGCCGTGGCGACTGGCGCTATCTTACCGATAAAGAAATCAATATGCTCCGCATGGGTGCTTACGAATAAAGAAAAAAGATATATACAATGAAACCGATAAAACGAACAAGAATTTCCGACCTGCTCAAGAACGGTCAGGCCGGTGTTGAGGTAAATGTAAGAGGCTGGGTGAGAACACGCCGCAGTAGCAAACAGGTAGCCTTTGTGGCACTTAACGACGGTTCTACTATCAATAATGTTCAGGTTGTAATTGACATCGACAAGTTCGACGAGGAGTTCGTGAAGCAGTTCACCACAGGCGCTTGCTTGAGCGTTAACGGTATGCTCGTGGAGTCAATCGGTGGCGGACAGTCTGTCGAGATCCAGGCAACAGAGATTGAGTTGCTCGGTGCTTGCGACAACACCTACCCATTGCAGAAGAAAGGTCAGACAATGGAGTTCATGCGTACAGTGGCTCACTTGCGTCCACGCACAAACACTTTCGGTGCTGTGTTCCGCATCCGCCACAACATGGCATACGCTATCCACAAGTTCTTCCACGACAAGGGCTTCTACTATTTCCACACCCCACTTATCACAGCATCGGACTGTGAGGGTGCAGGCCAGATGTTCCAGGTTACAACAATGAACCTCTACGACCTCAAGAAGGACGAGAACGGCAGCATCATCTATGACAACGATTTCTTTGGCAAGCAGGCAAGCCTTACAGTGTCTGGTCAGCTCGAGGGTGAGTTGGCAGCAACAGCACTTGGCTCGATCTACACCTTCGGTCCTACCTTCCGTGCCGAGAATTCAAATACCCCACGTCACCTTGCCGAGTTCTGGATGATTGAGCCCGAGGTTGCGTTCAACGACATCTTCGACAATATGGAACTTGCCGAGGAGTTCATCAAGTACTGCGTACAGTGGGCTCTCGACAACTGCATGGAGGATATCACATTCCTCAACAACATGTTCGACAAGGAACTCATCGAGCGTCTCCGCTCAATCGTGAACACAGAGTTCGTTCGCTTGAGCTACACCGACGGTATCAAGATCCTTGAGGATGCAGTCGCTGCAGGCCACAAGTTCGAGTTCCCTGTATATTGGGGTGTTGACCTCGCTTCGGAGCACGAGCGTTACCTTGTAGAGACACACTTCAAGCGTCCTGTAATCCTCACAGACTATCCAAAGGATATCAAGGCATTCTACATGAAACTGAACGAGGATGGCAAGACAGTACGCGCTATGGATGTCCTCTTCCCAAAAATTGGCGAAATCATCGGCGGTTCAGAGCGTGAGGCCGACTACAACAAGCTTCTCACCCGTATCGAGGAGATGAACATTCCAATGAAGGATATGTGGTGGTATCTCGATACACGCCGCTATGGTTCTTGTCCTCACTCAGGTTTCGGCCTTGGTTTCGAGCGTCTGTTGCTCTTCGTGACAGGTATGTCGAACATCCGCGATGTGATACCTTTCCCAAGAACACCCAATAATGCCGAATTCTAAGCAGAACTTCTTTATATTACTGGTGGTGACAAATTTGTCACCACCAGTTTTTTTATGCCAAATAAACTTAAAATGCTTTTTATTCTGCAATAAAAATATTATACTCGCGTTGTGAAAGTAAAAGGTTGATGATTATGGACAAGAACAGTTATTGCGTAATAATGGCCGGTGGTCAGGGTACACGCCTTTGGCCAATGAGCCGCAAGGCTTTCCCGAAACAGTTTCAGGACCCACTTGGCTGTGGCAAGACATTGTTGCAGCAGACATTTGAGCGTTATTCGCAAATTGTGCCTCGCGAGAATATAATCATCTCCACCAATGTAGGCTATAAGTCAATCGTTAAAAAGCAACTCCCCGAGATCAAGGACCAGCAAGTAGTGTGCGAACCAGTCTTCCGTGGCACGGCCCCAAGCATAGCCAACCTTGCCTGCCACATACGCCAGCTGAATCCAAAGGCAAATATAGTGGTTGCACAGAGTGACCAACTTGTGCTCAACGAGGCCAAGTTTGCCGAGCTCATAAAGGGCGGTCTCGACTTTGTGGCCGAGAATAATAAACTTGTAGTTATCGGCATCAAGCCAACCTGCCCCGAGATCCGTTACGGCTACATACAGGCCGAGGGAATTCCTGCCGGTGAATCAATATACAAGGTACGCACATTCACCGAGAAACCGGCTCTCGAGTTTGCGAAGGTCTTTGTGGAGAGTGGTGAGTTCTACTGGAATACGGGTATATATATATGGAATGTGCAGACAATCATTGATTCCATGTCCGAGCACTTGCCCGATATGATGCAGGAACTCGAGACCATCTATCGCGAGATTCCTAACCGCGAGCAACGTCGCAAACGTGCCTATGAGGTATATACATCGTTTCCTACCGCTTCGATAGATATGAATGTTATGGAGCGTGCCGACAATGTCTATGTCAGTGTGGGCTCTTTCGGTTGGGCTGATATTGGTACATGGGACACCCTCTATGGCTTTTTACCAAAGGATAATTGCGGTAATGTGATAATGAACAGCAGTGTCCTCAAGTATGACTGCAACAACAATGTTGTAATGTTGCCCAAGGGTAAACTTGCTGTAATGCAGGGTGTCGATGATTTGTTAGTGATAGATTCTGGCGATGTGCTTATGATTTGTCGCAAGGGCAGTGAAGGTGATGTAAGGCGTTTCCTGAATGATGCGAAGATTAAAGTAGGAGACAAATTCGCATAATAGTGAATGACTAAAAAGTGAATTTGATGCTCCAAACTTAGCTGCATTTGTTGCAAAACGCTAAAGTAAACTTTGCGTTGACTCATTTGCATAAGTTTTCTGCGTTATGCTTGTCCTTTAAATCCTCATTTACCTCAAGTAAACTCCGTTTTAAAGTACTGCGCAAGCCTTTAATTTCATCTTTATATTCATCCACTAATGTAAAAGAGCAGAAATGAACGACAGCAGTCGTTCATTCATGTTTTTGTCCCTCTATCGGTTTGAATTTCAGCTCAAAATTTGATGCCGGTACTCCGTTCTCTTTCTTTACCCTTACCAGGAAATTATCGGGGGCAATCTCCTTTATTCCAAACGACAGTTCTTCGTCGCGGTCACCCTCCTTCATGTATGCGGCGACAAAGTCGGTGAGGTTGTGGCTGTCGATATATTCTATTGGCAGTGCATCAAGGACATGATCCAGGTAACGTATGCTGTTCATGTGCCCGTTGCAGTCGATGTCGCTGTAATGTGGGCGGCGCTTGAATGTGACCTCCTCAACCGGTGTGCGGCTAATCGCCGGTATTCGGTTGATTGCCAATGGCTCATCGGGCAACATACACTCGTTAAGGCGCAGGCCTATGTCGCCATTCAGGTCCACCGCAGTGCGTGTATTGAGATTAATCATCGCAAATGTAGCGAGCATGGATGCAATCTCCTGCCCCTCTTCGTTGACAACCCTTATGCAACGGTCGGTAAAGCCATGGTATAGATTGCGTATCCAGGTCTCAATGCGGAACCTGTCGCCACGCACGGGAGTGTGCTCAATGTGCAGGGCAAGGCGTGCAAGCACCCATCCAAGCGATGTGGTGCTGCCGATGCCGCGTGCATCGACATGGCGGCCAGCGCAGCTTAGCATGTAGTTACATAGCGTTGTGGGGCGCAGACGGCATTTCGCGTCTGTCAGGAATGTCTCCGCCATGAATTGGAAACTGTCTATCTTCTTGTTTTCGTTCATAGAACAAATACTCTTTGCCGTTGTTGATAATGTAACAAATTGCAGTTGCAAAAATACGAAATATTGCCGAGCGGAGAAAATCAACTTGCAGTATCGCATCTTTTAACTGTGAAAAAAAGTTAAAAAAGCGAAGCGCTATTTGTGTGTACACAAAAAGAACTATCTTCGCATCCAGATAATACAAACTTTAAATATTACAACTATGGCTTATGTAATTTCTGATGACTGCGTTGCTTGCGGTACATGTATCGATGAGTGTCCTCAGGGTGCAATTTCTGAGGGTGAGAAGTATTCAATCAATCCCGAGATGTGCATCGACTGCGGTAGTTGCGCAAGCGTTTGTCCTTCAGAGGCTATCCACGAAGGTTAATCGCAGAATCCAAAAGAACAAAGGGGCACTTGCAAAAGCGCCCCTTCTTTATATAAGCAAATCGTAGCTTCCATCCTATGAAAACATTCCTGCATATATTGGTCAAGAGTACAATAATCACGGCTGTCGCTGTGGTGTGTTACTATATATACATTTCGTTTATTGTGTAGCGGACTGCAGTTTTTGCGGTTCATGCATAATAAAACACCAGAGTACCTGAGTGCTCTGGTGTTTTATTGTAAGGTTTTTATTTTTACTTCAACTGCTCTGCAACAAAATCCATCATGCTCTGGCCACGGAGGTTGCGTCTGATGATTGTGCCGTCAGGACCAAAGAGGATAATCTGTGGAATGCCCTGAATGCCGTAAAGTTCGGTCGCATTGTCCTTGTTGTTCTGCGGTATGACAATCTGTGGGTATGTGATACCTTCCTCTTCAAGTGCAAGCTTGAATGCCTCCTCATCGTCCCAGACATTCACTCCAAGTACCGTGAACTTCTCGCCACCGTACTGGTTCTGCAACTCGATGAGATTTGGAATCTCGCCTTTGCAAGGACCACACCAGCTTGCCCAGAAATCAACAAGTACATATTTGCCTTTGCCTACATAGTCTGACAGTCTTGATGGCTTGCCGTCAATTGTGTAACCTTCGAAATCAACAAACATTTTGCCGGCCTGTGTAGCCTCGGCTTTCTGGTAGTTCTCGCGAAGAGCCTTGATCGGAGCCATCTCACCGGCATATTTTACAGTTGCAATGAGTTCGTCAATCTCCTCAAGGTTTGAGTAGAACATACGTGCTGCCATTCCGGCCACATACGCGCCAAGAATGTTGTCCTTGTTGTCATTGATTGCATTGCGGTAGATGTCATATACAGCCTCTATGTCTGCACTTACAGCCTCTGCAATCTCTTCACGTGACTTGCCTTCATTCATCATCTGCTCAATCTTCGCATTGACCGCTTCGCCGGCTTCTGTGGCAGAGTTCATCATTGCTGTCAGCTGGTCATTGTAACCACCTTTGTCAGTGACCGTTGCAGGGTTGGTTGTGAAGTCTACAGTAGCTTTGGTCTTGTTGCCAACCATAAGTACAGCCTCTGTACGGCGGCTTTTGTCAATGTTAACCTTGAGTACCTTCTCACCTGTTATTTTGTTCTTGAACTTGAATTTACCTTTTTTTACTACACACGAGTCGTAAACCTCTGCTGTGTTATGGTCAACGAGGTACACAGTCTTGCCGTTAGAGTTCTCGTCGGCCTTGCCGGTGATTTTGCAGCTCTGTGCACTCGCAGTGAACGCGAATACCGCCAAAGCCAAAGTAGATAGAATTTTCATAATTATTTTATTAAAATTGTTAATATTCAAAATGATTTCACGAATATACTCCAAATATGTCAATAAACGCCGCCGGTTACATTATTTAACACATCGCCGGTTCAAAATGTGAGCGTCGCATGGCCAATGTGTCGGCCGTTCTTTCCCATCTGCTGCATAATCACATCCTTGCCGTCGCGGTTCTTGTATATCAGTGGCTGTTCGAAGTAGTCGTGCGAATGGCCGCCAAGAATCAGGTCTATGCCGGCTGTCTCTGCTGCCAGACGCTCGTCGTTGTATTCGTTCTTTATTTTCCATCCGAGGTGCGAGATGCACACTATGGCATCACATCCGGCCTCTTTTAGTGCTGCTACACACTTGTTTGCTGCCTCAACGGGTGAAATGAACTCTACGCCGGCATAGTTCTCCTGCGATACAAGGCCTTTGGGGTCGGGTGAGAGGCCAAAGATGCCTATCTTCTTGCCTCCCTTTTCTATGACGGTATATGGCTTTACAAGCCCCTCGCACGCAGTGCCCGTAAAATCGTAGTTGGCGCACAGCACCTCAAACTCGGCCATTCTCACAAGTCTTGCAAAGTTCTCGAGTCCGTAGTCGAGCTCATGGTTGCCTATTGTACCTGCATCGTAGCCCATTGCGTTCATTATCTCCACCTCGGTGCTGCCCTTGAAGCAGTTGTAGTATAGCGAGCCCTGTGAAAAGTCGCCACAGTCGAGCAACAGGAGATTCTCCCTGCCAACCGAGTCGGCAATGCTTTCAATGAGCAGTGCGCGGTTCAGCACTCCTGCGCCGCCGTCCTTTTCGGGTTCAATGCAGCTGTGGGTGTCATTGGTGTGCAGTATCGTGACTCTGTTCTGCGCAGCAACGCTGCAGCAGATGAAAAGTACAAGCGCTAATATCATCTTTCTCATGGCTGTCATTCTTTAATGGTTATGCGTCCGTCGCACTCGGCGCTTATTTTCTTGCCCTTTGCGGTCTGTTCCTTTATGAATTCAACCATCAGGTCGCGCAGCAGGTGCTTTGTGACTTCGAGGCCGCTGCCTTGTGCAAGGGTGGTGAGGTTGTCGTTGCCCTGTGCAAGATAGTCGAGCGTGGCAATGCGGTATGTGCCCTGCGGGTCAATCGGTTTTTCTGCAACTGTGGCGTCAACGAGCTTGCCCTCCTGGGTTATCACAAGTCGCATTCCACTTATTGCCTCGCCTCCGGCTGCTGCAATCTCGCCACACAACTGCAGCAGTTGTTCGCCGTTCAGCGTGAGGAATGCAAGCCTGTTGTCAAAGGTGAAGACATTATATACATCGCCGAATGTTATGGTTCCGGCTGTGATGTTGCTGCGCAGTCCGCCCTTGTTGGTCAGTGCAATGTCAACTTTCTGTGCGCTGTGGCGCTGTGCCATCGTCATTAGCGCATCGGCCGCAAAGTTCATCAGCGGGCTCTCCGGGATGTACTTCTCCAATGCCATGGCAGCCTCGCCAAGCACGGGACTCTTGATGCTGTCAATCTTCGCCCTGTCTCGCTCAAGTATTGCGCGGATTTTCTCTGCGCCGTCGTTCCTGTCGGTGGCAACCACCTTGATGTTGCCGGCCTCAATCTTTATTTCCGGTTTTTCCTTTGCAGCCTGCTCCTTTTTGCCACATCCGGTAAAGAGCGCAGCAAGTGCTATAATTGCCAAATATTTGTGTTTCATAAAACGATATTTATATTTCCAAAGGTAGTGCTTATGGTGCAGAAATGCAAACAAAGCCCAAAATAATGGCCAACATTTGGTTATGAACAAAAAAAGTCCTATCTTTGTCCCCGCTTTCGGCGTAATCGCTGTCAAGGAAGAGTAACTTGGTATGTTGCGTTTGAATGATTGAACAATTTAACAAATCAAAAAAATGGATTTTATTAAAATTGCTAAAGAAGCATTTGCTACTGATGTAAAGCGCGAAATGGAGTTTCACCCAGGTGATACAATCACAGTAGCTTACAAGATCATTGAGGGAACAAAGGAGCGTATCCAGATGTATCGTGGTGTTGTTATCCGCATCAGCGGTCACGGTCACGAGAAGCGTTTCACAGTACGTAAGATGTCAGGTACTGTAGGCGTTGAGCGTATCTTCCCTTTGAACTCACCAGCTATCGACAGCATCACTGTTAACAAGCTTGGTCGTGTTCGCCGTGCAAAACTTTACTATTTGCGTGCCCTCACAGGTAAGAAGGCTCGTATCAAGGAGTTGAAGGCCTAATTGCCCGGGTTAGATCAAACATAAAAATGCAGCCTCGCGAGGCTGCATTTTTTGTATATACAGGTTTGCTGTCACTTCTCCCTGTTCTGCTCAATTATCGCAAGCGCACGATTCTTCTCCTCTTCGGTAACCACAACTAGCACATCACCCTCAAGCCCGGCGTATGATGATGTCACCGCACCGATAGTCTCGTCCATTATCGCGCATGGAATACAGTTTGCATCAAGCATGCCCTTTATAAGTTCGGCTTGCCACACTGTGCCGGCAAATACCGTCACAAGTTTTTCCTTGTTTACATCGACCATATAACCTCGTTTTTTAATAGTTAAACACCTCGTGTCGTCCGTTTGTTGGTTATGCCCATGCGAATATAGTGATTTGCGGCAAATAAGTAAAGTTTTTCCGTTCGTTTGCACAAATTTCCACTCGTTTGTGCTATATTCGCAATGGATTTTGTATGAAACAATAAATACTTGTAATTATGATAGATGTAAAAGCTTGTTTAAAGGATGCCGAGGAGATGATGCAGATGACAATCATGCACCTCGAGGAAGAGTATTCACACATACGCGCCGGCAAGGCAAATGTTCACTTGCTCGACTGCGTACGCGTCAGTTCATACGGTGCCGAGATGCCATTGAGTAATGTGGCAACAATCACCACCCCCGATATGCGTACCATCGCCATCAAACCTTGGGACAAGAACATGATTGCTCCAATTGAGAAGGCTATCATTGACTCGCCTGTAGGTATCATGCCTGCAAACAATGGCGAGGTTATCATCATTGCCATTCCACCGTTGACCGGTGAGCGTCGTAAGGACTTGGTAAAGCAGTGCTCTCACGAGCTTGAGACTGCGAAAATCAGTATCCGCAACGCCCGTCGCGATGGTATCGATGTAATGAAGAAGTCTGTTAAGGACGGCACCCCCGAGGATGTTGCAAAGGACGGCGAGGAGAGCTTGCAGAAGATCCACGACAAGTACATCAAGAAAGCCGAGGAGATTTTCGCAGCCAAGGAGAAGGAAATCATGACTGTGTAAGCAGCGGATGGCAGAGCAGGGAACCGTTGTAAGGAGTTCGGGCAGTGTCTATGGCGTGCGCACGGCAACCGGTGCACTCATCGATTGCAGGGTAAAGGGCAATTTCCGTCTCAAGGGAATACGCAGCACCAATCCTGTGGCGGTGGGCGACCATGTCAAGTTCGATGTGCGCGACGACGGCACGGCATACATTGTAGATATTCTTGAACGCAAGAACTACATTGTGCGCAAGGCCTCGAACCTTTCCAAGCAATCGCACATCCTTGCAGCCAACCTTGACTTGTGCTTTCTCATAGTCACCGTGAGCCACCCCACAACGGCAACAACATTTATCGACCGTTTTCTGGCGGCTGCCGAGGCCTATCGTGTTCCCGTTGTACTTGTCTTCAACAAGGTTGACCTCTACAACGATGCCGAGCGTGAAGAGCTCGATTATCTCACCGCACTTTATGAGAGCATAGGCTACAAATGCCTGCAGACAAGTGCCCTCAGCGGCAGTGGTATTGACTCCTTGAAGGAGATGATGAGTGGTAAGGTCTCACTGCTTGCCGGCAATTCCGGCGTGGGCAAGTCGAGCCTTGTGAATGCCGTTGCGCCCGAAATCGCGGTTCGTGTGGGCGAGATATCAAAGACCCACGACACGGGAATGCACACCACAACCTACACCGAGATGTTCGAGTTCATGCCGGGCAGTTACATTGTAGATACCCCGGGAGTGAAGGGATTCGGAACATACGACATGGAGGTAGAGGAGATTTCGCACTATTTTGTTGAGTTCTTTGAACTCTCAAAGGATTGCAAATATGGCAACTGCACCCACACCCACGAACCGGGTTGCGCAGTGCTTGCCGCCCTTGAACGCGGCGAGATAGCCCCTTCGCGCTATCAGTCCTATCTTAGCATGCTTGAGGATAAGGAAGAGGGAAAGTACAGGGAATCACAATAACCAGAAAGACTATATCTCTTTAGGACATAGTTGATGGCACCACTTGATATAGTATTTGCTTCATAAAAAAATAAGACTCACGGCGTGAGTCTTATTTTTTTATGATATATCGTAATCCGATTATTTCTGTGGGTGTGCAATCAGGTACTCTGCAATCTGCACTGCGTTGAGCGCTGCGCCCTTCTTTATCTGGTCACCTACAATCCACATCAATATGCCGTTGGGGTTTGTGATGTCCTTGCGGATGCGGCCCACATAAACAGGATCCTGGCCTGCAAGGAAAAGAGGCATTGGGTAAACCTTGTCCTCGGGGCAGTCCATGAGAATGAGACCCTCGCCTTCGGCAATAGCGCAACGAACCTCCTCTACGCTCAGTGGACGCTCTGTCTCAATCCACAAAGACTGTGAGTGAGAACGCAATGCTGGAACACGCACGCACTGTGCACTTACCTCAATGTCGCTGTGCATGATTTTGCGTGTCTCGTTGTACATCTTCATCTCCTCCTTGGTGTAGCCGTTGTCGGTGAATACATCAATCTGTGGAATTACATTGAACGCAAGCTGATATGCGAATTTCTCCACTGTTGGCTCTTCGCCTGCAAGCACCTGGCGGTACTGCTCATAGAGTTCAGCCATAGCCGCAGCACCTGCACCGCTCGCTGCCTGATAGGTAGATGAGTGTACACGCTTGATGTGTGAGAGATTCTCGATAGCCTTGAGCGCAACCACCATCTGAATTGTAGTACAGTTGGGGTTTGCAATGATATTGCGTGGACGGTTGTAGGCATCGGTGGGGTTGACCTCGGGAACAACCAAAGGAACATCGCTGTCCATGCGGAACGCGCTTGAGTTGTCAATCATCACGGTTCCGTGCTTTGTGATTGTCTCGGCGAACTCCTTTGAAACGCTGCCACCAGCCGAAACAAAGGCATAGTCAATGCCCTCGAAATCGTCGTTGTGCTTGAGTTCCTTTACTACATAGTCCATACCACGATAGTTGTAAACCTGGCCTGCACTGCGAGCCGAACCAAAAAGTACCAGTTCGTCAAAAGGGAAATTTCTCTCGTCGAGCACGCGAAGGAACTCCTGTCCTACTGCTCCGCTGACACCTACAATTGCTATTTTCATATATAGAAGTTATTTTGTTGTCTGCAAAAATACTTAAAATTTACATTATATGCTCCTCGCTATCCTATTTTTTTGTATTTTCGCTATCTAAAACGCAACTTTATGGCAGAAAACTGGTTACAACGCGGTGAACTTTTATTGGGCGAGGAGAAGCAGGCCAGGCTTGCCGGCTCGCGTCTGCTCGTTGTCGGTCTTGGCGGTGTCGGTTCTTGGGCTGCCGAGATGCTCTGCCGTGCCGGCGCCGGTGCGTTGACCCTTGTCGATGCCGATGTGGTCGATGTCACCAATGTAAACCGTCAGATGCCGGCCCTGGCATCAACAGTGGGGCAACCCAAATGCGAAGTTGTCGCCGGGCGTCTGCGTGCCATAAACCCCACAGTGCAGCTGGATGTCAAACAACTGTATATTGAACCGGGAAACATTGTACAACTGCTCGATGAATACCAATATGACTTTGTGGTAGATGCGATAGACACCCTTGAACCCAAGTGTGCGCTCATCCGTGCCTGTTGGGAGCGTGGAATAAAAATCATCTCGAGCATGGGCGCAGGGGCAAAGTGCAACCTTGCCGACATACGCTGCGGCGAGTTGTGGAAAACCGAGCATTGCACGCTTGCAAAGAATGTGCGCCGCCAGTTGCGCGATGCACGCGGCAGTTACAAACTGCCGGTAATCTACAGCGTTGAGGAGCCGCGTCGCGATGCTATCCGTCCAAACCCTGCCGGCGGCAAGCCAATCATCGGCTCGCTTGGCTATTTCACAGCGACCTTTGGTTGCTACATTGCAGAATATGTAATAAAGGAGATATGATTCAGATAGAAAACCTGACAAAGAAATTCGGCAACCTTCAGGTACTCAAGGGCGTTGACCTCACCATTGAAAAGGGCGAGGTGATAAGCATTGTCGGTTCCAGCGGTGCCGGCAAGACAACCCTTCTGCAACTCATCGGTACACTCGACAAACCAACCGGAGGAACAATCCGTTTCAACGGCGAGGACTTGGGGCGTCTGAGCAGCAAACGCCTGGCAGCCTTCCGCAACAAGCATATTGGTTTTGTGTTCCAGTTCCATCAACTGTTGCCCGAATTCACCGCGTTGGAGAATATCATCATTCCGGCACTTATCGCAGGGCGCAAGCGTTCCGAGGCCGAGGCCGAGGCAATGCAACTTCTGCAGGTAATGGGTCTCGAGGAGCGCGCACACCACAAGCCGGCCGAGATGTCGGGTGGCGAGAACCAGCGCGTGGCTGTTGCCCGTGCACTCATAAACCACCCCGATGTGGTGCTTGCCGATGAGCCATCGGGCAGCCTTGACAGCAAAAACAAGGAGGAACTCCATAAACTGTTCTTCGACCTGCGCGACCGTTACGGCCAGACATTTGTCATCGTGACTCATGACGAGGCACTTGCGTCATATACCGACCGCACCCTGCACATGGTAGATGGTGTAATACAGGATATTGTTGTCAAATAGACATAAAACTACAAAACTATGAAAAGAATTCTATTTTGCATTTTTGCGACAATGTTTGCAACAATGACATTCGCGCAGCATCAGCGTCGTGAGTTCAATCCCGAGGAGATGGCGCAACGCCGGACAATGGCCTTGCATGAAGTACTGCAGCTCGACAGTATTCAGCTGCAGGCCGTGTTTCTCATGAACTATGCCGATGCGCTCACAATGCAGGACAGCATCAATGCGCGCCACGAACGCATGGAGAAGATGCGTGCCGAGGGCAAGCAGCCCGAGCGCGTACGTCCATCGGACGAACAGATGCAGGCTATGATAGAGTTGCAGAAACAGCGCGAACAGGTTCGTGACGAGCAGATGAAAACCATACTCAATACCGAGCAGTTCGAGAAATACCTCAAGTACAAAGAGAAGCAGCGCGAGAGAATGCGTCAGGGTCGTCAAGGACGCCCCGGTGGCCGTGGTGGTCGCCCCAGTGGCGCGCCACGCATGGAATAAGGTTAAAACGGAAAGGTGAAAGCGGAAAGCTGCGATTAAGCGAGCGCAACGCAAGTTTACTTGCAAGTTGCACTGCGAGCGTGAGCGGGTTCAAGCGCACGCAGTGTGGTTAAAGCTTGTACCAACGAGTCGAGTTTATGCGTTCATGGGTGATTTGCCTATGAACGCATAAATTATTATCTTCGCAGGCAAAATAGAGAAATAGAAATTTATGGCAATAGACCTGCAGATAGAGAATGTATCCAAGAGTTTTGGTGACCTTGTGCTTTTCAGCGATATTTCGTTTGTTGTTGAGGAGCGCCAGCGCATTGGGCTCATTGCCCGTAACGGAAAGGGCAAGAGCACGCTGTTGAAGATTATTGCCGGCGAGGAACCGCTCGACGATGGAAAGATAACCCTGCGCAGTGGTGTCAGGGTGGGCTATCTTGAGCAGGAACCCGATTTCGACGGAGACCTCACTGTCATCGAGGCCTGCCTGCAGCGCAACAGCGAGAAGGCCGGTGTAATAGCGCGCTACGAGGATGCGTTTGAGCGTGGCGACCATGATGCGCTCCCCCGCTTGATGGAGGAGATGGACCGTCTCGAGGCTTGGGACTATGAGAACAGGGTGAAGCAGGTGCTCTCGAAGCTGAAGCTGCTGCGTTTCAACCAACCCGTGAAGGAGTTGTCGGGTGGCCAGAAGAAGCGTGTGGCATTGGCAGCCGTGCTTGTCGATGAACCGCAGCTGATGATTCTCGACGAGCCTACCAACCACCTTGACATGGAGATGGTAGAGTGGCTCGAGGAGTATCTGTCGCGCCTCAGTGGTAGCCTGCTCATGGTTACCCACGACCGCTATTTCCTTGACAATGTCTGCAACGAGATAATTGAGATAGACGACAACCGTGTCTATCGCTACAAGGGCAACTATAGCCTTTTCCTGCAGAAACGCGAGGAACGCCTGCAGAATCTTGCTGCCGAGACTGCGCGTGCGCGCAATCTCCTGCGCAAGGAACTCGACTGGATGCGCCGTCAGCCACAGGCGCGTGCCCACAAGGCGAAATTCCGCATCGATGCATTCTATAAGCTAGAGGAGAAGGCGGCTGCCATGCGCGACGAGAGCAAGGTGTCGCTCGAGGTGAAGTCGCAATATATCGGCAACAAGATATTTGTCATGAAGGCCTTGTCAAAGGCATTCGGTGACAGGGTCATTACAAAGGATTTCTACTACACCTTTGCACGCTACGAGAAACTGGGTATCGTTGGCAACAACGGCACGGGTAAATCTACATTCATAAAGATGCTGCTTGGCCGCGTTGCCCCCGACAATGGAATAATAGAGGTGGGCGAGACGGTGAAATGGGGCTATTACAGCCAGGATGGCCTTGCCTTTGACGAGCAGATGAAGGTGATAGATGTTGTGAAGAATATTGCCGAGGTGATTCCCGTTGCCGGCAAGATGCTCACCGCGTCGCAGTTCCTGCAACATTTCCTCTTCCCGCCCGAAAAGCAGTACAGTTATGTATATAAACTGAGCGGTGGCGAGAAACGCCGTCTCTATCTTTGCACGGTGCTCATGTCGAACCCCAATTTTCTTGTGCTCGACGAGCCTACAAACGACCTTGACATTGAGACCTTGCAGGTGCTCGAGGAGTATCTGTGCGATTTCAAGGGCTGCGTGATTGTTGTCAGCCACGACCGCTACTTCATGGACAAGGTGGTTGACCACATCTTTGTGTTCAATGGCGGTGGCGACATAAAGGACTTCCCCGGCAACTACACCGACTGGCGCGACTGGCGTGAGGAGGAGAAAGCCGCCGCAGCAAAGGCCGCTGCTGCAAAAGCAGCAAAGGAGAATGCTCCCAAGCAGACCTTTCGTGCCGAGTCCAAACGCAAATTGTCGTTCAAGGAGCGCAAGGAGTATGAGGCACTTGAGGTTGAGATAATGGAACTCGAGGAAGAGAAAAGCACCATTGAACAGGAGCTCTGCAGCGGCACGCTTGGCAATGATGAACTGCTTGCAAAGTCACGCCGCATCCAGGATGTCATTGCACTCATCGACGAAAAGACAATGCGCTGGCTCGAACTGAGCGAATTTGCTTAACGAGGGTAAAACTGAAAACTGTGATAGACAAAGATGGTTTATCGCAGTTTTGTTTGTGTTAAAGGTTATGAACCAACTGTTTTTTCTTGCAAAATATTGACAACCGCTGTTTAGTTTTGTATATTCGCATTACTTAAAGTGACAATTTCGCAACCTCGTTGAAGAAGGTATAAGATAATTTTGCATTGTTATTAAATTAAAAATGCGAATTATATGAGAAACTTTTTTAACAACGGGCGAAGACCAAGTATCTTTGAGATTGCAACAGCGTATGAAAACGGAAACGAAGGCGATAAAAAGCCAAGAACAAAAGTGGTAGTCAATACAAGTAGATTATGGTACGGAGATGATAGTACTGTAAGTGCTTTCATTGCAACTGCATATGATGAGCAAGGAAACCGTGTTGATGCCATGAATGGGTATTTTCTTGAGCCTGCAACAGATTATATGAAGGCAAATAAAGAGGGTAGCGATAGGGCGATTATGAGTGGGACATATGATGTGATTACTCAAAAAGAAATGAAGAAAAGAATTTCTGAAAAAACAAAACAAAGAGAGGAAAATATAGCGCTTCGCTATGATTGGTATATAGACAACGTTCCTGGTCGTAGTGGTATTGCAATACTAGTGGGAAAAACGGAAAAAACACAACTGGATGTTTTATCCCAGGAAGTTCTTTTGAACCAAATAAACAAAACAATGATTTCATTATTAATGACAATAATAAAAAGGATGAACTTTTTCATTTTTTTCAGACATACGGAACAAATGGTATAAAAATCAATGTTGGTCCTGATGTTTCCAATCTAATAGAATGAAATTATTATGAAAAGAAGTTTCTTTGCTGCACTATTTGTGTATCTGTCGTTCACCGCTGCAACAGCACAAATCTTTCCTGTTGATACCGCGAACTTGAACAATGCATACAAGAGATTGGCAAGTGAGGGTCATACTGCCAAAACAGAAATGGAGTTCTTAGACGCATATCCCACGACTTGGCTCGAATTTTATATGACATATACTCCTGTATATGATGATGGACACCAAAATATGATGTGTGAAATGTGTAGTGAGCACATTTCAACACTATTTTCATTGTCATGCATAAACGACACTGTGTTTTGCAAAAAAATAGTGAACCTTACTGTTGGTATGAAAGATAGCGGAGAATGTACAAGTGTATATCAGGATTATCTGGTCGGTTATGTTTTAAGTCAAGAAGAATTGGTGTTGAATTACTTGTCAAAATTAAGGAAAGGGCATCAAATGCAGTTTTGGCAGTTCTGTTGGTCAACTGTAACAGAATGTTCTCGAGCTGAACATTTTAAAGAATTATACAATCGCAACAAAAACATATATCCGGAATTGATGGAAATATCACGAACGGCTTTTGAATACTTCTATGACGGTATAAATTATCCAAATCTACTTCCGCATAAAGAAGAGGCTTGTAGTCGTAAATTTATCAATAGAGATTATAAGTTAATTTACAATGATTATGAGAAGTGATAATACTGGTGGATTATGAAATGTTCACATCTTTATAGCTCTTCAATGAAACGCCTCTTTTTAACAATGCTGTTGTTCAATATGTTGTTCACCACTGCAACAGCACAAATCTTTCCTGTTGATACAGCAAGGCTAAACAAGACATTTGCTGCACTTGAGAAAGAGCCGCAGAATGAATGCCTGCAACATGATTTTTTTAATGCATTCCCCAGTTGTTGGAACGATTTTAACTTCACATACAGATATTGTGACCAGGACGGGTTTGACTTGTCAATGTATAGCCAGGCCTATGAGCACATACAGGCTTTGGGTAAATGTACGGCAATAAATGATACGCTATTCTGCGACAGACTTATTGCATTATCAGTTGGAGCGACACTTGATGCAGATGCTCCAAACTACCTGCAAGAGTTGCTGCACAATACAATGCAACAAAGAAATGATGTCTTCATGGATTGTCTGTCCAAGATAAGGAAAGGTCACCAAATGCTGTTCTGGCAGTTTTATTGGTCGAGCATAACCGATAATCCGGATACTAAAGAAGAATATATACGACTCTATGAAAGAAATAAAACAGAGTATCCCGATTTAATGAAGACAATGTCCATTGCATTTGACTACTTCAATAATGGGGTTGATTTTATTTCGGAGCAGATGCAATAACAGCCCGGTTTTTGCGTTATACTCCAGAATGAAAAGAGTCATGACATACATATTGCTGCTGTTGCTGCCACTCTGTGTGGTGGCTCAGGAGCGTAAGGTGCAGAACAAGCCGTATATCGATTACCGCCGTCTGCACTATGGCTTTTTTGTGGGTGTGCATGCGCAGGATATGGAATTCACGAATAACGGCTTTGTTACAGAAAACGGCGAAGCGTGGTTTGCCGACATTGCCAACTACAATCCCGGTTTCAGCGTGGGTGTGCTTGCCGACCTCAGGCTCAACACCTATCTGTCGTTGCGCGCAATACCCACCATGCACTTTGGACAGAACAGTGTCATCTTCCGTGAGCAGAACAGCGGTGAGACATCGAAACAGTCGGTGAAAACAACATATATTGCATTGCCGATTCATCTGAAAGTGGCTGCCGAGCGTTTCAACAACTATCGCCCTTATGTCACTGCCGGTGTCAGCCCCATGTTCAACCTCACCGTCAAGAAACAGCAGCAGCTGTTGCTCCGTAAGTTCGATTTTATGATTGAGGTTGGCTTCGGATGCGATTTCTATCTGCCGTTCTTCAAGCTTATCCCTGAACTCAAATTTGCGTTCAGTCCGCTCGATGTGCTGCGCAAAGACCGCAGCGACCTGCTCGATGCCAACTACTTGAAATTCACGCAGTCGGTCGATAGGGTGGCGAGCAAGATGATAATTCTCTCGCTCTACTTTGAATAGATTGTTGCTGAACAAAAAGTACAATAATTGATATTTTGGACTTATGAATAACATTCGCAAAATGATGTATGTCCACGGGTTTGCCTCGTCGGGCAGTTCGGGTACAGTCATGAACCTTCGCCGCAGCCTGCCGGGTTGGCGTGTCATTGCCCCCGACCTGCCGGTCGATCCATTTGAGGCACTTGAACTGCTACGCTCCATTGTGGAGGAAGAGCAGCCCGAGATTGTCGTGGGAACATCCATGGGTGGAATGTACACGCAGCAGTTGTGGGGTGTGCCTCGCATTGTGGTGAATCCATCGTTCGAGATGTCGCGCTCGTTGCTCTTTGGCAAGATGGGGCGCAACAAGTACATGTCCAAGCGCAAGGACGGTGCAACTGAGTTCCGCATTGACAAGGCGGTAGTCGAGCGTTTCAAGGAGATGGAGAGACACCAGTTCGACGGCATAACCGATGAAGAGAAACAGCTTGTCGTGGGGCTTTTTGGCGACAAGGATCCTGTTGTGCATTTCTATCCGTTGATGGCCGAGCTCTATGGCGAGGAGCGTTGCCGCTGGTTCGACGGCGAACACCGCCTCAATGACAAGGTCGTTGACAAGGTGCTGCTGCCACTGATAAAAGAAATGACGACAACCGGTGACGGCGATAACTACTATTATTAACACTCTTCCGGCGGTTTTTCTCCGTTTTTTTTCTATCTTTGCGTTCTATTACTGAACAGCATTGAATCTCATTATATCCATACTTGCACTCATGATGTCGCCGGTCGAGCCAGTCGATTCGGTGCTGCCGTCAATTGATATTGTCTCGTCGGTCAAGATTTCCGACGATGATGCCGGCACATATTCATCGACCTCGCTGCGCCGTGTGGAGCTTGAGAACCGTCACCTGACATCGGTCAAGGAACTCTCGGCGCTCGCCCCCAACTTTTATCAGCCCGATTACGGCTCGCGCATGACATCGTCTATGTATGTGCGTGGTTTCGGTTCACGCATTGACCAGCCTGTGATGGGTATGAACATCGACGGTGTTCCCGTGATGAACAAGAACAGCTACGATTTTGAACTCTTTGATATTGACCGTGTGCAGGTGATGCGCGGGGCACAGGGTATGCTCTTCGGGCGCAACACCTCGGGCGGTGCAATAAACCTTTATACTATGTCGCCGCTCGATTTCCAGGGAAAGCGCTTGTCACTGGAGTATGGCACGGCAAACAGCGTGCGCCTCAAGGCGTCACACTATGCCAAGACAAGCGATACCTTCGGTTGGTCTGTGGGTGTGATGTACAATCACAGCGACGGCTATTTCAAGAATCATGAACTTGGCACAAACTGCGACGGTGGCGACAATGTTGCGTTGCGTCTGCGCACTCAGTGGCTGTCTACGGAGAACTGGAGTATTGACAACACTGTCTCGGCCGGCTATGTGAATGAGGGTGGTTGGGCATACGGTCACTACAACCCCGAAACCGGCGAACTTGCCCCTGTTGCATATAACGATGAGTGTTCCTACAAACGCTTCAATGTCTCCGACGGTCTTGTGGTGAAGCGCTATTTCGAGCATTTGACACTCTCCTCAACCACAGGCTATCAGTATGTCGATGACCGCATGGAACTTGACAATGATTTCCTGCCGCTCGACTATTTCTCAATGGGGCAGTACCAGCGCGAGCACTCCTTGACACAGGAGTTTGTGGTGAAGGCCGAGGAGTTGGGTGCCTTTGATCTTCTGGGTGGCCTGTTCGGTTTCTTCAAACATAACAGAATGTCAGCTCCCGTGCACTTCAAGCAGTATGGAATTGACAATCTGATACTGAAAAACGCCAATGAGGAGTATTATTATCACCTTGTTGGCGACAGGGAACTATCGTTCCGCGAGGACAATTTCGTTATTGAGGATTATTTCGTGATTCCGGCATTCGGTGTTGCGGCATTCGTTCAGGGTGGTTTTTCATTCGGAGGTTTTGATGTGAAAGCCGGCCTGCGTGTCGATTATGAATATTCGTCGATGAGCTATGATAGTCGCGCCACAGTGCATTACAGCACATACAAGGATTTGCGCGACAGCAATGAACTGAACTCTGTTTTCAAAGGTAGCAGGGCTGTCGATGCGCTTGAACTCCTGCCAAGCCTGTCGGTCTCATACGGTGGCGACTGGGGAAATGTATATGCATCGACGCGCAAGGGATTCAAGGCCGGTGGTTTCAATACCCAACTTTTCTCCGACATACTGCAACAGAAGATGATGGGCGAGCTTGTGGGCAATGACCAGAATGTCAATGCCTCGTCAACGGTATATCACCCCGAGGAGAACTGGACATACGAACTTGGCACCCATCTTTCGCCGCTTGCAAGCGGTAAGCTTGATATTTCGGCAACACTGTTCTACATCGATTGCCGCAATCAGCAGCTGACCGTGTTCCCCGACGGAATGGGCACGGGACGCATGATGTCCAATGCCGGGCGTTCCTTCAGCACCGGCGCCGAACTTGCAGTCCGTTATCTCTTGGGCGATTTTACTTTTGACGCAGGTTTCGGATACACTCATGCTCAATTCCTGGAGTACAACCGCGGCGATGTTGACCTCGCCGGCAAGGTGCTGCCATACGCTCCGCGTGAGACATACTCGGCGAACATTGCCTACCGCATCCCCGTGCCGCACAGTTTTGCAAACATCTTTGTGCTCAATGTGGGCTGGAACGGAGTGGGGCGTATATACTGGAACGAGGAGAATACACTTATGCAACCGTTCTATGGCCTGCTGTCGGCTTCGCTTGTGTGGGAGAAAGGCCACTGGGGCGCGTCGCTGTGGGGCAAGAACCTGCTGAATGAAAAATACAATACATTCTATTTCCGCTCAATCGGCAACGATTTCTTTGCTCAGGGCAAGCCGTTGCATTTGGGCGTTTCACTTCGTGTAAATCTATGATGACAATGAAAAAGATAAATTCGGGACATACCCCTCAGTCACTTCGTAACGGCTCCCCTAAGCGCAGGGGGGCAATATACACTTTTATGTTGCTCCTGTTGGTCGCTCTGGTCTCCTGTGTCGACAACAGCACCACCTTGCCCCAGGACGGCGACGGTGTCTATTATGGCGACCTCACCGTGGGCGATTATACCGAACGGGCAGGCATTTCCGTGACCGAGACATCCGACAGCACAGTCGATGTATTCTTCGACAATGTGAAGTTTGCCAAGGCCATGCCTTTGCGCATTGACATAACCGTGAAGAGCGTGCCAAGCCGCAGGGTTGGTGGTGTACTCAGCTTCTCGGCCGTTGATATTGACCCTTATATGAACCGTGAAAAAGAGCCGCAACCCGAATACCGTTTTGCAACCATCAGGGGCGCTGCGGAGGAAGGAGAACTTGTTCTTGAGGCCAAGATGGCCGATGACTTGAAGGGCTCTCGTGCCGGTAAGGAGTTCAGTTTTAAGGGAATTGGTAATTGAAAGAATAGAAAAATACCATAGTTATGAAAAAACTTGTTTTGGCTGTTATGGCAATGACGGTGAGCCTTGCTGTCGTTGCTCAAGTTAAGGCCCGTTGGGGCAGCATTGATGTGCGTTATCCCGTTGACTGTGAGACATCTGTCAGTGACAACGCTGTCAACCATGCTGTTGCATGGCGCGGCGAGCGCGTGAACCTGCAACTTGTTGTAGAGAACGGCGCAAAAGAGTCAACCGTAGAGTACGGGTTCAGCGACCTCAAGTGCGGCAGGAGTGTTATCCCTGCTTCTAATGTCATCGGTGGTTTTGTGCAGCCTGTCCTCACAGACCGTTTTACAGGCTGCGGTCGTCACGATGTCGATGCATATGGCGAAGTGCCTGTCGCCGACCGCATCACCGCCACCAACCCCACAGTGCTCGATGCTGCAGCACGCCGTGGTCTTTGGCTGACAGTTCAGGTACCACAGGATGTAAAGGCCGGTACATACAAGGGTACAGTGGAGCTTCTTTGCAACGGCAAGAAGACAAAGTATAAGTATACCGTCCAGGTGCTCGACCACACGCTGCCTGCTCCAAAGGAGTGGACATTCCACCTCGACCTTTGGCAGAATCCATACGCCATTGCACGCGTGCACAATGTGGAGCTGTGGAGCAATGAACATTTTGAGGTTCTGCGTCCTTATATGCTAAAGCTTGCTTCGGCAGGCCAGAAGGCCATCACTGCAACACTCATCGACCGCCCATGGGACGGCCAGACCTATGACCCGTTCGGTAGCATGGTCACATGGGTGAAGAAGGCCGACGGCACCTGGTGGTACGACTTCACAATCTTCGACCGCTGGGTCGAGTTCATGATGTCGTGCGGCATTGACAAGGAGATTACCTGCTTCTCGATGATTCCATGGAAACTCTCTTTCCGCTACTATGACCAGGCAACCCACTCGCACAAGTATATCAACTGTGCTCCGGGCGAGGAGGCCTATACACTGTTCTGGGGCGGAATGCTCAGTGCTTTCTCGGCTCACTTGAAGGAGAAGGGATGGTTTGACAAGACATTCATCTCCATGGATGAGCGCAGTCTGCAGCAGATGCAGGCGGCCATTAAGGTCATCAAGGAGTATGCCCCCGGAATGAAGATTTCGATGGCTGGCAACTACCACCCCGAGATTGAGGCCGACATATATGACTACTGTCTTGATATATTTGCCTACGGAGCATACACTCCCGAACTTTTGGCAACACGCCGCGCGCAGGGTAAGGTTTCGACATACTACACATGCTGCAGTGCCGAGTATCCTAACCTGTTCACATTCTCGGATCCTGCCGATGCCGAGTTTATTGCCCTTGAGGCACTTGCAAAGGACCTTGACGGCTATCTGCGCTGGGCATATAACAGCTGGACTGTAACTCCCGAGGAGGATTCACGCTTCACAGCATGGCCTGCCGGTGACACCTATGTCATCTATCCGTTCAGTGTCAGCTCAATCCGTTGGGAGCGCCTTGTGCTGGGTATCCAGTTGTTCGAGAAATACAAGATACTGCTTGCCGAGGCAAAGGCTGCCGGTAACACTGCGCGTGTTGCCGAGCTTGAGGAACTGCTGCGCAGTGTCGATATAAAGAAAATATCAACCGACAGCGAGGCTATCGTTGGTGGCTTCCGCAACGGGTTGAATGCTATGTAATTATCAAAACAATAACAGAATGGAAATAACACCGACAATAAAATATGTGGGAGTCGATGACCTTGACATCGACCTCTTCGAGAGCCAGTATGTAGTGCCCGATGGAATGGCTTACAACTCCTATGTGATTCTTGATGAAAAGGTCGCAATCATGGACACTGTCGATGCACGCAAGGGTGCAGAGTGGTGGGCAAATGTAGAGACCGCACTTGCCGGTCGCACCCCCGACTACCTTGTCGTGCAGCACCTTGAACCTGACCATGCGGCACTCATCCACGAGGTGCTTGGAAAGTATCCGCAGGTAAAGGTTGTGGCAACGGCAAAGGCTGTGCAGATGATGCCGCAATTCTTCGAGAAAGTTGAATTTGAAGGCCGCACAGTTGCAGTCAAGGAGGGCGACACCCTGTCGCTCGGCAGCCACACGCTGCAGTTTTTTGTTGCTCCCATGGTGCACTGGCCCGAGGTTATGGTCTCATACGAGCAGAGCGAGAAGGTGCTCTTTGCAGCCGATGCGTTCGGCAAGTTCGGTGCTTTGTGCAACGAAGGCTCTTGGGACTGCGAGGCACGCCGCTATTTCATCAATATCTGTGGCAAATATGGCGCGCAGGTGCAGGCGCTGCTCAAGAAGGCAGCGACGCTCGATATTGCAATGATTTGTCCGCTTCACGGTCCTGTACTTACAGAAAACCTCTCTCATTACATCGGGCTTTACGATATCTGGAGCAAGTATGAACCCGAGGACGAGGGCGTGCTTGTCGCTTACGCCTCAATCCATGGCGGAACAGCTGTTGCGGCCAATCGTCTTGCCGCTATCCTGCGCGAAAAGGGAGCACCAAAAGTGGTTGTGACTGACCTCTCACGCTGCGACATGGCCGAGGCGGTGGAGGATGCCTTCCGCTACAGCCACATGGTGGTGTGTGCGGCTTCATACGATGCTGATGTTTTCCCACCGATGCACGATTTTCTGCACCATCTGAAACTGAAGAATTACCAGAACCGCAGGGTGGCGATAGTGGAGAACGGCTCATGGGCACCCACTGCAGGGCGTGTGATGCGCTCGATGCTCGAGGGTATGAAGAACATTGCAATCGTCGATACTATGGTGACAATCCGCTCGCGCATGAAGGAGAGTGACCTGCCGGCAATGGAGCAGTTGGCGGCGGAGCTGCTTGCGTGAGAACTAATGGTTAAATGTTAAAATAGAGCAGGCTTGTCCGCGTGGATAAGCCTGTTTTTGCTATATATTTATAATAACTAAATAAATATTTGCTTTTGTAAATGGTATGCCTTATTTTTGTTCGTTGAAATGGTATGCTCCAAAGAGTGTGCCTGTTTTTGAGAAGATAGATAAAACTTAATACTAACAATTTAAAACAAACTCTATGAAAAAGATCTTATTCATGCTGGTCTCTTTCTTGTGTTCGGCTTTTGCGACACAGGCGCAGACAGTAACTGATCTCTCGCAATTGAGTAACGACAAGGTTTACACATTGCGTAGTGCACGAGCTTTCTTGTTGTACAGTGACAAGGTGCCCGGTGAAATCTGTGGTAGCACAGGTAAGGCAGTCGGCACAGTGACAAGAAACAATGCCGACCCGGCACAGTTGTTCCGTATCGAAAAGAACGGTTCGAACTACTATCTCTACAGTGTAGGCGCCGAGAAGTATGTAGGCTCTAACGGTGCTTTCACAGCAACCGCTTCTTCACCTCTTGGCTTTACAAATGTTGGTGGCAACTATCCCTGGAAGCTCACTATCGGCGGTAACGGTATGAACTCTCAGGAGCAGAATCAGATGGATGCCGGTATTGTTGTGAACAGTTGGACAACAACCGACCCCGGTAACTGCTACATCATTGAAGAGGGCGTTGCTCCTGTTTCTGAATTCACAGTATCAGTCCTTGGTACTGACGATGCATCTGCAGGTGTTGTAATCAATGGCACAGAGTACAAGAACGGTGCAAAGTTCTCTGTTGACTTCGTGCTCAAGAGAAGCCACCTCAAGGCAAATGCAGTTGAGGGCAAGATTGCCACTGCATACGCTGACGGCTCTGTTGTATATGTAAGCTACTTCGATGCCGATACAAAGTTCTATACAATCCAGAACGGCAAGGGCGGCTACGTAAGTATGAACCCCGAGTACCGCAGTGGTGCAAACCTCATGCTCTCTAACAAGAACACTCCACGTGACAATCAGGGTCTGTGGGCTTTTGTGAAGAGCGGTTCTGCATACAAGGTGTATAACTACTCTACAGGTCTTTCAAAGGTGCTCGGTATGACCGGTACAGAGGCCAATGCTCGTGCAATGATGGTTGACCCCGCTACAACTTCATATAAAATTGAGTTCGACGGTACATTCAACTTCGGTAGCACAACCGAGCCTTCATATATCAAGCAGAGCGGTACTACAAGCCAGTACTGGAACGACCGAAACAGCTATTTGGCTCTTTGGAACAGCACAGGTGCAATTGGTGATACAGGTAGCAAGTTCTTCCTTGATGAGGCTGATGTTGCCGACTATCCCGATGAGTACATCCACGAGATTTCCGAGATTGAGGGTGTGGCTTCATACTCACCAAAGAATCCTAACACATTGTGGTACACAACATCGGCTGAGGCTGCCGGCGTAAGCTACCCATGGATGGAGTATGCATTGCCACTCGGTAACGGTGAGCTCGGCTGTATGGTATTCGGCGGTGTACGCACCGAGGAACTCCAGTTCAACGAGAAGACACTCTGGAGCGGTCCTGCAAACACTGTTGGTGCAGGCAGCGGTAACCGCACATTCATGAACTTCGGTTCATTGTTCATCGCAAACAACGACAACTCTGTTTACGAGGGTGTGACAGACTATGTACGCTACCTCGACATTGAGGAGGGTATCGCAGGCGTTGAGTTCAAGAACGCAAACGGTACAAAGCAGGTGCGCAAGTACTTCGCTTCTGCTCCCGACCAGGTAATCGCAGGTCAGTACAAGAGCGAGGGCGAGGATAAGCTCAACCTCACATTCATGCTCGAGCCGGGTACAGGTATCGGTGCAAGTGCTGTAACATACAATGCTGACGGTACAGCCGAGTTCACTGGCGCAATGACAGCTGTCAAATATGCCGCACGCTTGCATGTCGTTGCCGATGAGGGTGCAACAGTAACAGCTACAGGCAAGGGTATCACAGTGAAGAACGCAACCGAGGTTACATTCTACCTCAAGGGCGCTACAAACTTCAACGGCGATATGGAGGTTCTCAACAACTACTTCACAACAGAGGATGCTGCTCAGGTCAACGAGCGCGTGAAGGGTGAGATTGAGGCTGCACAGGCAAAGGGCTTTGCAGCTGTAGAGGCTGCTCACATTGCCGATTTCACAGCAATCACAAAGCGCATGACATTCGACCTTGGTCTTACAACTCCAACAGTTGACACAAAGACATTGGTTGATACATACTATCCAAACAACTCTAACGCTAATAGCACAAAGAACGACCACCTGTTCCTCGAGCAGTTGTACTTCCACTATGGCCGTTACTTGGCTATCAGTTCAAACCGCAAGCCTATCGCGGCTCCTAACACCCTCCAGGGTATCTGGAACGACCGTGGTGCAGATTCTCCATGGAACTCTGATATCCACACAAACATCAATATCCAGATGAACTACTGGCCAACAGAAATCACTAACCTCAGTGACCTCCACAAACCATTCGTGAACTTCATCATCCGTGGTGCACAGAGCGAGGGTTGGAAGAAGGTAGGCCAGCAGTATAACGGTGGCTATGGCTGGAGCGTACTCACAGAGTCTTCACTCTACAACAGTATGAGTACTTGGGGTAGCAACTACCTCGTTGCCAATGTATGGTACACAAGCCACTTGTGGACACACTGGCGTTATACACAGGACAAGGAGTTCCTCAAGAAGGCATTCCCTGTAATGTGGGATTGCGCAGAGTTCTGGTTCCACCGTTTGATTAAGGATCGCAAAGTATATGATGACACATATGTTGCTCCCGACGAGTTCAGTGCCGAGCAGCACGGCAACGAGAAGGAGGACGGTACAGCTCACGCACAGCAGATGATCAGCTACCTCTTCCAGAACTTGAGCGAGGCAATCGAGATTCTTGGTGCAGACGAACTTGGTCTTTCACAGGCTGACCTTGATAAGCTTGCCCTCTACCTTGAGAAGACTGACAAGGGCTTGCACACCGAGACATACGATGGTGCTTGGGGTAATCCTTTCAACGGCGTCAAGACAGGTGACATCCTGCTCCGCGAGTGGAAGTACTCTCCATACTCAGTAGGTGAGAGAGGCCACCGTCACATCTCACACTTGATGGCATTGTTCCCAATGGACCAGATTACTCCCGAGAGCGAGTACTTTACACCAGCTGTGAACGCCCTCAAGCACCGTGGTGATGCCGCTACAGGTTGGTCAATGGGTTGGAAGGTTAACCTCTGGGCGCGTGCACAGGACGGTGACCACGCTCACATCATCATCAAGAACGCTTTGAAGCACTCAACAACATACGGAACAGACCAGGGTCAGGGTGGTATCTACTACAACCTCTTCGACTCACATGCTCCATTCCAGATTGACGGTAACTTCGGTGTATGCTCAGGTATGGCCGAGATGCTTTTGCAGAGTGCACACGGTTATGTCAACATCCTCCCTGCAATGCCTGCAGTTTGGAAGAAGCAGGGTGCTGTAACAGGTATGAAGGCTATGGGTAACTTCACCGTTGACTTCAATTGGTTGGATGGCAAGTGCCAGAAGGCAACTATCACAAGCAATGCAGGTGCAGAACTCAAGGTTCGTTGCAAGGTAGGTGCTATGGAGATTGCAAAGGCCAAGATTACCGTTAACGGTGTTGAGGTTGGCGTGACAGTTGACGAGCACGGCATTGTAACAATCCCATGTGCGAAGGACGATGTTGTTGAAATCGACTTTACAACCGTGACAGCAATTGCTCCTGTTGCTGCCAGTAATGTAAAGAATGGCGCAATCTACGACCTCAGCGGCCGCCGCGTACAGGGCGCTCCTACAGGTCAGGTTTACATCCAGGATGGTGTGAAGAAATTCAACAAGTAAATGGAGTAAATGACTAAAAAGCGAACACTTTTTATTCATTCACATATAACAAACGAGGGTGACCGGTGTCACCCTCGTTTGTTATTGGTAATAGTATGGCATCTTGGCATTAAGGCCCAAAAGGGCGGAAAAGGCTATAAGGCGTCTTGCCCGAAAGTACCGCTTTCAGAGGCAAGCTCCTGCCTTTCGGGCGAGATGGTCTTGTTGTGTTCGGTTTTTATAATGTTTTGTTATTCAGCAACCACTCGGTAGCCGGAATGATATTTATTATACATCCTTCCTCTTTGATTGTTTCGTATTCTTCAAAGGTAACGAGGGTAAGATTGTTGCATTTGAGTTTCTTTGCGGCATTCTTCAGTCCTCTAATCTCTCTATTGCGTGTTTTTTCGTTAGATATATCATATGATACTTGTATCAACTCTTGTACATTGCCATCTTTTGCTATAACAAAATCAACTTGTGAGGATGGCTCTTTGTAGTAGAATATGTCACAAAAGAGAGGCTTGTATCGACGCATCAGTTCTATGCATATAGCATTTTCCAATTTCCAACCAATGTTCTCCAAGGAGAAATTCTCCTCGCGTTCAGTAACAAATGCGGTATCTACAACATATATTTTCTCGTTCCTTACACGATCTTTGCTTTTATATGAGAACCTGTTCACTCCTACCAAAAGGAAAGCTTCTTTGAGATATGAATAATAGTTCTCTGCTGTATGGTTTGAGACTCCGAATAATTCGCCTACGGTCTTGGCTACAAATTCTTGACAATAATTATCGGCAAGATAGGCTGCAATTCTTCTCAATGCTTCAATATTGCGAACCTTGAAACGCTTTGCTATATCATTCTTGATGATGGCGTCCAACAACCCGTTGATGTATCCTCTACGATTGCTTTCATTGAATAATTCAGGGAATCCACCTTGTTGTAGATATTCGTGTAGCGTGCTTTTGCGCAGGCCTTTCGCTTTTGTTGATAGTGAAGTTGTGTCAATCTTCTTCATTATGCAATATTCGAGGAAAGAGAATGGGTAAAGTTCTACCTTATTGTTTCTTCCTGTCAAATGCGTGCTTAATTCTTTACTGAGCAATTTTGAGTTAGAGCCTGTAATGAATATATGTATTTTTTGGCGTAGTAGTCTGTTTACAAATAATGGCCAACCATCTATGTTTTGTATCTCGTCAAGGAATAGATGTTTGAATTCGCCATATGTCATGTATAACGCTTCAAGCAGGTGGTCTAAATCACTTGCCTTCATCTCTTTCATTCGTTCGTCATCAAAGTTTGCATAGGCAAATTCAACCCGTTTTTGTTTGAGGTACATCTCGCATAAGGTAGATTTGCCACATCGTCTGACACCTATTACAACTTGAGCTCGATTGCTCTTTAGGTCAAGTTGAGATTCTTCGGGACGTGGGCACAACTCTGAGAAATCATTTTCCAACAGTTCTTCACGTTGGTCTGCTACGATAGACTGTAATGCTTGTATATTCATAATTTGTTTTATTTCACAGCTAAAATAAATCTATTTCCATAAAACCGCAAATTTTGGGAATTTTATTTCCATAAATGATAATTTTTTCTTGTGGCTATTTCCATAAAAATAAAAAAAACTTTGCTTGATGCCGATTTTATCGTGACTTTTTTAAATAGTCCAATCAAAACTCATAGTATCGTTGGTTTGTACTCTTGTGCCTAAATATAACTATCTGATTTTTAGTGCTGTTAAATACTCTGTGGTTCTTAACTTTTTTTATAATTTCTGTTGTTTGTTACACTATAAAGCAGTAACTTTGCACAGCCATTGTTATGGCCGTGCCTCTGAGGTTGACTAAATTATTTATTCAAACCTCAGCAATATGTAGGGTACCCCTTTCACACCCCTGTAAGACTGTTTTCAAGAGCAAAAAGCTCCTCCACTCGTTGCCGAGGGGAGGTGGGTTCAAAAATTGTTTTTGAAGCCGGAGGGGAGATTGATAAAAACACAAAACAAAATAAATCTATTAATTATGAAAAAATTTTTACTTTCAATTTTTGCTGTGATGCTGGCGGTGTTCAGCGTACAGGCGGAGACTAAAACGTATACATACGATTTTAGTAAAAATACTAACTGGGTTACAACTAAGGGCGGAAGTACTGCGGTTGCGACGGGTTCAGCTAACAAACTTAATGCTTTTTACGATAAAGCAACAGGTGATGTTTTTAATGCAGGCGGTAAAGGTTATTTTAATAGCGGATATTTCCTTTGGGGTACAAGTGGCGCTTATATTGAATTGCCAACTTATGCCGGTGAAAAGATAACAAATGTTACAGCTAAATCATCATCAGGTCACTCAACAAGTGTTACTGTTGGTATTTATTCTGGCAGTACTTCAGTCGTTTCTGCAAAAACTTGGTCTACTAAATCCTCTCTTTATTCATATGATATTCCGGCTGAATATCAAAGTGAAGTGTTACGTTTGCAAGTGACTAATAGTAAGAATTCTCAGGTTGTAAGTATAACTATTACAACAGAAACCACCGGCGAAGGCGGTGGCGAAACCCCTGACCCGGAGGAACCAGAAACCCCTGTAGCTCCAGATGCTCCTACCCTCTCTGATGCTTGCAACTTCGACAACTCAATGACTGTTTATATTACAAATGTAGCTGAGGGCGCTACCGCTTTTTATTCATTGAACAATGAAACTGATTGGGTAGAGGGTGAATCTGTGGAAATTACAGAAACAACCACTGTTTATGCAAAGGTAGTTAAAGATGAACTTTCAAGCGAGGTTGTCAGCGCAATTTATACAAAGAACATTCCACTCGACCCTAATGCAAAAGAAGTGGAAGCTACAATCTCTTTTGCAAGTGCAGCTCAGCGTCTCTCTCAGGATGGTAACTCTCAGGTGTGGGCTAATGCTGGTGTAACATTTACAAATAATAAATCAGCATCTCAAAATGCTGTTGTTAACAACACTAATCCCGTGAGATTGTACGCTGGCTCAGAGTTGGTTATTGAGTGTGCGGGTAATATTACAAAAATTGTTTTTGATTGTAATACCTCCGCTTATGCAACAACTCTAAAGAATTCTATCGGTGATGCGGCTACAGCTTCTTCTGACAAAGTTACAGTAACACTTGATGGAACAAGTAACAAATTTACAGTAGCAAAACTTACAGCCCAGGTGCGTATGGATGCTTTGACTGTTACTTATCTCGTTTCTGCAAGCCAAGAAGAAAAGCCTGCAGCTCCAACATTCAGCGTTGAAACTGGTTCAAAATTCTATCCAACTCTTGAGTTTGAGATTTCAGCAGCAGAGGGTGCTGTTATTTACTACACATTGAATGGTGAAAATCCTACAACTGAAAGTGATGTTTATTCTACCCCAATCACTATTGAAGAGACAACTGTTGTTAGAGCTATTGCAGTGGTTGATGGTGTTGAAAGTGATGTTGCAGCAGTAAGCTATAAGAAGGTAATTGATTCTGTTAATGGTAATGTTGCTGATGCTTTCAACTATTATGTAGGTGGCGAGCAGATTCCCGCAGTTGTTACAGGTTATATTGTAGGTGCTGTTAATGGAACATCTTTTGGCGACGGTGGTGAAAACTGTAAATTTGATGTAACTGAAATTGAAAATAATGCTAATATACTTATTGCAGATAATGCAGATGAGACTGATTATACAAAATGTCTTGTTGTTCAGTTGACTTCAGGTGATGTCCGTAACGCATTGAACCTTGTAGATAACCCGGGTAATCTTAAAAAGAAAGTAGTTCTTACTGCGACTTTGGAAACTTATTTTGGTGTTGCTGGTTTGAAGAGCACTTCTGCTTATGAGTTTGTTGAGGAGGAAGATCCTGCTACTGAGACTTGGTCTTCATTCTATGCGGCTTTCCCTGTTGCTATTCCAGATGGAGTTGAGGCATACATCGTAACAGCTGCAAATGCTGGTTATGTGACATTGACTCAGATTTACAATGCAGTTCCTGCAAGCACTGGTGTAATTCTTAAGGGTGGTAGCATTGAAGCTACTTACGATAATTATTATAGTGGTGAAGTAACTGAGGTTACAGGTAACTTGCTCCAGGGTACAATGACTAACACTTATATTAGCGAGGAGGCTTATGTTCTTGGTTGTGTTGATGGCGAGTATGGTTTCTACAAAGCAGATATGAATCAACTGGATGGTACAGCTTGGTTAGCTAACGCAGGCAAGGCATATTTGCCGGTTAGCGCACTTCCTGCATCTGCTCAGGGTGCTGCAAGCTTCAGTTTCCGTTTCGGCGAGGGTACTACAGGCGTTGAGAATGTAGAGGTTGAGAACGAGGTTAAGGCTATCTACGACCTCACAGGCCGCCGTGTAGAGGAGATTACAGCGCCGGGTATCTACATTGTAAATGGCAAAAAAACACTTGTAAAGTAATAAGTGATTAAAAGAGGATTATGGCTTCGCAAGCCGGCTGCCTTTGGCGAGCCTTTGCTGCACTCGTTGTAAAACGCTAAAGCGAGCTTTGCGTTTCACTCGTTTGCCTAAGCCTTGTATTTGAGCCTTTTTATCTCACTTATAGGTAATCGAAATGTAGGGGCGAACCGGTGTGTTCGCCCGGCAGAAATAGCGCAAATGTAGGGCAGACACATCGGTCTGCCCCTACAGGCGCGATAAGAATGAAAACAAAAACAATAACGATATATGAAGAAGACTTATGTATCACCTCTCATGGTAGAGGTAAATGTTGAAGCAGAGTCAATGCTCGCAGCTTCATTGAAATTGGATAACGAGAAGACAGTGGATACCTCAAACGGAGGTCAGCTCGGTAAAGAGAATGACCGCCAGTGGGGTAATTTGTGGTAACCACAGATTTACCTATGGGGTAACCTTTGTGAATTAAATAGTAATGGCGAGGAATTTCCCTCGCCATTACTTTTGATGTTGTGTTGTCATGTTATAAATTATACAATTTTATGCATTTCAATAAAATAGTGCTATCTTTGCATCAATTGAAAAACATAAACACAAAATATTTAACTATGAAAAGATTTACTTTTATTTTAGCACTTGTGATGTCAATGTTATCATTCACAAATGCAAAGGCCGACAAACTGTCGATAAGATATGGAGAATCATCCATATACGCCTATCAAACTTATGCAGTAGAAAATGCTTTTGACGGTTCTCTCAGCACCAAGTACTGGTCGAACGGTAACCCACAGGCTGGTTATACATTCACTGTTTATTTGAGCAGTTCTAAAAATGTAGGTGATATAAAACTATATTTTGCCAATGGTGACTTGCCATCAGATGGTGCTGTAATTGAGGTTAATGAGAATAATAGTGGTAACTGGGTTCAGGTTGGTGAGTCTCTTAATGGGATTCAGCCAAATGAAGTTGTGACACGCAACGCAGGTGGTATATATACAAAACAGATTAGGCTCAGGTTTACACAGGCTTCTGCGGTTTGGTTCCAGTTGTTGGAGTTTGAGGTGTATGAGTATGAGGCAACAGTTCAGGAGCGTACTATATCTGTAACAGCAAGTCCGGCAGAGGGTGGTGTTGTTACAGTGAATGGCGCGGCTGGAGAGGTTGCTTCTGATGGTGATGTTGTACTTTCTGCTGTACCTGCCTACGGTTATAAGTTCGTTCGTTGGACATTAGGCGGAGAAGAGGTCTCTACATCTGCAGAATATGTTGATAAAACCGAAGGCGATAAGGATTATGTTGCTGAATTTGAGAAATTTGCGAACACCGATGATTGGTATGCTGCAATAGATAAACCAACATTTAGCGACGGTGGTGGCACGCATGTTATAGCGGGTGTGGAGTTTAATGGCGAGAACGTTTCCGGTTTTGATTATACAAAGGGTGTCACATCTTCTTTCAAGAATGAAGCCTTTACTGTCGTTCCGGGTGAGACATATTCTTTGGCTTTGACATACGAGTTGCACTGGGGTGATATCGCTCTTTACCAAATTGACTGTGATGGAACGGAAAAGAAATATGGTTACTATACTTGCCAATGGGAAGCAAACGGTGACCCTTATGCAATTTTGGGTCGCAATAAAGACTTGATGTGTGAGGAGCTTGGAGTAGAGGATTTTGCCGATTTGGAAAACTTTAAATCTGGTGAGACTACTTATATAAAATTGCCTTATGAGATTACAGTAAGCGAGAATCACAAACCTGGTGACCTTATTGTTGTGCGTGCAATGATAAGCAAGGGAGAAAATGGTGCTTATGATAAGAATATCGTTGAAGGTGGATGTTTTGATATCCTATTACAAGTTGCAGAACCTGTAGTTGATGAGTTTTACACTCTTGCTGTTGGCGAAACAGAGTGGGCTACATTGTTCCTCGATTTCAATGCTGCAATTCCTACAAATGTTGAGGCTTACACTGTAACAGAAGTTAATAACGGTTATGTAACATTGACACAGGTAACAGGTGTTCTCCCAGCAAAAACAGGTATCATTGTAAAGGCTGCTGAGGGCAACTATACATTCAGCTACGCTGCAGAGGCTACTGCAAATGTTGAAGGTAATCTCCTTGAGGGTACTGTCACAGACAAGAATATTGAGGGTGAGGCTTATGTTCTTGGTGTTGTAGATGGCACAGTTGGTCTTTATAAGGCATTGGCAAACGGTACTTCTTGGTTGAACAACGCCAACAAGGCATACTTGCCTGCAAGTGTAGTTCCTAACAAGACTGTTGCATTCTACGGCTTTGACTGGGACGGCACAACAGGCATCAGCGAGGTGAAAGGTGAAAACGGAGAGGTGAAAACTATCTACGACCTCACCGGCCGCCGTGTAGAGGAAATTACAGCGCCGGGTATCTACATTGTAGGTGGTAAAAAAGTTTTGGTAAAGTAATAAGTGATTAAAAGAGGATTATGGCTTCGCAAGCCGGCTGCCTTTGGCGAGCCTTTGCTGCACTCGTTGTAAAACGCTAAAGCGAGCTTTGCGTTTCACTCGTTTGCCTAAGCCTTGTATTTGAACCTTTTT